>DJHJ01000003.1:11709-63951 GCA_002433055.1 Acidobacteriia bacterium UBA6623 | reverse complement strand
CTTTTTAGCTACCTTCTTCTTGGTTGCCTTTTTAGCAGCTTTTTTCTTCGTTGCTTTCTTGGCTACCTTCTTCTTGGTCGCCTTCTTGGCAGCTTTTTTCTTCGTTGCTTTCTTGGCTACCTTCTTCTTAGTCGCCTTCTTGGCTACCTTCTTCTTGGTCGCCTTTTTGGCAGCTTTTTTCTTGGTCGCCTTCTTGGCTACCTTCTTCTTGGTCGCCTTTTTAGCTACCTTCTTCTTGGTTGCCTTTTTAGCTACCTTCTTCTTGGTCGCCTTCTTGGCTACCTTCTTCTTGGTTGCCTTTTTAGCTACCTTCTTCTTGGTCGCCTTCTTGGCTACTTTTTTCGCCATGTCGAGATCACCTCACTGTTATGGAATAAACGTTCTTGATAGAACACTGCGCCCGGGAAGCGACCAATCCGGTCTTTGGCCACAACTGCAGCCACGAAACTCTTCTCGCACGCTCCTGCTGAACTTTTCCTAGTTGTATCACGTTACGCAGTCAACTCCAAACATTTTTTTTATTCTTGTTTTAGGAAATTTTAACCAAACATACATCAACGATAGTACTCAACCTTCATAAAAAATCGTTTCACCCCTATAAAACATTGGCTTTATGAGTACGAGGAGATTTTAATTATGAACGTAGTGAACATGTAAGTCACATGTTACTTCACAACACATAACAACCAACTAAACGTTACTGTTCAGTAAAAAATACTCTTTTCTGTTTCACAGTAAAGACATCGCGATGTGTTCGTCGTAGCACCACGCAAAGAAGTTAATTTTTACCACGTTTGTAAATTCACCATCTATGAGAACTCACTTGTTGAACATCGCTAGTCCTCTAGAGTTCTGCAGTTGTTAAGGGTCGACTACCAAAATAAGCAGATATATTTGTGTGACCTTCCAGCATCTATCCTGGTATAACTTCTATTTTGACTGATGATCTTTTTAAAACGACAGGTGCATCGTTAAAGCGGTCATACAGATTAGAAACTTAGGAGGAAATTAACATGGGTCGATTTGTTGGCAGAAACGTTTTAGTCACCGGTGCTTCAACAGGTATCGGAAGAGCTTGCGCCATTCGATTTGCCGAAGAGGGTGCCAACATCGCCATCAACTACAACCGCAGTGAAGTCGAAGCCAAGAAAACTGCAGCAGCAGTACACAAAGCACATGAACTGCAAGGGTATACTGACGCCGACTACATTACCGTTCGCGCAGATATTGGTCATGAAGACCAAATCCTGAACATGTTCCAGTCAACTCTTAACGCATTCGGGCGCCTTGATGTACTCATCAACAATGCGGGAATCCTGTGGTCAAGTCCTAGTCATGAACTACCATCAGAAGATTTTGACCGAATCACAGGTGTAAATCTTCGTGGTGCTTATCTCTGCTGTCGCGAAGCAATTGCACACTTTCTTTCGCGTGAAGGTGGAGGAGTAATTGTGAACAATTCGAGCGTCCACGAGATCATTCCCAAGCCAACTTATCTGAGCTATTCGATCAGCAAGGGTGGCATGGAAAATCTTACAAAATCTCTTGGTTTAGAATATGCCGACCGCAACATTCGCGTAAATGCTGTTGGCCCTGGCGCAATTGAGACGCCAATAAATGCCGCTTGGATAGATGATGCCGGCAAGCGAGCTGGTGTGGAATCACACATTCCCATGGGGCGTGCTGGGTTGCCCGAGGAAATGGCTTCTGTCTTCGCATTTTTGGCATCAGACGACGCGTCTTACATTACCGGCCAAACTCTGTTTGCGTGTGGTGGGCTTACACTGTATCCCGAGTTCAGGAATGACTGGTCGACTGGAAATTAGGCAAATCGTTCTCAATAATCACCTGTCAGAAGAATGTTCAACCTCGTTTTCCCAGGCAGCCAGCTTGGCGAGGAGATCTTTTACCAGTCTCGGCCTCTGAGTTGCTAAATCGTTTACTTCACTGATGTCAACAGACAGATCAAAAAGCTGAGGGGCACTTAGTCCTTGCTCTACCAACTTCCACCGACCCTGACGGACGGCTCTGCGATCTCTCATCCGCCAAAATAGAGTTCGTGCAGCAATCGGCGCACCCTCGAGCAATAACGGTAAAAGATTAACGCCATCGAGCTTGCTTGAAATAGCCGCACCCAACCCTGCCGTTGCAGCAAAGGTTGGAAACAAATCAAATGACATTGTGATCTCATCTGAGACTCCCGGCCTGATTCGTCCTGGCCACCACGCAATAGTTGGGACACGGTGTCCTCCTTCATAGACATCAGTCTTTTGTCCACGTAGTGGCCCGTTGCTCGAGATATTGTGAAATCCACCTGGGTAGGTTATGTATCCACCGTTGTCAGATGTAAAGATGAGCAGAGTTTGTTCGGCTATATTCTGTTCATGCAACGCTGTCAAGATACGTCCCAGACTACTATCAACCGCTTCGACCATGCGCTTCACCTTAGACGCCATGTTTTTTGTCGTGTGACGCCCGAGCTTACTCAAGTCCCAATAATCACCACCTTCGATGCGATAGGAAGAATCGTCTGGCGTTTGCCACGGAAAGTGAATTGCCAAATGAGGTATGTAAAGAAAAAATGGTCGGCCTATTTCTCGAACACTGTGCTCGATAAAGTCCACACTATGTTTTGTAATCAAATCAGTCGCGTACCCACTCTCCATCTCAATCCGATCGTTGTGCCACCAATCCTTGCGCCCCGAACGGTCTATGTGGGAGTGATGATCCCCTCCACCACTTGCAAGTCCACGAAAATCGTCAAACCCTTGGTGAAAAGGCATTAGGGGTGGATGATATCCTAGATGCCATTTCCCGTACATGGCAGTCGTATAACCAGACTCCTGCAAAACTTCTGCAATAGTTTCTGCAGCCAAAGGAAGACCGTTATCATACTGATTTCGACCACCTAAGGCTGACTCGAAAATACGACCAAATCGCTGCTGGTAAAGTCCTGTTAGTAGCGCAACACGTGTCGGCGTACACATCGGACCATTGGAGTGAAAATCTGTAAAACGCAATCCTTCACGGGCTAAGCGGTCAAGATGTGGCGTTCGGTTGGACGAGCTTCCATAAGGGCCTATATCACCAAACCCAAGATCATCGGCGACAATCAAAATGATATTCGGTTGAAGTTCGCCAGATACCAATGGTGCCACAACGAATGGCAGAACCAATGTCAAAATTAACGCTCTCACTTGGTACATCGTAACCAACTGAATGTCTCCTGAGGTGTATTTGTTGCGACGTGCAAGAATAGAGTATCCTCCTGACCACAACCGACGAGCAGGCTATGATGATAAGCCGAGGAAATATTTTTATTAGGCACGCTGAAAAGTTTCGTCGGTCGAACATTGCTGGAAGTTTGGCACAATGTGGACCACAGATTCTATAACACTTAGTCAATTATTGGCTGTCCGGACGTGACCTACTCGATCAGTTGACCATGAACCATTCCAAAGAAGAAATCCTTGGTGTACCGACCGAACCATTTGAAATTGAAGGCATCAAAAACACCTCCCACATTTTAGAAAAGATGGCCAAAACTGGCTTCCAGGGTCGACAGTTAGGCCGGGCCTTCGAAGTCTGGAAATCTATGATTGCAGATCCCGAATGCACTATCTTGATGGGAATGTCTGGGGCAATGATCCCTGCAGGGATGCGTCGACTGGTCCGTTTTATGATCGAAAATCGTCTGATTGACGTTTTGGTATCAACTGGCGCAAACTTCTTTCACGACATTCACGAAACCAAAGGCTTTTACCACTACCAAGGGTCTAGTGACATGGACGATGAAAATCTTGGTGACCATATGGTCGATCGTATGTACGATGTTCTGGCAGATGAAGTACGCTTTCGTGAACACGATCTGTGGATCGGCAGTTTTGCTGCTCGACTCGATCAGTCTAGACCCTACACGACTCGCGAATTTCTATACCTTCTAGGAAAAGAAGTTGGAGCTGGTGCCGATGAACATGGCATCGTTAGCATGGCCGCCAAAATGAATATGCCCTTATTCTGTCCAGCTATCGGTGATAGTTCCATCGGAATTGGTGTGGCTGAAAGTCGACATCGTGGTGAGAATCGTCTGATGTTTGACATGATGGGAGATGTATTGGAAATCACCAACCTAGTCGCAGACTCTAAAGCTACAGGTGTGATCTATTTCGGCGGTGGAACACCGAAGAACTACGTCCAACAGACTGAGGTTGTTGCCATCCTGATGAACAAGGACAAGACAGGTCATCGCTATGGTGTGCAGGTGGTCACAGATGCCCCACACTGGGGTGGTTTATCAGGATGTACTTTCGAGGAGTCGCAGAGTTGGGGGAAGCTAGCCAAAGGAGCAGAAATGGTCAACTGCTACTGCGATGCAACGATCGCTATGCCGTTATTAGTCTCGGCTATGGCAGAACAAACTGACCTAATTCAAACCCGGAAGGCTCCAAAATTCGACATGGGGCACTCTCTTAAGATCCATCCAAAAACCTAACTAACTCTCCTGCTCGCCATACCAGGAGAGCTTGTCCTGAAATCTGTGTGCCGAGCATGTTTTATGCACCCAGATAATCCCAGGTGCGTCCTCCGTTGGAAGCCGTTAGCACGTCACGCTTCCAGTCTTCCAGCCTTGGCCCGGCAAGTGTCTGAGCCATGGTCCGCATCAGCGCCATCTCATCGGCAGCGAGTGGTTTGAACTCTTCTACGAAACGTGCATCATCTTCAATTTGTCCAAGTGTCGTACATCCCACTGCGAGACAGTGAATTGGAAGGCTCAATACATACTGGATACATTTTTTCGCGTTAAACATCTGCAATAGTTTCGCATTGGCAGTACTTTTCATGCCCTGTATACCTAATCCCAGTTGCACCGCCTTCGGTAGAACCTGTTCCTCAAAACTAAGATAAGAGGGATCGGCCGGATTGAGTGGTATCAGAATTGTGTCATAGCCATCGTAAAGTTCCATCATCTTCAAATGAGCAGCCGGATCATGATGTCCAGTAAATCCAATAAAACGGCATTTCCCAGCCTTTTTTGCAGCTATGAAAGCCTCTATGGCTCCATCAGGAGCAAAGATCCTCTCGAGATCTTCATCAGCGTTGACCGAGTGAATCTGCCATAAGTCCACATAGTCGGTTCTCATGCGCTTAAGAGATAGATGCAGTTCGGCCTCTGCCCCTTTGCGTGTGCGATCGGTTGACTTGGTAGTAATGAAGACGTCATTGCGAACCTCTGGTAAGACAGCTCCGAAAACTTCCTCAGAGCGTCCGTCCCAATAGCTATGCGCATTATCAAAGTAATTGATGCCCAGGTCATAAGCTCGACGTGTAATAGCCTTGGCTTCTTCAAAAGTGTTTAAAGGAAAACGACCACCCGCTTGGCCAATAATCGTGAGCTCTTCCCCGGTCTTACCAAAGACACGTTTTGGTATGTCTCCGGACTTTAATTTCGCGCCTGGCGCCGGTAGTGCAGCCGTAGTCAATCCGGCAAGTGTGCCCCCCACAAAATGACGACGTTTCATGATTGCTCCTAAATAAAATAGAACTGCTCAATCTTTGCTAGAGGCATCATAACACGTACCAGTAAGATTCAATAGAGCTATCAAACAACACTCGCCGTACCTGCTTAAAAATCAATCTGAGCAATGATCTCAGGCTGACAAAAGGTTTTCGTTGGTTCAAGCTGAGGATCAGTGAATCGACTGTGTTCGTTTAATCTCGCTTATCGGGACAACAAAGAATGTTGTCAATTAGGCGAGTTTGCCCTATCCACACTGCAGTCGCAACACAGACGGGACCTTGAATCACTTTGAGGGGCTGCATATCACTTGGATCGACAATTTCGAAGTACTCAACTCGTGTACGAGGTTGATTTTTGAAATACTCACAAGCAATACGAGTCACCACTTCAGTATTTTGTTCTCCCATTGCAATTGCATCTTTAGCGGCTACAAGTGCCCTATATAGCATCGTCGCATTCTTTCGATCTTCAACAGTGAGATGTTGGTTGCGAGAGCTGCAGGCCAGTCCGTCATCTTCACGAACAGTCGGCACTGGGACAATCTCCGTAGGAATATTGAGATCTTCGACCGCACGTTTGATAACGGCTAATTGCTGTGCATCTTTCTCACCAAAATATGCACGATCGGCTCTGGAGATATTGAGCAACTTCACCACTACAGTTGCAACACCTCGAAAATGTCCTGGGCGTTCGGGCCCACAAAGATGATCAGTTAGGTTTGTAACATCAACAGTAGTGCACTCTTGCCCCGTGTACATTTCCTCAGTTGCTGGCGCGAACAGTATGTCTACACCACACTTCTCACACACAGCAAGATCATCTTCGATAATCCTGGGGTAGCGATCAAAATCGTCCTGTTGATTAAATTGAGTTGGATTTATAAAAAGGCTGACAATCACCAGGTCACAATCGTCCACCGCTCGGTCAATGAGACCGACATGGCCTGCGTGTAAAGCACCCATGGTCGGAACTAACCCAACTACTTTTTCCAGAAAGCGCGTGGACGCAACCCGTGCCTGAAGCTCGTCAATTGTATCGATAACTTGAACACTCATGCATCGAGGCGCTTACTGGCAGAAATGGGAATTGGTTTGTTTTGTTCGGGGAAGCGCCCCTTACGAATATCTTCCGCATAGTTGGCAACAGCGGCCCTGATATCACGTCCAAGGTGAGCATACTGCTTAACAAACGTCGGTACAAACTCGTCGTAAATACCCAGGGCATCATAGCTGACAAGAACCTGCCCATCACAGTGAGGACCTGCTCCGATACCGATCGTTGGGATGCGAAGTCGACTAGTAGCTTCACGGGCGACCTCTTTTGGAATGGCTTCGAGCACAAGCGCAAAAGCTCCAGATTTTTCCAGCGCATGAGCATCTTCGAATAAGTTCTCTGCGGCGTCCCCAGTCTTAGCCTGTTTGCGAAAGGCACCAAGCTTATGGATGGACTGCGGTTGAAGACCCAAATGTCCCATCACGGGAATACCAGCATCCACCAATCGTCGAACCGCTTCCGTGACCATCCGTCCGCCCTCAATTTTAACTGCCGAAGCCCCACCTTCTTGGATGAGCCTGGTGGCATTTCTTAACGTCTCCTCAATGCTGATTTGATACGTCATGAAGGGCATATCAGCAACAACCAGTGATCGATTAGCACCACGGGCTACAGCCTTGGTATGGTACAAAATATCTTCAAGTGTCACTGGAACCGTGGTTTTATGTCCCAAGATGACCATGCCGAGAGAATCCCCAACTAGTAATACATCTACTCCAGCCTGATCAATTAACCGAGCCATGGTGGCATCATAAGCCGTCAACATGACAATCTTATCGCCATGCTGCTTCATCTTCTTGAGATCAGGGACACGAATCTTCTTTAGTTCACTCATCAGGTTTACTATCCATCAATATTGTCTCTAATTCTGACACCACAGTTCCACTTAGTCCACGCAGTCGGGCAATGTTCAGCAATTGATGACTCACGGCGAGATAGAGTTCGGTAAAGTTGCCAGGAACATCTTCAAGTGCTCGAAGATGAGATTCGATGGTGTTCACATCACCCCTCTCAATGGGGCCAGTTAGCGCATTTTCTGTGCCGAGAGAGGCAGCATTACGAACCGACGTTTCGGCAAGGATCTGAAGTGCTGGTAACGCACGATCCCGTTCAATACCGGACACCTCCAGTAAAGCGCGGGCCATGTCAATGACTCCAACAACCGCATTGGAAGCCATGACTGCAGCAATGTGGTACAAAGTGGTTGCTCCCGTTGGAATCACAAGCGCCTGACCTGCTAGTTTTTTGGCTAAGTCCCCCGCCCAGGCTTGTGCGGCTGGAGAACCCGCAATACCATAAGTGATACCTGTCAATGATGTAATGCCCACCTCCGCAGATGGCACGGTTTGTAGCGGATGAAATACTCCGCAGGCAACACCTTTGTCAGTAAGACAATGCAATGCTTCTGGACCTAAAGCTCCACAGGTGTGAAGTACGATACCATCTTGCATGCCACTGTCGGCCAAAACGGCCGCTGCTGTATCAATTGCACAATCTGGAATAGCAATTAGAATGCGGTTGGCATGCTTAGGCAACTCACTCTGTGCAACAACTACCACCTCATCCGAGACAAAGGCAGCAGCAGCCTGAGTTCGTTTAATATCACGCCCTGCGATTGCAACAACAGTCTCACCGGCATCCGCTAGTGCGCGTCCGAGTGTCTTTGCAATGCGTCCAGTACCTAGAATGCCAATGCCAATGTGATCTAAAGAAACCATTGTGTGGCCCATCGGAGAATAGAGCTGCGTTTTACAACCCTATTGCTACATCCATTAAGTAGTCTCGGCAACAAGATAATCTAGGGCTGCCCTTACTCCGTCTGCTGAAAACGGAGTATTGCTAACCCTTAGGCCCATTTCAATCGCTGACAATGTTCCGGCAAGCATGGCTTCATTGAAATCACCCAGGTGACCGATACGAAAAATGGCGTCCGTGAGTTTGCCCAAACCTGAGCCCAGTGAAACACTATAGCGCTCAAGAACTAACCGTCGAAAATCATCTGCTCCTCGATGTTCGGGCATGTAAATTGCCGTTAGAGCATTGCTGTATTCCCGAGGCTCAATACAAACTATTTCAAGACCCCATGCACGTACTGCCCTGCGGGTTGCCTCAGCCAGGCGACTATGTCGGGCAAGGGCGTTGTCTAATCCTTCCTCTTGAAGCATTAGAAGAGCTTCGCGCAATCCAAACAATAGGTTAGTCGCAGGCGTGTACGGGAAATAACCACCTTCATTCAAGGAGAGCATGGGGGACCAATCCCAGTAAGATTTCGGCAAGTCAGCATTTTTGGAAGCTTTCAACGCTTTCTCGCTAATTGCGTTAAATCCGAGGCCAGGTGGTAGCATCAAACCCTTTTGTGAGCAAGAGATCGTAACATCGATACCCCAATCGTCGTGATGTAGATCGATACACCCCAGAGACGAAATCGCATCCACAAAAAGTAAAGTTGGATGCCCAGCACGATCTATCGCCCGGCGGATTTTCGCAATGTCACTAACTGTTCCAGTGGAAGTCTCATTGTGAATTGCCAGCACCGCCCGTATTGCATGGTCTTTGTCATCGATCAGCTTTGCCTCAACTATAGAAGGGTCAATTCCTCGTCGCCAATCAGTGTCCACAAACTCGACACCTAAACCTAAATTCGTGGCCACATCCTTCCACAATGTCGCAAAGTGTCCTACGCCAAAGGCTAATACCTTGTCACCAGAGGAAAGGGTATTTACGAAAGCAGCTTCCCAAGCTCCCGAACCCGAGGAAGGAAAAACGACTACCGGATTTTGTGTCCTAAAGACACTTTTCAGTCCAGTCAAAACTTCCCGGGCAATGGTTGCAAATTCTGGTCCGCGATGATCAATCGTCGGCATCGACATCGCCTGCAAGATGCGACCTGGAACGTTGGTTGGGCCTGGAATTTGTAGAAAATGTCGCCCAGGGTTGTAATTTGCCATTTACAACTGAATTTAGCAGCTTTCAGGTTTTCTGGTACCGATGTCTTCGCTTGTTCAGAAAAAATATCTGCCGAAACACCCATGAGAGGATTGTTGCAAAACCTCCAATGTAGAAGATCTGACCATAGTGTTTATATTGCCAGAATTAGGCAGCAACTCGATGGCTCTTAGAAAAGTGCATTGTCGCTCCGTTCTTGTCCGCCTCGACCAGCACGAGATCACCATCACAAAACTCTCCATCGAGGACCTTCAGGGCCAATGGGTTCTGAATGAGTCGCTGAATTGCTCGACGCAGCGGACGGGCTCCAAATTCCTGCTGGTAACCGTCACGTAACAGAAGATCCTGTGCAGAATCGGCAATCTCAATCTCAATACCTTTATCAATCAGCAGCTCTCGTAGTCTCACCAATTGTAATTCTAGAATTTGACTCAGGTGTTCGTTGCTAAGTTTGTTGAAAACAATGACGTCATCGATCCGGTTGAGAAATTCTGGACGGAATGTCCGTCGTAACTCATCCATCAACAGTCGATTTATGTCTCGGTTAGAATAATGTTGGTCGTGCGTCAAGGAAAAACCAATATTAGTCCCGCAAAAATTGGCTGGCGCTATGTTCGACGTCATGATGACAACCGTGTTGTTAAAGCTGACCGTTCGCCCTTTACCGTCCGTCAGTCGTCCATCGTCAAGAACTTGTAACAACGCATTAAAAATATCTGGATGTGCCTTTTCAATCTCGTCGAGAAGCACGATGGAGTAGGGTTTCCGGCGAACATGCTCGGTCAGTTGGCCACCTTCTTCATGGCCAACATAACCAGGAGGTGCTCCAATTAGCCGTGCGACAGAGTGTTTTTCCATGTACTCCGACATATCCACACGTACCATAGCTTTCTCATCATCAAACAGAAACTCAGCTAGGGCACGCCCTAACTCCGTCTTCCCGACACCACTCGGTCCCATAAAAATAAAAGTTCCGATCGGACGCGATGGATCGCTCAATCCAGCACGATTACGCCGCACAGAGTTCGAAACATGTGTTAAAGCTTCATGCTGCCCGATAACTCGCTCACGGAGGCGTTTCTCCATGTGAACAAGCTTTTGAATTTCACCCTCGAGCATTCGTGTTACCGGAATGCCGGTCCACTTAGCGACAATGCGTGCAATATCTTCTTCGCCAACTTCTCCCCGTAACAAACTAGAATCACCTAACTCTTTTTCAAGCTGATGCGTAACTTCTTCTAACTCCCTCGCGAGTTCGACGAGCTCACCGTAACGTATCTCAGCTGCGCGTTCAAGATTACCTTGACGCTCGGCATCTTCTTGTTCTGTTCGGAGTTTTTCTTGGCGTTCCTTCAAGGATTGAACCTCTGCGATACTCTTGCGTTCTTTCTGCCACCGATTACGGAGTTGTGTGGCTTGGGAACGCATAGATTCAAGCTTGTCTTCAATCAAACGGAGGAGCTCATTTGATGCCTTATCGGATTCTTTTTGTAACGCCTGTTTTTCAATTTTCAACTGCATCACTCTGCGGTCAATTTGGTCGACTTCAACAGGAACCGAATCGATCTGCATGCGCTGTGCGGCGCCTGCCTCATCCAGTAGATCGATGGCTTTATCAGGTAGAAAGCGGTCGCTGACATAGCGATCGGATAAATTGACAGCTGCGACAAGTGCGGAATCTTTGTAACGGACGCTGTGGTGAATTTCGTAGGTTTCTTTGAGTCCGCGGAGAATGGCTAAAGCATCTTCAACACCCGGTTCAGAAACAGAAACGATCTGGAAACGTCGTTCTAGTGCCGCATCTTTTTCGATGTAACTACGATATTCGTTGATTGTGGTTGCACCTATACATCGTAGTTGCCCTCGAGCTAATGCTGGCTTGAGTATGTTCGCAGCATCGATGGAACCTTCAGCTGACCCGGTACCGATGAGGGTATGCAGTTCGTCTACGAAACAGACTACCTCACCTTTCGAAGCCTCTATTTCTTTTAATACGGCCTTGAGGCGATCTTCAAACTCGCCGCGGAACTTGGTGCCAGCAACCATTGAAGCCAAATCTAACCTCATTAGGCGTTTATTCTTGAGGCTTTCAGGGACATCGCCTACATTGATGCGTTGAGCAAGACCTTCGACAATGGCGGTTTTTCCAACACCAGGTTCACCAATCAGCACTGGGTTGTTTTTAGTTCTACGGCACAGTACCTGCACGATCCGCCTGATCTCTTCGTCGCGACCTACCACCGGATCTAGACCGCTCCGTCGTGCCTGTTCGGTGAGATCAAATGCATAACGTTCAAGCGCCTGGTACCTATCCTCTGGGTTGGGATCAGTAACACGCTGTGAGCCTCTCACTTCTGCCAAACATTGCAGAATCGCTTCATGACTCACGCCGGCTTTTACTAAAAGACTTGAAGCTAAATCATGCTTAAGGCGACTAACAGCAAGCAGCAAATGCTCGGTTGAGATAAACTCATCGCTGAATCTCTCTGCCTCTTTCTGAGAAAGCTGGAAGGTTTCCCTGAGCGATGGAGAGAGATATATTTCCCCTTGTAACCCTACACCTGTAACTTGTGGTAACGTTCGCAAACTCTCCCGCGTAGCAGTAACCAGAACACTTGGCTGAACATTCAGTTTCAACAGTATTGTCGGGACAACACCATCTTCTTGCTCGATCAAAGCAATCAACAAATGCACGGGGAACAATTGTTGATGTCCGCTATCCGTGGCCAGGGTTTGCGATTGCCTCACTGCTTCACTGGCCTTTTGCGTCAATTTGTCAAAGTGAATCATGCCCTGTTGTCCCTGTTGTTGTTTAGTGATACCACTGACCACCATCTAACACTTCCCACAAAATTAACAACGGTGTGCGTAAGATGAAGCAACTCACACACACCGGATCAATGGTCACCTCCCTAGTGAATTCGAATCTGGCGGCTTCTATTTTTCTTTTCGGGTCGTTTCGGCAAAGTAACCCAAAGCACTCCTTTGTCATACCTCGCCTCGATCTTTTCAGTGTTGACGTTTTCCGGCAGTTTGAAACTCCGATGAAAAGATCCATACGCCCGTTCAAGGCAATGAAATCTTTTTTCTTGTGACTCTTTTTCCGGCTGACGTTTTGCTCGCAATATGAGCGCACCTTTTTCGACCTTGACGTCCAAATCTTCATCGGCGACATCTGGTAAATCGGCTGTTAACACAATTGCTTTATCGTCTTCCTGGATGTTCACAGTTGCGGACCAAGTATTTTCGCTGTTCGTTTCAAAATATGGTCCGTTGAACATATGGTCAAAATCACTCCAAGGAACTAACTGCCTAGCATTGTACGAGATGATGTTCATTTTGATTCTCCCTCTCAAACTCTATCCATGCTCAACAGAATACAACACAAAACAACTATATGTCAATAATAATTTATATTACTTTATAATAAGTAACTAATATTTTATTACTTAGTATTGCTAATATTGGCGTCAACGGCTGGGGCTGCTTTATACTCTCCACCCAAAAACCATTCAATGGTCGCTAAAATAGAACTGAAGAACTTGGAAGAAAGGCTCCGGAGTTACTTATGACGGTTGTCGATTCCTTGTGTCAGCTACAAGACGAGATTGAAGCTTGCACAAAATGCAAGCGTCTTCGTGCGCACAGCCTAGAGGTGGCCAGAATCAAACGCAGAGCCTATCGCAATTGGGAATACTGGGGTCGTCCGGTTCCCTCATTTGGTGATCCACACGCTCGAGTGCTTGTAATCGGGCTTGCTCCTGGCGCACACGGAGCGAATCGAACTGGTCGCATGTTTACTGGAGACAGCTCAGGGGATTTTTTATACAGCACACTTTATGCCACGGGTTTCGCATCTCAACCCGAAGCAACTACCCGGGATGATAGTTTACGACTTAAGGACTGTTACATCACGGCTGCCGCCCGCTGCGCACCACCAGACAACAAACCTACCCGTGAGGAATTCGGCGCTTGTAGCCCATTTCTGGCACGAGAACTGGAAACATTACCCAATGTACGTATTGTCGTGGCGCTAGGGCATTTGGCCCTAGGTGCTTACCTGTCAGTACTCCAATATAAAAATTTGATTAAAAAACGTTCTGACTACCCTTTTCGACACGGAAAACTGTATAATCTGGGAGACAGGTTGCCCGATCTGGTTTGCTCCTACCATCCCAGTAGGCAAAACACCCAAACGGGCCGCCTGACGATGTCCATGATGGTGGGCATCTTCCGCCAAGTTAGACGTAGGCTTTAGAGCTGACCCTAGAGATTCTCGTTTTCTCGTAATTTTTTTGTAACCAACATGGACCGAGAAGCGTCGAAGAAAATGGCGCACCCACTGCTAAGTGGGTGATATTTGTAGAGTGTCTGAGTGAAGTTCTCAGACTGGAGAAAGTAAAGTGATGAAGAGCAAGAAGCGTGAACAGGAAAAGATTCAGCAGAAACTGCACCGAAAGTTGGCAGAACTGCAGGGGTCAACATCTAGAAAAGATGATTTAATAGCGGAACGTCTGAGTGACCCCGTGGACCAAATGCAGTCTAGAGCCGACCTGGACCTAGCCGTAACAACAATCAATACCAGCTTTGAGATGAGGCGCGCGGTTGAAACCGCACTGAATTTGATTGAAACCGGGAAATACGGTATTTGCAGTGAATGCGACGAGGACATCAACCCTAAGCGACTCCAGGCAGTTCCATGGACAACACTTTGCATCGTTTGCCAGGAAATGTATGACCTAGAGAGTCAATTCGCAGGGGATGATCCTAAACCGATACGTGTTTAGATCAACTACAAGTGGAAGATGTACCAGTTAGCCTTAGTTCCACTCACACGTTAACATCGAACACGCCGGCGCTTTCTCCTGCACGCGAGCATGAAGATGGCAGGAAGTGTAAAGGGATTCCGTCTCTCAGACGGGACAGGTCCCTTTCGGTAGATAGGAGGAAGAGTGGACTAGCACTTAATTAATAGTCTCTTGGACTTCGGTTTTACTCCTCTTCCCGAAAGTTCAACTCTTTGATCTCTTTCCGTGGGCTTTTTCATTTCACGACGAAAAATTCTGTTCAGTGCACTCGGCACGGGTATTGCTCATGCCTCACCAGAGGCTGTTTTGGGGTTAGATTCGATGATGTGGGAATACACTCTCGATTACCTCGAGCTGTTGGATCAACGTCGCAAGCGTTATCTAGAGTCGTTATCTTCGCCAGCCGAATTAGTACAGCTACAGAAGCGTATTAGTGCAACATCAACTTTAAAAAATAAGTCTCAACTCCATCAGAACCCATTGAACACTCGCCACATAGAGACTCTTAAAGGGTCTGGGGTTGCAGTCGAAAAACTGATCTACGAAAGTCGCCCGCGCTTCTATGTGACGGCTAATTTCTATCGACCGATTAAAGCGACTGGCCTATTACCAACTGTCGTCTTCTCGCCTGGTTCTGACAGAGCCGGCAAAGCCGCAAAAGCAGTCCAAAAATTCTGCACACGTTTGGCACTTTCTGGTTTTGCAGTACTCACGTGGGATCCCATTACTTTGGGAGAACGTAGGCAAATGTGGAACCCTGATCAGAATGTGGCCATGGTGGATAGTGTAATCGAAGAACAACGCGCACTTGGCAATCAGTGCTACCTACTCGGCAACAACCTAATGGACTATCGCATCTGGGATGCCATTCGAGCAATTGATTATCTTGAGACACGTCCTGATATTGACGTACACCGGATTGCCATGGCAGGCATTGCAAACGGAGGTGAGGAAACTCTACGGGTAGCGCCATTAGAGCCACGCATTAAAGCAATCATTTACATCTCCGCAGTTTTGATGACCTCTCGCCAAAGGGTGGCAACTCAGCTGCCAGTTAATCCTGAGCAAGTCTACACCAGAACACTTCAAAATGGCATAGACCACCCCGAGCTACTGGCCGCCCTAGCTCCAAGGCCAATCATGATAGGTTCTCTGACCAGCGGATCTATGTCAGTAGAGGAAACACGCTCCGTGTTTCGTGAGATATCTCGAATCTATTCGCTCCTAGGGGTAGACAGTAGGGTCAAACTAGTTGAGACCAAAGATAGTCACACGTTGGGTCCTGCGCTCAGTACTGCCATCTCTAGTTGGTTGACTGGAGAGTTCAGCATGGATAACCAGGATGTCATCAGGACATCTCATGATATGTTCGACACATTTAGTGAACAGGACCTTCACTGCACTCCGACTGGCCAAGTTGCCAACCTCTTCGGTGCAGAAACCATTTTTACCATTAATAAGCGACAAGTTCGCGATAGTGCTGAAAATTACCCTTCTCCAGAAAATCTCCACACGATAGAGATTTATCGGAACAAAATTGTTAACAAGATTCGCCGTATTACCAAAGTCGGACACTTCCGACCAGAAGCAGGTATAGTTGTGCCCAATCGTGTATACGGCATGGAGGCTTTTGCGCGAGGAATAGCATTTGTTTGTGCCGACCGGGGCAAGGATGACCCAGTTGTAAGACGAGGAGTGATTGATCCACTGATGGCAGCTGGCTACGGTGTAATAGCATTGGACCCTCGTGGATGGGGTGAGAGTGAACCTAGTTTACCCATCATTAGCTCTCCTTACTCACGAGAGGACTTCTTCGCATATCGTGGTGTAGAGACTGGCCGACCACTGCTCGGTCAGCGAATAAAGGATCTACTGGCTTCGGCAAGTAACCGCGGTGGACATCTGCGGTGGCTGGTCGCGGGCGTAGGTGCGGGTGCTTTGGTGGCCGCACACGCAGCCGCACTAGATCCACACGTCAGTCACCTGATCGCAGTTGGGGGACCTATTTCGTTCCGCAGTCTCGCTGATGACCCTCTGACCAAGCACCCCTTTGGCAGTTTCTTGCCCGGTGTGATTGGTGAATATGACCTTAGCGATATCTATGCCACATTAGCACCACGCAAAGTACTCGTGCTGAATCCTCAGGACTCCCAAGGGGAATTGGTGCCCCATCACAAGATCGAAAAAGAATTTCATTGGCCGCAAATGATCTATACAGGTGCCGGCGCTGGTGGAGCTCTTTCAGTTGAGACTGGCCTAGATCCAGAAAAAATGCGTCGCCTGCTCGGGAAATGGCTCAAGAGCTGATCAACTCAATCAATCTGATTTCTCTATTGGAGATACACTGGCGGTTAGCATTTCTTCATAAACTTAAGTTAGATATGACTGCTAAAAACCCTTCCAATCCACTTGTCACAAAAGTCTTTCGCATTCCTTTTGACAACATCCGACCGGAACATGTCGAACCGGCCGTTGAACAACTACTGCAAGAAGCAGAAAAACGCCTCGCAAGTCTAGCTTCGAGCAGCAAGGATCGAACATATTGCAACACCCTCACTGCCCTGGAAGAAATTACGCATGACTTGGGGTATGCCATGGGCATTGTTGGACATCTCGAAGGAGTTGCAACCGAGCCAAATTTGCGATCAGCCTACAACGCCGTGCAACCAAAAGTTAGTGCGTTTTACTCCTCCATTGCATTGAACGAAAAACTGTGGAAACAGCTGAAATCTTATGCAGCTAGCGAAGAAGCAAAAACGTTGCCAGAAACCCAGGCTCGTTTTCTCAAAAAAACCATCTCTGAATTTCGAAGAAACGGTGCAGAGCTCGATACGGTCGGGAAAAAACGACTTTCCGAAATAAATGTCGAGTTGACAAAATTGACTACAAAATATTCGCAGAACGTCTTGGATGCGACAAATGAATTTGAATTATTCATCTCCGACGAACAAGAATTGGCTGGATTGCCAGCAGGAGCAATCGCAGCTGCACGCGAAAGCGCCAAACGAAAGAACGTTGAGGGCTGGCGATTTACGCTTCAGCAACCTAGCCTGATTGCAGTCTTAACTTATCTTGACGACAGAACCATTCGCGAGCGAATATACCGAGCTTATACAACACGGGCAGCAGACGGAAAGTTCGACAATCGTGAGATCATCGGCAACATCCTGAGATTGCGACACGAAAAAGCACTACTGCTTGGATACCAAAACTTTGCAGACTTGGTATTGGAAGACCGTATGGCAGGCAGTGGCGGCCAAGCAAAGCAATTTATCTCCTCACTCAGAAAAAAAACCAGTGCTGACTTTGAGACTGACAAACAAGAACTCAAGGCTTTCTATGAAGCTACAGAAGGACTCGACGCTCCCGATCTTGCGATCTGGGATATTGCTTACTACGCAGAAAAACTACGCAAGACACAGTACGATTTTGACGAAGAAGATCTGCGCCCGTATTTCTCATTTGAAGCTGTAAATAAAGGTCTTTTCAATTTAGCGCACAAGCTTTACGAGATTCAAATCGAACCTGTTTCAGGAGTCCCCACCTGGGACTCTTCGGTCTCCTACTACACGGTATATGACGCTGACGGGCATGCATTGGGCTCGTTTTACGCAGACTTCTTCCCACGTGAAAATAAGCGCGACGGTGCGTGGATGGATTCCTTTATCACCGCTGGCCCAGACAGCGAATTCGAAACCCACCTGGGTCTTATTTGTGGCAACCTCACCCCACCCTTGTCTGATAGGCCGGCGCTATTGACCCACCGTGAAGTTGAAACGATTTTCCATGAATTTGGACATCTCCTGCATCACTTGTTGAGCGAAGTATCGGTTCGCAGTCTTGCCGGAACCAATGTTGCGTGGGATTTTGTTGAGCTACCTTCCCAAATTATGGAGAACTGGTGCTGGGAAAGAAAATCATTGGATCTATTTGCTAAACACTGGAAAACCAACGAACCTATACCAGATGCCCTGTTTACAAAAATGCAGCGTGCGAGAAATTTTCGGTCCGCGACTGCTCAAATGCGCCAACTCAGTTTCGGAACCGTTGACCTCGCTCTCCATATCGATTACAGCCACGAGTGTGAACTAATGCCCTATGTCTTCGACATATTGAATTCTTTTTCACCAGTCACACTACCACCAGAACACACAATGATCACAGCATTCACACACTTGTTCTCAAGTCCCGTCGGCTATGCCGCTGGTTACTACTCTTACAAGTGGTCAGAAGTTCTTGATGCCGACGCCTTCACACGGTTCGCAAATGTAGACATTTTTAGCCGTGAAGTTGGCATGGATTTTCGCGACAAAATTCTGTCACGAGGGGATAGTCAGGATCCGGCTGTTCTATTCCGTGATTTTATGGGTCGTGATCCTGATCCAACCGCTCTACTTAAGCGATTGGGTTTGACAAGTTAGCGCAAATTGGTTCGAAACAGCTCTGAATGTTGATTTCACTAAGCCTCAAACTGACCAGAAAATATTGCGCAGTTTCTGTAAATCAAAATTACACCGCTACATCAATTAGAACTGACTTCGATGATGTTTATACATTTTAGCCGCATAGATGGTAGACAGAACCCGATGCAATGGGCAATAATGCTCACCCATGGAGATCCACCCGATTGTAGTTTTACTGGTAGCCGTCGCTACTGTTTTTTTACTGATCCTGCGTCTCAAGATTAACGCCTTTATTGCGCTGGTCACAGCTGCAACGGTTGTAGGCCTACTTTCCTCAAAAATTGCACTCGGTGATGTTATGCCTGAGGTTGCCAGCACATTTGGAAAAGTGTCTGGAAGTATAGGGATTGTAATCGCTCTGGCCGCCCTAATCGGACAATGTTTAATGGAGAGTGGAGCCGCAGACAAAATTGTACGAGTATTCGTTCGTATGTCGGGAGACAGGAACGCGTCCCTGTCTTTAGTATCAAGCGGCTATGTTCTATCGGTGCCGGTTTTTTTCGATACTGTCTTTTACCTTTTGGTTCCATTAGCTCGTGCAATGCGGATCCGAGCTGGTAAAAACTACCTTCTGTTTTTAATGGCAATCACAGCCGGTGCGGCGGTGACGCATAGCATGGTTCCTCCTACTCCCGGCCCCCTCGCTATGGCCGCAATACTAGGAATAGACCTAGGTGTAATGATCATTGTCGGGGCTTGTCTTGCAGTACCAATGTCCTTTGTTGGTTGGCTCTTTGCGCGAAACCGCGACAGGGTCATGAATGTACCCCTACGTGAAACTGCTGGACTGTCGTTGAGTGAACTTGAAAAATTAGCTTCCCGCGAAGAAAAAGAACTGCCTAGCTTCTTTATGTCAATGCTACCTATCGTATTGCCAGTCCTGTTAATTACCTCAAATACAGTTGTCTCTACCTTTGCGAAAGAAAGCGGAATGGCAAGCATTACATCTTTTCTGGGAAATCCCAACCTGGCATTACTCGCCTCAGCAGCAGTTTCAATCTACCTACTGGCATCTCAGAAAGGATACACACTGTCTCAATTATCAAAACCAATTGAGAGAGCACTAGCAAGTGGAGGTTTAATCATCCTCATTACTGCAGCAGGCGGAGCATTCGGTGGCATGCTAGTGAAAGCGGAAGTGGGTAAGACTCTAGGGGACGCATCACAGGAATTTGGGGTGCCAATGCTACTCCTCAGCTTCTTGCTGGCCAGTCTACTTAAAATTGCACAGGGATCTGGCACTGTGTCCATGATCACAACCGCGTCCATAATGGCCCCAATTGTAATTTCTTCACCGCCACCGTTTCACCCTGTTTACATTGCATGTGCCATTGGGTGTGGCTGCAAACTTTTTTCATGGATGAACGACAGCGGATTTTGGGTCTACAAACAAATGTCGGGCCTCACAGAGGTGGAAGCACTCCAAACCTGGACGCCTCAACTGGCTATCATGGGAATCACGGGGTACGTACTTACTCAGGTAGCTGCAATTTTGTTGCCGTTGTTATGACTTAGACTGCCACCTCATGAGGATGCAGTAAATCGTCGACAACGGCATTCGATACACTGAACTTCACCCAATGAAAATTCTAGTTTCAGCTGGCGAAGCCTCGGGAGATCGCTATAGCTCTGAATTAGTCAGAGCTCTTAGAAAGCGCTTTCCAGCTGCCGAGTTCTTTGGTTGTGCAGGTAAACAACTACGAGGCGCTGGCGTGCGAGCTGTCGTTAGAAGTGAAGAAATTGCAGTTGTTGGAATTTTTGAGGTTATTGCCCATATCCCTCGCGTGTTCCGAGCTTTTAATCGTCTTGTTTGTGCGGCACAAGGTGAACGCCCGTCAATGGCAATTCTCACAGATTCTCCAGACTTTCATTTGCGACTGGCGCGAAAGCTGAAACGTCAAGGCATTCCAATTTTTTATTACGTGGCTCCCCAGGTATGGGCCTGGCGAAAGGGAAGGCTACGACTGCTACGAAAATTTATCGATAATCTGCTATGTATTTTCCCATTTGAGGAAAAATACTTTCGAGAAAATGGTGTCCGAGCAAGTTTTGTTGGCCATCCGCTTAAATGTAACGTGGAAGCAAAAATTTCTCGCGAAAAATTTTTTCAAAACCATAATCTCGACGATAAAATTCCACTAATCACATTACTGCCAGGAAGTCGCCGAGGTGAAGCTACACGTCATTTGAAACCATTGTTGGGAGCAGTACAGCAGCTACAGAAAAATCGCCGACTTAACTTTGTACTGCCAGCATCATCAACAACCGGAAAGGCATTTTTTGAGAAACATATTGACGAGCCGTCCGTCCATATAATTGAAGGCGAAACAGAAAACGCGCTCAGATATGCCAACTTGGCATTGGCAGCCAGCGGGACCATCACGGTGGAAGCTGCGCTCTTAGGGACACCGATGGTCGTTTTCTATCGGGTGACGACAGCATCCTGGTTGGTTGGCAAGTTACTGGTCGACGTCCCCTTCTACAGCATGGTGAATCTGCTCGCAGGACGTCCAATTGTGCAGGAGTTGATCCAGAGAGATTGTACAGCAGAGCGATTGACCACTGAGGTTGAAAAGCTACTGGATAACAGGCAAAAATGCGAAAAGATGCGACAAGAGCTAGAGGAGATCAGCAACAGTCTCAAAACATCGCAGCCTGCAGCTGAGAGAGCGGCGGAGGTGATATGTACAACGTTCAAGTCTCACAGCGAACTCATATAGGAGGATGTTTGCACACTGACAGATGGCGCTGGTTAAACGGCCGGCTTTTGGTGGTAATACCGTTCATCGGTTTCATTATTACTACATTTTCAGGGACAGCAGAAGCACAGATAGAACGGCCCCACATTGACGTCTCTTACTACGACATCACAGCTGATATTGACCTATCAACTAAAACACTCAAAGCCCGAGCTAGTGTTCATTTCGTCCCTCACGAGAAAACAAACAGAGTTATTTTCGAGTTACATAATGCACTCAATGTTAGTCGCGTTGAAAATGACAAGGGTTTTGAAATTTCGGCAATCCGTTATGGCCAAAACTTTACTTTACAGTTAAGTTTTCCAGAGGCGTTACAACCGGAAGAAACAACAAAGGTAACCTTCTTCTACGAAGGTCAGCTTGATGGAACAAGTGATTCACCGGTCGAAGGGTATGACTTGGCCACAATAGAAGCCACGCGTGCTTACCTGTTGTATCCCGCACGTTGGTTCCCGGTGAACGGTTACAACCAAGACCGATTCGCAGCCAACATACAAGTCACTGTGGATCCCGAATTAAGGGTAATTGCTAGTGGGTTGTCGACTACAGAAAAGAAAGAAGCCAAAGTCACCCACTCATTCGAATTCTCACGTGAATCCTTTCCAGGGAGTATCGCGGTGGTTTCAAGCGACGAAGCTAGTATCAAAAGCAATGGGACAACAACCAAACTGTACTTTTCATCAGTCAACCAAAAAAAATCCCAACTCTACGGAGAAGCTGTTGGGGCCATCGTACAGTTCTTTACCGATCGATTTTTAGCACCGTATTCAACATCTCTGACTTTAGTCGAGATCGGTGATCTCGCCCCCGCTGGGTACGTTGCTCCTGGGATCATTTTTCTGAGTTCTCATGCTTTGACAAAAGAGATCAATTGGCAGTTACTAGGTTCGACGGTAGCTCGGCAGTGGTGGGGCGTCCTGACTTCTCCAGGTAACCGAAATCATAGTTGGCTCAGTGATGGCATGGCGCTTTACTCGGCAATGTTATTCGTCGAAGAACGAGATGGCGTAACGGGTTTCGACCCGATGGTTGAGACAATCCGTATCAATGCACTGACCTACAATGACATTCCTCTAATCCAGTCAGGCCGTTTGGGAGAATTTTCACAAGAGGTCAATGCTCTAGCTGGCTATAAGGGTGCAATGATTCTCCACATGATGCGCTGGATGCTGGGCGACGAGGTATTCTCGCGAACCTTGGCAAACTTTATCAGAAACTATGCATGGAAAACGATGTCAACTAATGACTTTCGAGACACTGCGGAGGCAGTCAGCGGCAAAGATCTTGAACCATTTTTCATCCAATGGACTGAATCGCGAGAAACACCGGAATTTTCTCAAGAATACACCGTATACCGGCTGGGCGAAGGTGAAGGTTTCCGTATAATTGGAAAGATCAGACAGGACATGGACACGTTTCGTATGCCCGTCGAGTTGAAAGTGGAAACTGAGGGTGAACCGGAGTATGAAACTGTCGATGTGTTTGGGGCATCCTCAGACTACATAATTGATACGTTTGGGAAACCACAACGCGTAATTCTCGACCCCAAAAATAGGCTTTTACGTTTTGATGAAAATATCCGTGTTCGAGTAGAGATTCGCAAAGGTGAACAGCTAGTTGAACTGGGCTACTACAATGAAGCGTTAATCAACTACCAAAAAGCCCTCGAGGTCAATAAGTACAGCTCACTGGCACATTACCGAATAGGTGAAGTTTTCCTTTTGCAAAACAACTACCAATCGGCAGCGAACGAATTCCGGGAATCACTCAATGGCGATCAAAGCATGGAGTGGACATTAGTTTGGTCTCATATCAACCTTGGCAAGATTTTTGATATTACTGGGCAAAGAGAACGTGCCGTCAACGAATATCAACTTGCTGTCCGTACACGCGACAATACTCAGGGAGCGCAAGACGAGGCGCGCAAGTACCTCGAAAAACCTTATCGGCGAAAGCGTCTCGACGAAGAGAGACTATACTAGCTATCACGGCAGTAGTTTGCTGCATAGGGCATACTTTCAGAAACATCTGACACAGCAAAAAGATGTCAAATCCTATTTTTGAACACCTTCGTTTTTTCCACGACCTAGGGGTTAAGGAAGTCTACTTGTCCGAAAAGACACTAGAAGAGAAATCTGATCGGATCCGTGAAGACCTCTCTGCTAGATTACCTAACGCAAAAACGACGACTGACGTAACACCTCGAGCTAACCCTCTCACAGTTCTTACGCAAATCGAAACTGAACTTATAGGTTGTACTCGATGCCCGCTACATCAAGACCGCAATACGATTGTCTTCGGAAGTGGCAACCCTCAGGCTAAGGTAGTTTTCGTCGGTGAGGGACCAGGAGCCGAAGAAGATAATCAAGGACTGCCTTTCGTCGGTCGTGCTGGACAACTGTTGACACAAATGATTAACAAGACCGCTCAGCGTGAAGGAATTAAAATCTCCCGTGCTGATGTATACATCTGCAATGTCGTTAAATGCCGCCCTCCTAACAACCGCACCCCTGAGCCAGAAGAGATGAAGACTTGCGGTTCCTTTCTCGAGCAGCAATTGGAGGCAATTCAACCCAAAGCTATCTGTTTACTGGGTGGCACGGCGGCAAAATTCGTTCTGAAAACAAACACAGGAATTACCAAGCTGCGAGGAAAATGGCAAAAATGGCAAGATATTCCAGTAATGCCAACTTATCATCCCTCGTTTCTATTGCGACCATACGCACAAGATCGCAAACGTGAGGCCTGGCTCGATCTGCGTTCGTTGCTACACTTCGTGTTTGATTGAAAAGCTCATTCTTAATGGATCTAGAAATTCATGTCGCTTGCACGACAAGGCGGTATACCAGAGAATGTAGGTAAGTGGTTTTAACTTTGGAGTAAGTGAAAGATGGGAAAAACGCTCATAGGAATCCTTTTCTGCCTGCTGCTCGGCCTGGCAGGTCTGGCCATCACTGGGTGGTTAGTTGTCGGCGGTCAAGTATTTGCTTCGCTGGACACGATTTTTTTGCTTCTAGTCAGTCTGGTGCTAAGCTTGGCCTGTTTTGCTCATGTCGCCTGGCATTTTCAAACCGTTTTCGCAGCAGAAAAGAAGAAAAAATAGGCCGAAAAGAAAAGCTGGTACGTGCAGAATGCACAGGGCAGAGAACATGCCCTGGCATATGCAACGTCGATCTAGCCCAGGCTGTTTAGGGGGTTATCTTCGGGTCTTTAACCACCCATCAATTGAGAATTCGCCGCCACCCCTCGCCGAGAGATAAAGGAATACAAACGAATACAAAGCAGCCAACTCTCCACCGTTTTGGATTGGCCAAAAACCTTCCCCCGCATGGGCCATGAAATAAGCCGCGGCAAGCAGTCCCGAAAGCAAAAAAGCTATCGGGCGCGTTGCTAAGCCAATCAAGATAGCTGCCCCTCCAAAAAATTCCAGCACTCCTGCAACTCCACTGAGTGAGTTCAGCGCTACTGCTTCACGTCCAAGAAGACCGAATAGCTTTTGCATCCCGTGCTGAAGCAACAGAAAACCCGTCACAATACGCAGTAGATTAAGTGTCATATTGTCAACCATCATCTTTCTCGCACCATCTCAACTGTCACCTCCCACAGAACTCCAACAAACGTAACATAGATTCCTAAGATCTACAAACCCTTGCTACAATCCAAAGCATGCCAAATTCAGACAATGTTCTAGGGCGTCGTGCCTTCCTATTAGCTTCGACGATAGGAACTATGAAATCCACTGCAGCGCCAACCAAAATCCGAGCAGCTGTGTGGGGTATTGGTCATGGCCATGCACGAGGCAAAGTTGAAACCTTGCGTCGTATGGATGACTTTGAACTAGTTGGTATTTGTGAGCCTGACCCAAAACAGTCTTGGGCACACGAAACTTACCAAGGTGTTAGAAGTCTAAGCGAACGCGAGATGCTTGACGATGATTCTATCCGCCTAATTGCCGTCGAATCAGATGTACGTAACAACCTGAACTTCAGATATGCACAGAAGGCTATTGAAGCAGGGAAGTTCGTACATCTTGACAAGCCTCCTGGTGACAGCTTGACCGCACTTCAAAAGTTGCTTACTACGGCAACCGAGAAAAATTTAGTGGTCCAAATGGGTTACCAGTGGCGTTATCACGAGGCTATGCAGAAGGCCATTGAAGCAGCGAGAGAGGGATGGCTAGGAAGCATCTATATGGTCCGCGCAACGATTGACAAACCACTCGGGCAAGATGCCCGAAACTATGACGCTGCCTACCCTGGCGGAATGATGTTCGATCTTGGATCCCATATGATCGATCGTATCGTAGCCCTTCTCGGCAAACCTAAAAATATTACAAGTTGGATCCGTCACGATTCAAATGTTCCGGATAATCTGGCAGATAACACATTGGCCGTGTTTGAGTACGATCATGCCTTGGCTGAAGTATATATTGCCGCACAACGACCGAATGGAAACCGCTACCGCACATTTCAGATTTCAGGCACCAAAGGCACGGCAACAGTGCGACCGTTTTTCCCAAACTTACGGGTACATTTCGACTTGGCACATGCCGCCGGACCCTACAAAAAAGGGTCCCAAACGATCGAGATAGAAAATAAACGGTTGGCGCCGTACGAACCCGATTTTTCCATGATGGCTTCGATCATCCGCGGCGGTAAGCCTGATTACTCTGTGGATCATGATCTGATCACTCAAGAGGTTTTACTGCGAGCGTGCAAAATGTTGTAGGTGTGTTCTCAGCTCACAATTTGCGAGACGTTGAAACGATCAAAGACTTGTTATTTTTCGGAGGTTTTCCACATGAATCGACGTATCTTTCTGATGACTGGCAGCGGTGCTGCATTAGCACAAAGTCCGGCAGAAACATTGCACCTAGGACTAATCGGTGCTGGCGGCCGTGGCCGGCGCGTGATGACACATTTTGCTGAGAACCCTCGTGTCAAAACAAAAGCTGTTTGCGATATTTACGAGCCGAATTTAGAAAAAGGACTCTCCAGTGCAGGGGCTGGAACCAAGGCGTACCGCAACTACAAAAAATTGCTCGACGATCCAGAAATCGATATCGTTCTTATCGCAACACCAGAACACCAACACCACCGTATGCTTCTTGACGCTTTGGCCGCAGGTAAAGATGTTTACCTTGAAAAACCCCTTTGCCATACACCAGAAGAAGGCGTGGATATGATCCGTGCTGAGCAAGAATCTGGAAAAATTGTCCAAGTTGGCATGCAGCGTCGAAGCTACAACCTTTACCAAGAGGCACGTGATCTGCGCCGCGCCGGCAAGTTGGGCACCGTGCGCATGGTACGCACTTACTGGCTCAACAACCGCCTAAGTCCACCTGCCAGTAAATTTACAGGACCCATTGACTGGGAACAGTGGCTAGGGCCGGCGCCTAAGGTTGCCAAGGATCCATTGCGATTTTTCGACTGGCGCAATTGGTCAGACTACGGTGGTGGCATCGTGATTGACCAGGGCGCCCATATCTATGATTCGATACATATGATCATGGATGCTGGCTATCCTTCTGCAGTGAATGCTTCGGCTTGTTCTGGACACAGCACCAGTGGGGATCTACCGGAATCGTGGATAGTAACAGCGGAGTACCCTGAAGACTTTATGGCTGTGTTCACTATTAATTATTCTGCTATGAAGTACGCCATGCGTGCCGATCAACTTAACTCGTACGACGGTGATGAAGCACGTATGGATATCGGACGCGAAATGCTAAGAGTATTTCCGAAGTCCGCACCAGATGAACCTATCCTAGATAAGGATCAGCGTGGCGGGTTTCGCCAGGCAACCATAGACCATGTCAACAACTTTATAGAGTCTGTGGTTAGCCGTAAGACGCCAGCCGCCCCAGTAGAAACGGGTTTCCAGTCAGCATTGGTCTTACAAATGGCCAACATCTCTGTGAAGAAAGGCAGACGAGTACGCTGGAACCAGCAGACAAATAGGGTGGAAATTTAGAACCCTATGACCAACGACGATCTCAATCTATCGCCACCTATTCGTGTTCTCGTAGCAAAACCTGGCCTCGACGGTCACGACAGAGGGGCGAAGATTATCGCTCGCGCACTACGCGATGCTGGGATGGAAGTGATATACACGGGATTGCGTCAGACACCGGAACAAATCGTCTCAGCAGCACTTGAAGAAGATGTCGAATTTATTGGTCTGTCCATACTTTCCGGGGCCCATACAGTGATTGTCCCGCGCGTAATGGAGTTACTGAATGAGAACAAAATGCAAGATGTCCGAGTTGTCCTAGGTGGCATCATCCCGGACGCCGATGTTGAACAAATGAAGAGTTGTGGAGTAGCAGCTGTATTTCCTCCCGGTACGTCAATCGAATCAATTGGGTGTTTTTTGCAAGAAAATCGCCCATGTCGTTAGTGCTGATATTTTCTGCCCCGACCATTCGTTTCACTAGCCCGCGAACAAGGTGAGCCTGTTTTCGCGTACAATCTCTCTACAGTAATGTCTGACTTTTGGTCTTAATTAAAGAGCCTTTTATGATCGCTCCATAATATACAATCTGGATGTATTCACCATGACACTCAAAACCCCTTCACGTCGCCACTTCCTTAGGACTCTAAGTAGTGCGCCAATCTTGATTGGCTGTAACCGCAAAACGGATCCCAAAAATCCAATCCTTGGAGAGGGAGAGTTTACCTACGAGGTATTTCACGATTGGGGCGAGCTGCCCGAAAGAATCAGCTATGGCAACACTCACTCCGTAGTAGAAGACTCAGAGGGTTTTATATACGTTCACCACACGGTGCATCAAAATAGTCGCAGCGATCATGCCACGGTCGTTTTTGATCCCGATGGAAAATTCGTTAGGTCATGGGGCAACGGATTTGCCGGCGGTGCACATGGCATGCTAATTCGTAAAGAGAATGGTGAGGAATTTCTTTACTTCTGCGATATCGTACGAAACATTGTCGTTAAAACAACTCTTGAAGGCGAGGAGATTTTTCGTATCGGCTACCCTAGGGAATCCCCAGCCTACCAGCCTGATCCATCAAAAAGAGATGGGCGGCGCTATGACAAAGAAGGAAAATTGGTCTACAGTCCTACGAATCTGGCCGTAGGACCAAACGGCGACATTTATGTGACAGATGGTTATGGAACTTACTTCATCAACCGTTACGACAAAGAGGGTAATTTTTTGCAAACATTTGGTGGCCCCGGTTCCGCACCTGGTCAGACAATTTGCCCGCATGGAATTTGGCTCGATGAACGTACGGACTCACCTTCACTAGTTGTTGCTGACCGTGATAATCATCGTTTGCAATGGTTCAGCCTCGAAGGTGAACACATTAAATTTGCTTACGGTGTCAAACGACCTTGCCATTTTCACGAATACAACGGCGTCTTGCTAGTTCCCGATTTGGTTGCTGAAGTGACCTTGTTGGACCGCGACAATGAAGTCATCACAAAGCTCGGCGTTGGCCTTGCTGATACTGGCAAACGGCGGGTTATGTCTCGCGAACATTTTCTGCCCGGTAAGTTCATTACGCCACACGGTTGCTGTTATGACCACACAGGGAATATTTTCATTACGGAATTCGTTGATATCGGGAGAGTAACAAAACTAAGAAAAGTGACATGAAGTCTGAAAATCACTGGCCATCCTTGGGCCAGCCCACAAGACACTAAGATTTTCACTCTCGCTTGACGGAGACCGGGTTCTATCGATGTCGGTGACGATTATCTTGGCAACACTTTGTTGATTTAAATCTGCTGGCAAAGAGAATATTTCTTATTTGCAACATACATGTCCAACACTTCAAGCAGGCCGCTGTTTTCGCTCGTTTTACCGGGTGTTTTGCTCGCCGCCACGGGTCTCGGCGCAGGCGATTTATTGACTGCTAGCCTGGCTGGGTCAGAAACAGGATTTTCGCTTTTGTGGGCCGTTGTCATAGGCGTACTGCTGAAGTGGGTTCTAACAGAAGGTCTCGCTCGTTGGCAACTAGCCACTGGCACAACGCTTCTAGAAGGCTGGGTATGGTGCCTGGGTGGCTGGATTCGCTGGGTTTTTCTAATCTACTTAACGTTGTTCACAGTCGTCGTCGGTGGAGCACTGGCAACCGCTTGCGGTGTAGCAGGTAGCGGACTATTTCCAATCGGTGATGTCGAAGTATCAAAGATTATTTGGGGGTGCATCCACTCACTAATAGGAGCAGTGTTGGTTTTGTGGGGAGATCTACGTCTTTTCGAAGTTGTCATGTCTGTCTGCATTGGCGTCATGTTTCTGACAGTTCTACTGACGGTGATATTGGTTGAACCCGAATGGAATATGATCCTTCAAGGTCTCGTACCTTCGATTCCAGAAGGTGAAGAAGTATGGGTTCTGGCAGTTATGGGTGGTATCGGTGGTACAGTGACGCTGCTTTCGTACGGTTATTGGATTCGCGAACAGAACCGCAGAGGTCCCCAGGATGTGCGAATATGCCGCATTGACTTACTGATCAGTCAAGTGATCACCGGACTATTCGGAGGCGCAGTCATAGTCATTGGATCACGCGTAGTTCTCGAAGGAAAAGGTCCAGTAATTGCATTGGTGATGGCTGATCAATTAGCAACGATACTAGGACCTGCAGGGAAATGGGTGTTCTTGCTGGGATTCTGGAGTGCTGTTTTCTCCAGCCTGTTAGGAGTCTGGCAGAGTGTACCCTACATGTTTGCTGATTTCCTAGATCTGCAGCACTCGAAGCCCGGGTTGCGCCGAAATGTGGAGTTGCGTACTACGAGTACTTACCGGTGGTCAGTGGTGCTAATCGCAACTATTCCATTGATTCTATTGAATACATCAGTGCGCACTATCCAGCTAGCCTACGGCGTTTTGGGAGCACTATTTTTGCCCTTGCTCGCGTTGACTCTGCTCATCATGAACAACCAACGCCGTTGGATGGGGGCGGACTTGCTCACGCCATCATGGATCAATGCATTGTTGGTGCTAGCACTGGGCTTCTTCACATATGTTGCACTAAATGTGCTCTGGGTTCAGCTGGGGTAGTGCACAGAGTGGCCTCCGCGAAAAAGTATCGTAAACAGTCCAAAGAAATTGAAGATTGAATCAAACTTACAAAAAGCACTGCACTCACAACTTGTGCTGCTCGCACGTGCAGCGTTGAGCCTGGCCTTGCTCTAGACGTAACCCAATTTGACCGTTAAGCACCCCCACGAGGTCTTTACCAATTTGGTCAACCACTGCCACGGGAAGTAGGGCTGCCTGCTTCAGCTCTTCGACATGGCTAAACTCACTACGTAACAACTTTAACAAGGTGTCACCATCAGCTAGAAAACGAGGCGCTACACCTTGTTCGTGTGCAAGCAGATTGATAAAACAGCGAAGCACGCTCATTGCAGGGCCTTCGTGGGGACGTGGCTCCAAGCGAATAGGAGGTTTAACAAGTTCCTCTTCGGGGATGTCCAGAGCCCGCTGGACAGCAGTCAATAGCTCAACGGCCGTATGACTATCAGATTTCACTTTGAGTCCACGGAAGTGTGTGAGTTCTTCCTCTTTTCGAGGCGCCACCGAGGCAAGCTTTGCGAGAACCTGATCGTCAGCAATCCATTTTCTTGGGATATTCTTCGCTCGAGCGCAATCCTCTCGCCACTGAACCAGGTGACAAAGGACGGCATAGCTGCGAGGGGTGAAAGTGTGTTTCCCAACTAGCCTCTCAGATATAGTGAGAACTTCTGACGCGTAGCGATCAAGATCCACCCACCGTGCAGATAGTTCGAAGGCCCATTGACGCCGTTCTCGGGAGTCTAGTTTCAACATTAAAACTTCTGCAGCTTCAACGAGATGGTCAACATCGGACAAGGCGTAAGCCATCATTGTTTTTGGCAGAGGGCGGAGGACCCAATTGGCACGTGTGTGACTCTTTGGTAAGTCCACATCGAGGGTTTTTTTTAGAAGATTAGACAAACCAACCTGATCACCAAATCCGCAGAGTGCCGCCCCAATCGCCGTATCAAACAAAGGATTAGCAACAATCCCATAGCCGTGGTACAGACAGATCTGATCTTGCTCCGCTGAGTGTATAACTTTAAGAATGTTTGGGTTTACAAAAATTTCCAGTAGTGGCGCCATGGCTTCAACATCGAGCGCCAGAGGATCAACAATCCAGGCATCGTCACGGTCAGCGATCTGTATCAGTCCCAGCTGCGGCAGATAGGTTTTTTCTCGGACAAACTCCGTATCAAGAGCAATGGTTGAACAGCTCGACAGGTGAACAGCTAGTTCGGCAAGGTGGTCCTTGTCTTGTATTAACTTATGGCGAACCCTTGTCATGGAATTAGATCTTGGCACTCAACAGAGAGAGTATAGAATTGTATCGCGTCTCGTGCGAAAAACAAGACAAACCGCTGTTTCTACTTTCCCGTGCTTTGCAGAGATTTTTAATACATAGTCATCTGGACCGCTACGCATTTGCACTTCTGGAACAAGTTGTGATTTACAGAAAGGGTTAAGACAAAGGCTCTTCGAAATCTACCATAACGTTACGACGACAGACAGTTTGTATTACAATGCCCCAAGCTCTGTGTCTTTCAACTCTGATCGCCGAAAGGCTCTAAAAAAGTTTGCCCTGTTCTGGGCAAGTTCACCACTATTGCAAGGGCAATTCGGTCCACGTGAAGGTCACCAAAGAGTTCCTTCCCTTGACGAAATAGCAAACGTTCTCGAGTTCGAACCGGTTGCTCGAGCAAAAATGAAACAGATTGACTACGACTACGTCGCCGGTGCAGTCGAAGGTGAATACTCGTTAAAACGAAATCGTAGAGCTTTCGACTGGGTTAGCATCACCCCACGTGGGATGACACACGTAGAATCAATTGACACGTCGGTGGTGTTGCTCGGCCAACGGATGGAATATCCTCTACTAGTCGACCCCTCCTCAGGTCATGAACGCCTTCACCCTGGAGGAGAACCCGAAACTCGGCGAGGTGCCAGCGCTGCTGAAACCCCGATGGTTGTCAGTAATCAGGCTGGATTTCCAATCGATCAAATTGCAAAAGCAGCCAAGGGACCGATCTGGCAACAGCTCTACATCCATCGCAATCGAGAAGCAGCTCGCGAACGGGTAGTCCGTGCAACCGACGCAGGGTGCGGGGCAATCTGTCTCACGGTGGATGCCCAATACAGTTCACTGCGTGAAAGATTGAGACATGACCGCCATTTGACAATGCGCTCCAAAAATACCTTACCCAACCGAAGATCGAGACGCCGACGTGGTGCATCAACCACAAACAGACGCCAAAAGACAGTGTACGGGACACGCCCAGAGAGCCCTGACGAGACCTGGGAATTTTTCGAAACGTTGCGATCATGGACGGATCTGCCGTTACTCGCAAAAGGTTTATTGACAGCCGAGGACGCCGAACTTGCAGTCAAGTACGGGGTCGAAGCCATCGTTGTCTCAAATCATGGCGCACGTTACCTCGAATATACACCCTCAACTATTGAGGTGTTACCCGAAATCGTCGACGCCGTCGGTGGGCGAATTCCTGTGTTGATTGATAGTGGATTTCGTCGTGGCGATGACGTTTTCAAAGCTTTAGCGATTGGCGCAGACGCTGTCCTGGTGGGACGGCCACCTCTGTGGGGTCTGGGGGCATTTGGTGCAGCGGGAGTAGAGCGTGTCCTAAGAATGCTTCAAGCTGAGCTTGTCTTGGCGATGGCACACACTGGATGTGCACGAATCTCTGACATCAACCGCAGTCTCATCAAGATGTCTTTCCCGTAGACCGTTATAGCACCCTTACAAGTACATCAATACACACATTTAAGATAACGCTCACTGACAAATCAATGTCTATAACTCGACGTCAAGCCATTCATCAATTATCTATGTGGGCACTTGCATCGCCACTTTTGGCTGAGTTTGAAAATGAAGTCGCACGGTCGGTTTTTCAACCCGACCGCATAGGACCCCTAGACGAACTAGTTAATGTGTTCGAGCTTGAAGAAGTTGCCCGCAAAAAACTGCCACAACCACTTTACAACCACATCGCCGGCGGTGTTGGTGCAGAGTACACCTTACGGCGTAATCGTGAGTTTTTCACCCGTATCACTTTTCGTCCCAGAATGTTAGTCGACGTCAGCGAGATGGATCTCTCAATAGACCTCTTTGGCAGTAAGCTATTTGCACCGATTCTGGCCGGGCCCAGTGCAAATCACGGCCGTCTACATGCCGAAGCCGAGAGTGCTACAGTGCGTGGAGCAGAGGCTGCCGCAAGTGCAGCTGTGATCAGTCGGCGATCAAGCCACTCAATAAAGGAAATAGCCTCCCAAACTCTGACCCCTCTGTGGTTCCAGGCAGACGCTGAAATAACGGCTGATATAACTCGCAGAGAAATCAACCAGGCGGTGGATGCTGGGTGCCGAGTAATTTGCCTGTCAATCGGTAACAACAGGCCTGGAATATTGGAACGTGACATACACAGCCGACGACTTACACCAGATACCAAGCTGATGGAAAATTCAGATCCTTCAACTCTGAAGAATGTTTGGCCACCCAATCCAGCTCAACTCCGTAAATACGGAGGGCCTAAACTGGCTTGGAATCTTGTTGACCAAGTCAAAGGGTGGTCAAAGCTTCCTGTCATTTTGAGGGGTGTAATGAGCCGCGAAGAAGCAAAGGATGCAATAGATAATGGCATCGATGGACTGGTCGTTTCTAATTACGGAGGACGCACCATTGACGGTGTGGCGGCAACCATTGAAGTTTTACCAGCGATAGCAGACGAAGTTGATGGGAGGGTTCCAATCTTCATTGATGGTGGTTTTCGACGAGGAGTTGATATTTTGAAAGGGTTAGCACTTGGTGCGTCTGCGGTATGGCTGGGAAGACCTATTCTATGGGGACTTGCCAGTTACGGTGCGGAAGGTGTCGAAAAGGTGCTGCGCTTACTGCAGATGGAACTAGCACTGGCCATGGGACTCTCCGGCAAAAGAAACCTGCAAGCAATCGACAGAAGTTTGGTTAAGATAGATCGATGGTAGGGGCTTAATCTTTTCCTGAAGTTACCCAGAATGCCCTGCGAGTGACGTGACATGCTACAACGGTTACTGCAGTAGTCAAACGAAGAAAGTATCTGTTCCTACACGGACACATTGGAAGCCCGTTGGTATTCAAACCAGGCCCTAGTACGAGGCAGTATTTTCTCTGGAAGAAGATCTAACTCAATAGCAAGACGACGAAGGTCTTCCGTAGTATCAATGTCGTACCATTCAGGCAACAATTCACGCTGAATACCTTCGCGTGCAAAAGCTCGGTCGGTTTCTTCCCTTGTCCGCACTGATGACCAGTGAATCTTCTCAAACATACGTGGTTTGACCTGGCAACAACCAATGGCATAGTAGCCACCATCATTGCTGGGACCCAAAACAGCATCGGAGTAACGCAGCTTTTCGAGACCTGATTCTAGGTAGCTTAGAGGCAGAGTTGGACTATCACTGCCGACAATCAAAACTCGCTTATATCCTCGCCCTAGAATTTCCTGGAAACAGTACAACATGCGCTCCCCCAGATCTCCGCCACTTTGCAAACCACAACGTTCTCGTGAAGCGGGCTCGTTTCCCTGAGGCCAAGATCGATCACAAAAAAGATAGATAGAGGCATTGGTAATTTTCTGGAGACGTTCCCAAAAATCTAGAACAAAAGCAAGATGAAGCTCAGATGCTGCATTGGCGCTCAGAGGTGGCTGTAAGCGAGTCTTTACGTTTCCCGCAATCGGAGCTTTGGCAAACAAAACGATAGCAGAGGGCATTAGGTTTAGTTGATTGACTACTTCCAATACTCTTCACAAACGGAAGTTCAGCGTTGGGGGTACACACGTTTAACCCCAGCAGGGGTTTTCAGTTTTAGCGTCGAACCCTTCATGGGTAAATTCCGTTTGATATTGGTATACGTGTAGAGACGGTAATCACCAGGGTTTACACCATAAATCTTTTCCTGCACTGGTTGCCAGTCGCTAGTAGAAACCCACATTTCAAGTCGTGGCATCTGACCACGCAACTTCTGTGATTTAGGCACCAACGCAATCTTAATCGAAGCCGTTTCTGCAACTTCCTCTCTACCTACCATCATCAATTCATACTTTTCTCGCAAAAAACGTCCGGCAGTTCCAAACCCCAATAATAGAGCTTGCTCCAAAATTTCCCTCGATTTTGACAAGTCATACTCTTCAACCGTCGCAATCTTTGGCCTATAAATCTCGACTTTCGTTCCACGAACAGAAAAGAAATACTGATAAGGATCTCGGAACTCAATTACTAAGTTGATCTGTTGCCGTTTGTTTCGCATCACACGGATGACACCTTCTTCGACACTTTCGTCGTCCACAAGATCAGTGTATTTGAGCCAACGAACGTTGGCCTGCATCGACTGAAAACTGTCCGAGGCTGCATCCATCCGTGCGAGCAAGCTGTCCATTTCGATAGCTGACAAATTGGCAACAGAAAGTGCTGCAAAAAGGCTGAAAAAAAGCTTTCTCATGTTAGGCAGGTGTGCAAAATACAACATCGAGTTTCGATAAAATCAGTCCTCGTTTGTGAAAACTCGGCGGAGAAGCGATAAAAGTTATTTCGGGACCACGGCTACTTAAGGTCGTGCATAGATGAGGTAAGCGCGAACTTCCCCTTTCTCGTCAATTGATGGATGCACATCAATGACCGTCAACCTGCGACCGGTTCGCTGCCGCAAAAGAGAGTTGAGCTCTTCATCTCGGTCTTCTACATCAATGTCGTCAACTACAAATGGTTCAGCCCAAAACAACATTACTTCTGAATCCTCAGACAATGCATCGATGCTCCGCAAGCTCGTCGTGCGTGGCTGATCGTGAAATATTTCCCCAGGGGTAAGAAAGATAAACGCCAGGATAGCGATCGCTAGGATGTCATATTGCCACGAACCGCGTGGGTGAGTCCACAGCACCAGCTGACGGACAGTGCGCAACATGATCCTAAACATTGTGTCAGTTTATCGTAAAATGGTGGGTTATGTGGACTCCTGTAGTAGTACCGTTCAGACGAAAGAAGAACGGTGAACCCATAGTAGCCTAGCAGGCAAGCACACCAAAAAATCATCGGTGTTGCAAGAATAAACTCGGCCTGTAGCACATGAAAAAAACCTGATCAGGCGTTAGTGATGGACTGGCAAAAAAAGATGGATGAACTGGAAGCACGCTATGCGGAGCTTTCTCGTGAAATGGCTGATCCAACTACGATCTCGGATCAAGTTCGATATAAGAAGGCCGCCAAGGCAGCAGCAGAAGTCGGTGAAGTAGTTGAACAATACAATTCATGGAAACATTGTCAAACCGAACTAGAAGAAGCCCGTTCAATGATCGATGATCCAGATATCGAAGTCGCTGAGTTGGCTCGCCAAGAAATTGTCGGGCTTGAAGAGCGTTGTGATGGACTTGAGGAAATGATCAAGAGATTGATGCTGCCAAAAGACCCGAATGACGAAAAAGGTATAGTGCTTGAAATTCGTGCTGGTACTGGAGGAGATGAAGCAACTTTGTTTGCAGCTGAACTCCATCGCATGTATGCCCGCTACTCAGAAGATCAAGGTTGGAAAGTCGAAATGATTTCCTCAAGCCTTTCCGAAGTGGGCGGATTGAAGGAAGTGATCTCCCTAATTTCCGGCCATCGTGTTTACAGCAAACTCAAGTACGAGGCTGGTGTGCACCGCGTACAAAGAGTCCCGAAGACCGAGACTCAAGGACGTATACACACCTCCGCTGTGACAGTTGCCATAATGCCACAGGTTGATGACGTCGAAATTAAGGTGGAAAACAAAGATATTCGAGTCGATACATACTGCTCTTCCGGCCCAGGTGGTCAATCAGTCAACACTACCTATTCCGCAGTCCGTATAACACACCTGCCAACAAACTTAGTGGTGACATGTCAGGATGAAAAATCACAAATTAAAAACAGAGCCCGTGCTATGCAGGTGTTGCGTTCACGGCTCTACGAAATAGAAATGGAAAAACAACAGGCTGAGCAAGCCGAGAGTCGACGAGGAATGGTAAGAACCGGTGATCGGAGCGAAAAGATTCGCACATATAACTTTCCCCAGGGTCGTGTCACCGACCACCGTGTACAAGGTCTGACTCTACACCAGCTCGAGCAAATCATGGCCGGCTCACTGACTCCATTAGTTGATGCGTTAGCAACACACTTCCAAGCCGAGTTAATGAAACAGAATCTACCTGCAGCGTAAAGAGCAACGTACTGTTCAAGCAGACCAAGATATTCCGCCAATTGGTGCTAGTATTGCTTGTTGTCGTCGTTATCACCCTCAATTTTGGACTCACTAAGAACAACACAAATTTTGTCAACTAAGTTGCGAATGTACGACGCCTGTACTCCATAGTTATTGACCATTATCGAAAAGGCTAAATTGTACTGGTCAGCAGTCGAAACGTATCCTGCAATGGCAGTAACATGTGCCAATGTTCCAGTCTTGGCACGGATCTTACCACGTGCTGACGTCCGTGAGAATCGCCAATCGAGTGTGCCGTCTTCGCCGGAAATTGGGAGACTGGATAGAAAAACTTCCTTGCCTGGCGACTTCCACATATGTACCAACAGCTTCACCGTCGCAGCCGGACTAACAAGATTTCCCCGTGAAAGACCAGAGGCATCCAGTAAAGTAAATTCTCCTTTCCTTAATCCCACTTTTTTACTGAGAAATTCCCTCAGTGTTGCGAGTCCAGCTTGGTAGCTACCAACGCCTCGTTGCCGCAAACCGACTTCTCGTAGTAGCATCTCCGCATGTAGATTCTGGCTGGTTTTGTTAACGATCTTAATAGTCTCCGCTAGAGATGGTGAGTTTATGGCTGCTAGTTCTGTCGGGTAATTGTTCTGTGGTGACGTAGAAGATCTCTTCAGACTAGAAAACTGGTGACCAAAAGAGTGACGTGCAATAGCCTTGCCTTCGACTTCGAGACCTGCTTCATTCAGTGCTTGGCGGAAAGCCTGAGCAGCAAATAATGCCGGATCGTCTACTGCAATAGACAGCTTTCTGCCTCGCGAATGAATCGAAATCTCTCCCCACAGAGTCAGTTTTCTCGTTCCAGGTGGTCTATCGAGATTCAAGCCACGCGGCACCATTCTAGTGGTTGCAGTCCGCAAAATATTATTGAGCTTAAAGTATCCGACATCCGGCCGTACGGCAACACGAGCATAAGCCCGGGCCGCATGACCAGGTAGGACTTGCACGTCAACAGTACTGTCATTGAAAGACAGTGCGCTGACTGGTGCACCGTATCCCCACACACTATCGTCAACGGACCAACCGGACGGTTGACGCTGCCATACATATCTACTGTCATCGCCAATCACGTTCCCGGCAATCTTTTTGACTCCCGCCAAGGAAACTTGCTGCGCTAACTCTCGCAGGGGTGCTAGGCGATCGACTGCAAATTCTCTCTTCGGATTGTAAGGAACTGAACGCGAGGATAAATTCGGGTCTCCTCCACCCAGCAACACTAAATCCCCATCGAGTGTTCCATCTTCGCCAATAGATACTCCAGAACCCACAGTGGTGGTGTGAACGTATTCTGACCCTAAGTAAGCGAGAGCCAGAGCTGTTGAAAAAAGTTTGCCGTTCGAAGCTGGAACAAATAGCTTGTCTTGGTGTTGTTCATATAGAATGCGCCCACTATGAATATCCGTTACCTGAATACCCCAGAATGCTTGATCTGCAGCAGATGTTTTGATGATTTCATTGATTCGATCAGATAGAGATCCAGCAGAGAGAACCAGAGGTGCTAGTACCTGAACAAGGGTGATCGAGGTCGCCAGAAAGAGATTCATAGAACACCTAGCACGTAGGCTCGACCATGAACATCGAGCAAAACCAGTTACCGAGCGAGAATTATAGAAGGCCCACTGCATCTTTCGCGAAGTAGGTAAGAATTAAGTCCGCACCAGCTCTTTTGATCGAAGTCAACGATTCCATCATCACACGCTGTTGGTCAATCCAGCCATTTTGCCCGGCCGCGACGATCATAGAAAACTCTCCGCTAACTTGGTAGGCGGCCACGGGAAGATCAAATTCTTGTTTTGCACGGTGGATGACATCAAGATATGGCATCGCGGGTTTCACCATAATCATATCGGCACCCTCGTCGATATCCAGCTCAATTTCGCGCATTGCTTCTCGTTGGTTGGCCGGGTCCATTTGATAACTGTTGCGATCGCCAAATTGAGGAGCAGATTTGGCAGCTTCACGAAATGGACCATAAAAACCAGAAGCATATTTGGCTGCATACGCGAGAATCGGAAGATCGGTGAAGTTATTGCAGTCCAGAGTTTCTCGAATCACACCTATTCGACCATCCATCATGTCTGAAGGAGCAATGATATCGACTCCTGAGCGGGCTTGTGAGAGAGCTGTCTTTGCCAACAACTTTAAGGTTGAGTCGTTATCAACGTCACCATCTTCAATTTGGCCGCAGTGGCCGTGACTCGTATAGCTGCATAAACAACAATCCGAGATCACAACCAGATCTTTAACTTCAGCTTTGATCGCACGAATTGCTCGCTGGATAGTGCCATCGTCATCATAGGCTCCAGAAGCCTTCAAGTCTTTAGTGTCTGGCAACCCAAAAAGGATTACCCCAGGGATACCAAGTGCTTGCACCTCACGGCACTCTTCGACCACTTCGTCCACCGACATCTGGTAGTTTCCGGGCATGGCTTCTATTTCTTGCTTGACACCCTCACCTGGACAAACAAACAGCGGATAGACAAAGTCTTCCGCGGTGAGGCGAGTCTCTCGGACCATTCGCCGCATGGTGATATTCGAACGAAGACGTCTCGGTCGATCTATAGGAAACGACATGAGTTCTATTGTAATGATGCTGCAGCCAGTTGGGCTAGGCAGATCGATCTCTTCAGAAGGTAGCACAGACAGTTACAAACTCTACCAGCGACATCAGCAAGTTGACATTGCAGAGCCGCACCCGTAGTACTGTTGAGACATCTCGGGGCAACCCCTATAATTAAGTGGGATTGGGTGTTCAACCTCAGAGCATGTGTCATGAGTGGTACTGGGACAGTAAAGACTGACGGCTCGAGAATCTGTAGTGGCCTTTTGACCTCTTCGTCGTTGGGGGTTTTTTTAGTTCTCGCACTGGGAGTGCCGGGTGCGAACGGTGAGCCATCAGATCTGCCACCCGCTGTAGAACAGCAGATCGAATTCTCGCGTGACATCAAGCCAATGTTAGAGGCTCGCTGTGTTGTTTGTCACGGCCCGTCACAACAAATAAATGGCTTACGCTTAGATCGCAAAGTGGAGGCACTCAAGGGGGGCTACTCCGGCCCGGTCATTCTGCCAGGTAATAGCGAACAAAGCAAGCTAATTCACCTTGTATCAGGTATTGGCGAGAAAGTCTTTATGCCGCCGGTAGGCCCGAAGTTGTCGCGCAAGGAGGTTGGCTTACTCCGAGCATGGATTGACCAAGGTGCTCTATGGTCTGAAGAAGGCAAGCCAACTGAAACCACGAATGAGAACAAATCTACACATTGGAGTTTTCGCCAGTTACAACAGCCTCCATTGCCAAAAATAGTGGGATCTTCATGGACAAGAAATGAGATCGATTTTTTCGTTCTCTCCAAACTAGAAACTGCGGGTATTCAGCCATCACCTAAGGCATCAAAAGCAACCCTAGCACGCCGAGTCAGCCTCGACTTAACTGGTTTACCTCCTGAATTAGAGGTTGTCGAAAACTTTCTTAAAGATACAAGTTCTGAGGCATACGAACATCTGGTGGACCGACTACTAGAATCTCCACACTACGGAGAGCGTTGGGCTCGTCCCTGGTTGGACCTTGCCCGCTATGCGGACAGTGACGGCTACGAAAAAGACCGTAGCCGGCCCCATGCCTGGCGCTATCGTCACTGGGTTATTAACGCACTGAATGACGATATGCCCTTCGACCAATTCACTGCCGAACAAATTGCTGGCGACATCATCCCGGACGCCTCCGTAGAGCAACGCGTGGCCGCAGGCATGCATCGCAACACACTGAAAAACCGCGAAGGGGGCGTGAACATCGAGCAATACCGCTTTGAGGAAACCGTAGACCGCGCCAACACAGTCGGGACGGTTTGGCTTGGGCTATCGGTAGGTTGTGCCCAGTGCCATGATCACAAGTTCGATCCTACTACCCAGAAGGATTACTACAGCTTCTACGCTTTTTTTAACAGTATCGATGAGGTCGACATAGACGCCCCATTGGCAGGTGAACTTGGGCCATATCTTGCAGCGCGTCCCGAATATGATCGTCAACGACGAGAAGTCCTTGTTAAACACAGAGTTCCAGAACTGCAGCCACCCTGGGAAGCAAGACTGTTGGAAGCTGCCAAAAATCCTGGCAAGTGGACCGATTGGGACATTAGCTACGAGGTCTTACCTCTATATATGGATAGAGGACACCAGGTGCTCGCAACCAGACCCGAGGAGCGTGATCCGCGAGATGCCTATACTCTGAGCAAATTCTTTTTAAAAAACTATAACCGTGTGGTTTCTAAACAGCACTACAAGGAACTCGGCTTCGGAGAAGCCCTGGGGAAGCTTTATCAGTTAGACGCCTCTTTCCCTGAAATGAGTCGAGCGCAGAGTGTCTCTGAACGACCTGAGCCACGAAAAACTCATATCCATCTGCGCGGAGCTTGGGATCGACTGGGAATACCGGTAGCACCAGATGTGCCAAGCTTCTTACCACAATTGCAGAGCGTAGATGCACAAGTTGCACCTACGAGGCTTGATCTGGCGAGATGGTTGACCTCACCAAAAAATCCACTTACGTCAAGAGTCACAGTGAATCGAATTTGGCAAGAATACTTCGGACAGGGCTTGGTTGTTACCTCAGAGGACTTCGGAACTCAGGGTGAACAACCTTCGCATCCCAAGTTGCTCGACTGGCTTGCAGCGGAACTTATGAACCAGGGCTGGAGCCTTAAGAAGCTACATAAGAAAATTGTGACATCCGCTACTTACCGTCAAGCTTCAGACTACCGCACAGATCTGGAGGAAGTAGATCCTGAAAATATTCTACTCGCCCGCCAATCGCGATTGCGTCTACCAGCAGAATTAATCCGCGATGGTGCACTGGCAGCAAGTGGGCTTCTCGATCCAACACTTGGGGGTCCAAGCATCAAACCACCCCAACCGGGAGGTGTGTCGGGTCTAGCTTATGCCAACCAAGTGAAATGGAACCCCAGTGAAGGTAGTGATGCCTATCGCCGGGGTCTTTACATCCACTTCCAGCGAGCCGTACCGTACCCGTTTCTAATGACATTCGATTCTCCAGACATGCAAACCACACACTGTAGAAGAGAGCGTTCAAACACCCCACTTCAAGCTTTAAATTTGCTCAATGACAGTGTTTTTTTAGAGGCTGCTCGTGCCTTGGCGGGGCGTGTATTGACAGAGGCTCCAGACCGTAACTTCGTGAGCAGGCTCAGCTATGCATATCAGTTGGCCTTGGCACGCTTACCCACAGACCGCGAGCAAGAACGAATACTGAGCTTTCACCAACAGCAAATGGAACGCCTAGGCTCCGCATCCAGGTTAAGGGAAGCATTGTTCCCAGCTGCGATTGAAGGTAGCACCTCTGTCGAAGCTGCTGTGTGGACTGCGATCGCTCGAGTTGTTCTCAACCTTGATGAGTTTATTACGAGAGAGTAAAGACAGGAGCATTCACCACCATGACCGTAGGCCATTTCAATGCTATTCAAACCCGTCGCGACTTTCTGGATCGCTGTCTAGGTGGACTTGGGGTAGCCAGCATAGCTCATCTAATGGCAGCAGAAGGTCGTACCGGTGCGGTACAGGCAAACCCTCTAGCACCACGCGACCCTCATTTCGCACCGAGGGCAAAGAATGTCATTTTTCTGTTTCAGGCGGGCGCCCCTAGTCAGATGGATCTTTTTGATCCTAAGCCCACACTGCAAAAATGGCACGGGAAGTCACTTCCACCCTCGAAAACCAAAGATCTCAAACTGGCTTTTATTAAACCCACGGCGTCAATTTTTGCAAGCCCCCGTAAGTTTCAGCAATATGGTAAGAGTGGTTTAGAATTCAGCGACCTACTGCCCTATACAGCTGAGGCTGCAGATGATATTTGCATGATTCGATCCATGCACAGTGAAGCTTTCAATCACCATCCGGGACAATTGTTGTTGATGACTGGCGCCCCTCTGGTGGGACGTCCAACGGTGGGTGCTTGGACCACTTACGGACTCGGTAGCGAATCTAGCGATCTACCTGGTTTCGTCGTTCTCAGCTCGGGCCGTGGAACCAGTGGAGGCTCTTCAAATTGGTCCAGTGGTTTTCTGCCATCTACTCATCAGGGTGTAGTGTTTCGAAGCACGGGCGATCCAATTCTCTATCTATCAAACCCAGAAGGTGTGGATCGACAACTACAACGCTCGACGCTTGATGCTCTGCGTGATCTAAACGAAGAGCATCGTCATCGAACGGGCGACCTAGAGATTGCATCTCGTATTGCTTCCTATGAGTTGGCGTTTCGAATGCAGACCGCGGCTCCTGACCTGCTGAATTTTTCAGAAGAACCAACACATATTCTTGACTCCTATGGCATTGAGAACGAAACAACCCGCCAATACGGCACAAATTGTTTACTAGCCCGGCGTATGGTAGAGCGTGGTGTCCGTTTCGTCATGCTGGCACACGCCAGCTGGGACGACCATACTGAGATTAACTCCAAGCTAAAAGAGAACTGTGACAAGACTGACAAACCTGTCGGAGCACTCCTAAAAGACCTTAAGCAACGCGGCTTACTAGACGAGACACTCGTCGTGTGGGGAGGGGAATTTGGTCGTACCCCCATGGCTGAGATGAGAAGGCCTGATGACGCAGACAATGCTGGTAGAGACCATCATCCCGATGGTTACACCATGTGGTTGGCTGGCGGCGGTATTAGAGGTGGTCAAACGATCGGAAAAACTGACGACTTCGGCCTGTCAATTGTTGAGGATCCAATTCACATAAACGACCTACAGGCCACCATCCTTCACTGCTTAGGCCTCGATCACACGAGGCTGACATACCGACACATGGGTCGCGACTTCCGTCTTACCGATGTTGGGGGTAAGGTTATAGAGCAGGCGCTAGCCTAATTCAGGAACCTTTAAAGCTGTCACTCACAGCTCAATTGCGGTACTGATCATCACGCATAGACGGTGAAAATTTTCACGCCACAAAATCTAGAGGAATATTTCTGTCTCGGTAGTAGCGTCATAGTCTACACCGTCTACGTCGAATCCAAACAGGTTGTTGAATTCCCGTCTGAAGCCAGCAATATCAGAAATCTTCTCTACGTTCTCTGTTGAGACCTTTTTCCAAAGTTGAACCACCTCGGCCTGCACATCCTCTCGCATCTCCAGGTCATCTAACCGAATCAGATTCCGTGAATCAGTCAGAACTACACAACCCTCTGCCAAGTGATTAAATGCCAACCGACACATCTGTTCGATGACTCCTTCATGGATGCCTTTGTTCTTCATAACCGGAAGCAATAGACTTAGGTAAAGTGGCACAACCGGTATAGCTGCCGATGCTTGCGTAACAACAGCCTTATTGACCGATACCCAAGCCCCCCCGTTAAATTGAGTCTTTAAATCAGCATGTATACTGCGAGCAGTTTGTTCAAGGTGTTCCTTTGCTACGCCAATCGTCCCATGTCGGTAAATCGGCCATGTTAATTCGGGGCCAATGTAGGAATATGCCAAGGTACGAGCTCCTTCGGCTAGTAAGTTTTCACTGCGCAACGCATCGATCCACATTCGCCAGTCCTCCCCACCCATAACAGCTGTAGTGGCAGTGATTTCAAGATCCGATGCCGTTGGAATCTCAACTTCGTCAACCGTGCCATGAGTAATATCTACTGTTTTCCCGACATAAGGAACATCAATGGCCTTTAGCGCAGAGTTATATATTTCACCAGTCGCAGGGTGTATTCGGCGTGGCGACGCCAAACTATAGATCACCAAATCAAGTGCACCCATCTTTGAGCGTACTTGATCAATAGTTTGCTGTTTACATTCTGTCGAAAACGCATCTCCATTGATGCTTGAAGCTGACAATCCACGGTTACGAGCCAAGTGCTCAAACGCCACACTGTTGTAGTATCCCGCCGAAGCAGTCTTCTTGCCCTGGGGTGGACGTTCATAGAAAACCCCGAGTGTTTCGGCACCAAACCCCCATGCAGTAGCAATACGCGTAGCAAGCCCATAACCAGTCGAACTCCCAATAATGAGGACCTTCTTCGGGCCAGCAATACCAGCGGGCTTAAGTTGTTCAACGATCGCAATCTGTTGTTGAACACGCTGAGCACAACCTTCTGGATGAGCATTAGTGCAGATGAAACCACGAGTACGTTGTTTGACGATTTGTTCAGACATGGTAGTAGTAACCTGAATCAGTAAACTTCTATTATGATTCGCCAAGACGTGTTACGGGTACTAGAACACATCAAACCACCACAATTGCACTAGTCTAACGGTGCCCACCGTGTTACACTACGCCGTGGACGGCAAGGAGATTTTTGATGTACCCATCTAGAAGAGGATTTCTCGCCACAGTGGCGGGTGGCGTTGTCACCTGGGGATGTTCAGAATCCGACCCTTATCCTGGGGTGACAAGATACGTGCGCTACAAGCAGGATGACGCAGTTAAGTTTGGTGTTCTCAAGGGAGATACAATTGCAGAGATTGAAGGGGATCTCTTCGGAGACCGAGCACTAAGTGGAAACACCGTTGAGGCGAAAAACGTCAAGCTGCTCTACCCCATAGAACCCTCAAAGGTGTTGTCTCTGGCTGGCAACTACAAAGACCATCTCGATGAAGATCAAGCCGTGCCAGAAAACCCTGAGGTCTTCTACAAAACTATCTCGTCATTGCAGCACCCCGGAGATCCGATCGTGATGCCGCCTGATTCGAATGGAAATTTACACTTCGAAGCAGAATTTGTAATTGTGATTGGCAAGAAGGCTCAACGTATTTCGCTCGAGGAGGCTCCAGATCACATCTTGGGGTATACCTGTGGGCATGACGTCAGCGAGCGTGATTGGCAGGATGGCGACATGCAGTGGTGGAGATGCAAAGGAGCAGATACGTTCTCTCCTATGGGTCCAGTTATCGCCACGGGCTTGGATTTTGAGAAGTCGACCATGCGTCTCCGACTCAATGGAGAAATTAAACAAGAGGCGGCGTTGGCTGACCTGATTCACAAACCGGCTGAAACCGTCAGCTTTATAAGTCACTACGTTACTCTATTGCCTGGTGATGTGATTTTCACGGGAACACCCGGGCAAACCAGTGCTATGAAGGTAGGTGATGTGGCTAAGGTTGAAATTGATGGCATCGGGGTGTTAATCAATCCAGTCATTGCCGGTTAGAAATTGAATCAGCGAAGCTAAGACATATGACGACAAGTCGAAGAAGTTTTTTGGCCGCCATGGCGGCAGGAGGTGCAGCTATGGCCCGATCCAATTCATCCGTAACTCATTACGTCCGCTACGAGCAAGGGGGTGCAGTCTCCTATGGCATCCTAAAGGGCAAGAACATTCAGCCAATTGAGGGCGATTTATTTGGTGCACGAGAACCCAGTGGTGATAAAGTTGCTCTGGGCGACGTGACATTGCTCTACCCTTGTGAGCCAGCTCAAGTTCTCGCAGTAGGTTTAAATTACAAAAGCCACCTAGGTGACAAAGAACCGCCAGCAAATCCGGAGATTTTCTATAAGCCTCCGACGGCGCTGCAGCATCCGGGCGGCAACATAGTTATTCCTCCCGATGCAAAGGATGTTCACTATGAGGCAGAGTTCGTCATCGTGATAGGTAAAACCACTAGCAAGGTTTCAGTAGAAGAAGCTCCTGACTACATCTTGGGATATACCTGTGGTAACGATGTCAGCGATCGTAATTGGCAAAATGGGACACAAGGTGACAAGAAGGACATCCAGTGGTGGCGCGCTAAAGGCTCAGACACCTTCGCACCTCTTGGTCCTTCCATCGCTGTGGGTGGAAACTATAGCAAATCCTGGATTCGCCTTCGACTCAATGGAAAAACCAGACAGAAACAGCGTATCAGCGATCTTCTTTTTGGCGCAGAAGAAATCGTGAGCTTCGTCAGCCAGTACATGACACTAGCCCCAGGTGATGTCATCTACACTGGTACTCCCGGTACAACCAAACCGATGAAGGCCGGCGATGTCGTCGAGGTTGAAGTTGATGGTATAGGTGTGTTGAAAAACCCTGTAGTCCAGGGATAACGACAATCAACGCCAGCAACAATTTTCGTGTACGTGACTATTAAAAGGGTGCCTCCTCTTCTGGCTGTGTTCCGTCCACGTGGGAAATTTTTTTATAGCCACTACACAGGCACTGCCCGTAGGGTGTATATCCGGCTCCTTTTTTTGAGTGGTTGATCAAAAACGAGAGCACTGTGGCTCTTATTCAGCTCATATCTCGCCAATTTGAACCTTGTTTAACATCGACTACTAGGGGTATGGTGAGTTTCTCAACATCTTCCATTTCAGACTTCACCATAGCAGTCAGACGGGCAATTTCCTCGTCCGGGCCCTCAAAAAGAAGTTCGTCGTGCACTTGTAATAGCATCAATGAACGCAGACGTTCATCCTGCAACCGTCTATCTACGCGAAGCATCGCCAACTTAATGAGATCTGCCGCAGAACCTTGAATAGGAGAATTAATAGCGGTACGTTCCGCAAACCCACGTTGATTAGGATTTTTAGCATCTATATCGGGAATAGGCCGCAATCTACCAAACATGGTCCGCGCATACCCCGTCTCACGTGCAAAAGCTACGGACTTGTCAATGAATGTTCTCACGCCTGAGTAAAGTTTGAAATAAGCATCAATATATTCGCGCGCATCCGAAACCGAAATTTTCAGCTGCTTCGAGAGACCAAAAGGACTTAGTCCGTAGATGATCCCAAAGTTGACAGCTTTGGCACATCGTCGCTCTTCGGGACCAACAAGCAAGGGCGGCACACCAAAAACTTCAGCAGCAGTGCGAGTATGGATATCCTCCCCTTTTTGAAATGCATCGGTAAGGACTCTATCACCAGATAGGTGCGCTAGAATCCGTAATTCAATTTGGGAATAGTCGGCCTTGACAAGCGTCCATCCCAAACGAGACTTAAAAGCCGCTCGGATCTCACGTCCTAGTTCGGTACGTACCGGAATATTCTGAAGATTGGGGTTTGCCGAGGAAACGCGTCCCGTAGCAGCACCAGTTTGATTAAAAGTAGTGTGCAGACGCCCCGTAGAGGTTTCAACTAATCCAGGAAGTGAATCAACATATGTATTTTTAAGTTTTGTCAGTTGTCGAAAGGAAAGGATCTTTAGGGCAATTTCATTCTGCTCCGCCAACTCTTCAAGAACATCAGATGCTGTCGAAAGCGTCTTTGTCTTGCCTCGCCGTCCAGGTTTTGGCAAGCCCATTTTGTCAAATAAAACTTGGGATAGCTGCTTGGGAGAATTGATATTGAAGACCTCCCCTGCAAGTGTGTGAATATTACCACTAAGCTCTTCAATTTTGGTGGCAAGTTGACCTGAAAGATTTTCTAATCTTTTGCAGTCGAGTTGAATGCCCGCCTTTTCAATACGAGCTAGTACTCCAGCGAACGGAAGCTCAATATTTTGGTAGAGATCACGCAACTCAAGTTGGTTGATTTCATCCTCAAAGACAGTGCCGAGCCTATGTGTGATCAACGCCTTTGAAGCAACTCCGGGGCCAAGGGTCACTCCAAAATGGCGGGCTGTTGTCTTCTTCAGTGAATAGTCGGCTCGTGTGGGGTTAACGAGAAAAGCCGAAAGCAACGTATCATCGGTTACACCAGCAAGTGCGATATTGGCTCGCTCTAAGATCCGTTCAGCCGATTTTAAATCGTGTATACGTTTGTAGTAGTTTTCATTCTCCAAAAATGACTTCGCTGCCGTAAGGTGCTCTGCTGGCAATAGATAAGCTACTTCGAGATTAGAACAAAAACCAAGACTTATTGCATCTCCGAAATCATCCTCTTGAGAGAATTGTACGGCAAGTGATACAGGTCCTTCAGTTGACAACTCAGCAACCCACTTTTCAAAGGCCGCAGCTGAGGCAAAAGTTTCAAACTCAGTGACCACTTCGGGTGGGCGCTTATTGTCTAGTTGACTGAGTTGGCTGTTAAATTCAAGATCCTTATAAAGTTTTCGTAAGCGATCAATCACGGGTTCAGTTGCCCGTAGAGATTCCAGATCTAGCTCAACAGGAGCATCAATCGCCAAAGTAGCTAGTTTTTTACTAAGCAAAATTTGATTGCCGTTATTCTGTAAACTTTCGCGATATGTCTTACGTTTGACCTCGTCGGCATGCTCGATTGCACCCTCAACGCTTCCATAGGCGGCAATTAAGTCGCGCGCGCCCTTGTCACCTATGCCAGGTGCCCCTGGAATATTGTCAACAGAATCGCCTTTAAGTGCCAACAGGTCAATTACTTGTGCTGGTTCAACACCCATTGCCTCCTTCACAGTTTCAGCATCATAGACAAGGTCACCTTTCATAGGATTAAGAACAAAAACGCGATCACCAACCAGTTGAGTTAAATCTTTATCGCTACTGACAACATAAACTTCCACGTCATGATTGGTGGCTTGGCAAGCCAACGCTCCGATCACGTCATCAGCTTCATAGCCGTCTTTTGAAAGTACAGGTACGCTGTTAGCTTGTAATAAACGCTCAATGTAAGGTATTTGTTGGATCAGATCGTCGGGGGTTTCATCTCTGTTTGCCTTATAGTCCGGGAAAATCTCATCGCGAAAGGTTGGACCCCGCCCCTCCCACACTGCTGCAAGGTACTCTGGCTGGTGTTTATCAATCAGTTTGCGAAGCATGCTACCAAAAATATAAACCGCCTCAGTAGGCATTCCGGTCGAAGTGCGCATCAGTGGAGCGCCAACACGGGCTCGTCCATAATAAGCACGAAAAATTAGCCCAAACGTATCGATCAAGAACAGTCTGGGGGCTCGGGACATTGAGTTAGTGTAGCGGGTAGACCCTTGCTAATCCTTCCTTAAAATCAAGTAATCAGAAGTACCTTACTTCTGCTACTTGTCTGAGATGACAGCCTCTTCGAGAGTAGCTACCACGTGGTTGAGCTCTTTTGTAAGCGATGTACTCTCCGCACTTAGTAAAACATCAGCGACGGCGCGATAGTACCACAAAGTACCGTCCTTACCACCTTGAAAGCGATGCCATACTTGGTCCCGAACTTCGGCATAGTCACGTAGTATCGAACGAACATTGTGAAGCTTGTCAGCGGTCGAGATCAACCGTGCCGATTGTGAAGCTGTTCCGAGACGCTTGATGTGTGATTTTTTACGCTCGTACCATGGAGGCTTTGGGTTTGCGTCAGTGTCTGTACACTCATCGACAATCTCAGCAACACGATTACCGAAACGGCAGGCGATTTCATCTCTCGTAGATGGTCCACCTTGGTCTTCTATGGCGTCATGTAAGAGTGCGGCAATAGCTTCGTCCTCGTTGCCGCCATATTCAATCACTAAGCCGGCAACAGCGAGCAAATGTGAAAGATACGGCACATTAGAGGCTTTACGGCGCTGATGTTTATGCAATTGTGCCGCAAAAACCAAGGCCCTTTCGAAGCGTTCCGTTAACATAACTCCCGACTACTTAATTAGGTGTAGCTTTACCTAGATTGCTACCTCCGACCACTTCACCACACGCTTCTCTTCAACAGCAATTCGGCCCATAATGCAAGACAGCGTAGCTAGACGACCCCAATCCGCATTATTCAATGGTTCTTCACTGTCTCGAATACACTTAAAAAAAGAATCTACAGACCGTTGAGTAGCATCTCTAAGGTCATCGTCGTCGGTGTCCAGTTTTTCAGCCTTGGCCAGTTTACTGCGATTCTTCGGATCAAGCTTATAGATTGTTCCTGTCGGTAGATCGGCAGCGTATTCCGAACCCCACACCCGCTCCTGAATACCAGTAAATCCACGTGGATCAAAGAAGATATGAGTGAAGCATAATTGTATATTGCCAGGATATTCGTAAATAGCCACATAGTGATCCCAGGTCGTCCGTCCCGGTGGGATATTTTCATACAAATTGATTCCACCAGCACCATAGGCTTGTATGGGATGAGTGCCCATCACCCAATTCATCAAGTCAACTATATGAACGGCCTGTTCAACAATCATCTGACCCGCCATGTTTTTATCAAAAAACCACTTTTTTTCTCTTGGTAGATCACCAGTGTGGCGATTGCCTTGCAGATATAGAACCTTACCGATACCTCCGGAATGGATATGCTTAATGGTAGTTACCCGTGACGGATGAAAACGCAGCTGAAAACCCAATTGCAGTCGTCCTCGAGACGATTCCGCTGCTTGATGAACAGCTTGTACTTCAACAGCATCAATACCCATCGGCTTCTCAAGATAAAGGTTTTTGTGGACCTCAAGTGTAGCTACAGCCATTTCCTTATGTAGATTGACTGGCGTTGCAACAAAGATAGCGTCAATGTCCTTGCGGTCAAGCAGTTCACGAAAATCATAGATTAAATCTGGTTGGTGCTCAGAGGCTCGTGCAGCGGCTC
>DJHJ01000003.1:9645-11367 GCA_002433055.1 Acidobacteriia bacterium UBA6623 | reverse complement strand
GAGCCATTTCATCAATGTCACAAATAGCAGCAACTTCCACTCCAGGGGACTTTAGAATGCGCCGAAGTAATGCCGTCCCCCGACCTCCGACACCAATGATGCCAACTCGTATTTTGCTGTTGAGAGACTGTCCAGACAGTAGAACTGGAGCTCCAGTCACCAAAACAGCTGCTTGCGATTTCACAAAAGTTCGGCGATTTATACCAGAAAAGAATTTCACGGATTGCTCCTTTTTTTAGGTTTTTCCGTCGCCAGTAATGGCGTCTTTAGTTTCTCAAGCAAGGCAATGCCGGCACGAATGTCTGCCTGCTGTTCTTCGCCCGTAATCTCACGCTCTATTATTAAGGGGCCCCCGTAGCCAATTTCCTTGAGCTTCGTCAGGAATTTATCTATACAAACATCGCCCTCGCCAAGTGGTGTTTCGATCCCCCATTGGCCAAGCTCAGTCGGCCATTTTGCATCTTTGCAGTGAACTGTAACGACGTGATCTCGGACGGTTTCGAGTGCTTCGAGCGGTTTGCCAGACCCGTAAAGAATCATATTTGCTGGATCAAAGTTTATCCCGAGATTTTCGCGGTCAACATCTGCAATAAAGTTTCTTAGAACCCTGGCTGGCTCCTGCCCGGTTTCGAGCGCAAAGATCTGGTCATTTTGTGCACAGTAATCGCATACGCGCCGTACCATCTCTCGCACAGCAATGTACTCAGGGTCAGTCCTATCCTCAGGCACAAAGCCTATGTGCGTAGCTAAACCCGACACTCCTAACTCAAGCGCAAAATCACTGCACTCGTAGGTTCTTGTCTCTCGCACCTCTCGTGTCAAAGAGGGAACGAACCCGACAGTTTCCCGCACTGTGGGAATACTGGCATAACTCTCACCAAGGTAGGATGCAAATACTGTAACAATTTCCATCCCTTCCGTATTTAATGCAGTTTTCCAGGCTGTTACCTGCTCATTGTTCAGGATGGCACTGGGGTGTATACCCAGCTGGCCACAGCTGACACCAAGCTGAGAAACCATACGCACGGTTTGATCTGGTGGAACCTGGGCAGCCAGGTCTCCCCCAGTCCAAAACATAATGCCTACCTGTAGAGGTTCCAACGGCTTGCTCCCTAGTGGCGGCTGGGTCCAGACACTCGAAGAATCTTAGAGAGCAAATATAAATGGGCTCGAGTGCTGGCGACCCGTTCTATTCTCCCTGTGTGACCGACTCGATTACAACAGCAACTTCTGGCACATCACTGTGTCCGTTTCTGGTGGTAGTGCTGACTTCAGCAATTTCGTCTATCACATCCATGCCCTCAGTCACTCTTCCGAAAACACAGTAGCCCCACCCATCTCGTGCTTGATCTTTGTCAAGAAATGTACTTGTGGCGTGGTTAATGAAAAACTGCGAACTGGCACTGTGCGGATCTGGCCGGCGGGCCATGGCAATCGTTCCACGCTCATTTTTGAGACCATTAGTAGACTCATTTTTGATGGTGGCGCGCGTACGTTTTTCATTCATATTTGCGTCAAAGCCACCTCCTTGAATCATGAATCCTTTTATGACACGGTGAAAAATCGTGCCATCATAAAATCCTTCGGTAGCGTACTGTAAAAAGTTTTCCACCGTTTCAGGGGCTCTTTCACCATCTAACTCAATTTTAATGGTGCCCTTGCTGGTTTCCATAATGACCATCGGTGTAGTGTCCTCAACTTTCGGTTTCGGTTTCGGTTTCG
>DJHJ01000003.1:0-9297 GCA_002433055.1 Acidobacteriia bacterium UBA6623 | reverse complement strand
TTCGGTTTCGGTTTCGGTTTCGGTGAGACGAGTTGCTCAATCTTTGCCGTTTCTTCAGGCTTTGACTCTTCATCAACCTTTTCAGTTGGTTTTGGTGTGGGTTCTTTTACCTCAACTTCTTCCACCACAGGGGTTTCCGGTGGGCTCGATGGTCCACATCCAAGTGCAAACAACACCATCGCGAAAATTGGAATCAGAGCAACCTTGGCGAATCTCATAAGTAACTCCTGCTCAAGACCCTATAGTGTAGCAATGCCTTTACCCTACTAGGTTCCCACGAACCAGTAGAAATATACGTGCCGTATAATTCAAGCGTCCAAATTAAACGGATTGTCGTCGTAGGAACCCTGTAAAAACGCCCTGAAGAGGTATCTACTTCATCAGTGGCACTGAGCACGCAAGAAACTGACTTTGTCATCAAACTCTCAATACAGAAGAACACTCGGGCCGGGTGTGGTATCAATATTGAGTTATGGCATGAGTGTTATGATTCGGCCTTGTTATCAATAATCGGAGATTATATGGCAACTGATAAGACATATCGACCCTCCACAAATTTTTCCAGCCAAGCACATGTTAGTAGCATGGAAGACTACCACAGCCTGAACCAAAGAGCTGTTGAAACACCTGAGGAGTTTTGGGCAGATTTTGCCGAGAGGAACCTACATTGGTTCAGTAAATGGTCAAAAGTGCTTGAATGGAAACCACCATTTGCGAAGTGGTTTCTAGATGCAACGACGAATCTATCCTACAACGCAATTGATCGCCATCTAACAACGTCACGAAAAAACAAAGCAGCAATTATTTGGGAAGGGGAACCTGGTGACACTCAAACCATCACCTACCAAGAGCTACATCGCCGAGTCTGCCGTTTTGCGAATGTTCTCAAGGGACTGGGTTGCAAAACTGGAGAACGTGCCATTCTATACATGCCAATGGTGCCTGAACTACCCATTGCAATGCTTGCCTGCGCAAGGTTGGGAATAACCCATAGTGTCGTTTTTGGGGGATTTTCTGCTGAAGCTTTGAAAACTCGCATACTCGACTTAGATGCCAAAATCGTGATCACGGCCGATGGGGGTTATAGACGTGGCAAAGAGGTAGCACTCAAACCAGCAGTTGATGAGGCACTACAGGATTGCCCAGGTGTCGAACACTGCATTGTATATCGAAGAACACACAGTGATATCGCGATGCAGCCAGAACGTGATCACGATTGGGCTGAACTCGAAGCTGATGCTTCGGAAATTTGCCCAGCCGAAGAACTTGATTCAGAGCACCCTCTTTACGTGCTTTACACTTCAGGAACAACTGGCAAGCCTAAGGGTATTGTTCACACAACTGGAGGTTATCAAACGCAGGTTCGTGCCACTATGGATTGGGTTTTTGACATCAAAGATGAGGACACCTATTGGTGTGCTGCAGATATAGGCTGGGTAACTGGTCACAGCTACATAGTGTACGGGCCGCTACTAGCTGGCGCGACAACAGTCATCTATGAAGGAGCACCCGACCATCCTCAGCCCGATAGATTTTGGAGGCTGATAGAAAAGTATCGTGTTAATGTTTTCTATACCTCTCCAACAGCAATTCGAGCTTTTATTAAATTCGGCGACGAGTGGCCAAAAAAACACGACCTATCGAGTTTGCGACTTCTAGGTTCGGTCGGTGAACCAATAAACCCTGCCGCTTGGGATTGGTATCACAACATCATCGGTGGAACGCGTTGCCCCATCATTGACACCTGGTGGCAAACCGAAACAGGTTCTGTAATGCTTTCTCCAATACCGGGGGCGACTCCAACAAAGCCGGGATCGGCAACCTTTCCGCTGCCGGGTATCGTTGCTGATGTGGTCACAATGGACGGCAGTTCTGTCGAATCAGGAGGTGAAGGCTTTCTTGTCATTAAAAAACCTTGGCCATCTATGATGCGAACCATCTGGGGTGATCCTGAACGTTTCAGACAACAGTACTGGTCACAAATTCCTGGTATTTACTTCACTGGTGATGCAGCAAGGCGCGACTCCGATGGTTATATCTGGGTTCTAGGTCGTGTTGATGATGTGATGAATGTCAGCGGTCATCGCCTCAGCACAGCTGAATTGGAATCGTCGCTTGTCCGACACGAGGCGGTCGCCGAGGCAGCTGTGATTGGCAAACCTCATGAGGTCACCGGTCAAGCTGTTGTTGCTTTCGTAACACCGAAAAAAGGTTGGGAAGCTGATGAAGCTTTGGCATCAGAACTACGAGAATGGGTAGCAAACGAGATTGGCAAATTTGCGCGTCCCGAGCAAATTCGTTTTAGTGACGGGTTGCCCAAAACACGCAGTGGCAAAATTATGCGCCGACTGTTGCGTGAAATTGTCACCTCCGACAAGGTCACAGGTGATATCACAACCCTAGAGGATCTTTCTGTGATCGAGCGGTTAGCGGGCCAGCAAGAAGATGACTAAGTCAATTGTAAAACTGGTTTTAGTTAAAAAATTTGAGCCTAAACCCGTGGGTCAACAGTGGAATAAATCGTGAGATGTTTACCAGCCCGAATACGGCTTGTCCTTAAACCATTCCACGCTTTCAGCTCTGACACTGTGACTCCAAACCGCTGTGCGATGGTAGCAAGAGTGTCACCCGGCTGAATTTTGTAACGAATTCGGTTTCCTGTCGAAGCCAAGGTGGCAGGGGTCTTGAACCCACTGGGTCGGATACTTAAGGTTTTCCCCACCCGAATTCTGCTCGTCCGCAACCTATTCCACTGCTTGAGCTGTTGCACAGTAACCCCAAAACGGCGCGCAATCGCACCTAACGTGTCACCAGGTCTGATTTCATATTCAACATTGCTTACCCTGAGTGGTGCATCGCCTGGGCTAGGCGCCACCAAAGCCACCGGACCCTCAGGGTTTTTTGCCGGAGCGACAATAGAAGCCCGGACAACAAGATCTTTGCCCGCGTGGATTCGACTGCTGTGCAAACCGTTCCACTTTTTCAACTCTGTCGTAGTTACTCCAAATCGATCGGCAATCCCTGAAAGTGTATCGCCACTTCGGATACGGTAACTTGTCCCCAAAAATGGCTTGGCGGCTGATTTGGCTGTAGAGTTCCCCGAACCAGAGGCTTGATTCACAGTTGCCCGAGTAGAAGGGTCTCGTACATTTAAGTAGCGGCCTGTGTGAATTCTACTTCCAAATAAATCATTCCAATCTCGAAGCTGGCCGATCGTTACGCCAAATCGCTTGGCAATGACGCTTAGATTGTCCCCACGCCGAATTTTGTATTTATTGGCCCCCCCTATCGTAGAACCACCTTTCGTCGTGACTCGACGACGCTGTGCCTGCCGAGACTTGAGACCTTCCGGTGCAACAATTAAGTACCGTCCAGCTATGATACGACTACTGCTCAATGCGTTCCATTGTTTAAGTTTTGTCACAGAAGTACTAAACCGGCGTGCAATTCCACCCAAGGTGTCGCCTCTTGCGATACGATACCGGCCACTGCCGCCAACAAGAAACCCTCCAGCACCGGAAGAGTAGTAGTATTTAACAGGGCGGTTACTGCCAGGAATAGCCAGACCAATTCCAGATGAAATCAGCTTGCTTGGGAGTCTATTGGCACTCACTATCTCAGCCTGATTGACTTTAAACTTCCGCGCAAGTTGTGCCAAGGTGTCGCCGGTCTCAACTCGATACCATCGCCAAGCTAAACGTTTTTCCGGTGGAATCAAGCCAATTCCCACCTCAAAAAGAGGCCCTGAACCTTGAGGTAAACGCAGGTTATAGCTCATTGGTGGCGTCGCCGACCGTAGTAATGCGGGATTGAGATTCTTGATCACATTTGGGCTGGTGCCAGCAATTTCAGCAATCAAGTCGATGTGTATCTCCGACTCGACTTGAACTGTGTCATAGCGAATTGGCTTTACCCAATCGAATTCAGTCGATTCATACAGCCACCTGTTTTTGGCGACGTACGTCATGGCCAAAATAATTGGGACGTAATTACGAGTTTCACGTCTCAGAAGTCGCCGACGGGAAAGCTCCCAATAATCACGGGACCCAGAGGTCTTGATACCACGACGGACTCGATTTGGACCACCGTTGTAGGCCGCCATCACAAGATACCAATCACCAAATTCTATGTGGAGGTCTTTGAGGTGACGAGCTGCCGCACGAGTCGCTAATTCGGCATCGTAGCGTTCCTCTAAATACCTGTTTCCTCTGAGGCCATATTGCTTCCCACGGAACGAGACAAACTGCCACATCCCCTTAGCTCGTGCACGTGAAATCGCTTTGGGCCTAAACCCCGACTCAGCCTGTGCTAAATGGAACATTTCGCTTGGCACGTCCTCTTCTTCCAGAATTCTCTCTATCATGTCTCGGTACGCACTGCCTCGCTCCATCGTACGCTTAAATGTCTTAAGGCCACGACGACTCGTAAAGTAATTAATCAGTCGGGTAACCTGCTTGTTAAGAACTAGTGGTAAATCTGATTTTGTGGCACGAAGTTTTTCTTCACGACTCTCAGCGATACCGAAGTCATAGGGGATCTCAGCCTGGTTTAATTCATCGAATAACGCTGGGTCAATAGCTTCATTTTTTCTTTCGTTTGTAAGTTGAGTTGACTTCTGAACAGCCTCAAATTCAAGTTGCCGCAATCGCCTATCGAATTCACTTTCCTCGCGATTGCTAGACGGGGTTGTTGAATCGGAAGGTGGGATAGCAGACTCGACTGAAGAAGAAGTCGAGGTGTCAGACAAAGTAGCAGGGTTCGCAGTGTCGGCAAGCTCTACTGGGGTCTCATTGGATCCCACAGGTTGCGGTGAAGGCGGAATTGCACGCACCGCCGCTTGTCGTTCACTACAGCCAGCAAGAGTCACTCCAATCACAAGAACAGCACTGATAACAGCACAGCTCCCTTGTGGTGTCTTGGGTGTCAAGAAAACCTTCACTCGCACTCGAGAAATCGCCGAGATCTACATTCTACTCGTGAGCATCTAGTAGGTCCCGGCCGCCTCAAAGCAACGATCGTAACAACCGTTAGCCTAATCGGTCAATGTTCGTCACCCAATTGTGACGTAGCATATTATCTTAAATTTACTCAGACAGTAAGCTGCCAGTGGCTACTGGATTGTCCTGGTCGTAAATGACAATCACGTCATTGGTAATATTGATTTCGTTAGTAGCATATAAGACTGGGCTTTGCTGTGAAGAAATATCAAGAACAACTGAAAAACCATTTTCTCTGGCATGTTTGTCAATCGCAGCCATCATTTTTTGCATCATCTGATCGGTTGCCTTCTGCTGCATTTCGTTGAACTCTTGCCGCGCATCTTCCATGTTTCGCTGCATGCTTCGTTCTTTCGACTGAATTTCGCGAGTAAGTGTGCGGCGAGCACTATCACTCATAGTATTTTCTCCACGCGACAGCTGGTCTCGAAGATTCTGAATTTCCCGGCTCTGATTCTGAAGACGTCTTTGAGTCGGGCCGTACTTCTCTTCTAGTTCCTTTCCTAATTTTTGGCCTTCTTGAGTCCGTAGCATCGCTTCTTGAATGCTGATTATTGCAATCGTATTGCCATTCTGACCGAACGCTACCGAACCTACCAAAAAACACAGTATCGCAGCCATATGAGAGCAAATTTTTGTTGTCATCAGAATCCTCGGTAAAATCACAAAGTGGAACTTTCGTAAGTCTAACACAGGCCTTTAGAATAGCTTCATCTAAGTGCCTCCGGTTTTAGAAAAACGTACAGTGCACGGATCGCCATCTAAAACGTCCGACTAATAGTGAATCGAACGTTTCGTACCTTTTCAAAAAATGGCAGCGCTCTTGCATGAGGAGCCACCGCACCTGCCCATGATGCCTGATTCGGGAACATGGAGCGATTTGCGACGATTGGGGCTTGCAAAAAAGTTCCAACGCGCAGTGGATTATAGGCCCAGTAAAAACGGAAGGGGGCATTAACAACTGGCATCATAATCTGTAACTCCACACCGGTAGACGCACGAAGTTTCTGAGTCTCAGGAATCACAAAAATTCGTTCTTGAAATCCAGCTTGCGGAAACTGAGCATTTAGTTCCGCCGCGCGACTTGGATTGAGCTTGACTTGGTCTCTAAACATTATTCGATTGAAACCAAAATCAAAAAACGGAGCTATTTTGACCGGGCCAAACAGAGGAATACGGTATTCCAAGTTGTAGACCATCCTGGTATCACCACCCGGAAATGCCAGTCGGTAAATTGGCACTGTCGTCGTAATGGGAACACGTTGTTCTATGCCATCCACCATCAGGACTTGTTCGCGTGGAGTCCCATCGCCGTTCAATAGCGGTGCAGTAGTCGTATCCGGAATCCAAGCCATCGGACTAACCGAAAATATTCTAAATCCACGAATATCATTTTCTCCACCCATGAATGAACGCCTAAATGGAGGTGGAACTTTACCGCCATAGCCACTCAAGACTGACATCAAGAGTCGCATTCCTAACACGTTGCCACGGCTGCCGATTTGCTTGAAGTACTTTGCCTCTACTACAGGCTGAATGAAGCGCGTATTGCCACCCCAACCAGCGATGCTAACATTGGCAAACAAGCTCTGGCCTTTTGTGGGTGAAATCTGATGATTGACAGTGCTGTAATGAATGCCTGGCGTGATTTCACTTGTCAAAATCCCCGTCAGCGAGTTCGGACCAGAGACACCTTCATAATTGATGTAGCTGAATAGGTTCGCAGCTGATTTGCTAAACGTCGTCAGGTCGTCTGTCTGTAGGCTATATCGAATACTCAGACGTGTGAAGCTACGTTTCAGGGGATAGCTTGCAAACACGTTAAAACCAGTACTGTTTTGCCGATAGTCGAGAATATTATCTCTGCCAAGCGCATCAAAGATCGGGACGAGGTTGCGGCCTGAAAAGATCGAAGCTTCGCGTGCTTGGTTGAAATTAAAACGGCGCGAAAAAACGGTAAACCCAGCCTGAATTGGAAGGTCAAACAGATAGGGCTCAGTAAAACCAAACATTATCACACGTTCTCTACTACCTAGCTGCGTCTCAAAAGTAAGAGTCTCACCCAGTCCCAAGAAATTATTTGTTGAATATCCGAAACCAACGAAACTACCCGCAAACCCCGAAACACCACCATTGAAGCTAACCGTGTTCTTGCCTCGCTCCTTGACATTCAGAGTTAGGTCGACCAACCCTTGCCGAGTATCTCGACGAATATCTGTGGCTTCACCTTCCTCCTCTTCCTCGATGGGCTCAAAGTAGCCGAGCTGATTTAGACGCAACTTGCTCATGTCCCACAGCCTTGTGTTGAACATATCCCCTTCATCTATGAAGAGCTCACGGCGGATCACTTTGTCACGTGTGGTCGTGTTTCCTGAGAAATCTATGCGACGAACAAAGAACTGCTTACCCTCGTCGACAGTGACGTTTAAGTCAATCGTCGGCGGATTGTCTTCATCATTGAACTCAAAGTTGGGTTCGCCGACAAAGTCAATATGACCAAACTCACCGTAGAGTTTCTTCATGTTCTCCAAGCCCTTACGCAATTTGTCTACGTTAAACACCGACCCTTCAGGAATTCCAAAGATGTTACCTAAGATCAGGTCGGGGGTCCGAAAAAGCTCGACATCGGTAAAACTCATTTTGCCTCGGTAATACTTTGGACCTTCCTCCATGAAGATCTTAATGTCAGCTTTCTTGGCCTTTCTCTTGCGCAGGAAAGGAACAGGAAACAACGAACGGCCGGTGGGTTCACGATATGCGATTTCATGATCTATAGCTAGTGCTTTGAAGTACCCTTGTGCTTGGTAACCTTCACGTAGCAGTGCCTTCCCGCCTTCAAGTCGCCTAATGTCAAAGGTTTTCGCAAAAAGATTCTCGAGGATGTAACTGTGCGGAATACCAATTGGACGTAAAGGCTTCATGAGGTTCCGAGCCTTACGATCCGATATGACCGTATTACCCTCTATTTCGATCTTGCCGACCTTAACTTTGGGGCCCTCCTCAACCTGAAATACTATTTCGATCGAAGAAGGAGGTATCTGACGTACTTGCGGTTCAACTTTGGCGTACTGCCTGCCTCTTTCAGCGAGTAGTTCCTTCAGTACGGTTGTCGCCCGTTGAACTTTCGTGGGGTCATAGCGATCTTCCACCGACAGACCCACATTGCGTTCCTTGTAACGCTCCAGAATGTCAGAGATCGTCGCTGATTTGTTACCTTCATACCGAATAGTGCGGATGACTCGGCGTTCGACGACCACAAAACGTACTATACGACCTCGCTCACCTTGTTCAATTTCAAGTCGCAAATCGTCGAAAAAGCCCGAATTCCACAGCACCATGAAGTCACGGCGCAGACCCGCTGAGTCATAGGCATCACCAGGCTTGCTAAAAATACGAGCCTGTAGGCTCTCACGAGACATACGTCGTGCTCCTCGGAACTCAATACGTTCTATGAGATCTAAAGCACGTGCACTTGCAGACTCTTCGGTAGTCTGCTCAAGTTCAACATCCTCAAAAGGGGAAGACGTGTCTTGAGGTGGTCCGACTTGCTCAGGAACATCTTCAAAAGGAGAACTCGATTGCGTCTGTTGTGCCACGGAAGTTTCTGGCAGCACAACGGCTAACAGGCAGATCAGTACAGCAGCAGTCAGCCACCCCAGGCCCAAGGACAAAGCCCTGGGTGGGTGCCTGCCCTCACCCGGGCAGCTGGGGATTCCAAACGAATATGCTTCTCTCACAGCCAACTGAGAATTCTACGCACACCCCAAGTGCGCGGTTTCATCCGCCTAAGCCCCCAAAACTACACGGAAACCCTATTCTAGCGGAAAGTTTCCGATGAAGCTGCAGGATCGAGTGAATAATCTGATGAGAAGCTAGCCATACCCTCGCATCATTGAAGGAGCACACATTCCTGCGACTTCATTTCAGATCAAGATTAACAGTGGGCTCGCCGAACTATAAGCCGGTTTCTGTTCCCCAACATAAAGTTGAGTGACAGCCATTCATCTAGGTCCGTCGTTACCAACGGACTCAAGCGACCTACCCGGAACTGCAGCTGATCTTTTGAACCCCAGCAGTCTGAAAAATTTGGAGGAGAAATCCGATCTAATAACCGAATTTCTTGCCTTGCAGCTCCAAATCAGCCGCTCCGTACTTCCAAGAACGCTAGGGTCCAACCAGAACAACCGGGGGCGCGGTGGGTCACCGCTAGTTCCCTATTTGGTCTTGCTCCGCGTGGGGTTTACCCTGCCGTCCCAATTACTTGAGACGCGGTGTGCTCTTACCACACCTTTTCACCCTT
>DJHJ01000004.1 GCA_002433055.1 Acidobacteriia bacterium UBA6623 | reverse complement strand
GATGCTGTTCGACTGGCCCGAACATCTAGTTGGGGTCGGACACAGGCCTTCCACTACTATTGCACCTCAAGCACTGATGTTTCTCAACAGCCCGCAAGCTCGCCGTTATGCCGAAGGATTGGCCAGTCGATTGCAAGATAGAGTGGGGGCAGAGGCAATACACGAGGCATACCGTATTACCTATGGTCGGAAACCCACAAATATGGAAGTTGTTGAAGGGGAAAAGTTCATCAATCAGCAACAACAGTTGCATAAGTCTGGAAACAGCAGTAATTACATCAGATCCGCGCTGGTTGATTACTGTCAATCATTGCTTAGCCTGAACGAATTTCTTTACATTCGATAACTTTAACGCTTGAAAGATGATCAGAGCTCTAAGTTTGCCTGCCTACAAACCGCCGGCGCAGCATTCGTTTCTTAAAATCTGAACCTCAGGCTAAGCTGAAAAGTGCGTGGTAACCCTCCAGATCTCACGATTCCGAAATAGGGGTCATCAATGTCAGTGGAAGGGATAGCCCAATTTCGGTTGTTGAAAGCATTAAGTAGGTCAATTGCAAAATCCAGTGAAGTCGTTTCACCTGTAGCCACCTGACGTCCGATGTGCAAATCCCACTGCTGAAATCCGTGCATCCTTACCGTATTACGGCCCATGGTTCCAAGACGTCTCTCGTCAAAACTTTTCGGGACAACAGCCTGGAAGACAGTCGGGTCAAAAGCAAAGCGGCCCGTAACTTCATGCCCATTGGCGAGAGTAAATGTACGCTCCTTGCCCGGGTCTACGCGCCGAAACTCTCCAACAAGATCTGGTCTCCCTACACGGTCAAAACTGTATGACGGGTCCTCGCTCTGTCGTATGTCAAGTGGCAGACCGGAATGCAAGCGCCAGATACCACTAACCTTCCATCCCCCGGCCCATGGCAGTTTTTCCCTGATTTTGCGAGGCAGTCGAACTTGATAGAACCAGGTTGCCGCAATCGAGTGTCGGCGATCGAAATCGGAGTGTGCCCAGGACTCCGTCACAAGAGAATCCCGAAAAACTGTGCTGCCATTATCAAAAGAGTTTGCCCAAGTGTAACTGAGATCAAAGGCTATATTGTTGCTGAGATACCGGGTGGCTTTCCATTGTAATCCGTTGTATAGGCCCTTTCCTGTACTTTCAAACAAGCGCACATTGTCATACTGCGAAAACAATCGCATGTTACGGACCTGACCGAACCCAAGAGAAGGATTGCGGACAAAAATGTTTAGCTCTCGTTGGCGTTGTAGATTCAATGAGCGTGATCCTACATAAATTGCACTGAGAAGAATACGGTGTGGGAGAAGTCTTTGCCAACCTAAAGTCCAATGGTGGGCTAGTGTGTTCTCAAACATAGGATCAAAAGAGAGTACAGGGAAGCTTACATGTGAACTTTGGATGACTGCAGCCGTTTTCGGTGGAACGATCGACAGCGGAGCTCGGAAACTCCCTTGCCGTTGCAATCGGCCAAAGTTGTAACGTGTATCCGTACTAAAAGGTGGAAAAGTGGCTTGAAACAACGCAGCGACACTTGAGCCGGCAAAGGCTCCGAAATCATAAAAAACCCCGTAAGACGAGCGAAAAACGGATCGTCCAGACTCACCAAAAATCCATCGAAGTAGTTTGCTTTTATCCGGTGGAGAATAGACTAAACCAATGCGCGGTGCAATGTGCCGACCATTCGTACGCACTGTGGAACGTGGCAATGATCCAAATTCGCCGTCCGGGTCACCCGGAAAAATTAGGTTGGGCAGGGTGTTGGCAAAGGCCTGTGTATCTACATTACGACGAAATGCAGCGATGCGGTCAAGTCGTTCTACAGCTGGCGGTTGAGCTTCATATCGAACACCAGTTGTAATTTGAAAACCCCGCAACGGTTGCCATTCGATCTCACCGTAAGCAGCAAACTCACGCCAGCGCAGATTCATATTGCGAGGCGTTGTAATGCGATAGTGAGCTGGAATACCCATCAACAGATCTGCACCACTATTGCGACTGCCACGGAATGCCGTTGAAGAAAACGTAAAGCTACCAGCAGGATTTTCGGTATTCGAAAATGGCCAAATGCCACGTCTCCACATCAGACCACCGCGCAAAACAAACCCTTCCTTCCTGTAGGAAAAGTCGTTGCGAATTTGAAAACCGGTCTGTGCAGATGACTCAGAAGTCAAAAAAGATGGAACACGTAATCTCTCACTGCCATCATGGTCAAGAATTGAAAGGTCAGGTAAAGCCTGTGGAGCTGCGCCGTACTGCACAAAATCGAATCCAAAACTCTCAGCCGATGTATTTAAAAAGTCAAGCTGCCCTTCACGGTTGTTACTTGTTAGTCGTTGTCCACCCAATCGCACAGTGTTGATAATTTGAGCGCTTGGCGTGTATATCAGTGAAACCTGTGCGTTCTGTGCCCGTTGACGTCGTTGTAAAGCTAATCCAGGTGTTGCGAGAATATTATACGAGGGTTCCACTACTCGATTCTGGAAATTAAAATAGCTCCCGTTCAGTGCCCAATCTCCTCGCCGCCAATCGATCCGTTCTAAAAACGTCTCCCCTTCACCAGTCATACGCCTAGTAGAACGATGCAGATTATCCCCCTCATTAGGAAGCGGCACTAAAGTATCGAGATACTTAATCATCAGTGGATCAAAATACTCTGGCGGCACGAGCCCATTCGAGAATAAAGTCAAGCTGGTCGGATCTCGCGGCAAGTTAAGCTGCGGAGCCGATGAAAAATCACCACCCCGTTCGGCCATACTTAAAACTGGTGAAACTGCCGTATGGAATCGCTCCGATCCCCAAAACTCCACATCAGAAAACAGAAAAATATTTTTCGTTTTGGGAAGAGGTCCACCGAATTGGACACCTCCGTCTATGCCACCAATTGTGTCGGTTGCATCATTAAACATTTCAATACGGCGACCCCGACGTGGTCGCCAAAAAGTTCTGGCCTGTCCGTGCCAATCAGTACTACCGCTCCGCGTGGTTACAGCCACCACTGCACCAGCATTACGACCATCAATAGCCGAATAGGTGTGCGTTACTACCCTAAATGTCTCTATGGTCTCTGGCGGAGGGCCAAATGTTCCTGCTTGTGATCCACTGATACGATTCTGTGCGTTATTAGAGGAAAAATCGAGTTGATAATTGATAGCGGAACTGCGCAATCCGTTGGCTGAAACTGGTGCGGCCAATCCCGTAAATGGATTTACTTCCAGCGAAGCAGTGGGAGTTACACCAGGTACAAGATGCAGCAATTTGTCAGTAGCCGTTCGACCGTCCGAACCCAAAATCACCGGCATGGCTTCAATCTGCTCCCGTACCAAACCATATTCAAGAGCAATTCCTCCCAATCCTCCAGTGGGTTTAATCGAAGACAGGATCAATTTTCTTAGCTCTATGCCAACCTCAACAGGAATTTCCGGTAACACCTCATAAGGACCAAGCCGTTGCAGAGAATAACCCTCTAGATCAACAGATAATGAGTAGAGCCCCGGACGCAAGTCTGTGAAAAAAAACTTCCCCTCAAGGTCACTATGTGTCTTGATGGATTTAGCAGTAGATCTATCGATCAAGCGGATTTCCGCCCGATCGAGAGGAATATGGTCGCGATCTACCACTAGACCGACTATTGAGCCACTCGGGGTTTGACAAACCAGGGGTTGAGCAAACAAAAGATACACAACCGCCGGCAGGAGTATCCTCCCGCACATGACTTCTATTGTAGAGTTTTAAGAGGCGCCTTGAGGTGATCTAAATGAACGCGAATACTGCGCAGAAGGTCACTACAGGAGTGGTTCACATCGCTGATCTGGATTGTCTCGGGTACTGCACCAAATAATGATCCTAATACCGAATCGAGCCGAAGGGCATCATTGAGAAGAGCTTCACCCTCTGCTGACCAGTCGTCGTGACGCTGACTCAGAAACTCACCTGACTTGTAAGCCCAATATTTTCGCGGTAAAACTTCAGAAAGTCGATCATGAAGAGCTTCTTCTTCATCTCGTAAAGCGGCTAAGTGAAAACGGATGACTTCCCTTAGCCTACGTTTTGCCCCGAAGGAAAGGTTATCGACATACCCCAATTTAATATCACTTAACAATGAGTTTAGTGCGTAAGCATGAGCCAATAAGCGAGTCTGCCCACGGAAGATACGTTTCACATAGCTATCTAACTCCGCCTCAAGCAGAGAGAATTCGGGGCTTTGAAACGACCTTCTGGCTGCATCCTGGAAATGTGACAGTAGAGCAGTCCTCATAACGCCTCCACTCGGTCGACTTGTAGGGCGGATGGTCTTTTTTACCAGCCCTTCTGTGTTATTGCTTGTGGCCTTATTCAGATCACGAGAACTTAGATCGAAACCAATGTGAGCTTGTCCTGCTCGACCAGAAAGCGCTTCCAAAACGCGCGCTCGGGTCACATTATTCTCTACCGTGCCTACGAAATAAAGCTGACCACTGCGGTCCACTGGTCTGAGATCTTCTTCCCATACACCCGCCTTCGCCAACAACCAGTAGCCTTCTACCACAGTCTCTACTGCCTCTGAATGCCTCGGAACCAGCTCAGTAGAGTCAAAAGTGTCGGAACCCGTAACTTTCAAAGGCCTCACAATCGGCAGATCCAGGTTCGAAAATCTCGTTGCCTTGTTCCACGTGTCACTCGGAATACCTTCCAACGTGGGACCTTCCGAAAAGAACGCTGGTTGTTGAGCAACCATGAGAGAGGGTTCGAAGTTAACCTCAAAAAGCTCCACTGTTTTCGGTTCCTTGGGAAAGACCACAGTACTTTCCGGAATCTCAGAGGTGAGCTCGCTGTTCACTAGATCGGCGGTTGCAACTGGCACCACCAGCTCCTCTGCTGGTATGGAACTCAGTCTAGCCAAAGCTCGCCCATCACCGTTCTCCCTTAGAGGAGGTGCGAGCAAGCCAAAGGCCAAATATCCACCTAGAGCGGCTACTAGTACAGCCGCAGCAACTCCATAAACTGGCCGAAGCCAAGGCGACTCAGTGACTCCAGGCACGACGGGTGTCTGCAGCAACATGGATTCGCGAAGTCGCTCGAGCGATGCTGCTTGTGAAGTCTCGGTTTCGGCAGGAATCGAGTGTCGCAGATCGCGCTCTACCTCATACAGTACAGCCTGAAGATCTACAGCCGCACTTTGGCAGAAGGCACACTCCTTCATATGTTGAGATTTGTTGAGAGTTAGCTGCCCGTCAAAGTGTCGCAGCAACTCTTTGGTCGTCAAATGTCTCAAATTTTTCCTCTGTTGCCGGACGAAGTTTCGTAAGTGCTCGAGAAATGTAGCTAACAACCGTTGAGATCGAAATCTCTAGTACTTCACTAATTTCTCGTAGCTTAAGACCTTCCGTACGTAAACGCAGGCACTCCAGCTCCAACCTGGTCAGACGATCCCAAGGAAGAGTCGTTAGCTCGGGCTCTAAACCGGTCGGAACTACAACCAACAGAGCTTCCGCTGTCAACCACTCCTTCTCATCAAGTAATTCGGGTTTTTTCTTGCGGCCCAAATCAATCAGTAGGTTGTGGGCAACTCGAAATAGCCACGCCTTCGGCTTCAGAATTTCTTCTCCCTTAAGCCGTGTCTGGTAGAAGCGAATGAAGCTTTCCTGTGCTACATCTTCTGCTTCGGAAACATCATTGAGATGATATTTTATGTACCTAAGTAAACCACTCCTGTGTTGACCGAAAACATACTCGGTTTCCCGTATGGCGGTATTCATTAGGTCCGGCACCATTAGTGTCCTCAATGCCGTCAAAACCCACTGTGAAACCTCCTGTAGTAAAGACGTGTCAGGCGATATTTCTTACGGCAAGGATAAGGTATATCTATTCTGAGCCTGGTTTGGTTAGATGTCAACATTGCCGAAGACTGAAGAGTTTTAGAGTTGTGTTCATTAACCCTTCCGCTGAGTTGAAATGTTGCAAATCCGAACGAAGCCGTACGTAGAACTACTTCGATGTCAACTGGCCGGGCACACGAGCCCTCAGTGAATCACGGCCTACAGACAAACTGTTCGTGGAACCTGAGGGCAAAACTTGCCTCGATCCTAACATTGAGGACCGTCTACCACGGGGACCAGCAGTCTTTCGATAATCGAAAACAAACTCCCACTCGTTGTATGTTTCCCGACCCTTATAACGTTTTACTCCATATTCTTCAGACTTGCTTGCCAAGCCAGCAATACCACCAGTGAAAACGAATGTGGTGTCGTTACCACGTTGTTGAGTGACTTTTAAGCCGTCAAGGCCACCTGGGCGTGGCTGTGTCAAAATTTGGCCAATAGCAGTCGAGGCTTGCAAACTCGCATCCCGTCCCCCAAAAACCTCAGAGCGTTGCTGTCTTTCACGGCGAGCTTCACCTATTCTCCGTCTCTCGGACCTACGTCGCAAATCAGTGCTAGTGTGCACAGAACCAAAATTATCGTTGCGACGAGCCACCTCTTGATATCGCAAATCGAGGGAGTCCACATCTTCGGCTAATCCGTTCGGCAGCGACAAACTTCTCGACTGGCCCATTCCAGATGGAATCTGACTAGGGAGTAAATTGGCAAAACCTCTATTTGAGCCGGTCATGGGTGTTGGGGTGGTTTCGCCAAATTGTTCGTCCAGACCGTTACGGTTTGCGGCAGTTGATTCTATGCCTCTCTGACTCCGATCGCTACCATAAAAACTTCTCCGTCCTGAAAGGTGCGAAGACGTAGCTGACTGTCGTACAGCCCGAGCCCGATCGGCACCTCTGAAACGACCATCTAGTGGAGCAAACCTTGACTGCTGACGATAATGCTGTCTCGTGAGGCCAACTCGGTCCACACTAGAATCCTGAACGGTACCATCATCTAAATCTGACCTTCGGTTTGACATCACAATATCGGCAGGCACAAATGAGACAGAACCTGCAACAGTAGTCCGGTTTTCGCCTTCAACATCGTAAATGATCGAATCTTTAAAGCGTCCATCATGACCCATGAGAACTAGCCGCCATTCATTTTCACCAGTTAATGGATCCTCGTAGCGCCGCCTCAGAAAGCGTACCCCGTTAGTGTCTTCAAGGTCATCTAGTCTTTGAGGGTATTTTTGATGTTTCCGATAATACAACTGAATAGCTCGCTTATATTGTTCACCTCTGTAAATCAGTTTCTCTTCGCGAATACGTTGAGCTTCCATAGCTGCCCTAGGTAACGTGATTGCCAATTGGACTGCAATAGCTGCAGCAGTGAATAGCAAAGTTAGTAAAGCAAAACCACTTTTGCCACATTGATCAGTGTTTGGGGCTGTTTGCAATTGGGTCTTCATCAACGTTACCCTCGCTCAAGAGGCAGCGACTGTTCGTTCTTGAACTTTAAATCCTCTATGACAATCGAATTTGCTCCAATACTCACAACACGATAGCGTTTCTTGAAGATATCCCCTTCTGTAGCTATAAAAATTTGATTTTCATCTCCAATCAAGAAGGCTCTCCTGCGAGGATCGCTTGAAGAGTTTGCAAAGCCATAGTATTTCCATTTGATGGACGGTGTCACGAGCCTAGGGTCGACAGACTCTCTCGGCTTGGTTAGTTTCGATTGACTGGTGGTTGCCTCTAGTCGGTTTCGTGCTGCCTTGATTTCGATGGCAGCAGGCAGTACACCATTAGACCTACCACGCTCACTAAACCGGAATAGATCTCTACGAACACCTTTGAAGGTAACTGCTCGTACCTTTGCAAGAAGCTCTGTTTGTAGGGTTGGGTCGATGTTTATCGGATCAAGACGCTCCTTAACGACCCTTGAATTAGGGTGTGATGTGTGTCCCCGGGTGGCCGTGTGTAGATGAGAATCTGCTCTCCTTTGTTCCACACTTGAGATACGCCGATTAGTCCTCGGCTTCGAGGTTGGGTTGGACAACAATTGGGTGTATATCGAGTAACTTGCGATGATCGTCAGCACTCCCAGTAGAACAACTTTTTTCTTTTCTGCACCTAATTTCATATATCTGTAGACTTTCCGTAGTTATAAATCTCGAACAAACGTGTCTATACGCATAGTGATCTGAAGATCATCGGAGTCCGACCGCGGACTTGCCCCCAACGATTCAATAATTAAAAATGTCTCAGACCTATCAATTAGATTCAAAAAGCGTACGACATTCTCATAACGTCCACGGAAATTTGCGTTCACTCGAACTATGCCATATCCGCTGGTGCCCTCTACAGGTTCAATGTTATACGTTCGGTCGCGATTTTCGATCTCCGCTCTGTTTGCTGCAGCATCTAATTCGGTCACCAGGGTGGAAAATGCAACTTGCCGACTCACGGTAATATTTTTCATCAAATTACTACCTATCAAGCGGGCCGATTCGATTCTTTTTATGGCCGAGTTGACATGTTCAACGGTTTCAACACGTTGCCTCACTTGCTTCTCAAGAACTTTGATTGCGGTAATGACTTCTTGTTTTCGTGCATCCAATGGGTGAACTGCAAACCAGTAAAAAACCCCATCAAACAACAAAAGTGCCGTTAGCGCCAAGGTAACATGGGCCACAGAAATGCGTCTCGACAATGGCACATTTTGCAATGATGCTGAATCAGAGTTGTTGGTCATAACGCACGGTCAATTGATAACGAAACAGTGGCTGATTATCGCTCGGGGGTACACTGCCACGAAGATTTGGTGACTCAAACAAGTTCGAACCTTCCAACGCCTTCAGAAATTCGATAAAGTCAGAAGGCGCCTCAGCGCCAACCTGCATAGAGAGTGCAATGTCATTCGAAGCAGTGACCTCCGGACGAATCTGTATAACTTGAACACGGGAAGGTAGAATACTTTCCAGATCGAAAAAGGTCCTCGTCCATGAAATACCTTTGCGTTGCAGAAGTCGGTTTAGAAACATCGAACGCTCAAATACAACGTCGTTTTCTGAATCTTGAAGAATCTTGCGGAGTTTGGCCTCATCAGCACTGAGATCAGCAAGTTCTGCACGCAGTTGTGATTGATGTTTCGCCAATCCAATAGGAAGTTCACGATGCAAAATATAAGTCGCGACAATCAGTGCTGTTACCACAGTTAGTGTCAGAGTAGCGACACCTATGAGCATGCTTGCAAGGCGCCTTCTCTGAAAAGGTCGTGTTGCCATGTTGAGTTCAAATTGCATCGGTTTCTTCAATTCTGATTCAAAACCCCTTGAATACCTACATCTCGTTCGCCAACAACGCCAATGATGTCCTTTAGTGGCTCAACCTCACAATTGAATTCGCTCGGAAAACGATTAAGAGCTCTTTCAATTAGACTGTCAAAGCCACCCAGTATTAACTTTTTAACTGGGCGCTGAAAATTGTCGGCTATGAATACAAGAGTTGGATAGAGATCCTCGGTTATTTCATCGAACAGCAAATCTGGACTGTCAACAATATTTTTCCTGGCGTTAGGGGTTAACTCAACACTGCGCACCATCCTGACGGCCTGCACATCGCAGGCAATCATAGTCAAACAATCTTCGGAAAGCTTGGCAAAAAGATTCATCTCGCTGTCAGGAAGTAAGTTCAAAGCCACCACGGCCGATAGGGAAACATATCCTGGCTGTAACCCTGTTGATTTTAGAGCCTGTTCATACTGTTCGATGATCTCTGCAGGTGTTGTGGCCACCAACACCGCAAATCCACTATCGATTTTCCATGCTTGGTAGGCAATGCGAGCGTTCTGCACATCAAATGGAACAGCTTTTTTTAGACGAAGTCGGATGAGCTGCAAACGCTGCTTTTCATCATTAGGTAGATAATCAAAGTCTAGAACTGTCAACCGCGAGGAAGTGTCAGGTAGAATCAAAGCCGCATCGGGGCTTCGGGCCGGACCAAGCTCAGTCCATATTTTATGGATCGCTTGGGCTAAGATTTCGGGTTGGTTAACGTTTGGTTTTCTGGAAGACGGTTCGACCACATTCGAATCAAGTGTACAGTAAGCCCTGGCAACTGCCTCAAAAGTTTTTGGGTCGCGGCGAACCCCCGCCACAAAGCTCCGACCGACTTCAATGGCAAACAATGCCGGGGGGTCTCGAAATAGACCTTGCAATAATTTCGATAGGTTCATCGATCTCACTCAATAAAAGTCACTTTGTTGATTTCCTGCAACGTGGTTAGACCATCCTGCACTCGCTGAATAGCCGATTCACGAAGAGTGACCAGCCCCTGTTCTCGAGCTGCTCGCATGATTTCCGCAGACGGCTTCCTGGCAAGAATCAATTCGCGAATCTGGTCCGACATGTCGAGCAATTCATGAATCGCTGTGCGACCTCTGAACCCAGTGCCTGAACATTCGATGCAACCTTTGCCTTCAGCAAATTCGAAATTCTTCCATAATTCGAACTCCAAGCCACCTTCTTCTAAAATCTTGCTGGGATAACGTACTCGCACCTTGCAGTGTTCACAAATAATTCTCACTAGGCGTTGCGCCAAAATGCAGTTCAAGGCAGATACAAAGTTGTACGCCTCAACTCCCATATTGAGAAAACGCCCAAGGACATCTACCACATTGTTGGCATGAACCGTTGTGAAGACTAAATGTCCTGTTAGAGCCGACTGAATCGCAATTTGGGCAGTTTCGGAGTCGCGGATTTCTCCGACCATGATCTTGTCTGGATCATGGCGCAAGATCGAGCGCAGACCGCGTGCAAATGTCAGTCCTTTCTTTTCGTTAACTGGTATCTGTGTGATGCCATTCAATTGATACTCTACTGGGTCTTCAATCGTAACAATCTTGTCCTCATCGGTTTTTATTTCGCTCAGTGCTGCATAGAGTGTAGTCGTCTTGCCGCTACCCGTTGGACCCGTCACCAAGACCATTCCGTAAGGTTCGTAGATATACCGTCGGAATTTTCTTCGATCATCTTCCGAAAAACCAACCACATCAAGAGAAAGCTGCTTGAATTTTTCACTCATCGACTCCTTGTCGAGAATACGTAACACTGCATCTTCGCCATGCACTGTAGGCATAATCGAAACACGGAAATCAATTTGACGACCCTTGTAACGAACACGAAACCGGCCGTCCTGCGGCACACGACTCTCGGCAATGTCGAGTTCGGACATCACTTTAATTCGGGAGATGATGGTCTGGTGCCAATCCTTCGATATTGGTGGCATAGCGTGATGTAATACACCATCTATACGGTATTTGATGGCCACCTCACTATTGCCTGTCTCAATGTGAATATCACTTGCTCGGCGCTCAAGAGCGTTGAAAATCGTTGTGTCGACCAATCGAATAACAGGGCTTATATCATCATCGCCTGTCAATTTTTCGATAGATAAGATATCGTCCACTGCGTCGTTCCGAACACTATCAAGAACAAAACCCTCGGTCACTTCCTCAAGGACACGTTGCGATTGCTCAGTTTTTTTGAGCAGATCGTTAATCTGCGATAACGTAGCTACACGGATGCGGATTTTCTTGCCAAGGAGTAACGAAATCTCATCTAATTCTGGAAGTTGTCGCGGGTCGGCAATCGCAATCTCAAGAATTCCGTTTTCTGAACCAATAGGCACAAAGTTGTAACGGAACATCAACTCAACCGGAATTGAACGAAAGAGTTCAGCATCTATATGCTCATCACCCAAGTCAACAAACAAATAGCGGTATCGTTCAGCCACAGAACGAGCTTGCTTTTCCTCTAGTTCAAGGTCTATATGCTGTAATTTTTCTTCAAGACTAGGCATGATTTTCGATTCGTGGACCAAGCGTCACCAAATAATTAAATCCTCTCTGCCAGACTGAAAATCGGAAGATAGAGAGAAATCAGCACAAAAGCAACAAAAATTCCCATGAAAATCATAATGGCGGGTTCGATCAGTGAAAGTACCGCGGCCATATGAGTGCTCACATCATCGTCAAAAAACTCTGCCACGGAATTTAGCATTTCAGGCAATGCACCAGTTGATTCTCCTACCTGGACCATTTCGATCGCCAAAGATGGAAAAATTGCATCGGTAGCGAGAGATTCTGAAAGTAGTTGGCCTTCTGTTACCATCTCTTGTGCTGTTCTCATTTGTTTCTGCAGCAAGCGAGAATCGATTGACTGTCCGGTCGTCTCGAGGGCTTGCACTAGTGGGATACCCCCAGTGAGTAGAGTACTCAGCAATCTGCAAAGCTGTGACACTTGATACTTGATCCAGATCTGTCCAAGGAACGGAATTTTCAACTTAACTCGATCCATGAAATCACGAGCTCTCTCGGATCTTAGTGACACCGTAAGTATTCCTACAGTGCCTACAACCAAGACTGCAATAAGCATTAGGTTCGTATTCAGTGTCACTCCAAGCGATACCAACAACTGAGTCATATACGGTAGTTGAGCTCCCATGCTGTCGTACAACTCCGCAAATTCTGGCACGACAAATGTGACCAAGAAAATAACCATGGCGATCACCAGAGCTACGAGCACTGTTGGATAAATTAGCGAGACCAAAAGTTTCTTGCGAACTGACAATGACAATTTTTGGTACTGAACATAGCGGTCAATAACTTCAGACAGACTTCCACTTTTTTCACCTGCAACTAAGGAAGTCGTATAAATCGGGGGGAATACTCCCTGTGCCCGAAATGCTTCTGACAACGGCATTCCGGTTCTAACATTTTCATGGATTACATTCAGGCAAGCAGCTAAGCGGCGGTGCTTCGTATTGCCAGCAAGCAATTCAAGTGAACGTAAAATTGGTAGTCCTGCCCGTGTTAATGTCACGAATTGTTGATTGAAGATAACGAACTGTTGAAGATTGAGCCGTCCTAGACGTTCTCCGATGCGACTGGAAACGAGAGGACGATGGGGCTTTACAGAGTAAAGGAGAAAACCACGAGCAGCATAATCATTTCGCAATTCTTCTTCAGAACTCCAAGTCTCGATCCGTCGGTGCACTTGCCCTTGTATGTCGGCAAATTTACAATCGAATTCTGGCATTAGCGACTGTTCTCCACAAATACTCCCTTGAGAATCTCAGCTCCTGGTGGTGCATCGAATACAAATAGTGCCGCACGGAGGGAGGTATTCACTTTCTCATCGCTGAACTCAAAGGTGGTGATACTTTGGTCATGCCCGTGCAGTTCAAGTCGTAGTAAACGGTAATCGCTCGCGTCATAACTGAATTCGACCGCGCGGTAAACCTCTTTGCCTGTACGACCATCACCCAGCAAAACTGTTTGTTCTTGTCGTTTGGCCAAGCGCAAATTGCGGAACTGTCGTCTCAATCGAAGACGGCCAAGCAAAAAAGACAGCGGTGCCCGAAAGTCAGCTGTGGCAGAAAATTTAAGATGTCGTACTTGATTCGTACGTGGATTGTACATCTGCATGGTTTCACCGTCAGCAATTAGTAACTTCCCAAAAGGTTTCGTATAATCCCAACGCATCCTGGAGGGACGCTGCAAATAAAGCGTGCCCGCTTCGTGAATTGCGGGACGAGCACCAAAATTAATGTGTTGTTCGAAGCTGACAACTAGGGTTGCTAGGCTGTTGTAGCGGCGTTCTATATTCGACACCACTGTACTCAGTACCGGCGGCGGATCTGCATGTGCACTAGAGGAGTACACACCAAGCAGGAACGCTAGCAGACAAATGTAACGAAAAGTCAATACACGCACACTAAGTTTGACGCAAAAGGTAGCTTTGCCGTGGAAAAAAATTGGTCGGGTGTTAGCCCAGGATCACGATCTCTACAGTCACACTGCCCCTGCCATTTTCCAAATAACATCCCCAGGGTGCAGCTATACAGAAACCGCCAAAAGTCAACAAGGCAAAAAACCAGGCCTAGGAAACCCGTACCACTCGTGATGGTACGGCAGTACGAGTCTCAGGTTTGACCGATTTTTTGAGTGTCGACACTGAAGCCAGCTGACGGATCTGACTGGAAACACAGACCGCAATCATCGGCTGTCGAGCTTCATTGAATATATCTATAATGCGACTGTGATTATCTTCAAGAAAGAAGTTTTTGCCGTCGGTGAGTAAGTGTACATCACTGCCATTGCTAGCAGCATCAAACAAGCCTGCTCCCATTTCTTTGTGAAGAAATTTCATCGCCCGGCGGATTTTCTGCAACGAAATCCCCTTGCTCCGGAGCTCATTGATCACCGCAACCTCGATCACTTCATGAATCTGATACAAGCGCTTGTGACCACGTTGTACCGGGCTGACCACACCTTGCTCATCCCACCACTGCAGCTGTCTCAGACTGACGCCTGTTATGCGCGTGACATCCTGACTGCTGAAAATCTCCTGGGCGAGTCCGTGAAGTGAGTTCGTCTTGTTTACCTTTGACATTACTGAAGCCTAACCTAAACCGCAGAAGGACAACTCTTCGATTCTACGACACCCTATCGCTCTGTGCGAGCTTTTTTCTCACTAATGTAGAAGTATTTATCCGCCACCAACAAATTGGACCACTTCGAGAGAAGCTCCTGCAGAAATCTCAGCCCTATCCCAATCCGAGCGGCGAACTATCTGTTTGTCCATCTCAACGGCAACACGGTCTGGCAATAATTTTAGCTGTTTCAATAAAACTGAAACCGTGGCCTCAGCGGGTAACTCTATATACTCTCCGTTGACGGAAACCTTCATTGTCAATCCATCCAAGAAGCTGTGAGACTCAGTAGACAATGCCCGTAGTCCTGAGAACTCCAATCCGCCCCATTATACTCAACACCTACGAGTGTTAGTGACACCCCTTGGGTAACCATCCTGTCTAAGGTTCGAAATTTAAAAACTGCGTTTCGAAACATTCCAAACAAACTAGCCACAACACACTGTCAAAATAATGAAACATTCTCTGAGATTTTTGGGTCTCACTGATTGGAAAGAATCGTCTGTTCGGATGGGCCTATGCTAGTCTCAAATTGACGCAGTGGGGAGCTTATGCGTATTTTAATCGCAGGTGGTGGACATGTGGCCACCCTAACTGCCAGACGCCTTACTCGAGAAGGTAACGACGTTGTCATAATCGAGCGTGATGCAGAACGTTGTGCGGAACTCCAAGAAAAACTTGATGTGAAGGTGGTTCGTGGAAGTGCCACCAGTATTTCTACTCTTCGCGATGCTGGTCTAGCTCAAACCGAAATTTTTATAGCTGTGACTGATTCCGACGAAGTCAACGTATTCGCTTGCCTAGCCGTGCAAGCAGAATCGAAAAACTGCCTCAAAATGGCACGACTTCGAACCCATGAGTTTGAGCACTGGCAGCGTGTCATCAGTGAAATCGGTATCAAAATTGACTTAGTCATACATCCAGAAACTGAAATTATGGAGCGCATCCTTCGTGTCGCACACCTACCCAGGATCTCGGATGTGATCGACTTCGCTGATGGAAACGTCAAACTTTTTGGTATGAATGTGGAGCCCAGCAGTTGGATTGCTGGAAAAACTTTGGAGGACCTCGATCGTGCAGGTCCACCAAAAGACTCCCTAATAGCTCTGATCTTCAGAGGTCAGCAAGTCATCATCCCTCACGGCGCACAAGTGCTAGAGCCGGGCGATCACATTTACATAATCGCAACCAAAAATAATTTGCGGGAAGTAATGCTTTTCATGGGCCTGGACATACAGGAACGACTACGCCGAGCAATTGTCGTTGGCGGCAAGCAAGTTGGCATCTGGGTTGCCGAAGCGCTAGAAAAGCAGGGCGTCAACGTTAAGCTTATTGAACAAGACTCTGGCCGCTGTGAGTTGATTGCAGGAATTCTAAACAACGCCATCGTCATCCACGGTGACGGCACGGACCAATTAGTCCTCGAAGAGGAAAACATCGAAGGGGTTGACACTTTTCTAGCACTCACCAGCGATGATGAAGATAATATCATTGCCTCCTTACTTGCACGACGCTTGGGTGCTCGAAAAGTTGTTGCACTCGTCAATCGCCTCAACTATTTATCGATGGTCGAGCGACTAGGCATCAGTACTTCCGTAAGTCCTAGGCTAGTCGCAGTTGATCGAATTTTACAGTTTGTTCGCAAGGGGCGTGTTTTATCAGTGACAACCTTTCGCGAGGAAGAAGCCGAGGCAATCGAATTAATAGCTACAGAAAATTCGAGATATGTTGGCAAAAAACTGCGTGATATTAGTCTGCCGCGCGGAGCGATTGTCGGAGCAATTGCCCGGTCGAATGGTGAAGTCATAGTTCCACGTGGGGAAGCTTCAATTAACCCAGACGACCATGTCATCTTTTTTACCTTGGAGAGTGTCGTCTCAGAATTAGAAACTGCCTTTTTAATGGAACGCCGGAAGGCAGATTCGTGATCCGCTACCGAGCAATTGCACGTATCCTAAGCCAGTTTTTACTTGCATTAGCAGCGGTGATGCTGATTCCGTTTGGCTACGGGTATTTCATTAGTGCTGATGGGGTTTGGGAAATCGGCATAACGGCCCTGATAACCACTACCTCTGGCATTATCCTCTGGCTAGTTTCATCACCTATACAACGCGACTTTACACAACGTGAAGGTTTGTTTCTTGTCGTTTTGATCTGGGTTTTTATTCCGTTGTTTGGATGTTTGCCACTCTACTTTTCACCGCAATTCCCCTCTTTCACTGACTCCTTCTTTGAGTCTGTTTCAGGCTTTACAACTACCGGAGCTACTGTTCTAACTGACATCGAAAGTCTGCCTGAACCACTCCAACTCTGGCGATGTTTTTCTCACTGGCTCGGAGGTATGGGTATCGTCCTACTAGGCATTGCCATTTTGCCATTGGTCGGCCACGGTGGAATGCATCTCTACCGAGCTGAGTTTTCAGGTGCCAAATCAGAAAAACTCAAACCACGCTTTTTAGAAACTGTTGTTTCTCTTGGAAAAATATATCTTGGGCTTTCCCTCTCAGCATTTTTGTTGTTGCGTGTGCTCGGAATGAGTTATTTCGACGCAATCTGTCACACTTTTTCAGTAGTAGCTACTGGAGGGTTTTCTAGCCGAAATACAAGCATCGCTAGCTTTTCCAACCCCGCCATTGAGTACACCATAATCTTTCTCATGATGCTGTCAGCTATAAGCTTTGTACAGCATTATCGTTTCTGGGTCGAGCGACGCCTGAGAAGCTTTTTTGTGGACATTGAAACACGCTTCTTTCTCTGCATAATTGCCTGTGCCTCTTTAGTCCTTACAGTTCTCTTTGTGTTTTACGATGGCACCGTCCTCGAGGCGGCATTCAGGTCTGCTTTGTTTCAGATTACTTCAATCACAACTGGCACTGGTTTTACCACTGAAAACTTTGCACTTTGGCACCCTTTTGCACAACTAGTGCTCTTGGTTCTCATGTTCGCAGGTGGATGCACCGGGTCTACGGCAGGAGGGATGAAAATTTCTAGAGTTTTGCTATTGACTCGTGTCGTCAGCCGAGAGTTCAAAAGAATGGTAGAACGACGTGGAATCTTCACTGTACGTTTTGGCAACGCTGTGATTCCCGAAACTACAATTCAAAGTCTATTAAACCTAGTCTATATCGCACTGTTCATCAACCTCACCTCGTGCATGCTACTTACTGCCATGGGGGTAGACGTACTCACGTCCATTGCTGCAGTGGTCGCCTCGATGTTCAACGTCGGACCGGGGTTGGGCAGTGTTGGACCGACACAAAACTACGGTCACCTGCCAACGTTAGCAAAGTGGGTGTTGTCATTTTGCATGATTGCAGGGCGGCTGGAATTTTACACCGTTCTAGTAATCTTTACACCCTCTTTTTGGCGTAAGTAAGGCAGAAAACACTCGAATGTCTTAGGTCTTGCGAAAAAGTATCCGATGCCTAACCCAGAAAGCTTTTTACTGACTCTACAATGTGTCGAGCTGAGATACCGAACTTTTCAAGCAACTCACCAGATCGACCGCTTCGAGCAATCCCTCGGACTGCCAGCTTGTGCACCTTAACTGCTTCGGTTGACAAGGTTGACAAAACGGCATCGCCAATTCCTCCGTGGGCATAGTGATCTTCCACTGTAACTACTCGACCTTTCGTGGCACGAACAGCACTAACAAGGGTTTCCTGGTCGATCGGTTGCACACTGAACAAATCTATAACACGGATATTGATGCCCTCATTCTTAAGCTGTTCATGTGCTGTAAGAGCCTCGAACAAGGTAACACCTGCACCAATCACAGTAACTTGATCGTTGTCGCTTTGACGTATGACCTTCGCCTTGCCCACCTCAAACTCCTCGGTGGGGTCATAGATCACAGGCGTTGCGGGACGACTTGTCCTTACGTAGAAGGGTCCTTCATTCTCTGCTGCTAATTCTATTGCACGCCACGCACTCGTCCCGTCGCTTGGGTACAACACCGTGTAATTGGGTTCGGCGCAGGTCATAGCAATATCTTCGAGACCCATCTGCGAAGGCCCATCCTCGCCAATTGAAATACCCGCATGAGTGCCGATGAGCTTGACATTTGTATTGCTAATTGCCGCCATTCTCATGAAGTCGTATGCACGGCTGAGAAAGCAGGCGAAACTAGCAGCAAATGCAATCTTTCCACGTGCGGCCAAACCCATTGCGACACCGACCATGTTCTGCTCTGCAATGAACCCCTGAAAAAAGTGGTTAGGTCGCTCGTTCTCAATCTCTTGTGTGAACGTCGAATTTTTTACATCTCCATCTAGAGCTACGATCCGTGAGTCGACTCCACTTAAAGCCGCTAATGCCGCTCCAAACGCCTGACGTGTAGCAATCTTATCGCCCAGAGCATAGGGTGGTTCAGGTGCAACAACTGTGGTAACAGAATCAACATCGGTTGGAGAAGGCAGTTTAGGGTTCCACAAGAAATCCTTGCCGCTAAGTTGTTTTTCGAGAATCTGAATTGCATTGTCAGCCTTATCACCGCGGGGAATAGGTTTGCCGTGCCAGTTGTCTTGGTCCTCAGCAAAGTTGATACCTTTACCTTTGAAGGTGCGCGCTAGAATGACACTAGGTCTGTCTTTGATCTCGGCGGCTTGCTCATAGGCTGTTATTAGTTCTTCGATGCTGTGACCGTCAACAGTAAAGGCCTGCCACCCAAAAGCCTCCCATCGCTTCTTGTATGTTTCGATATCATGTCCCAGCATCGTTGGCGCGCTCTGCCCCAAACGATTGATATCTATAGTGGCGCAGAGATTAGTGACATTACTGTAGGATGCCATTGCAGCAGCTTCCCAAACTGACCCCTCCGCAGATTCGCCGTCACCCAGCAACACGTATACGCGCTGTGCGCGTTTATCAATACGAGCAGCTAATGCGATACCGACGCCCGCTGAAAGGCCTTGACCTAGTGATCCTGTTGCCAAATCTACAAAGGGAAGACTTGCCGGCGGGTGACCTTCCAGCTCAGAAGTAATTTTGCGCAGGTTTAGCAGTTCATCTTTAGAGAGATACCCTGCTTCAGCCCATGCAGCGTAGAGTACCGGAGCCGCGTGACCCTTAGAAAGCACAAAAACGTCATTGTCAGGATGTGCTGGATCTTGTGGATCATATCGCATAACTGAGAAAAACAATGCGGACATGATCTCAGCAGCGGAGGTGCAGCTAGTCGGGTGACCACTGCCGGCTTCGGTCGTTGCACGAATTGAATGGATTCGCATCAAAGTAGCCTTATCTTGTAGGCCATCAATTATGCTGTTTTGAATTTCCGACATACTCTGCTTCTTTCATTTGGATTGGTACCACCCACCCTTTCGGATTTTAGGTGTTGAAACTTAAATTTACTAAGACCACAACAGCGGTCAAAATAATCATCGGCAACGCTACACCTCGCCTCCAGCCTGTAAAGCTGTTACCGCCGCTGTGTAGTAAATGTCCTCGACTGATGAACCCCTAGACACGTCATTTGCAGGCTTGTTTAAGCCTTGAAGAAATGGGCCTAATGAAACACAATTGCCTAAGCGTTCAGCTAGTTTGTAGCCTATGTTGGCAGCATCAAGAGCAGGAAAGACCAAGACGTTGGCTCGCCCCGCCACCGGCGATCCTGGCGCCTTCGAGCGACCAACAGCATCAACCAAAGCTGCATCGGCCTGTAATTCACCATCGACCGATATGGTAGGTGATCGCACCTTAATTATGCGGTGGGCTTCTATTACCTTTTCGGCCATAGCATGTTTGGCACTCCCTTTAGTAGAAAAGGACAGCAGTGCTATACGTGGCTGGTCACGCAAAATCCGTTTGGCACTCCTAGCCGTCGCTATGGCTATATCAGCAAGTTGACCGGACGAAGGATCGGGTACAACAGCAGGGTCAGCAAAAATCATCACGCCGTTGTCGCCCCATTGCGAGTCATCGTGAACAAGCACCATAAAACTTGAGACCAGACGAAAATCAGGATGAACACCAACACAATGAATCAAGGCCCGAACGGTTTCTGCCGTGGTGTTGAGAGCACCACCTACAAGCCCATCCACATCACCAGACGCAAGCATTAGAGACGCAAAATAAAGTGGGCTTAGAACGACTTGCTGTGCCTCACGTTCGGTAACGCCCTTGGCTTTGCGTCTTTCGTGATAAACCGCAGCATAGGAACCACGAGCTGCAGACGTCTTTGGATTAACAAACTCAACCCCGGGAATGCCTTCTTCTCCGCTAATCAGAACTGGTTGCACGATTTTTTCCTGAGCGAGCTTTTTTGCTGTTTCACGAATTCTCGCGTCGTCACCTTCCGGAAAAACTATACGTTTCGACAGGGTGTAAGCTTGCTCGGAAATTCTAGTAAGAAACACTGACACTCCCCCGATCTTACTGGAAAATTATCCGAAGCGGGGTATTCTCAATGGTGACAAGTGTCCTAGTTGAGTTTGGAAGACCGAAAACGACGGAAATATCTCTTGGTTGATTCCACATCACTGAGAATCTGTTGCCGTAAATCCTCTACTGAATCAAACCGCCTCTCGTCCCGTAAACGGTGTAAAAATGAGTGTTCGATACGTGAAAACGTATGCACTTCAAGAGGGTCGATGATATAAGTCTCAATGGTTTGCTCATTACCATTGAAAGTTGGTTGTAACCCAACATTCGTAACAGAACTCCATTGTTTGCCACTCTCACGATCACACGTCAGAGTAACGTAAACCCCGTGTGCGGGATGAACATCAGCATCGGGCACAAGGTTCAGTGTTGGAACCGTCTGTTTAGAACCAATGCCTTTCCCAGGTACAACCTCACCAACAACACTAAAAGGTCGTCCGAGTAAACGGCGGGCTGCCTCGACTTTACCCGCTCGCACTAGTTCACGAATCGCAGTACTACTCACTGTACGACCAACGGCCATAACCGGTCGGACGTCGTGAGTTTCAAAGTTCAGATCTCGTCCTAGTGCTCTCAGTACTGCCAGTGTGCCGGATTGTTGGTGCCCGAACCGAAAACTTTCTCCAACGACTACGGACCGTGCTCTAAGTTTTCCGACAAGTATTGTTCGTACAAAATCAGCGGGGCTCAACGAAGCAATTTCGGGAGTGAAGGCCAATACAACAGCTGCATCGAGTCCATACCGGTCAAAATGTCGTACTCGTTCAGCTGGTGTCATAAGCAATGCTGGTGCATGTTCCGGTCTGACGACAGTGGTCGGATGGGGGTCAAAGGTAAGCACCACGGCTTCACCTCCTAGGCGACGTGCTTCACGTTTGGTCCGTTCAAGGATTTCTATGTGACCACGATGAAGGCCATCGAAGTTTCCGATTGCCAACGCGGTGTACCCTTGATCCTCAGGTACGTCCTCCAAACTCCAATAAGCTTTGAACATTGCTCGCTTCAGCGAACCTCAATTCTCAGACCGTCATGTGCCAGACGTACATGAGAAGGCAACTCGGCGGTGGTTTTAGCATGACTTACGTCATGACAAATATGTGTAAGGAAAGCCTTGTTAGGACGAAGCTCCTCTACCCATGATAATGCGCGATCGACGGTAGTATGCATGGGGTGAGGTTCGTGCCTCAACGCATCGAGAAATAGTACATCTAATTCTTGTAGTAGTGGCAGTGACGATTCTGGAATATCACTGTGATCTGTGAGGTACGCGGCACGTCCAAAACGATAACCGATGATTTCGTGTGGGCCGTGCTGGAGCGACACGGGCTGAAAAATTAGTCCGAACAAGTCAACCGGGTCACTGCCAATCTCATTTGCCACCAGTCGTGGAACTCCTCCTGGGTGTTTGGCCTCACCCTCAAAAGCATAAGGAAATACCCTTTTCAGAGCTGCAATGGTATCAGGGCGTCCATAAACAGGAATCCGCTCCTTACGTCCATAATTGAATGGTCGGACATCATCTAAACCCATGATGTGATCAGCATGAGAATGAGTGTAAAGTATTGCATCCAATGTTCTTATATCTGCATTGAGTGCCTGTTGACGTAAATCAGGAGTCGTATCAATAACGACTTGGTAGTCATTGGTGCCAGAGGAAAACTTTATCAGTATGGAAGGCCTCAGACGCTTATCTCTAAAATCGCTAGAAAGGCATACAGCACACGAACATCCTATCGTCGGGACGCCTACACTGGTGCCGGAGCCGAGTACAGTAATCTCGATCGACATTTCGGCAAGCATAGTTACAATTGTCAGAAGCGTTGCCTAGCCTATGTAAAAAAACTTGTCATCCTTTTACAACTAGGAACTGCCTGCGTTCTTTGTAATGTCTCCCACAGCCTGCACATAGCGAAAACGTAGCTCCGTCAAGGTGTTTTCCAGCAAACGTTGTTCTTGGAGTGAAAGATTGCCCTTGGTCTTCTCCTGCAATACACCCAGCAAATCAACCGTATGTCTCGCTACCTCTAGGTTTGGAGGGCGATCAGATTGAGTTGCCTCCGTACCAAGCTCCATCTGTGCCTGCATCCCGAGTGACAGAATCAACATCTCAAAGCTTGCGGGAGGTATAGAGCCGGCACTCGAAGGTTCAGCATCAAAAGGATCATCCGCCAGAGATTGGTTATCACCGGTAGTCCTCTCATCAACATCATCGACAGCAGGTGCTGGTTCTGTCGATGAAGTTTCAACGTCGACTGTCGAATCTTCACTCGCTTCATCCTCGTCTGAGGTCAATTCTATAGGGTCACCCTCAGCAGTAAAGCGACGACGATCCTTCACTTTTACATCTGGATTTTCTTCTGCGGGTTCAAAGCTGTTTTCCACACTGCCCATTCTAACTTAGTTTTCAAAACAAAACAGGTCTAGCCTTGTGTCATTGCTCAACCGTGTATCGCATAACCCCGTTACTTTCGGCGCAGACTACAAGGGTTTGGTTGACGTTACATTTATGTTAATGTGACCTTAACCATGCAGTTTCGTCAGCATATAATCATTTTTTTATTTTTCCTGTCTTTTATGGGAACCTTGAACGCTGCCAGTGATCTTTCCAATCGCCGCGCTCCCGGGTTCGCATTGCCAGACCTCTATGTGCAATACCATGACCTGTACAAGTACCGTGGCAAGGTAGTCATCGTTAACGTGATGCAGACAACATGCCCACACTGTAAGTCTTTTTCCAAGAACCTAAAACGGGTCGCAGATAAATACGGGGCCAAGATTCAGGTAATAAACATAGTCCTACCACCGGACACCCAACAAAGCGTACGCGAGTACATGAATCATATGGGAAGCTATACATCCAGACAATTATTCCTGTTTGATTGCGGGCAGGTTTCTGCTTCTTATCTAAGAGTTACACCAGAGAACCCTGGCATCGATACCCCACATTTCTTTGTAATTGACCCGCTGGGTTGGATTCAAGACGATTATGGCTATAACGCTTTGAACGACAATATCTTTACGGGTGAGGGACTCGATGAGATTATCAATCGTTATCTTCCAAACTAGCACCAGTGTTCGCACTGTCTGAAGCAGTAGTGACTCTCTCAAAAACCGTCGCAATAGTCCGCTGAATGCTCTCTGCAGCCTCGCGAGGATCAGGAGCATTTTTGATGGGACGTCCGACTACGATGTAGTCAGCCCCATTTCGGAAAGCCTGCTCGACGCCTACAACCCTCTTCTGGTCATCCACATTCGCAACAGGTCTGATGCCAGGAGTAACGACCAAAAACCTTTCCCCTAGTTCCTGTCGTAAATCCGGTGCTTCAAGTCCCGACGAAACCACACCATCGCAACCGACCTCGAGGGCTCGTCGCGCCCTGGACAACACTAACTCTTTCGGGTTACACCTAAAACCCAAATCATTGAGGTCACTCTCATCGAGGCTAGTAAGAACCGTCACCGCAAGTACCTTGAGATCCTTTTTTGCGTCGCAAGCGGCCGCTAGAATATTCTCGTTCCCATGAACCGTACAAAAACTCACGCCACGTCCGTTTAGGCGGCTCACTGCAGCGCCGACCGTTTGAGGTACATCGAAGAATTTGAGGTCGACAAAAACTTTCTTGCCAAGATCTTGCAACTGTCTGAGTAATTCGAAATAGCCTCCTGCCATGAACAGCTCAAGACCAATTTTGTAAAACATGACACTACTACCCAGTCTATCGACCATGCTCATAGCATCACCAACACTAGGAACATCCAACGCAAAGATCAAACGCTCCCTCAGAAAAATATTCTTTGAGGAAACGAAGCCGGATTGACCACGGTCAATTTCAGCACCAGGATTTGTTGAATCAGACATTAAAATTTTTTACGGAAGAAATACAAATAAAATACAACTCTTCGTGCATGGGTCACTACTAATCAAGTTCCGTCGGGGCTTTGTTATGGCTTCAGTCAACTCGCAATATATACCGTCCATAAGCTATCGTCGAATTATATCGAACCCTGATGCCCCAACTACATTCGACGGGTCTCAGACCGAACGAAGCATTAAAATCACGTTGAAGAAACCATCTCAGCTTTATCTCTTGAGTCGAAGCATTGGTCTCACCCGTGTATCCTGTTAGGCTACGGGGTGTTGGTGGTGTAAATCTTATCAACGGGAGGTCCCACGTAATCATGACAGATAAGCCGACCACTCAATCTAGCGGGTCCATCACAACGGATTCTGATCCCATAGAGCTTCGCACACCTGATTGCGAAGCTGGCATAGGCGTAGTTATTGATTCTCCACAATCAACTGAACTGATCAATGGTGTCATGGTGCACTCGTTTCCCTTATGGCCCGACGACCGAGGTTATTTCCTGGAGGTAGCACGCATTGGTGAAGGCCTGCCACACGAATTTCCACCAGCGTCCACACAAATCTCAGCAGCACTTAGTTACTCCGGGACCATCAAAGCTTTCCATTATCACCTGAAGCAGACGGACTTCTGGGTTCCAGTAAAGGGTATGATGCAAATCGCGCTGGTTGACTTGCGAGTTAGTTCTTCCACGTTTGGGGTCCGCAACACCTTCTACGTAGGCGTTATGCGCCCATGGCAGATCTTGATTCCGCCCGGAGTTGGGCACGGCTACAAGGTTATCGGTAATGATTCGGCCATGTTAGTTTATGTCACCAACCGTACTTATAACCCCAAAGATGAAGGACGTCTTCCTCACGACGATGAGAGGATCAACTACGACTGGGAGATTCAGCATAAATGAGATTGCTCGTCACGGGCGGCTCCGGGTTCATCGGCTCGGCTTTCATCCGGCTCACCATCAAGAGTGAACCCGGCACGGAAGTTCTTAACTTTGACTCACTTACGTATGCTGGAAATCTCGAGAACTTAACTGATGTAGCCGAAAACAGCAGATATCATTTTGTAAAAGGCAATGTTGTAGACCCACAAGCGGTGGATCGTACAATCGTGGAATGGCAACCCGATGCAATTGTTCATTTTGCTGCAGAATCACACGTTGATCGAAGCATCATCTCCCCACAACCCGCTGTAGAGACAAATTTTAATGGAACTTTTCAACTCCTAGAAGCAGTCAGAAAACACAAAATTTCTCGCTACCTACAAATTTCAACAGATGAAGTTTACGGGAGCATCAATGAGCCGGCCGAAGCAGATGAAACCTATCCACTTCGACCAAGTAGTGCCTATTCAGCTTCAAAGGCAGCCGCAGACCTGTTGGCTCTTGCCTATTTCAAGACATACAAACTCGATGTCATCGTCACACGCGCTTCGAACAATTACGGACCATATCAGTTTCCTGAAAAACTAATCCCTTTAATGATTTCCAATGCCATTGAGGATCAACCCTTGCCAGTGTACGGCGACGGAACGCAGGTCCGTGATTGGTTGTGGGTAGATGACCATTGCCGTGCAATCCAAGCTGTTCTCAAAAAAGGCCGCAGTGGAGAGATTTATAACATCGGAGGAAGCCTCGCTCTACCAAATATCGATGTTGTGGAAAAGATATTGACGGCTGTCGGAAAGCCAAATACCTTAATCAAAAAGGTCGAAGACCGCCCTGGACACGACCAGCGCTACGCCATTACAAGTGACAAGGTGATGACTGAAATGGGATGGACTCCACAAGTAGAATTTGAGCAAGGGCTTATGAAAGCAGTCGAATGGTACCGCAAAAACACCGACTGGATAGAACGTGTACGATCCGGCGAATATCGAGACTACTACGAGAAGAATTACGCACACCGTGGAACCAATCTGGCACAGTTGTAATCCGAGTTTCTTGCCTTGGTTTCTTATCACCGACGACAATTTCAACTGCCTAAAGATGAAAGTTCACCTTAAAACAACAGAACTCTTCGCCAGTCTGACTTCTTGAGAAAAAATAACTATGGCAAAAAAATGGCTAGCTCTTACTTCATTACTCGTTGGGCTAACACCCGCCTCCGCTGTGGGGCAAAACGGGCTTCCAAAACCACCGAAACATGATGTTCCGTTTCTGCTGCATGCCAACAACCTAATTGAAACTGAATCAAGTGTAGCAACCGAATACAACACAAAAAAAACCCTATCTTACCGAGTTGCAAGCCGCTCGTCTGGGGTCAATACGCCGATGGCACGTCCAGAATTTGTGATTCTCACAAACCGCCTCAATCCCCATCACTTGAAGCTCTACGGCTTTGAATCAAAGGTCGATCATCGTGAAATTTTGCTACGCAAAAAGAAAAAAAGGGTTACCCAACCGTACTTCCTGTCTGTGGATCAATTAGGTGAAACTATCTTTCACATACATGTCGACGACATTCTAAAAAATGGAGAATACTGCCTCACCCCTGACAATTCGAACAAAGTGTTCTGTTTTACAGTGTATTAGCCTTGTCTCACCGGGGTGATTTATCGACGCGATGAATTGCACTCAGGTGAAACAGCCACGCTCGAGTTGATTGGCCGTTGAGGTCGTGGAGGTTTCTCATTTGCCCGAGGCTACCTGAGTAGCAACGAAAGTGTCGGGGTTGATTCGAGATGGGGGCCCTGTTTGTGGGTTTCGCCAAAAATCAGCTGTTGAAACTTTGTGGACACAGGAAATCGTGCACAGCGGCGCACAAGGTTTCTCAGCATTGTACGCTTCGCGAATATGTTCCCGCGTATAATCTTCAAGTGGAATACCGGGGTACCCGCGTTGTTGAGAGCAGTAATGCACCAGTCCATCCTCACAAACATAGAGATAACGGGCACCCGCTCTACAACGCCAACTAGTGTTTGGTTTCCCAGCAACTATGTTGTCCTGAAAATGAGTTAGGCGACTGTAAGAATTTCGCCCGAGGTTTTTGACCTTTTGGTAAATACGCTCTTCTTGCCTTGAAAGTGGCTGAAGTTGACCATGCGAGTTGTGGATCACACCAATCGTGCTGGAGAAGCCAAGCTCAACGGATCGCTGTGCAATCGTTAGAGCATCCTCAGGATGTTCAATACCTCCACCGACAACAGAATTGATGTTTATGTGAAACTCGGCATGTTCAGCAAGCAGTTGTAGTTTCGCATCTAAAACCTTGAGACTCTTCTTCGAGGTGTCATCAGGGTTAACATTGTCAATACTAATTTGTAGGTACTCTAGACCGGCCGTGTTGAGTTCCTGGATACGTTGTGCAGTGAGAAAGTAGCCATTCGTAATTAGACTTGAAATCATGCCATGATTGCGTATGTGACGTAGTAAAGAATCAAGCTCCGGATGTAGCATTGGTTCACCACCACTGAAAGTGACAACGCTCGTCCCTAATGCCTCAAGTCTATCGATACGTTGCTGCATCTCTGACACCGGAACCGGATCGGATACTTTGTCGTACTCATTGCAATAGGTACAGCTAAGGTTACATCGGCGCATCGGAATCAAATGCACTACCACCGGGTGTTCAGTGTCGTACAAAGCACGTGCCACCAGACGAGCTTCACGTAACCTACGGCTCAGTGAAAGCATCCCTCGACGAAGACTTTTATTACTAATCACGGGAATCAAGGTTCACACCACAACTAGCCAACAAAACATAACACCTGGGCCTCAAAATCATTTCTGCCACTGACCCTCATGTCGATTGTCGAATAGCTGTCTTCTTGTCTATTAGTACTACAAGTCGATGCTTCAAGGAAGACTTTTCAGGTAAAACAAGCTATGTACACTGCTTACGATCATTAGAAATCCGTGCGGTGTGGGAAGTTTTACCATGAGACACCCACCGATTAGTTTCCATGCTGTAAGTGTTGCCCCAAAGTCCGTTCACTGATACCGTTATCTGATACAAGAGGCTACTAGCTGATGTTGAGTTACTTACGCTCTGTTCTATGGATGTGTCCTTCAATAGGGTTCTCGGTGCTAATAATGGGGACCATTTCGCTGGCGACGTCACTGGTCGATCGATCTGGGAGGTGGCAACATACAGTAGCAACCACTTGGGCCCGGATGGTGCTACGGATTTGTCTGGTTACCGTGAAAGTTGTGGGGGCAGAAAAACTTGACGACCGCCAGCAATACATTTTTGTGTCAAACCACTTCAGTTTGATTGATACACCTGTGATGTTCGGATGCATGCCACGCGAGTTCCGTATCATGGCACGACACAAACTTTGGCATATTCCATTCCTCGGTTGGCATCTAAATCGCGCAGGGCATATACCGGTAAATCGAGAAAGTCCTCGAGCAGCAGTGCGCAATGTCGAAGAAGCAGCGAAACATGTTCAACGTGGTACATCCATCTTGTTATTTCCGGAAGGTGGACGAACACGCGAGCCGAACATGCGTCCTTTTAAATCTGGGGCCGCCCACATTGCAATTCGTGCTGGAGTGCCGATTGTGCCGATGGCACTAGTCGGCACCAGAAAAATTCTCGCCCCTAACTCGATCCATCTGCACCCTGGCCATGCCGAACTGAGGATTGGCAAACCCGTTTCAACCATTGGAAAAGATAGCCATGAAGCGAAACACGTTATTTCTACGGTCCAGCAAGAAGTGGAAAAACTCGCCGCCATGATGTAATCGACTGAAACCATCTTCAATGAAATTCGGCAGTGTTTTTGTTGGTCAACCCCAGAACGTGTTGACAATTTTTTCATAGGATCTCATCATAGAATTCACCTGGGGGGGTACACCGTGAACAAATATCCACTTGCTTATGCTGTAACAACAACTGCCATTGTCTTGCTATTTGCAACATCATGCGGATCTGGACCTTCATCCGCAAAGCCTGCGAAGGCCATAGGACAGCCAATGGAAATACAAGTTCCCGTCGGCTTACCTTCTGTTTCCATCCCCGCCGACAACCCCATTACTGCAGATCAAGTTGCACTTGGGCGACGCCTTTACTATGATCCAAACCTATCGGTCGACGGCACCGTCGCTTGTGCCTCCTGCCACCAACCAGATGCTGGTTTCGGTGACCCCGATCAGTTTTCAGCCGGTGTCGGTGGACAACGTGGAGGCCGCCAAGCACCGACGGTCCTCAATGCGGCGTATTTTAATGAACAGTTTTGGGATGGTCGATCTCCCAGTTTAGAACACCAGGCAGAGGGGCCCGTCCAGGCCGGAGTGGAAATGGCCAACACTCTTCAGGCTGTAGAAGAATACCTGTCAAAAGAGGCTTCCTACGTAGAACAATTCGATAAGGTTTACGGCCCTGGTCCAATTACATACGAGAAGGTTGCCAAAGCTATCGGTAATTTCGAACGTACCGTCATTGCAGGTAACTCACCCTTCGACCGCTGGTATTACGGTAAGGATGACGCTGCAGTGGAAGATGCTGTCAAGCGTGGTTTCGAGATCTTCAAAGACCCGAAAAAAGGCAACTGCGAAGTTTGCCACTCGATGCAAGAAAACACGGCAATTTTTACGGACAACAAGTACCACAATCTAGGTGTTGGCGTCGATGACGAGGGTAATCTAACTGACATGGGTCGATATGTCGTCACGAAGCAGGATGGAGATCAGGGCGCCTTTAAAACCCCCACTCTGCGCAATGTGGCCTTAAATGCGCCGTACATGCATGACGGAAGCTTAAAAACCCTCAAAGAGGTAGTTGATTTCTACATTGGAGCCGGCAATTCAAACGACTATCGCGACAAAGATCTACTTGAACTAGATCATCTTACACGCAAGGATCGTGATGATCTTGAGTCCTTTCTGCATGCTCTAACAGGTGAAATCCCTCCCAATACCGATGCGCCTTCGGGTGACTGAGAACTTTTGGATGTACGAAGCCTAAAATCGACACTACTAGAGAGTTGCACTTACAGGTTTTGGGCCCGTTCTGTGAGTTAAAAGATTAACGGGTTGAATCACGAGTGACTTTTCGTTATTATTTTCAGCACTAAAATACAAAGTGTCTTCCTAAATGAGGCTACGAGCTACCTCGACATTGTTCAGTACCAACAATGTCATCTGCTAGAATGCCCCTGTAGCAACTACCTTATTTCTGGAGCTTCCACTTGATACGATCTAGAAGTTTTCTTTTTCTGGCCACTCTGACGATGATGGCCACAACTCTCGCAATGGCGGCTGACTGGCCTGCCTGGCGAGGCCTCGACGCCACCGGCGTTTCAAACGAAACTGACCTGCCATCAACCTGGACTCCAGATGGTAAAAACATGCTTTGGAAGGCATCAATCGGTGGGCGTTCGACTCCGATCGTCATCAATAAAAAGGTTTGTCTCATCACTCTTGCTGAACCAGAGGACGCCACGAAGTGGCAGGAGCGTGTTGTCTGTCTTGATACCGACACTGGACAAATTAACTGGGAACACCGCTACAACGTCTTCCAAACTGACATACCCCACCATCGAGTTGGTTGGGCAAATTTGGTAGGGGATGAAAAAACTGGTTACATCTATTCACACGGTGTTGAAGGGATGATGTACTGCTTTGCTCCTGACGGCACAGTCGTATGGTCTCGATCACTAGGAGAGGAAGTAGGGCGCATCTCCGGTTTTGGCGGTCGTACAGTTAATCCCGTTTTAGACGGTGATCTCGTTATTGTCAGTTTTCTAACTGCCGGCTGGGGTTCGACCTACATTCCACGACACCGATTCTATGCTCTCGACAAAATTACAGGGGAAACCGTCTGGGTTTCCACACCCGGTGACGCCCCAAAAGATACGACCTATTCTGCCCCGGTCATCCGCGTTATCAAAGGTGAACGTCTGGTGATTGGTGGTAATGGTGACGGTAGCATCTACGCCATTCGTGCAAATACCGGCGAAAAAGTTTGGGGCTTTTCGATAAGTAAACGCGGGATTAACTCTTCTGTCGTCGTGGACGGAAACCTTGTCTATGCTTCACACAGCGAAGAAAACACAGATGGAAGTACCGCTATGGGCCGCCTGGTTTGCCTCGATGCCGAAGTGATAAGTAATGGCAAGCCAAAACTGGTGTGGATGGTTGACGGTTTCACTGGTGGTTATTCGTCACCTTCTATTCATGCGGGTCGACTCTATCACGTCGACAACTCTGCCAATTTGGTCGCTTTCCATACAAAAACTGGACAAAAGCTCTGGAAACACAACATCGGCATTGCACAAAAAGCTTCGCCAGTAGTTGCCGACGGTAAAATCTACGTGGCTGACGTAGACGGAAGATTTCACATCCTCAAACTCAACGGTGATTCAGAGCCTGAAATTCTCGATATTGATGAATTCAAAGAAATCGATGGGAGTGCTACTCAAATCAATGGTTCACCCGCCATAGCTAACGGACGTATTTACCTGTTGACCAATACTCATCTCTACGCAATTGGAGCAAAAAAAATCTCATCAAGACCTAGCGAAACACTGCCTGACCTCGCTGAGAAAGCTCCCTCCGGATCTCCTGCCACCTGGCTCCGCGTAAGCCCTAGCGAAGACATCCTTCCGGTGGGTGGGTCGAAGCAATTCAAGGTCCACACATTTGATGCAAAAGGACGTCTGATAGGACAAGTAGAAGCATCTTGGTCTCTGGATGGGCTCGATGGCACCGTCAACGATGGGAACCTGCAGCTAGGTCAAAAAAATATTTCGCAGAGCGGCTTAGTGATAGCATCCGTAGGAGCACTAAAAGGCAGTGCTCGCATCAGCGTCCGTCCAACAGTTCCGTTCCAAGAAGATTTTGATGCACTAGAAATAGATAGTGTCCCGGCAGGTTGGAATGCCGCCCGCGGACGCTTTCAAATAGTTCCCGACGGCAGCAACAAGGTTCTTAAGAAACTTTCAGAAAATCCACGGACCTGGCGAACGACGGTCTACATAGGGGACCCTACCGCTAAGAGCTATGTAATAGAGGCTGACATTAAAGGCTCCGAGAAGCGGCGACGCATGCCCGACATTGGACTAGTTTCTCATCGCTATACCATCGCACTGATGGGAAACACTCAGAAACTGATGGTCCGAACTTGGCTTTCGGAGTTAGCACGTTTTTCAAAAGAAGTCCGCTATCGCTGGGGTCCAAATATTTGGTATCACATGAAGGTTCGAGTAGATAATAAGGCTGAATCAGCCACGATTCGTGCCAAGGTGTGGGAACGGGGCAAACCAGAGCCAGCTCAGTGGAATATTGAAGCCGAGGACTTGATTCCTCATCGCCAAGGCGCCCCAGGAATCTACGGATATTCGTCTGCGGATATTTTTTATGACAACATAGTTCTGACATCCATAGAAAAATAGTCTGTATGCCATAGACTAAAGCAATTTCAACAGAGACTCGCATGAGACAAAAGAAATACATTCTTGCCGTTCCAATCATCATCATTACGATCGTTCTACCTTTGTTAGCTGAGGATTGGCCAATGTGGGGTGGTCAGGGCAATCGCAATATGGTTTCATCGGAAATTAACATTCCGCACACTTGGAATATCGATACCGGAACAAACATCAAATGGGTGGCAGAGTTGGGGTCACAATCTTACGGCAACCCCGTGATTGCTGACGGCAAAGTCTATGTTGGCACCAATAATGAACTATTACGTAACCCAAGCCTCAAAGGTGATCGTGGCGTTGTAATGTGTTTCCGAGAGTCTGACGGGAAATTCCTTTGGCAAATGACACACTCAAAGCTTGCTTCAGGCCGTGTGAACGATTGGCCCGAACAGGGCGTTTGTTCGTCTCCTGCCATCGTAGACAATCATGTCTATTATGTTTCAAACCGTGCTGAAGTGATCGCCGTCGACAGCGAAGGATTCCGTGACGGAGAAAATGATGGTCCCTTCACCAGCGAAGATGCAACATCAGAGATCGATGGCGATATCATTTGGAAACTTGATATGTATGAAGACCTCGGTGTGTTTCCGCACAATATGGCGGCTACGTCTCCACTAGTTGTCGGAGATATACTTTTGGTCAATACCTCGAACGGCGTTGACGAAAGTCACATTAATATCCCCTCACCACGCTCGCCTAGCTTTTTGGCACTTAACCGACATACTGGAAAAATCCTATGGGAAGACAATTCACCATTGGACGCAATTTTGCATGGCCAGTGGGCTTCACCAGGTTACGGCATTATCAACGGAAAGGAACAGGTGGTTTTTGCAGGAGGTGACGGCTGGCTTAGATCATTTGAAATTCAGTCCGGTGAACTGATCTGGAAATTCGACTGCAACCCCAAAGACTCACAATGGAAACAAGGTCGCGGCGATCGCAACAACATAATAGCCACACCGGTCATTTTCGATAATAAGGTTTTCATTGCTGTAGGCCAAGATCCTGAACATGGAGAAGGACTCGGGCATTTGTGGGCAGTAGATGCGACTAAAAGTGGCGATATAACTGCGTCCGCTGTGGTTTGGCATCACCCATTCCGACGCACAATTTCAACTGTCGCAATCCAAAATGGCATATTATACGCCGTTAACTTCAGTGGATTCTTTCATGCTCTCGACGTCGAAACAGGGGAACTATTGTGGGAACATGACACACTTGCTGCGGTATGGGGTTCACCCTACGTCGTGGATGGAAAAGTGATGATTGGGGACGAAGACGGTGACCTAACCGTGTTGAAAACTGGCCGATTCAAGGAAGTGCTATCGGAAGTTAACTTTGGTAACACAATTTATTCAACACCTGTTGTTGCGAACAGCGTGCTATACATTATGACGCGCTCTCATTTGTATGCCATCGCCAACAACCAGTAGCTGTCGCACTGCAGGAAAAAAACTAGGATTCGCTGAGCTGTGCCGTAAAGCACATTCTAGACACCCGATAACTGACTATGACATCTAAAATACCTTCACCCCTCGAACAAAGAATCAAAAGCGCCCAAAAAAACCTTGACGCTCATGTGCGTGAAATAATTTCCTGGCATTTTGACCCTGAAACAGGCTGCCAGTTCTGGCTGGACTTTGCTGAAAAACTTGATTGGGATCCACGCAAAGAAATCCAAAGCTTTGAGGATCTAAAAAAATTTGGATTCTTCGAGGATGAATGGCTGCGTGGTGGGCCTGTTCGACAGTGGGTTCCAAAAGGATACGCAGACAGGCCAGTGTACGTATTTGAAACTGGCGGCACTACGGGCATTCCAAAATCGCGTATAAATATTGACGATTTTCGCATCGACTATTCAGAGTTCAGTAATACCCTCCCACAAAAACATTTCCCAAAAGGTTCAGATTGGCTACAACTCGGGCCGAGCGGACCTCGCCGCTTGCGCCTAGCGATAGAACACCTGGCACAAGTTCGTGGTGGTATTTGTTTTCAAGTGGATTTGGACCCACGTTGGGTTGTGAAACTACTGAAAAGTGGTGATATCAAAGGAGCAGAGGCCTATAAAAACCATTGCGTAGATCAGGCCATCAACATCCTCGAAGCCCACCCCAACATTCATTGTTTATTCACTACACCAAAACTACTTGAAGGTCTCTGTGACCGCATTTCATTGAAAGAAAAAGGGATCTCTGGTGTTTTCTGTGGAGGTACAGAAATGACACCTCAGTTCCACCGTTTTGCTGTTGAAGAATTGCTGGAAGGAGCCTATTTCGCGGCCACATACGGTAATACCTTAATGGGGCTAGCATGCCATAAACCATTTGACCCTGTGGACGACTACGCAATTATTTACTACCCTCCACAGCCACGAGCAGTCAGTCAAGTTGTCGATCCTGACAACATGGATAACTTGGTGGATTATGGCGAAACGGGCCGTGTTCTTCTGACAACCTTGACAAAGGAATTCTTTATGCCGCGATTCCCCGAACGGGACGAATGTGAACGTGAAACACCAATCGAACTCTATCCTTGGGATGGGGTGCGCAACGTCCGACCTTTTGCGAAAGACAAAACAAAAGTAGCTGTCGGAGTGTACTAGTATCATCCACCTTGATCTACAAAAATTAAGTGTCACTGATGGAATCGTTCAACTTTAATACTCGTACGCAAATCGTTTTCGGCTCAGGTGTTCTAGAGCGTGTGGGAAGCATTGCTGAATCCTTCGGTGGGCACCGTATACTTGTCATTTCTGATGCAGGTGTCGTCGCAGCTGGACATCCCGCACGTGTGACCTCTTCGATCGAGATGTGTGGACTTGATGCTCACCTGTTCATGGATGTTGCACAAAATCCCACTACGCAACATGTCGACGCGGCATTTGCATTCGCAGAACCTCTTGAGGTGGATCTCATAGTAGCCATTGGCGGCGGTAGCGCCATAGACTGTGCAAAAGGAGTTAATTTTCTACTCACAAACGGCGGTGAGATGGCTGACTACTGGGGAACAAATAAAGCAAAGAAGCCAATGCTCCCATTGATAGCCATCCCTACAACCGCCGGCACGGGTAGTGAAGCACAATCGTTCGCTCTAATCTCTAATGCAAAAACACACCGTAAGATGGCATGTGGTGACCCGAAGGCAGCACCCGTTGTTGCACTACTAGATCCGGATTTGACTCTGACTCAGCCAGCCACGGTAACCGCACTGACGGGTATCGATGCCATCGCACACGCCCTTGAGACTTGGGTATCCAGTCGACGCAACCCTATCTCGCAGCTTTACTCTAGAGAGTCTTGGAAGTTACTTAGTAGCAACTTTCCGAAAGTCTTAGAAAATCCCTCTGGGCTCGAAGCGCGCAGCGCAATGCTACTGGGTGCACACTATGCGGGAGTAGCGATTGAGAATTCTATGTTGGGTGCGGCACACTCTTGTGCCAATCCACTCACTTCTCACTATGATATCTCGCACGGGGCGGCAGTTGGACTGATGTTACCTGCCGTAATTCGCTTCAACGCGGCAGAAGTGAGTCAGCTTTATAGCGAACTATCACCTCATCAAACAGGACCAAATCAGCTTGCCGAATACGTCGAACAACTAATGGGTGACGCTGACCTACCACTACGACTGTGTGACCACGGAGTCGACCAAAAAGCACTGCCTGATCTAGCCCGAGAAGCCTCACTGGAATGGACCGCAAATTTCAACCCACGCCCAGTCAGCGCAAAGGAACTGCTGGAGATCTACGAATGCGTTTCTTGAGTTGGAACTCGCCGAATACACCTCCAGTCATACACCCACCAGTCCGCAATCCACTGAGGTGGGTAGTCGCACTTGTTTTGACGTCCCAACTTACTGCTAATTGGCCTCTCTTTCTCGGTAACGCAGAACGTAATTCCGTTGCCTCAGATCTGCTCTCACCACCACTCGAAGTAGAGTGGAGTTACGACGCTCCAGCCGGAATTGATTCTACGGCCATCATTGTTGACAAAACTGTTTACTTCGGCGAAATGGACGGAAGGTTTCACGCTGTTGATCTGGCGACAGGGCATCAGAAATGGACATACCAGGCCAATCTTGGTATTCCAGCCTCGGGCTGCGTTCTAGATAATGCCGTTTTTTTTGGCGATGAGGAGGGGACTTTTCATGCTGTTGATATTAATACTGGAAAGAAGCTCTGGACCGCCAAAACTCACGCAGAAATTCTGTCTTCACCGAACTGTTTACCTACCGCCATTCTGGTTGGTTCATACGATGCCAATCTTTACGCCTTTGATCCAACATCTGGCAGGATCAACTGGAAATACGCAACGGAGGACCGTGTCCATTGTAGTCCGGCCGTCAAAAATGGCCGAACATTTGTTACCGGGTGCGACGGCAAACTACGCGTAGTCGACATCTCAAGTGGCAAGGAATTGTCGCAAATAGAGCTTGGGGATTACATCGCAGCCACACCAGTTCTAGTAGGCAATCGTATTTATGTCGGAAGCTTTGGTAACGAAGTCCTGGCCATCGACTGGAAACAGGGCGAGGTAGTTTGGCGCTACCGACACCCCGAAACGAGTTATCCGTTCTATTCTTCGCCCGTGATCGCAAACGGCAAGGTTGTTCTTGGTGGTCGTGATAAACGCATCCACGCCATCGACTCCAGAACAGGTAAACCAATCTGGGATTTTGAAACACGCGGTCGAGTCGATTCCTCGCCTGTACTATCAGGTGAAATTATTTACATCGGTTCCAACGATGGCAACCTCTATGCACTGAATCACGACAACGGTAAGCTAATTTGGAAGTTCACAGTGGGTGGAGATATCGTTGCCTCACCCGCCATCAGTGGTGATCGACTAGTGATTGGTTCGCGAGATGGCGTACTGTACTGTTTGAGAGCAAAGCAGCAATAGCAGTTTTTGCGACACGTATACGATTAAATTTCATCCACATGCAGATTTCATTAGAGACGGTTTCAACTAAATATCCTTCAGATTATTCGCTTCACTGTTTCTAAGGGTACAGGTTTGGACTTCACTCAAAAACTCGCACTAGATCTGATTATGACGCCTGGCAATCATCACCCGGAAAGTGTTGGCGAGGAAATCTCTAATCAGTTCTGTCAATTCCCCAACCTCGACCAAAAAAGCATCGTGTCCGTGATTGGAAGGTAACTCAATATAGGCCACCTCCAGATTGCGACTCCGCAAAGTCCGTACAATTTGTTGTGACTGATAACTTGGGTACAGCCAATCAGATGTGAAGCTGATCACCAGGTAACGTGCTTCCGAGCGTGCCAGTGCCTCACCGAATGAATGGTAGCCCGCGCTCAAGTCAATTGAGTCCATCGCACGTGTAATAGTGAGGTAAGAGTTGGCGTCAAAACGGCTGACAAACTGTTCTCCTCGGTAACGAAGGTAACTTTCCACTTCGAACAAGTCGGAAACCTCATTTGCAGGAGTCCGTCCTCTACTACGACGACGGCCAAACTTCTCACGCATTGACTCGTCACTCATGTAGGTAATATGCCCGACCATACGCGCCACTGCTAAGCCTTTCATCGGTCCAGAACCGTCGTAATAATTGCCATCTTTCCAATCGGGGTCAGCCATGATTGCCTGTCGGCCAACCTCATTGAAGGCAATCTGTTGAGCTGAATGCTGCAAGGTGGTGGCAATGGGAATTGCCGACACAACTGATTCTGGGTAGTCGACAACCCATTGTAGGACTTGCATCCCTCCCATAGATCCACCAGCAACAGCCAATAGTTTTTTAATTCCAAGATGCTCGACAAGCATTTTTTGTAGCCGTACCATGTCACCTATGGTGATGAGCGGGAAAGAGGCACCATAGGGGCTTCCAGTTGCAGGATCAATTGATGCCGGGCCAGTGGTTCCTCGACAACCACCAAGAACATTTGAGCTAATCACACAATAGTGATTTGTATCAAAACCTTTGTCAGGGCCAACCATGTTGTCCCACCAACCAGGCTTGCCGTCTTCTTCGCTAATACCCGCAGCATGTGCGTCACCTGAAAAGGCATGCAACACTAAAATTCCGTTGTCACATTCAGCGTTCAACTCTCCATAAGTTTCATACGCAACATTTACCTCAGACAGAGTTTCGCCGCTGTCGAGTTGAATCGATGGGAACTTTGCAACCTGCGGTTTTACAACCATGGTCGGTCAACCAAGTGGGGATTGCCTTCAGAATAGCGGACAGACCACTGGCTTGTGAAAGGTCTTCTTCCAGATTTGTGAATTGCGGTCATTTCGCGAAGTCACAAAAACTCCAAGCACACTAAAAACGGCAGCCCTCCGCAGGGCTGCCGTACCCGCCAAATAAGTCTTGCCGCGAAGACCATTCAACCTAATTTGGTTGTCAGGGCTACTTTCGGCTTATATGGAAATTACCTTCTCTTCTTGGTCGCCTTCTTGGCTACTTTCTTCTTGGTCGCCTTCTTGGCTACTTTCTTCTTGGTCGCCTTCTTGGCTACCTTCTTCTTGGT
>DJHJ01000042.1 GCA_002433055.1 Acidobacteriia bacterium UBA6623 | reverse complement strand
GAGACAGTTCGGTCCCTATCTGTGGTGGGCGTAGGAGATTTGAGGGAACCTGTTCTTAGTACGAGAGGACCGGAACGGACGAACCTCTTGTGATCCAGTTGTCACGCCAGTGGCATCGCTGGGTAGCGAAGTTCGGTTGAGATAAGCGCTGAAAGCATATAAGCGCGAAACTTATCCCAAGATGAGATCTCCCAAGGGGTTAACCCCTAAGAAGGGCACTCGAAGACTACGAGTTTGATAGGACGGATGTGTAAGCGTGGCGACACGTTCAGCTAACCGTTACTAATCGCCCGTTCGGCTTGACCATAAATCTACCTTGAGCGGAATAAAACTAGAATTTCATTTTTAGTAAGTTCAGGGATTAAGCTTGTGAAGTGCGGTCTCTCTTGGCCCTGCGGTATTCTTTTGCACCGTGATGAAACAACGGAGTGGTTTCGTTGGAGATTCACGGTTCACCACTTTCGGGTGGTCATAGCGAGGGGGTCACACCTGTTCCCATCCCGAACACAGTAGTTAAGCCCTTCAGCCCCGATGGTACTGCGTGGGAGACTGCGTGGGAGAGTAGGACGCCGCCCGAATAATATTCGAACTGTGAGAGGCCTGGTTGCATTTATGCGATCAGGCCTTTTGCTTGCCCACTCTTTTGGTACAGTATCCAAACATCATGGATGAAACAGCAATAACTTCCACTTGGACATGGCCTGACACTGTAACTCTCAGTTTGTTTTTCGTTGGGATGATTGCTGTCGTTGTTTGGGTAATGCGACTAAAGGAGGAAACGTCTGCGGACTATTTTCTTGCTGGTCGTGATGCAGGGTGGTTGGCCATTGGCGCGTCCATTTTTGCTTCTAATATCGGTTCAGAACATGTAGTTGGACTTGCAGGTGCAGGTGCGTCCAGTGGCATGGCGATGGCGCACTGGGAAATGCACGCATGGCTGATTCTTACACTCGGTTGGGTTTTCGTTCCTTTCTACGCCCGCAGCATGGTCTACACCGTGCCTGAGTTCTTAGAACGGCGTTTTTCGTCAACCGTCCGGTCCTTCCTATCGCTTATTTCATTGGTGAGCTACGTTTTGACGAAGGTTGCGGTTACCGTTTATGCCGGTGGTGTTGTTTTTAAACAAGTCCTTGGAATCGAAAGTTGGATGGGAGTTGATTTCTTCTGGATCGGAGCTATCAGTTTAGTTGTAATTACCGGCGTATATACGGTTGTAGGTGGTATGAAATCGGTGCTGTATACCTCACTGTTGCAAACCCCAATCCTTCTCATGGGCTCGTTGCTGATTCTTATCATTGGTCTTGCACAACTAGGTGGGTGGAGTGAATTTGAACGTATTACAGCTGCTACGAAGACAGAATTTGGCGACTCTATGCTCTCACTAATCCGTTCGCCCGACGATACGGTCTTTCCCTGGACTGGAGTTTTGTTCGCCTCACCGATCATTGGCTTTTGGTACTGGTGTACTGATCAGTATATTGTCCAACGTGTATTGTCCGGGCGTAATCAGAGAGAAGCGCGCCGCGGCACAATCTTTGGCGGTTACTTAAAACTTACACCAGTCTTCATCTTTCTCATTCCTGGAATGATCGCCTTCAGTCTTGATCAAAAGGGGCTAATGAATCTTGAAGATCCTGATGCTGCTTTTCCGATGCTAGTCTCGACGCTATTGCCTGCAGGCATGAAGGGAATTGTTGTCGGTGGTCTAGTTGCCGCTCTGATGAGTTCGTTGGCATCTCTGTTTAACTCCTCGGCGATGTTGTTCACGGTCGATTTCTATAAGAAATATCGACCGAATGCCAATGAAAAAAAGCTGGTATTTGTTGGCCGTGTGGCTACAGCGACGGTCGTAGTGTTGGGAGTGATGTGGATTCCTGTTATGCGCGGCATGGGGCAGGTACTTTACGCCTATCTGCAGGATGTACAATCGTTACTTGCTCCTGGTATTGCTGCTGTTTTTCTTTTGGGTGTGTTTTGGAAAGGTGCAACAGCTGCCGGGGGTTTGGCAGGATTGATTTTCGGCTTTGTTTTTGGAATGTTACGTCTGGTTGCAACGGTTGCTAGCGACGGTATTGCTCCAGGTAGCTTGTTGTATCAGCTCGTCCTTTCTCCGAATTGGCTGCATTACTCTATCTGTCTGTTTCTAGCCTCACTGACGGTGATCTGGTTGGTCAGCCGAGTAACAGAAAAGCCGACTGCGGAGATGTTGCAGGGTTTAACCTACGGCTCGGCGACACCTGAACAAGTTGCAGCGACAAGAAACAGCTGGGACGTGCGTGACGTAATACACTCACTTGTTATTGTGGCTGCTATTGTTGCCTTCTACGTATATTTTTGGTAGAAGTGCAGGATGATAGAACTTTACGGTTTGTCGACTGTATCGAGTGTAGTCGCGGTTTGGCTCGAGGCCCAGTTATAATGATGCTGGTGCTGTTTCTTGAGGCGAAGCTGTGCTGTTTGACATAGCTACACTGGAACTTCATCCGATCGAGTTTGATACGTCTTTCGTACCTGGAGAGCTTAACTTTTCCGGTAGTGGGTGGATCCAGCAGGGACGACTTGATGCTACGGGTGTAGTGGAACTGTTGGAGCCCGCTGGGTCCCGTACTATTCGGGTTTGCGGCACGATTGCAACCAAAATGCAGAGTACTTGTGCTCGCTGCTTGGAGTTGGTCGAAATCGATCTAGAAGAGGAGATTCGTCTCCTTTACTTTTCGATGAGTACTGATGCGGATGTGCAGAAACACGAGGTTGCTGGAGATCAGGTCGACATGGGGTTTTATGAGGAGCCAGGACCGGAGTTAGTGGACGTGTTGCAGGAACAGGTAATGTTATTGCTACCGATGCGCAGTGTTTGCAAAGACGAGTGCAAAGGTATTTGTGAACAGTGTGGGATAAATCGAAATGAAGAGAAGTGTGATTGTGTTTCCATCCTTTCGGATTCACGCTGGGACATGTTGCGCAAGTTTAAACTGAAGATAAAACACCAATAAATAGATAATATTAAAGAAGTGATAAGTGAGTAGT
>DJHJ01000045.1:251-4472 GCA_002433055.1 Acidobacteriia bacterium UBA6623 | reverse complement strand
AAGTATTTACCACATTTGCGCCAACTGATTTTACTTTGATTTCGAGTTCTGAAGCCCCCGTCTTGCAAGTACAGTAGATTTATCTTTTGGTCAACGTGATCTCCATCACAAAAGAGAAAAGATTATGTATTTCTCGCATCTATTGACCGTGTTATGATTTTCCGCTGAAATTACACCTAACCATAGACATTTTAGTAATCAATTTCCGGAGGATACTATGAGTGACACGTTGACCAGAGAAGACCTCGAAACCCAAATCATCAGCCGGGCCCTTCGAGATCAGGACTATCGCCAGCGGCTGATTGCCGATCCCAAAACCGTAATTGCAGAAGAATTAACTCAGACGGAGGGCGACACCTCCATTTCTGATGAGATAGATATCGAAGTGTTGGCTGAGACCTCCAATAAACGCTATCTGGTGTTACCGGCGTCACCCACATTTGAAGATGAGTCAATTAGTGACGACGAGCTATCAGCTGTCGCTGGCGGTGCCGCCTCTAAGGATAGTTCATGCTGCTGTATGCGTCAGACACGACAAAAAACAATTGATTCCACCGCTAGTTTCACTAACGCACGAAACTTAAGTGCCACGTCTATTTTTGCGAGTTTCCCCAAATCCAAGCGGTAGACGTTGAAATTCTGACGTCCATTGTCGAGAGTGCTAGCACACTTCAGGAACGATTACGCCTAGAAAAAGGCAACCAGGACCAGAAAAACGATTCCTTTATCAACTCTGACTTCCTGAGTCACTGGTCGAATTCAGTACTTGATAGCGACTCCATAGCGCTGGAACAGCGCTTAAGTTGGGATGGTCTCAAACTGCAGGCGGTGGAACAAGCCTTGGAGCAGCGCACGTCGCTGGTCACTCAGCCGCTACCAGAATGGGGGCATACCCTAAATTGCATCATCATGAACGGGGTTGCATTAGCCAAATCAATCAATGAATTTGGTGATGCTAAACCCTCTGATGGTGCTCTGAATATCGACGAACCACTTCCTTTTGAGAGTCTGTTTCTCCCCAGCTTACATACGGCTCGGCAGAATCTAGCCACACGACTGCCACAATTTTTCCATACAGACTCGAGTCATTTCAGCCCAGATTATTCCAGGCTAGAAGGCACTGAGTTGGATTTAATTTCATCTTCGGCCCGTTTCATGCTGGAGCGCAGCTTACTCCATCAACTGGAACACGTTGCTGGACGTACTTTTCTGAAAGAATTTTCTTTTTTTAGGAGTGCACATGGGTCATTCCTTGACCGTCTAACTACTCCCTCAACTGCTAGTCGAACACTGTATGGTGCATTCATACAAGAACAGCTAAAGGATGGTCTAGTAAACATCTTTAAGCGCTACAGTGTCTTGGGCCGACTCATGGCACAAGTGGTTGGCACATGGGTGGATTCCACCTGTGAGTTTATAGAACGGTTTACACAAGATCGTGTTCTTATTGCTACCCACTTTAATACTGAAGCTATGTTAGGAAAGATTGTGATGCTGCATGCTGGACTTTCTGACCGACATCGAAATGGCCGAACAGTAATTGCAATCGGTTTTGAAAATGGTACCAAGCTCATCTATAAACCAAAAAACATGCAATTGGAGCTGGCCTTCAGTCAGTTCCAAATTTGGTGTAACCGGCATGACGTTCCACTGTCACTTCGCCCGGTTAAGGTCCTGGATAGACAAACCCACGGGTGGGTTGAGTTCATTGAACCGGAATCCTGTCAAACGAAAGATGAAGTCAGAGACTTCTATACTCGAGCGGGCATGTTGCTGGCGATACTCCATATTCTGGAAGGTGTTGATTGCCATCGTGAAAATCTAATTGCCAGTGGACCACATCCCGTCATGATCGATACGGAAGCTCTGCTGACACCACAAGAACCGGCGGCCGAAGATACTCCCTTCTGTAATTCTGCTCCCTATATGCTGGCAAACGTACTCAACCAATCTGTTATCCGCTGTGGCCTGTTGCCTCGCTGGGAACTAACAATTGGTGGTCAAAATGTGATTGACCTCAGTGGGCTCAGCAGTGCACACGATCAAACAGGAAAAGAGACGACTAAAAACTGGGAGCACATCAATTCTGATGCGATGACGCTGGTTTACAAAGACCAGCCTTTGTCTCCTTATCCAAATGTAGCGTTATTTCAGACACAGCCTGTGACGCTTAGCGATCACCTGGAGGAACTGGTGGATGGTTTTTCCAAGATGATCCAGTTTTTCATCCGGCATCGCAAGAAATTGCTTGGTTCTTGCAGCCCACTGGAAGCGTTGTATTGCAGTACTGTTCGTTTCATATTTCGCTCAACCAGTGGTTATGGGACCCTGCTACATAATAATCTACGTCCAGATCTCCTAGAAGACGGTCTACGCTGGAGTACTGCGTTTGATGCTTTGTATCGCCCCTTCCTGGATACCGACTCTAAGGCCAAACCCGAGTGGTTTGCACCGTTCCTTAGAGCTGAATGTGAAGCCTTACAGAACCTCGACATACCATATTTTGAGACGCAGGCAAACTCGGTCGACATCCTGACGCCGCTAGGGGAAACGATCTCACCTTGCTTTCAAGCCAGTGGCCGCGACAGTGTTAGGGCCCGCTTACAAAAACTGAGCTTGAGGGATCTGGAACAACAAGCCGAAGTAATTCGTTACAGTCTCTTAGCACGCACTATTCGCAAGGTCCGAGTAGGTGAAGATCTATCAGAGAAAGGCGCCATTCAGCGTGACTATTCACTTAATACCTCACAACTTATCGAAACCGCACAAGCTATAGCCGACGAGCTATCCGAAAACGTTTTTTCCGGGGAAGATGGTAGTGTAACGTGGCTCGGCTTTGACTATTTTCACGAAGCCGGCCGTTACCAGTTATCACCCATCTGGATGACCTTATACAATGGAAGTAGCGGCATTGCTCTATTTCTGTCAGCGTTCGCTCGCCTCACGGGCAAAACCAAATTCGCCGAGTTATCTCTCGCAGCCTTAAAACCCCTTCAAATCCTATTGCGACAAGGCTCAGAAGGGTATGTCCACGAACGAATTCCAACAATAGGTGAAGCAGGTGGAATACTTTACGCACTCGTTAAAATTTCCATGTTTCTGGAAACGCCTCAATTGCTTGAGGATGCGCATCGTTTAGCGACCCACATCAGCCCGGATTCGATTTGTGCAGATGATTCATACGACGTGTTAGTAGGCAGTGCTGGAGCAATACTGGGTCTGCTGGCGCTTCACGCAACTGACACGAAATGTACCCGCAAAGAAATCGTCTTAGAACGAGCACGATGGTGCGGCCGACATCTGCTAAAGCATCAACGAAAACAAGAAGTAGGCGGTGCGGCTTGGGTCAATAGAAATTCATTCCCGCTGACTGGATTTTCACACGGGACTGCAGGTATTGCGTATGCGTTACAACGGTTATATGCCGAAACGGGCGACGCCGATTATTTATTAGCAGCACAACGGGGTATCCTTTATGAGAAAAATGTATTCAATCGAGACCTGGGGAACTGGCCCGATTTTCGTACGAACCCACCCGGGTTCCGCCGCAGTTGGTGCCACGGTGGGCCTGGCATCGGGTTGGCACGGTTGGGTGGCTTAAAAGTTCTCGACGAGCCTTCATTACGTAAGGACATCGAGGCGGCACTGCAAATTACTCTGACAACCGAAATTGGCGAAGGTGACGTGGATCATCTATGTTGTGGTGGTTTTGGTCTGGTAGATATTCTATTGTCGGCATCAGATATTCTTGACCGCCCCAACCTACGAATGGCCGCCCATGATCGTACGAGTAAATTGCTAAAGTCCGCGAAGCATCGATCTGGGTTTTGTCTATTTCCACAGGTTCCTAATCAGGAATTTCAACCCGCTTTCTATCAGGGCACTACCGGTATCGGTTATAGCCTCCTCCGATTGGCTGATTCGGACTTGCCTAGTGTCTTATTGTGGCAATGAAACACAAAGTTGCGACGCTCCCGGCAGCTTCCCAATTAACACACATTGAACAACGATCGGATGTTCTAGGAACCCAAAACTAAATTCTTGGCCCGCAGTTGATAACGTATTTCTAGGGTTAAAGCTTCTTACCCACCTTGTAGGGGATGTCCTAGTCACACGGCAGGGATCGCTGGTTCAAATCCAGCCGCACCCACCATTTTCTACTGCTTTTCGGTCGATTAGGCAGGATACGCCTTCTCTCGTGTTCGCTTTGCTGAATATAGA
>DJHJ01000045.1:0-196 GCA_002433055.1 Acidobacteriia bacterium UBA6623 | reverse complement strand
GGCAATGAAACACAAAGTTGCGACTCTCGCGGGAGTTTCCAAATCAACACTCACATTGAACAACAAACGGATGATCTAGGAACCCCAAACTAAATTCTTCAACCGCAGTTGATAACATATACCTAAAGTTAAAGCTTCTTAGCCACCTTGTAGAGGATGTTTTAGACACACGGTAGTGGAGGCTGGTTCAAACCCG
>DJHJ01000009.1 GCA_002433055.1 Acidobacteriia bacterium UBA6623 | reverse complement strand
CACACAGGGTAAATATTCCTATTGCCACTCATACCCTCTCCGCTCAAGGGGTCAAAAATGTCGTCGAAGCAGGTGTAGATCACCTCATTCATTCACGGTGGTATCACTCAGATCCCACAAAAGGATTAGATTACGACCCATTAACTGTTGACCAAATGGTCGATAACGGCCAATGGGTAGACCCAACCATCGGACACCATCTATTGGGGCAAGAAGCTAAGGAAAGAGGTGAGCCGGGACCAAGTGATCCACATTGGTCTGTTTCCAGTACAGTCGTTGAAGAGCACGAACATATCGAAACACTAAATAAAATGCATGACGCAGGTGTCAGGTTCACAACCGGCCTCGACATGGGTATGCCATACGGCACTCACGATCGATCATGCGCAAATGCCTGGGCTTTCGTTGAAACTCTTGGATGGTCTAACTGGAAAGCAATACATGCTAATACAGCAGGAACTGCAGAAGCTCTGGGTGTAAACAAAGAAGTCGGAAAACTTAAAAAAGGATACGTCGCCGACATAGCGGTATTCACAGGTGATCCGTCTAAAGCGATACGTGATATGGACTGCGCCTCCACAGTCGTGAAGTCAGGTCAGGTCATCAAGTTAAATGACAGGGTTCTAGTTTAGCTAACGCCCTAAAGCTTTCTTCCCCGCTTCGATCGTCTCGACTATAGAGTCCACATCAAAAACACATCCTCCCCATGTCCCTCCACTCGCAGATTGAAGGGCAGCCCACAAGCGAGAGTCGTCAGGCAACTGCGGATGCGGTGCTAAGTCACTTGGGGTAGATCGTCTTTCTAGCTCGTCAGTACCCCAATCAACACCTTTATTTTCACCACTGATCCCAATGAGGTTAAGTGAACCTGACAGGTCTTTTCGATCTATGTTAATTTCGATCAGATCCCCGTCTCTTACGCGGCCAATCGGACCTCCTGCAAGTGCTTCTGGGCCCACATGACCAATACAGGCTCCTGTTGATACCCCAGAAAATCTTGCATCGGTTATCAGCGCTACGTGTTTACCATATGAAAGATGTTTGAGCGCGGCTGTCAACTGATACACCTCCTCCATACCCGTTCCAAGAGGGCCGCCGCATGTGACGATCATGATGTCACCTGCCTTAATTTTATGTTCGTCATCTCTAGACTTAATCGCACCCATAGCAGCACGCTCTGATCGAAATACTCGAGCAGGACCAACTTTTCTATACACGCCGTCACTGTCGACAACTGAAGGATCTATTGCAGTACTTTTAATTACAGAACCTTCGGGTGCAATGTTGCCTCTGGGGAATGTCACGGTACTGGTAAGTTTCTTTTCACTTGCACGATCCGGCCACATGATGACGTCCTCGGGATTTACACCGTCAACGTCTTTGAGGTATTTTCGGACATCATGGCGTCGCTCAGAGTCTTCCCACCAATCAAGGTTCTCATCAAGTGTCTGACCTGTAGCAGTAAGAACATCCGTGTTTATAAGACCCAAACTGCGCAGGTGCAACATCACCTCTGGAACACCACCTGCAGCATACAGCTGGGTAGTAGGATGCCCAACTGGTCCGTTCGGTAAAACATCAACCAATCTGGGAACATCTAAATTAACTCTGTTCCAGTCTTCGACAGTCATACGCTTTCGCCCGGCGGCATGGGCAATCGCTGGCATGTGCAACAACAGGTTTGTGGAACCTCCGCAAGCAGCATGAACCGCCATCGCATTCTCAAAAGCAGCGTCTACCAAAATATCTCTAGAAGTTACTCCGCGATGTTCCATCATCACTAAGGCACGTGCAGAACGACGTGCAATGTCATGCCAGGCAGGAGTTCCACTTGGTGAAAGGGCGGAATGGGTTATTGCAAGACCCAGCGCCTCAGCAACAACCTGTGAAGTACCAGCGGTCCCAAGAAATTGACACCCTCCTCCGGGTGACGCGCATGATCGACACCCAACATCCTGTGCATACTCAAGAGTCACTTCACCTTGAGCAAACCTGGCTCCAATTGATTGAATCTGACCCGTATCCTCTCCGACATTAGGCTTGAGTGTCGTTCCGCCAGGAACGACAACCGTAGGCTGACTGCGAAGCCCAGCCAAAGCCATCATCATTGCAGGCAAGCCCTTATCACAGGAAGCAACCCCCAAAACTCCTCGCACGGTGGGCAATGAGCGGGCAATGCGCCTGAAAACCTGAGCTGCATCATTCCGATAAGGAAGTGAATCGAGCATGCCAGTAGTTCCTTGAGTCCTGCCATCACAAGGATCGGAACAAAAAGCTGCGAATGGAACAGATTTCAGTTTTTTTAGTTCTTCAGCAGCGTCGATAACCATGTCACGCAATTCAAAATGACCTGTGTGCAACCCGAGCGCTATGGGTGAACCATCTTCGTGTTTAACGCCACCAACAGTTGAAAGAATAATGAATTGCTTTCGCATCAACTCTGAAGGATTCCAGCCCATCCCGGCATTCTGAGTCATTCCAAAATGATTACCACTGGGTTCTTCAATAAGAAACTCAGCCGTAAATGGAACGGTCCCCTTAGGACCATCAGCATGGGTTTGGATCTCACGGTTTACAGGATCCTCGTCAATGCCAAGAATATCGTCAATCGCAACTGCGGCCGTATCATGATCAGGATAAACTCGTGAGGTCATTACTGGTTCCAGTCGAATTTGTATTTTTATTTAAAAGAGATTCACAACAAAAAGAATAATACTTCTTAGAACCGTTTCATTATTGTTCTACACGCAAACCTTTAATTGAAAAAGTGATCGTACCAATAACGATCGCAAGATATAAGTCAAGACAGAGAGATCGGAACCTAAAGACTTGGACTACAATCCACCCATATCGCCAATAACAAATACCACAAGGAACTCAATAATTTGAAAATTACGGATATAAAAAGCCACCTTGTGATGCCAATTCCTGGCCTCGCATGGCTGTTCGTAGAAGTCGAAACAGATGAAGGAATCACTGGTCTAGGGGAATGCACAGATTAAGCTGTAAATGGACACCTATTACGTGGCCTAGAGGCCATAAAACCCCTAGTAATCGGAAGCGACCCAAAGAACATCGAAGAAATTTGGCAGCGTATTTTCCATGTCAACTCGGACTTAAATGGACGCGGCTATATTTCTCATTCAATTAGCGCGATAGACATCGCCTTATGGGATATTAAAGGCAAAGTTCTGGGGACACCTATTTACGACCTACTGGGAGGTCCTGTCCACGAAAGTGTCCCCCTGTAAACCCATGTTCGAGACCTCAGTTATGGCCAAGGCATCGACGTTTTAATACAAGAAGCCAAGCTCACTGTTGAAGCAGGTTATGAAGCAATCAAAACCGACCCGTTTCCAAATCGACGCACTATGGGCGAAACATACTACGGTGCAAACATGGTCGAACGCATGGAACCTAAAGCGATTGCCGATGCCGTTGAATGGATGGAAGCTCTAAGAGAAACCGTTGGCCCGAACTACGAAATACTCGTGGACGCCCATGCAAGAATGGACGTTGCTTCAGCCATAAAAGCAGCAAATGCAATAGAGCATGTTGACCTAGTGTGGTTTGAAGAGCCAACACACGTGGAAAACCACAACTCTCTTCGCCAAATACGTGAGAACACGAATGTCCCCCTATGCGTAGGCGAGCGTCACTTTACACGCTGGGACTACGATAAAATCCTCAGAGACAGGCTAGTCGATTACATAATGCCCGACATTGCGTGGTGCGGAGGCATCAGTGAGATTCGACGCATCGCTTCAATGGCAGAAATACAATACATAAGGGTAAGTCCCCATGATGCACTCGGCCCAGTGGCAATAGCAGCCTCTTTTCAAGCTTCAATAGCCATTCCAAATTTATATCGCGAAGAATGCCTACACACATGGTTTGAAACTTTTGAAAAGATCATCACACCGATGTTTGATATCCGAAATGGCTCTATATTCCCTAATGGACGGCCGGGACTCGGGATTGAACTGATACCAGAGGCAATAGACGAATTCAAAATTGATGTCGATTCGCCCGAAGCACAACCAGGATGGTGGAACAATTACATTACAGGCGATACTAAAAAATCTACTGGAGCATGGGCTACTCAAGATAAGGACTAATGCAAAGACCTCTTGCAATTACCCAGCCGCGACACGAAACAACGTAACTTTCGAAATTATTCCAACTAATACCTGCTTCAATAACACCGTATGCCATCGAGCATAAACGGGTTATATATGAAATAACTTAAACCACCACGTCACAAGCCATGAGGAACTCGACAATTGTCGTATACCCACATATTCGCCGGAAACCCACTTGATAGAGGGGACGTTGAACGTCGAGACGAACAATTACTAAAGGATATGGTTTGGCAAGATAACGCCAAATTTCTACCTTTTCACAAACTGAATCCGCTAATACTCAAGAAGCAACAGGCTGAGTTAGCCTGGATCGACAACGAATTTCTAAAGGAATTTCCTGAAAAAACCAGTAGTCCAACATTTCTCGGCTTCGACACGCAACGAACTCCTTATTTTGCTGTAGACGTATCTCTTTTAGAAAATCCATCTGACATCTTAAAGTTTGCAGGGCAGGTGAATTTTGAGGACGGTCGCTCAGCTGCTGCTTCAATTACCAATGAACAGTCTGGAATATTGGCTCAAGCCCGTTCAAACCTAAACTGGCATACCCAAAACAGATTCTGCTCCGTTTGTGGAACAGAATCCGAAAGTCAACGCGGCGGTCTAATGAGAGAATGCCATAGTTGTAAAACACAACATTTCCCTCGGACTGATCCAGTAGCCATTATGCTTGTGTACAAAGGCGAACGATGTGTAATGGGCCAAACACTCGCCCGATCAAATTCTACTTTCTACTCCTGTTTGGCTGGGTTTATGGACCAAGGAGAATCAATAGAAGAAGGTGTCAGGCGGGAAGTTA
>DJHJ01000036.1:781-5825 GCA_002433055.1 Acidobacteriia bacterium UBA6623 | reverse complement strand
TCGAATTGTGACATCTCATTCAGTTCAAGAGCAGCCTGTTCGATTTCTCGCACTTGAAATTCGTGGAGATCGAGTTGTCGCAAACGATCCTGTTCGTTGCCCCGTAGTCCGTCCAGCCGTTTGTGCGTGTCGTGCCAGGAGGAATAAATGGTGGCGACATCTTTTGCAATTGCTGTGGTGCCGGCGAACACATCCAGTATTTCCAGTTGTGCCTGTGTTGCAAAAAGGTGTTGTTGTTCGTGCTGTCCGTGAATGTCGCCTAAAAGTGGTGCCAGTTTTCGCAGGAGAGTAATGGTCACAGGTCGTTCGTTAACGTACGCACGTGATTTGCCGCTATCGAGTACTTCTCGTCCAAGGATCAATTCATCTTGGTCAAGATGCAGGCCAGCTTCGTTGAGAATGACCTGTAACGTGTCGGATTTGTTGATCGAAAATATACCTACTACCTGTGCACTATGTTCCCCTGGTCGGATCACTTCAGCGTGTGCGCGTGCACCGAACAAAAGTGAGAGTGCATCCACGATGATCGATTTACCGCTTCCAGTTTCGCCTGTCAAGAGGTTCAAGCCTGAGCCAAAACGTAATCGAAGCTGGCTTGCTATCACGAAATTGTTGATATGAAGTTCCTGAAGCATAAAAAATTACATACCTTCGAGTGCCCAACGGAGCAACTGTTTTGTGTGATGGGTCGGCTGGCGTTGACAGATACAGTTACTCATTCTAGTTCCAACGACCCCATTATATGTGGTAGATTTCTTCTTAGCTGCTAACCTGCAACGGCAATGGGTATATAGTTGACCAGGTGTAATGGTATGACAGGTTGTGTCTGTTCCGAGTCAACTTACACCAAAACTGACTGCCGGTTTTTAGTGTCAGGCTTATGGCGAATGGAGCCGTCATTTCTCGAGAACTTTCCCGCGAATCTTTGCCAATATTTGTGACACACGGTTGCACAGGGTTTTTGTTTAGCTGCCGTTACCTATTGCGAGTTAGCTGGAAGGTGGCTTAGCTAGCCGACTAATCGTGAAAGACTGTTATTAGGGAGGTCTCTTGATCGCATATCTTTTTCCAGCATTTCTAATCCAAGTTGCCGATACCAAGGAAACTGTCGAGTCTATGGAACTGGCACCAGATGTTTTGGGTCAAGATTCATTGCTCGGCTTGCTCGGGGATGCCGGTTTAGTCGCGCAACTTGTTTTCGTAGCACTAATTTTGTTCTCTGTGTTTTCTTGGGCGGTAGCTTGGTCAAAATATAAGCTACTAGGCCACAACACACGCAACAACACCTCCTTTTTGAATGCTTTTCGAGGCGCCAAGCAGTTGGCCGAGCTCAATACGGCAGGAGAATTCTTGCGCCCTGCATCATTGGTGGCAGTCTTTGAAGCCGGTTACAAGGAGGTTGCACGTCAAGTAAACAAGTACGGCAAACTCACGAATGCAGGGGCTCTTGAACGGAGTCTACAGCTCAGTGCTTCGGAAGAGACATCACGGCTACGTCAAAACGTAGGGTGGCTTGCAACCACAGCGTCTGCAACGCCTTTCATAGGCTTGCTTGGAACTGTTTGGGGCATCCTCCAGGCATTCCAAGGACTTGGACAGACGGGAGGGGCAACGTTGCGAGCAGTTGCGCCTGGTATTGCAGAAGCTCTGATAGCTACTATGTTCGGCTTGTTTGCTGCCATTCCGGCACTCATTTTCTACAACTACTTCTCAAACCGTATTCGGGAGATGGTAGCCGAAATGGAAAACTTTTCTATTGAATTTTTCGACCTAGCCGAGCGCAACTATGGAGAGAATCATGGCATTCAGGACCCAAAACACCAATGACGAATCGATGGCCGATATCAATGTCACACCTTTTGTTGACGTAGTGCTGGTGTTGTTGATCATATTTATGATCACGGCTGGCGTGGTTGAATTTGGACTTGACATTGAGGTGCCACGCACTCGAGAGGTTTCGAGTAGTAGTCAAGACTACGACTTTGTCAATATCACTGGGAGTGGTGAGGTGTATTTCAACACTGACCCCATCAGCATCTATGATATTGTTCCCCAAATCCGGAAAAAAGTGGGAGATGATGCGTCGGTTTACGTCCGCGCACATCGCAGCACGCCTTGGGAGGTAATTGCCCAGGTGGTGGCAGAGTGTGGTGCAGGTGGAGTGGCTGTCAATATGATCACCAAACCACTCGAACGGATGCCGTGAAAAAATGGATCATCGGGTTTCAGTGGTGCATTCTGAGCGATTAGGACATCCAGTGTTAGTGTCAATTGTTTGTCATGTAGTACTGTTTTCAGGCAGTTTTTTATGGGCGGCTTGGCACACTCCGATTTCATTGGGTGATCCCGATGGTGTCATAGCCGGAGCAGTGCCGGTAACGCCGCTAACGGGAGTTCCTATCGCTGGCTCCAGGGCACGTGCCAACCCTGTTGCAAACCCCGTGCAGCACGACGTTCCTGACGACCCTCGCAAAGCAAAACCGGAGCCACCAAAGCCACCTCCTTCCGAAGATGTTGAAGTCGTTGAAGTTGAGAAGCAACGCAAGAAAAATTACCCTAGTCGCCGGGCAGCGCGTAAACGACCTGAGCCGAAGCCCAACCAGATTGCTTCAACTAGTGGCGCTCGTGCCAGTAGTCCTCTGTTTACCGGAGTGCCAGGAACCGGTGCAGGTGTGGGTTTCGGTCGTGGGAGTCCATTTGGTGCTCAATTTGGATGGTATGGAGAGGCATTGCAACGCCGTGTTGCTGAGGAGTGGCGACGCACATTGGGTCAAACAGGAGGAAATACTAGAAAGCCGACGGTGGTGTCATTTCGGATTGCTCGCAGTGGTCGCGTTGACCAGGTTCAAATTGCGCAATCAAGTGCTAATCGATCATTTGACTATTCTTGCTTCCGGGCGGTCCTCAATGTCAACCCATTACAGCCTCTACCTGCGGCAATGAGACGGAGCAAAATTACCGTCGAAATTTGGTTTCGCATGCAATGATAATCAATATCAGGCGTTTTTTCGGATTGTCGATTTGTGTTGGAATTATTAGGAATGCTGATTCGATTAAGGATCACACAGCTATTTTGATACTGAATACTCAGTGATTAATGCAAGACTATGTACCCTGAGGAGGTGACTGAACGAATGGACCAGAATCGATCACGTGTGCATGTTCTCGGTGGAGCTATCAGCCTTGCCGTCGCGTTGATTCACCTCATCTTAATGGCGCCAAAAGCTGTTGGGCAACAGGCAGATTTGCGCATTGAAATTCAGGAATCTGTGCAATCACCGCGTATTGCCGTGCCCAATCTTAGTGGCCCCATTTCGATTGCTGATGAGGTTGATATATTTAACGACACACTGTGGAATGACCTAGAAGCTTCTGCCAGGTTTGAGATGGTGTCCAAGAGCTTCTATCCACGGACTACTCCCAGACAACCAGAAGATTTTCAGAGTAGTGAGAATATGCCCGATGATCCTGGTGCGCGCGGTTTTTGGCTTCAGGGGTGGGCTGAGCCACCTGTCGTTACGCGGTATCTATCTTTCGGTTCTCTGGAAGCAGGTGATGATCGCCTTGTTCTATCCGGTTTTCTTTACGATGTAGTTCAGTCACGAGAAACAGCCCATGTTTTTGGAAAGCGCTATTTTGCACCTCGTAGCGATGAAGGTGCTCGACAGCTTGCCCATCTTTTCTCATTAGATATACTGCAAAATCTTGGTCTTGGTAAAGGATTGGCTGGCTCAAAAATTTACTTTGTTTCGAACCGCACGGGTGATCAAGAGATATGGTCTATGGACTACGATGGTCGAAACCAGAAAGCAACAACCAATTATAAGAATCTCACTCTAACACCAGCGGTCTCACCTGATGGTTCGAAGCTCGCTTTCACGAGTTACTTCATGGGCAATCCGCGCATTTTCATTCACTCACTTGAGACGAATCGCCGCTTGACCTTCTATAACCAAGAGGCCTCGATGAACGCTACTCCTGTCTTTACACCTGACGGACAAAAGATTATTTACGCATCTTCCGCAACGGGCAGCTCACAGATCTACATGGCCGATCTAGATGGAAGGAATCTTCGTAGAGTCTCGTATTCTCGATCGATTGATATTGATCCAGTTGTCAATCCTAAAACCGGCACTCAGATTGCATTTGTCTCAGGCCGTTCCGGGTTGCCTCAGATTTACCTCATGGATATAGATGGGGCGAATACTCGCAAATTGTCACCTGGAGGTGGGGACGCAGTTCAGCCGAGCTGGGACCCACAAGGCGAAAATATAGCTTTTGCCTGGACGCGTGGATTCGAACCCGGAAATTACAACATATTCGTTATAAATGTAGCTACAGGAAAGCTGGTACAGTTGACCTATGGAGCGGGAAGAAATGAGCATCCGTGGTTCTCGCCTAGCGGCACACATATCGTATTTGTGTCCAATCGTTCCGGTGGTTCTCAAATTTGGAGTATGCGTGCGGATGGAACCCATTTGAGAAAATTGACACGAAAAGGCAAAAACATGCAGCCGGTTTGGAGCGAGTGATATTTAGGACAGAAGTAAGGCGAAGTTGTTTTCTGTAAAGTTTTTTTACCGTTTGTCCTGTAATACTCTTATACTTAATGGATTCGATCCAGGTAACCTGAGGAGGCTAAAAGAGAGATGTTTAGCAAGCGAAACCTTACGTACATATTGCTGGGCTTTTTGTGTGTCCAGTTGCTAGTGGTAGTTGGCTGTAAAAAACCGCCACCGCCGCCTCCACCGCCGCCACCGGAGGAGCCACCACCACCACCACCACCGAACCCGAGCGTTTCATTGTCAGCCGAACCGAGTTCGATTGAACGCGGCAAGTCGGCTACCTTGAAATGGTCCTCGCAGAATGCCACCAGTGCTTCCTTGAATAAGGGTATTGGTGCAGTGCCGGTTTCAGGTTCACGGGAAGTGTTTCCAACACAGTCGACGACCTATCAAATTACGGTCAAAGGTGCTGGAGGGGAAGCCAATGCTAGCGCGAGGGTAACTGTGCGCGTCCCGCCGCCGCCACCACCACCGCCACC
>DJHJ01000036.1:0-467 GCA_002433055.1 Acidobacteriia bacterium UBA6623 | reverse complement strand
CCACCACCACCGCCACCACCACCGGATCCGAGTAAGGTGTTATCGCAGTCGGTGAGCGATGTCTACTTCGATTATGACAAGAGTGATATTGGTTCTGGCGCAGAGGCGACTTTGCGCAAAAATAGTGGAGCATTGAAGAATTTCTTCAGCAAGTTCCCTGATGTTCGGGTAGTGGTCGAGGGCCATTGTGACGAGCGTGGAACCAATGAGTACAATCTAGCTCTTGGAGATCGCCGGGCTACGGCGAGTCGTGATTTTCTTGTGGGATTAGGCGTGCCTGCTAGCAAGTTGACCACGATCACCTATGGCGAAGAGCGCTCGGTATGTTCCTCGGCGGAGGAGAGTTGCTGGCGGAAAAATCGCCGAGCTCACTTCTCGTCACGGTAATACTGACGCTTAACTTAGATTACGGGGCGCTGGAATGGGGACATTCTGGGCGCCCCGATTTCGTTTCGGAGTTCGCATCG
>DJHJ01000019.1:6762-21277 GCA_002433055.1 Acidobacteriia bacterium UBA6623 | reverse complement strand
ACCTTCCTCGTCGTGATCATCCTCGTCACCATGTCCACCGTGATTGTGAAATTCTTCAGCGAACGGAATACCAAACGCGCCACGATCCACCTTCGTCTCGAAACTGAAAAACATCTTCTTGCCATACCATCCGAATCCACCGTTGATGTTTCTCATGTTGGTATGTGAATTCAAGATTTTTCCCTGTTCCGGTGCAGTGTAGTCACCAGTACGAACTCCACCACCATTGCCCCACATCAGCCATCTTCCTATTCCGTACTCGAACCCGACGCTGCTACCTCCCAAAGAATTCGCTGTTCCTCCTGAACCCAAAATATAACCGCGGAACCCCTGATGAGGGTGTTGGTGGTGCTCGTGGTGACGACTAATTGCATTCACTGTCCCACCCATTGCATTGCCACTGTATAGCAGTGTTGCTGGACCTTTAACGACCTCTAACCGGTCAAGTTGGGAAGTGTTGATAGTCTCCCCGTGGTGCCCATCCCCTTGAGACGAGAGTGTACCTGTACGAAGGCCATCCTCCATGATCAGTACTCGATCACCATCGAAACCACGTACGATTGGGCGAGCACTACCCGGACCATAACCACGTTTGGCTATTCCAGTACCAACCGCATGATCAAGTGCCTCACCCAGTGAAGCTGAACTCGATTCCATCAGATCAGAGACATTGAAGGACTCTGTATCCTGGAATGCCTCATATGCCGTTGAGTGTATTTCCGAAGGTGTAACAGTGATTTCATGTTTTTCGCCTGTGATCGACAACGCAAAATCAAGTGATGCCTCGATGCCAGATTCTACATCAACGACCTTGGACGCTTCCGTGAACACATGATCGAGATGTGCAACGACGTGGTACTTGCCAGGCCTGACATTACGGAACTCATACGAGCCATCTCGCCCTGAAAGCGTGGTGCGTCCAAGTTCAACAATCAGAACACTGGCTCCACGCAGTGGAAGTGTGGTCCGTTCCATTGAGACGCTTCCACTAATGTGCCCCATCGATTGTGCAAATACAGGCAAGGCCGCAAGCCCGAAAATTGAAAAACCAAAACCTATCCAGGCAGTCCAGGCTGCCAGCAAAGAAACTCTGAATTTTTTGTGTAATTTAGAAATCAACATCACCAATGAAAGTACTCCTCTGTTAAAAAACCCTGATCGAAAATTAAAGTTGAGAGGACACTCCGTCCTCAATAACGAGCAAACAGACCAATAAGTGCCTCAGAATACTCTTAACGGTTTTCTGGCGGCAGTACGTGCCTGTGTGTCTAACAGTAGAGGAGCTTTCTAGATTAGTAATGGGGTTAGCTGTTTTTTCAGCCAAGGTGTAGAGCCGTGTGAAGAAGTCAGTCTCACAATTGTGATCACAGACTCATGGAACCCGTCGTGTTGAACACCGTAGGCCAACTCAGAATCCTCAGTGATACGATGTACACACTGTTCGGGAATATCCTGAAAACCATGCTGGCTATCTTCGAAACAAGTCAGCACACAAACTGGCGATAACAAAACCGCCACCGCAAGGATTATCCAGACTTTAGGGAATGTAGAGTTCACAATCACACCGTCCATGCTAAATCTACAAAATTGACACTGATGCTGTCAAATGTGGCCAAAATATAGCACATAAAACACCACCACCCCATGTGATCCACATGCTTATGGAGTACAGCAAAGGGTGGCAGTATCGTCTGTTAAGGAGAACTAATACCCTACCTTTAGTAGGTATAACTCACGGAAACACCTGCGATCGATCCAGTGTAGTAGAAACATCCCTCACAACCCCTCAAACCTTTATCGCCAGTAATGTACTGCAAAAATGGCGAGATTGAAAATTGGCTAAATGGGATATCGAGTGAAACTCCTAAGACCACATCGCTTACGGTTGATTTATCAATCCATTGTCCTTGGTTGTAGCCTAGAGACGCTGATAGGTTCATAGCGATGCCGCGGTCTACAGGACCAATAGGTACAGAATGTCCGATACCAAAGCTGTAGTACATTCCATTCCCATGACCAAAATCGCCGTAGACGGTGACACTTGGCGACAAGAACGTGTCATACGCGAGACCGGCGTAAATTTCGTTTGAATAACGGTCCAAAGGTCCAAGATTTGGGAAGGCGTAATTGATATAGCCTATATTGGCAGATATTTTGTCAGTTACTGCAAAACCATAATCAACCGTAAGGTCATGCTCTGTCCAACTACTGACGGCCGTATTGGGAGCAACATTACTCCACGAGGAAATTGAAAACCCCCCATTGCTGAGTGTAATGCCTGGCTGCCACGACCCTCCTGCTAGTTCCTGTCCACGCCAAATGTACTTACTGACACCCGCACTGTCGAATGTGACATTCCAGGCCCGCTCCTCTTCTTCGTGACCGTCTGCTTGAGCACCAACGGCTCCTATGGATACCGCCAGTGAAAGAATAACCAAAAATGTCTTGACCTTTTTCATTGCTGCCACCTAATCCCTTCGTCTCTCCACTTAAAATGCGCTTTGTAGCGATTGTTTTTCGCGGTTACGCCTAGCTAAGAACCCTCATTCGAGCTCGAAAGTAGCTTGGCTGCAGAGGTTCGTCTCGGAAATTCCCCAACCGTCAATCTAACTCTAAGGCAGATCTAACAACACAGCAAGAAGATAATTGTTATGGGCACGATAGAAAAACTTTTGCGGCTGCGAATATCTCCGACATAAGAACGGAAAACTACTGTTCCTATTGAGTTTCGAGGCCATCCCAATTAAATGTAAACCTGATGTGAAGTATCCGTTCGATAAAAAAATTACCCTTGCAGTTGATTTTTTTAGGATTATGGTGCGCAGGTTTCGATGCAATCAGAGCATCTCCAAACTCCGAGCACATTACACATTACGCTTCGGACCTACTCTGTTGGTAAGTAAAAAATTTAAAACCCTCTGGGAGTAATCCAGTCGGGCATCCTTACTGATCAATGTCGGACTTTACCCCTGTTCCGGATTCTTCGACACCGGAACTCTGGCAATCGGCGCAGTATCCACCGACTTCCGTACGAGCTAGAAGGATTTTGAACCCAAAATCGGACTCAACCTGATCCTTGAGATCCTGGATTGGACTCCCAAAAAACTCCTGGACGGCACCACAGCGCAAGCATACTACATGGGCATGCTCACGTTTAAGTCGAGTTTCATAGTAGTGCTGATCCCCTTCGTGATGAAGTAAGTCAAGCTCATCAATTAAACCTTCTTGCTTGAGAACTTTGAGGGTCCTGTAAACCGTCACTCTGCTGATTTTGGCATCCCGTTTCCTGGCGATCTCGTAGAGCCGATCCGCATCAAGATGAGTGTGAGAATTGTGGATAATCTCAAACAATAATTCTCTCTGCCTAGTCAAACGCACGCCACGCTTGCGTAAAGGGCCCTTGAGAGAAGTGGTTGGCTGCACCATGAAAACAACACCTGAAGCCCTTTAATGCTAGCACAGAGATAAAAAAAAAAATCGTTTTGGCAACTCTATACAAGATTAGGTCTGATGACATTAACCCATCCCAGAAACATATGCTGTATCAACCGATGTGTATTCTGCTGTGAACACTGCAAACGGAAGATTCTCTAGGTCAAGACTTGACATCGTACTTTTGTCTTGAGATCTTCCTTGGTGATATGTACAAAATCAAATACTTGCTACTACTTCGTCATGTTGCAACCATATTGATCCTGTTTCATATTGGAGGAGCTCTCAACGCAGAAGGTTGGACTCGATTCCGTGGACCCAACGGGGCTGGTATAGCCGAGACAGCAAAACTACCTACTCACTTTGGCACACACCAAAATCTCTATTGGCGTACACCTCTCCCTGCAGGACACTCCTCGCCGGTTTTCACCAAGGATCGGATTTTTGTGACCGCTGGCGAAGGAGGACTACTCTATACAATTTGCCTGGATCTCACATCAGGTAAAATCCTTTGGAAGCAAGAGGTTCCGAGACACCGCAGAGAGCCATTTCATCGGATTAACGGTCCTGCTTCACCCAGCCCGGTGACTGACGGCTCTAATGTATACGTTTTCTTTGGGGATTATGGAGTAATTTCCTACGACTCAAACGGGAAAGAACGCTGGCGGGTTCCTCTGGGCCCTTTCAGTACTCCCAATGGTCATGGAACTTCACCCATTCTGGTGAACAACACGGTCGTTCTAATGTCAGACCAAGATGAAATGTCTTATCTTTTGGCCTTGGATTGTGAAAACGGTGAGATCCGTTGGAAAGCAGAACGTCCGGAAGCTGTACATGGGTATTCAACACCAACTCTGTACCGTCCGAAAGGTGGCCCGCTCCAGATTATCACGCCGAGCTCATATCGCATATCATCATATGAAGCAACAACGGGAGAACGCCTTTGGTGGTCTAGTGGTCCCACGTGGCAAATGAAACCAATTGCAGTCGTTGATGGCGAGATGATTTATGCCACTGGCTGGGCTCCTGTGGAATATCAAAATTTGCCACCCTACGAAACAGCAATAAAAAAAGGGGACATTGATGGTGACGGCAAGATATCAGAACAAGAAGCAATTGAGAACGGTTGGCGTCATGGAGGAGGCTGGGGGCTAGTGGATCTCGATGCCGACGGCAAACTCAATCAACGCGATTGGGAGTTTTTCCGTGCACGAAGAATGGCACGTAATTCCACCTTTGCACTCCGCCCACCTTCAGGTGCCAGCGGAAATATTACTGCAGAAGCAACAATGTGGCGCTATGAAAAAGCTGTTCCAGTTGTCTCCTCACCTTTGCTCTATCGGGAAATTCTTTATACCATCAAAGACGGAGGAATTTTGACGGCGTTAGACCCGAGAGACGGACAGGTATTGAAACAGGGACGCCTAACTGGAGCAATCGATAAGTACTACGCCTCTCCTGTCGCCGCGAATGGCAAGATTTACTTCACATCCCAAAACGGAAAAATTAGCGTTGTACGGGCTGGTGCAAACTGGCAGTTACTTGCTGTCAACGACCTTGTGGAAGCATGTTACGCGTCACCTTCAATCGCTGACAATAAACTATATGTGCGAACAGAAAGTGCTCTCTACGCCTTTGGCCAGACTCATTAGAAAAATGGCACAAAGGTCCCCAACGGATAGTCGTCAAGTTTTCTGACGATGTGCAATTACTCTAGATCATACAGACAATCCAATAGTTCATTCAGCAATGTCAAATACGAGACTTTTAGGGAGCTCTGAACATCCCCTACGTGTTGCAGTAATTGGTTCCGGCCCAGCCGGATTCTACGTAGTGCAACAACTATTCGATACACCAGATTTGACGGTCAAATGTGATGTCTTCGAACGTCTGCCAACCCCGTTTGGGTTGGTGCGCCTTGGCGTGGCTCCCGATCATCAGAAAACCAAATCTGTTGTGAAGGTTTACCATAAGTTGGCCACCAACCCGGACTTCAGATTCTTTGGAGGTGTTGAGTATGGAAAAGATGTCTTCCTTGCCGACTTACAAGCCCACTATCACTGTATTGTTTTTACAACGGGGGCACAGACGGATCGCCGCATGAACATCCCTGGCGAGGATTTGATCGGCAGCTATGCTGCGACCGAATTTGTTGCCTGGTATAACGGTCATCCTGACTACTGCGATAGGCAGTTCGACCTCACTCACCCAGTTGCAGTAATCGTTGGCGTAGGCAATGTCTCAATCGATGTGGCACGCATTCTGGCCAGCACTACAGAAGAACTGCAAACCACTGATATCCCTGACTATGCCCTCAGGGCACTTAAAAATAGCGGCATTAGAGAGATCTACATACTGGGCAGACGTGGTCCAGTCCAAGCCGCATTTACTAATCCAGAAATTCGGGAATTAGGAAGAATGGCCGACGCAGATGTGCGAACATTCGAGCATGAATTAGTCATCGATGCGAGTAGTCAAAAAGCTGCCGACAGTGATGCCATGCTACAGCGCAAGCTTGAAATCCTGCAGGATTATGCCACACCAGTTAAAGTTCCGAAACCCCGTCGTGTTACTTTACGCTTTCTGACTTCTCCGTTAGAGATAATTGGTGACCAGAAAGGCAATGTGAGAGGTGTACGAACAGTCCGTAACAAGCTATCTTGCGACAAGGAAGGCCGAACCCATTCGACGCAAACCGAACAGTCTGAATTGATCGAAACCGGCCTGATACTTCGTTCGGTCGGCTACAAAGGCAAGCCACTGCCCGGACTACCTTTCCTCGACGATCGAGGAATCGTACCAAATGATCAGGGTAGAGTGATTGATCCTTCGATAGATAACACCATTCGGGGTATCTACGTTAGTGGTTGGATCAAGCGCGGAGCCAGCGGTGTCATTGGGACCAACAAGAGCGATGCCAAGGAAACAGTGGCCAACCTGCTAGCAGATTTTAGGCAAAAAACTATACTGAGTCCTCAAAACCTAGATTCAGAAGATATCGAAAACCTTCTCCGTAATCGAGAGATTCGCTATGTCTCCTATGGCGAATGGCAAAAGATTGACCGTTTAGAAACCGAGATGGGTGTATCCAATCATCAGCCAAGGGTGAAGATCACTAGCCGAGAGGAAATCTTCAAGGCCCTGGACAGTATCGCATCCGCAAAAGATTGACAAGAAATCACATAGGCAAAAGTCATAGCACACAGGCTAAGATGATTGCGGGAAGTAAATCGGTGAAACCCCTTCGGTTTCCTCAATAGTGATGTTTCAGCAGTGATATTAAAGATGAAGTTTCGAAAACATTTCAAAAAAATCTTATCAGTCGTGATCATAAGTACGCTCGCAATTGCTTGCAAAGAAAGTCACGACCCTACTGAAAAAAGAACGGTGATTACCATTGGTGCCATGCGACCTGGAACATCCTGGTACATCTTCGCTGCCACTCTTGCAACCTTACTCACGGAGGAATTCCCACCGGCAATGGAGATCGAGGTCATCGCGCGTGGCGGGGCGATAGGAAATCCAATCTTAGTTGATCGAGGTGAGGCAACTATAGCTATTGCCCAAGCAGCAACCTCAGCTTGGGCCCGCTCGGGCCACCCTTTAGCTTACAAGGGGCGTAAGCATCACAATATCCGCGCCCTTGTAGGAGGACTCAACAAGGTATGGTTAAGCGTCATACTGCAGGAAGAATATATTGCAAGAACTGGCAACAACACCCTCGAAAAGGCTCTTGCTAACCCACAGCAACTGCGAATAGTCATGAAACCTGCGGGTAGTGTAGTTCCGGTATTCGCAGATATGGTGTTTGATGCGTTTGGTACCAGTCGTGATCAAATCATTGCACAGGGCGGTGAAATCACGCAGGTCTCAGCCAACCAAATTGCTTCAATCCTACGAGATGGTCGTGCCGATTTGTATTTTGAGACAGCCATCCGAGGCCATCCCACAGTCACCGAAATTACGACTACGACCAACGTACGTTTTGTTGACCTGCCCGACGCTGTCCTTGAGAAGATTCAAGGGCCAGGAATCACACCCACTCTGATGCCAGAATACTTTAAAGGACAATCAGAACCTACACAAGCAGTCGATATGGGAACGGTCCTGATCACCCATAAGGACCTCTCCGAAGATCTGGCCTACCGCATTACAAAAGTTGTCTGTGAAAATAAACAGGCGATGGCTATGGCACACAAGGCATGGCTCGCATTTGATCCAAACCAGGGCGGGAACCCTTCCAATATCGGTATTCCACTCCATCCCGGTGCCAAACGCTACTTCAAAGAAACTGGTCGATTATAGGTTCCACCAAGAGTTACAGTACAGCGACACCTAGTTGGTCTTAGCAACCTCATCAGCATGATAAGAACTGCGCACCAGCGCACCCGATTCAACATGTTGAAACCCAAGATTCTTAGCAGCTCTTCGATAGGCTTCAAATTCGTGTGGCTCATAGTAACGCTTAACTGGTAAATGCTTAGCCGAAGGAGCGAGGTACTGGCCAATAGTCAAGATATCGACTCCCCGTGCCATCAAGTCAGTCATAACTTCTAGAACCTCTTCGTGGTGTTCACCGAGACCTAGCATCATCCCTGATTTGGTCGGAACGTCCGGGGCTACAGCTTTGGCAGTCCCCAACATATCTAACGAGCGTTCATAACGAGACCCCAAACGCGCCGTCCGATATAGTCTCGGCACTGTCTCGATGTTGTGATTGAGCACATCCGGCCTTGCCGCCAAAACCGTAGTCATAGCATCATGAGAACCTTGGAAATCAGGCACTAAAACCTCCACACGGCATGCCGGATTGCGTTCACGGATTGCTGCGATCGTCAATGCGAATAACTCTGCGCCACCATCATTTCTGTCATCGCGATTAACGCTTGTAATGACTGCATAATGCAAACCCATGACAGCCACAGCATCAGCAACTCGACGCGGTTCATCGTAGTCAATCTCAGAGGGCGGACCTTTTTGAACTGCGCAAAATCCACAGCGTCTGGTGCAAATGTTTCCGAGAATCATGAAAGTTGCCGTTCGTCGATTCCAACAATGCCCAATATTAGGACAAGCTGCACTCTCACAAACCGTGTGCAGTCCCAGTCGTGTAATTAGTGTCTTCAGTTCACGGTAGTTGGCCCCTCCCGGGGCTGGAACCTTTAACCACGCAGGCTTCACACTGACAGAATCAGAATGCAACTTGGGTGAGACTGCAGCGCCAGCCGTCGAACCAATCTGCACCAAAGATTCCATATAGGGAAGACCTCCTGTAATTGAGATACCAAACTTCGTTGGTACCGTGCAGGGCCTTTCACTCCAGTCTTGCCGGATTACCCGACAATGAAGCAACGGTCACCGGCAGCTGAAAGTTACCTTTCTAGAGCCTCCTAGTCTAGCGATCCGCAAGCAAGTCGACAAGACAGTTAGTACTATCGGGTTACTGACTTAGTTCCGAAGCAAGTAAGCTTATAGACTGAACTTGTTATAGTCGCTACATACTAGGGATTTCAATCATGAAAGAATCCAAACCTCTTCAACCCACTCATCCGGGACGTCATACAACCGGACCGATGCCACCACCAGCAGTCCCATTGACTCTCGATGGTCCGGCCTTGTTGCATCAGATGTTTCGCATACGCTGGGCAGCCTGGCGGTCTCTTGACACTGTTCATCAACAGGGAGTAATCGACGAAGCAACTACTGCCCTTACCAAAATGGAACGTCATGAGAAAGGTGGTAGCGCAATATTTTCTCAGCTTGGACACAAAGGGGACCTTATCATTGTCCATTTTAGACAGTCGTTTGATGAAGTCGATCAGGCAGAATTAGACCTATCGCAACTTAAGCTGGCGAACTACCTCGAACCAACAACATCCTACGTTTCAGTCGTCGAATTGGGACTCTATGAGTCTTCCGTCCAGCTTTACCAGTCTCTCGTCGAACGTGGCATTAAACCAGGAACAGAGGAGTGGCTCAAAGCTGAACAAGAAAAAATGGAAGAATCGCGTCAAGCTATGGCGGAACGCCTCTCGCCGTCTGTCCCATCAAATCGTTATCTATGTTTCTATCCGATGGATAAAAGACGTGGAGAGGTCCACAACTGGTATAACATCCCGATTGAAGAGCGGCGTCGCATGATGCGTGACCACGGAATGATCGGACGCCGCTATGCCGGCAAAGTAAAGCAAATCATTTCCGGATCGATCGGCTTCGATGATTGGGAATGGGGTGTTGACTTATTCTCTGATGATCCACTGATCTTCAAGAAGCTGATATATGAAATGCGATTTGACGAAGCCAGCTCACTTTATGCCCTATTCGGCCCCTTTCATTTGGGTCTTCGCTTCCCGGCTGAGAAACTAGATGTGTTCCTGAGTGGAACACTGCCTTCCTTTGAATCGGCCTAACTTACGGCACTAGAACTCACACATTATTCGGTTTTGAAAAAATCTAGAATACATCGTCGAGTGCATCCGAATTGTCATACAGCTACCGATATAACACCTCAACTAGCGCCATCGGTATTACCGGCACGTAGGTAACAAGTAGCAAGACTACAACCAACACGCTAACGAAGTACACATTAACCTTGCTAACTTCCCAAATATCTGCCTTGGCAATAGAACAGGCAGTCACTAGTACGCTGGCTACAGGAGGGGTTTGTTGCCCAATTCCAAGGTTTAAGGTCACAATCAACCCAAAATGAACTGGGTCAATACCAACCGCGTGAACCAACGGCATCACAATAGGAACAACTAGAATTATTGCCGCGGCCGAGTGAAGAAACATCCCCACGATCAGGAAAAATAGATTCAAGAGCGCTAGCACCATATATGGGCTATCCGTTAGCTCAACGATACTTTGCGCAACTTGTTGTGGTACTTGAATACCTGTCAAGTAGTCACTCAACAGAGCAGAAGTCGCAACCAGTAACATGACAACAGCAGTCTGTCCTCCACCTTCGACCATGGCGGAACAAAGACGAGTACGGTTCAAACCCCGATAAACAAATCCACCAATCAGAGCGGCAGCGATTACCGCAAGTCCAGCTCCTTCTGTAGCTGTTACCCAACCACTAAAAATACCTCCGAGAATGATGACCGGTAGCAAGAGTGCCCAAGCTGCATCTCTTCCGGTTGAAGCTACACGTGAGAGCTGGAAAGTTTCCTCGATGGGGTATTTGTGACGACGGGCTATGAAATAGGTCAAAACCATCATCGATAATCCACCCAAGACACCTGGCACGATACCAGCAACAAAGAGTTCAACTATCGAAGCCCCTGACATTACTCCATAAAGAATCATCGGGATCGAAGGTGGAATCACGACCGCTAAGGTAGCAGCTGAGGATGTGACAGCTGCTGCAAAAGCCTTCGGATAACCTCTTTGCTGCATAGCTGGGATCAAAATTGAACCAAGAGCCGCAACATCAGCTACTGCCGAACCGGAAATTTCTGCAAAAAACAAAGAGGCGGCAATGGTTACCATCGCCAATCCACCTCTAACAAACCCAATCAATGAGGATGCAAAGGCGATAAGACGGTGTGAAATGCCCGAAATATTCATCACTGCACCGGCCACGATAAAAAGTGGGATTGCGACGAGAGTAAACTTCGTTGCTCCCGAAAACAGGACGGGACCGATATTCAAAAGTGCACCAAGGCCATCACTCAAGGCCATGGCACAAACAGCAACTACACCCAACGAGACTGCAATCGGGACATCGAGGAGGATCAGAACGATCAATCCAAGAAAAAGAAAAAAGAGGGTCATCGTAGTGCAACTCTATGACGCGAGAATAAGTCTCTCAACAGGTCAGCCGTCGTAATCATCTCAGCGACAACAAATAGAAGTGCCCCTATCGGAATTGCGGACTGAGCCAAGGCAAGAGGAACCCACGGGAGACTGATCAGAGCGGTTCCTTCTAAAACTTCTAATAGACGCCACCCTGCCCAAGCAACCAGCAAAAAAAACGCGGTAACAATGACAAACCGGATAAGGAGAAGCGCAAAACGCACCTTCACTGATTTGATTGCTGCAACTACTTTTTGAAAACCGATGTGAGAACGTGTGAGAGCCGCTAAAGAAGCACCATAAAAAGTAAGCCAGGCTAGGAGAATCGAGGTCACTTCGTCGTACCAAACCAACGAAGCTCCGGCTTTGCGAAAGATGACACCAGCCACGACAATACCAGCAAGAGAAACCATTAACACTAGGACAACAACTCCGAGACACCGCTCGAATTGTTGGCGGATGTAAACAGCCTTTTTCACAACATTAAACCTCGCATAGTGTTGGTCCACCTGATCTAGGTATCGTAATTAGCTTAGAAAAAACTCTGCAGCGTTTTCAGCAGATGTTCAATCTTATGGAATCACAGTATTAGTTGTCTGAATCGAAAAGTTCAACAGCTGTAAGAGATGCAGTGCCAATTTTTCCAACGACCACACCGGCACCGGTATTAGCCAAACGTGCAGACTCGATCAATGAGTATCCCGAAGCAAGCGCTAGTGAGAGAACTGCAACGGCAGTATCACCTGCACCCGTAACATCAAAAACATTCTGCGTAGTCGCCGGAATATGGAACGACTCAGACCCAGAGCTAAATACTCGCATGCCTAGTGGCCCTAGCGTAATGATGATATCGGCGCCTCCTAAGGTTTCAACCAAAAAATTCCCTGCTGCTCGTAAATCATCTTCATTGCCTATCTTGTGACCCCAGACGACTTCGGCTTCTTTAACGTTAGGAGTTACAACAGTTGACCCGCGATACTTGGTCCACTCAACCCCTTTGGGGTCGACAATAATCGGTTTTGAGTGTGCTCGTGCAGAAGCAATGATCTTTTGACAAACTGCAGGAGTAAGGACTCCTTTCGCGTAATCGGACAGGATGGCGACATCACAGTGTTGAATCGTCTCTTCGACTCGAGAGACAAGAAGATTCTGATGCTCCTCACCAATTTCCAATTCACACTCCGAATCTAGGCGTGCAACTTGGCGACCCTGGGCGATAATACGAACCTTCGTACTCGTTGGCCGTCCCTTAGCGGAAATCACCGATTGTCCTTCTATGCCAGTTTCCTGGAGAAGTTTGAAAATGTTTTTAGCTTCAGTATCATCTCCGACAATACCTTGGAGAAAGACCGTAGCTCCAAGAGATGCAAGATTGATAGCAACGTTACCGGCACCGCCGCAAACGTGAGTACGATTCTGAATCTTTACAATTGGAACAGGCGCTTCAGGGGAAATTCGTTTGATATTGCCCCATATATATTTGTCCAGCATTAAATCGCCGACAACAAGCGCTTTTTTGCCTTTGAAAGTTTTCACCCCTACCCTTCACTCACGGAATTCGATTATTCGCTTCATCTGCAAATCCAACTCTTTGATCAGATACTCTACAGAAAGACACCTCTAGCAGTTTCTCATTAAAGATTGAGGAAAGTTCAGAGGCGTCATCGAAAGAACATCTGATGACGCACTCGATCCATCTCAATTACGATCTATAATCTCTGTAGTTCTTTGTCAAAATCCCAGTGGACAATGCGATCATTCTCCACGGAATCATTTATCAGATGAGCACAAGCAGCAGCACGATGACCAGCCCAAACATCTTGCACAGTAGGTTTGCGCGATCTCACCGAATCAAAAAAGTGATCTAGATGCTGTAGTGTGGCATTTCGACCTGTCTCCTTGTATTCCTCACTCTCTTTCACACGACGCACATCATTGGCAGCAGCAAGTGCTGCAGCATGAGCTTTGATCTTGTCGTGATAATCTTGCTCCAGCTGGCGGGGCCATGATTTAACGATCCAACGGTTGTTTACTCGTCCTTTACCAGGAATAAACTTCAAGTCTCGAAATCCAATTTCGAGAGTGCCCTCAGTCCCCAAAACCTGAAATGACTGCCCTCGCGTGTAATCATTATTGAAGGTCGAGCTAAGATTTACTGTAAACCCTTCAGGGTATTCTAGAATCGCATTCAAAGTATCGGGCACATCCCGGCTTTCTTTCCAGCGATAAAGATTGCCACGTGCAGCCACCGTTGCCGGCATCTTAGCATCCATAAGAAAGTGGATAGTCGTGCACAGATGCACAAACAAATCTGTGGCTATTCCGCCAGAGTAGTCACGATAGCACCGCCACCGAAAAAATCGTTCTAAGTCGTAGTGATGTTTTGGGGCACTTCCGAGAAAGGATTCCCAATCAACAGTCTCCGGTGAAGCATCTGGCGGGATTGGATAAAGCCAGGCACCACTAGAACTGTTGCGGTTGTAACTGGCTCTAATCATAGTTACCCGCCCTAAACGGCCAGAACGGATAATTTCGCGAGCCTTGTGCTGGGTGTCGGAACTCATGCCCTGACTCCCAATCTGGAGCAACTTTCCAGTTCGCTTGACGGCTTCTGCAATTTCAAGACCCTCACTTACGGTGTAGGTAAGTGGCTTTTCACAATAGACATCCTTGCCAGCTTCTAGCGCTTCGATTACTTGCTGTTTGTGCCAGTGGTCAGGCGTCGCAATAGTTACTGCATCAATGGTGTCATCATCAAATATTTTTCGGTAGTTGTCGTAAATTTTAGCTCGACCTTCACTCCGTTCAACAGCACGTTCGAGGCGACCCTTGTAGGCATCACAAATAGCAACGATCTCCACTCCCTCTACCATCTTGATCCCTTCGAGTAGCTCCTGGGCTCGAGCTCCGACCGCAATCATACCCACCGTCACTTTGTCATTGAAACTACGAGGTGTACTAGCAGAGGCTCCGAGGACATAAGCCCCTGCAGGTGCTCCACTCACGAAGGACCGACGTGTCAAACTTTTTGGCACTGCACCTTCATTCTAATGGAAAGTTCTATTAGCAACCTCCTAAAAAGGTTGGGGTTGTTGTGGCGGATCTATCCGGACAATGCTCTGGCGGTTGTTGGATCGAATGCTACTGTTCTCAAATATCAGACTGTTCATCGCAGAATATTGAATAGCTTTTTCGACTTTGGTAAGGGTTTTCTGTCGAGCATCACAGTTTCAGCTAATCTAATAGTAGAGTTTAAATGTCGGGCGGTTAGCTCAGTTGGTTAGAG
>DJHJ01000019.1:0-6448 GCA_002433055.1 Acidobacteriia bacterium UBA6623 | reverse complement strand
AGCTCAGTTGGTTAGAGCGCCTGCCTTACAAGCAGGAGGTCCCGAGTTCGAGTCTCGGACTGCCCACCAACCACAAAACATATCTATTAGTGGACGATGTTTAAATTTGTCTGAGCTCTCCAGCCGAGTATTTAACTACGACAGGACGCCTTGGATCACATTCCCGTGAACATCAGTCAAACGAAAATCACGTCCTCCGAAGCGATATGTCAGCTTCTCATGGTCCAAACCTAGCAAATGTAGAATCGTGGCATGCAAATCGTAGAATGTCAGACGCCCTTCAATAGCGTGGTAGCCATACTCATCGGTTGCCCCATAAATCGTTCCGCTTCGTAAACCACCACCAGCCAACCATAGGCTAAAACCCCAGGGGTTATGGTCACGGCCGTCCTTGCCCTGCGTGAATGGGGTCCGACCGAATTCGCCCGCAAAAACGACCAGAGTTTGATCAAGAAGACCACGAGCTTTGAGATCCTTGATTAACCCAGCAATTGGCTGGTCAACCTTGAAAGCATTTGACGCGTGACCCTTGCGAAGTTCCCAATGTTGATCCCAAGGGTTCCCAGATTGGCCTTGTTCTGGATCAGGAACAATCGTTGTTTCAACGAATCGCACGCCGCGTTCGACTAGTCGCCTAGCCAACAAGCATTGCATAGCATAAGCAGCCTTTTCCGGCACCTCTGAATCCGTACCGTACAACTTCCTCGTCGCCGTAGTCTCACTGCTGAGATCAACAAGCTCCGGAACCGCCGCTTGCATCCGATAGGCCGTCTCGTAATTTCGAATAGCAGACTCAACCTGCGGATGACCTGTAGTGTCCAGGAAAGTGCGGTCTATTCCCTCGACAAATGCTAGCCGCTTGCGCTGCAGGCTATCCGTCTCTTTAGGCCGAATATTATTCATGGGCTCAGCGAGGCCAGGATGGATTATCGAACCTTGATGGACTGCGGGAAGGAAACCGCTACCAAACATATTACGCCCGCCCAACGGAATACCCCCGCCGCCGAGAACCACAAAACCGGGTAGATTTTGATTCTCACTTCCCAATCCGTACGTAGTCCATGCGCCCATACTCGGGAATCCAGAAAATGGACGACCTGAGTGCAGAAAGAAGTTCGCCTGTGCATGCTCGTTAAAAGTGGCCGTCATCGAACGGATCACTGTCAAATCATCGGCACAGGAACCAATATGAGGAAATAAGTCACTAACCGGGATTCCACTTTCACCATAGTGTTTAAACTTCCAGGGGCTTGGGAAGATGTTGCCATTCTGGTTGAACTGAGTCCGCTCAACTTTCATTGGCAGAGGTTGGCCTGCTTCTGCATCGAGTCGAGGCTTGGGGTCGAAACTGTCAACATGCGAAAACCCACCTGACATATGGCAAAGGATGACGCTCTTCACCTTTGCCGGGAAATCTGGTTCGCGAGCAGTCAACGGACTTCTCTCTTTTCTTCCTGTACGCATGCTGCCACGGCCTTCCGAAGCCATCAAAGCGGAAAGCCCCAACATCGGAAAACCCATCGAACATCGGGTCAAGATATCCCGGCGGCTAATGGTGCGGTCTAGACTCCGGCTATTTCGAGACAAATGTGCGCGCGTGAGAAGTGCCATAATGCCGCCTAACGAATATAGAGGAACTCCTTGAGATTAAAGATAGCTTGTGCGAAATCTTGCCAAACAGATCGGCTCGAAAGGATGCCTTCTGAACCAACATCATACTCCTCAGCAACGGTTGCGAGGAAAGTCTGCGATTGATCCATTTCAGCAGGTGATGGTCGCCGCCCCAACGCTCTCACAAACATTTCTCCAATTCGCTCATGTAGATCAGCCTTGCCATCAGTCACAAGCGTCTCAGCCCATTTTTCCGACTCCAGGATAATGAACGGAGAATTCATCATAGTCAATGACTGCGCGGGAACATTCGTGACGTCACGCATGCCACGCGCAGTGGCAGGTTTAGGCGCATCGAAGACCTCAAGAAACGGGTTGGACACGTTGCGGCGCACCTCGAGGTATATGCTACGGCGACGAGCACCGTCCATAGGCCCTAGGGTTTTACCGCCTTTGGCTTGTTTTTTATCAGTTGCAGGCTTCGCGTAATATGTCTTGATTGATTCACCAAACATCTCGTAGTCGAGTTGTCCAGAAACAGCCAACACCGCATCGCGGATCGCCTCAGCTTCGAGTCTCCTAAGTGGCATATGCTGAAGCAAAGCATTGAGCGGATCTTTTTCAGCAGCCTCAGCAGACACCTCACTCGAACGCCGATACGCTTCAGTCGTCACAAGAAATCGCACCATGCTCTTTATAGACAATCCTCCCTGCATGAAACGGGACGCCAGATAATCGAGGAGTTCGGGGTGAGTCGGCCTTTCACCCAACTTCCCGAAATTGTCGACCGTAGACACAATGCCACGCCCAAAAATGTAATACCAAAGACGATTGACAATCACACGGGCAGTCAACGGATTGTCTAAATCCGTCACTTCCCCTGCCAGGCGAAGTCGAGCGGTTCGGGAGTCTTCATAAGGACTACTCCCAAGGGCTTCAAGATACCGCTCTGGCACAGGAACACCAAGGTTCTTGTGACTACCTCTGATCAAAAGGCGTTGAGGTGGCAACACCTCCGCTAGAACACCAGGGGCCCTTCTCGGCACTGGAATTTCTTCTTCAAGCTGGCGAAACCGTGCCACCAATGGCTTGACATCATCCAACCGTTGCATAGAAGTTTCAAGAAAACCAACCCGCACGAAGTCATCGAGAAATACCGCCTGCCCATCGCTGAGGTCGTCATCGCGCCACGCTTCGATTGCCGCAATGAGCAGCGACTGGTAGTGAGCAGCTAATGCTGCAGTATCAACTGGAGGTGACCCCTGGAGAGCATGCAAAACTGGCGATAGCACCGGCTTAGGTGGCTCCTTGTCATCGTGAAAAACAACTTCGGTCAACCCAAAAAAAGATCGTCCATCGCGCTTCGGTTTCGGTTTTGAAGAACGTCCCTGGAAAGCCCGATCTAGGCGAAAGTGCGGCGTATCATCCAAGGTAGCGATTTCTATGTAGGCGTCAAACCCTTTCCAAAACTCTGTGTCCCACGTGACCCAAGTCATACGATCCCTTTTGGGATTGAAATGCTGGCGATATATACTACCCCTGCCGAGCACGTAATTTTCGACAACCAGCCGAGCAGAGCTGAAATTACCACCTAGCAGTCGTAGACTGATCGAATTACTTTCCACCCGGAAACGCGGTGACTGAAGGACACCAGAATGCTTTCTCGATAAGCCGTGTGAATAGACTCCGGCAGGGTAGACTCCGCTAATAACTCTATCGCCTTCAGTCATGATCCAAAACTCACCAGGAATGGCAGAAGCCTTGGGTAATCCAATGCCGTGTTTGAGCCACTGGGTGTAGTCCTTGCCTCGCAAGTTCCACCCACCGGTCACCATTCCTTTGTTGGAGCTTAGATTTTTCTCAGCACTCATCCGGGCTTCATCGGCCATACCACGCCAAGTAGCAGTAAATTCATCACCTTGTTTCGATGCTAAAACCACCCAAGGGTACAGAGCACGTTCCTTGTCACAAGCGGATCGCTCTAGGAATGGAGCCCCCGGCTTCGCTTCGATGAGATGATCCACTAACTTGTTAGCTTGCCGGAGCCATGCTGTGGCAAGCATTGTTCGCACTTTTCTCTTCAAATCAGCCAGTTCGGAACGGTTCGTATCAACCCGCTCCGGCGAATCAATAACTGTCTGAATCGGGCGAGCTCCGCGCAAACTTCCAAAAACTGCATAGAAGTCTTTCTGGCTGATGGCATCAAACTTGTGGTCGTGGCAACGAGCACAAGCAACTGTTAAGCCTTGAAAAGCCTTCGAGAACACGTCTACCTGATTTTCGGTCCAGTTGACACGGTCCTCAAGAGGATCCACCGGTTGAAAACCATGCTCTACCATGCGGAAATGAGCCGTGCCGAGCATCGACTCATTTATTCCATCTGACTCGTTAATACGAGGAGTTGGCAGTAGATCACCTGCCAAATATTCTCGGATTAATTGATCGTAAGGTACGTCGTTGTTGATAGCACGGATGACGTAGTCACGGTACCGCCAAGCCTGTGGCACATCTGGATCGCCCTCGCTGCCATGAGACTCCGCATAACGCACCCAATCCATCCAGCGACGCGCCCAATGTTCACCAAAACGAGGTGATTCAAGCAGACGGTCGACAAGTCGCTCATAGGCATTAGGTTCACGATCTTCAAAAAATCGCTGGATTTCTTCAGGAGAAGGCGGGAGCCCCGTCAGATCAAAATAAACTCTTCGTAGCAGGGTCAAGTGGTCTGCCGTCGCTGCGGGGCGGAGTTGGTTTTCCCTCAGTGCAGCAAGCAAAAAACGATCGACTGGGTGTTCGACACCATCGATCGCGGGAGGAACTACTTCGCGAATAGATTGCCAGGCCCAGTGCTCCCGTTTTCGGGCCCCGAGATCAAACTTCTCAGCCGTCTTCGATGCTTCAGGCGACACCTCTTCGGGCCAAGGAGCCTCCATCTCAATCCAGGCAACAAGCGCCTCAATTTTGCTCTCAGCTAGCTTGCCAGTAGGAGGCATCTTGAGAGTTGATGCGTAACGAATCGTTTGCACAAGGCGACTCGCACTTGGATTACCTGGGACCACAGCTGGCCCGGAATCCCCACCCTTGAGAATTCCAACGCGACTATCCAGACGTAGGTTTGCAAATGGCGTCTGAATCCGCGAACTGTGACAGCTATAGCAATTACCTGCCAGAATCGGACGGACTTTGCTCTCAAAAAATTCGATCTGTTCAGGAGTTAACTCCGAGGCCTTTGATGTCGAGCTGGAAATGCTGGCTAGCAGTAAGAACCATGCAGCAAGCACACAGCCTGTGCGGTACGACCTACTACTCAATCGGTTCACCATAGAGAACTTCATCGGTACTAATTATTTAGTCTCAGGTTCAACGTTCTCACATCACTACATCTAATTGATTGCCAAAATTATACTCCAGCAACCCAAACGGGACATATCATTAAGACATAATTCCGACCGTGGCGCCTAAGAACAGTGGCTAAAAAGTCCAACCAAGAACGCTGTCCGCTTTGTCATTCATATGACACAAAGTGTTTCTTCGATGTTCGTACCAAAAATATGAAACGCGATTTTTTCCACTGCGGAACATGTGATATGGTTTTTGTCCCCAGCCGCTTTCACTTGACTATAGCCGCCCAGCTTGAACGTTATCTTACACACAACAATAATCCCTCAGATCCTGATTACAGAAAGTTCCTATCCAGACTATCTAATGCACTTTTGCCTCACCTTAAGATCCGGTCTCAAGGACTGGATTTTGGTGCCGGACCAGGGCCAGCATTAGCAATTATGCTGCGAGAAAAACACATGGACGTAGATATCTGGGACCCTCTTTTTTTTCCTGATAAATCAGTACTTAATCAAGATTATGATTTCATAACATGCACAGAAACAGCGGAACATTTCAGCGACCCAGCAAAGGAATTCATATTGATCAATTCAATACTTAGACCATCTGGCACTTTAGGCATAATGACTGGAATGATTGAATCCTGGGAAGATTTCCCAGATCTGTCAGCCAGGTATTACCATAGAGATCCAACACATATTTGCTTCTACAGTAAACAAACAATGACGTGGATAAGCGAACACTTCTTTTGGAAAGTAGAGTTTCCAGTGTCAAACGTCACACTGTTCCATAAATCTGCCTGATCCCAAAGCCTTTTTGCTCCCCTTTTTCTTATAGTGTTCCATGTGTTCCATAAAGGTGTTTCTGTACCTTTCCCACATAAAAACACTGTGCTAGATTATGACAGTGCGACCTATTTTAGTACGAGTTGGATTCTCAGTTTTGGTGGTGCTGCCTTGGGTGCTGCTATCGACAATCCAAGTATCCTCAAAATCAGAAAGTCGCTGGTATAAGGGGAATCTACATACCCACACTATCAACAGTGACGGTGATAGCTCCCCTGATGTAGTCGCACGCTGGTACAAGGAAAACCGTTACAACTTCTTGGTCCTAAGTGACCATAACTACCTCACAGACCCTAAAGGGTTAAACTCCGTCTTCGCTGCCGAGGAACGCTTTTTGCTTATTGCAGGAGAAGAGGTCACGTCCGGTTTCGAGAAGCTGCCAGTCCACGTCAATGCGTTCAATCTTCACCGAACCCTTCAACCAATATTTGGAAAAAGTGTCTTGGATACGATTCAGAAAAACGTGGATTCTATTCTCGCAGCCGGAGGTTTGCCGTCACTCAACCATCCGAACCTGAGTTGGGCCATCACTCCGGCCGAATTAAGCCAAGTCCGGAATCTTCGCCTGTTTGAAGTCTTTAATGGTCACCCTGGCGACGACGACTTCGGTGGAGGCGGAAGCCCTGGTCTCGAAGAAATGTGGGATATCG
>DJHJ01000024.1 GCA_002433055.1 Acidobacteriia bacterium UBA6623 | reverse complement strand
CTCTGCGTCAAATCACGGAATATTGCTAATCGTAGAAACAGATGGCATGGAGAGTCAGATTTTTCTAAATACTGAACCGGTTAGACGAGCTCTGGTTAGAAGTGGAATGGACATTGCACGGAAGCATTACGAGCCAGCAGAAACTTGGGCAAGCACTGAGGCTGCATTAGACAAGTTAGATGCGATAACGTTCTACGAACATAACGTGGGGCATATGACTCCGTTGATCTCAGAAAACATCCGAACAGCACTTGAACAACATCCAGAAGATGAAGTGCTTTTGGCCATACGAAAGGCAGCAGAAGCGAACGCAAGAAACTGGAATTACATAGCTGCAATCCTTCGCCGATGGGCGATCGAAGGCAGGCCTGAGGAGCTTGACCATGGAAGGGATGGAACCGCTGAACGAGATCCTAAAGAGGATCGATCAGACCAGTTCTACAGAGAATACCTCAAACGACAGCGAGCTCGAGGAGCTAACTAGCTCAGAGGTACATTGCGACATATGCGATGACAAACGTTGGTTTGTTGTAGCACCGAAGGAAAATTCTCCAGCATCAGCCCGGACGGTCATCCCTTGCAAGTGCCAGGAAAGAGTCTGGGGGGTGAAATCATCAGATCGTATCAGGCAGTACTCGGATCTGGGACCGCTAGAACGACTCACATTTGACGCAGTAGAACTCGGCTCCAGTGACACCTTCTCTGAGCCCTCCAGCTTCCGAGAAGCCTACCATGCAGCACAAAGGTTCGTTTCTGATCGTCAGGGGTGGTTAGTCCTGTCGGGACCCTCAGGCACAGGAAAAACACTCCTTGCGGCTGCAGTTGGCAATGCCTTAGTGGAGATCAACCAACCAGTTCGATTTGTATCCGTACCCGATCTCTTGGATCACCTACGATCAGCTTTCGATCCGGCAATCGGCGCACAATTTGACGATATATTTTTACAAGCCATAGAAGCTCCGATACTCATTCTTGATGATCTCGGAGTCCAGTCAGGCACAGCCTGGGCAGATGAAAAACTAGATCAGATTCTTACTCATCGCTACAACAGACGCCTACCGACAATGGTTACCACCGGTCAACGTTTCGATGAGCTGAACGATCGCCTACGTACTAGATTAGGGGACCCATATTTTTCGAAATTAGTACACATAAAATCGGGCAGTGGGACTCCAGATATAAGACACTCTGGCCTGGATATCCGTTTGGCCGAATCAATGACATTCGACAGTTTCACATCCAAAGGTGCAAGCGGGGCATCATCAGCACAGAAACGGTCCTTATCCGAAGCCCTAGAAGCAGCAAGAGTATTTGCTGACCATCCAGCGGGTTGGCTGTACCTCGCAGGTCCAACTGGAGTAGGAAAAACTCATCTAGCAGCCGCTATTGTCGGAGAAAGTATCCAACACGGCCGCAATGTACTGTTCAAATTTATTCCCAACCTGCTTGACGACCTTAGAAGGTCTTACGGTCCAGGTGGCGAACAATCATTTGACAACATATTCGCTCAAGTACGTGATGTAGACGTGCTAATACTTGACGATCTTGGAGCAGAAGTGTCAACGGCATGGGCAGAAGAAAAGCTCTACCAGTTGATCGTACACAGACACGACGCCATTATGCCTACAGTTTTCACCAGTCGCATCGCACTTGAAACTATTGGAGATCCAGAATCTCGAATCACGTCTCGATATTCAGAGGCGATAGTCTCGCGTCTTACCGATGCCAAAGTCGTAGCTGAACGATATTTATCAGCTCCTGATTTCCGACATAGAGGCGCTTCCCCTCGACCTCGGGCGACGAAAAAAAACACACGCCACAGATGACATCTGATTTGCCTGAAAAAAAATCATGCGTGTTTTGCCAAATCATAATTGGAAACAGCTTTGCCAAGTGGGAAAAACGTCCCAGCAATCACGTGAGCGCTGTATGTTTTCATAATCGTTTGAAATGGGCAAAAGTGATGCTATTGGTAGTCCCAGTTAAGCACATGACGCAAGGCGAACTATGGTCGTCAACCAACCTCATAGAATGCGCTAGGCTCGCTGTGGAAATGGGCGATAAACACTGTAGCCAGTACGGTTACCGCGTGATCGCAAACTTTGGCCGAAAAGCGCACCAAAGCCAAATCCACGCCCACTTACATGTAGTCTCAGGTATCTCACATCAGGTGAAAGAATCGACTTTCAAATCACACATAGACAAAAGTAATGACTTGGTTATGGAAGAATACTCAATTAATGGAGCGCCATTCACAGCGAAGATCTCGTCCAGCACTAATACCAATCAAAGAGAAATGTGGAGTACGGAATTAATACATGGAGCAGCTCTGGAAGCTCTAAAACTTAGCAGGCAACGCACACCAGAGGGGTATCGCCTTATGGCCAGTTTTGATCCACCAAAAAATTCGCTTTGCACGGGCAATAACCCTTCTGAGCTATATTTGATGGGTGGTGGCCAATTAGGATTATACGTTTAGGGAACCTCAGGGATTAACTGGTTGTGCCTCGACCAGCAACCCTGATTCTTCCTATCTAAATATGCTGTGCAATCGCCATCGTTACAACGGAAAGCACCACGAACAAAGCAGACATTTTAGAAAACAGCATCGATCTATTTTCCAAGTCCCACACTTCAGGTTCCTGCGAACTTAAAGCGCTAGCAGCGAGTATTTTCTTACTGTACCGCCCGGAGATCAGTCCCAACCCATACCCGACCAGAGCTGTTACAAACCCCAAGACAATAGCGATACCCCAATTAGTCGACCAAAGAAAGTCAAATAACGGATCCCGTACCCTAAATGCCATAGCCAGACCGAATATTATGGTCATCCAAGCGCTCGAGTGGATTAGAGCCTG
>DJHJ01000013.1 GCA_002433055.1 Acidobacteriia bacterium UBA6623 | reverse complement strand
CCTTACCAAGGACGCGCTCTACCAACTGAGCTACATCGGCTCAAACTACGCCAGGACTCAAATCCAGCGACACAGGCACAGAGCCCCGTACTGGAGCTCGCACCCACTCAATCCCTATCTGGATCACTTCGCCCAGGCGCATCCTCGGTAGAGACCCAAAGCCATATCCCGCCATTCTGTCACCGCGGAAACTGCTTGGAGCGGGAGACGGGGATCGAACCCGCAACCAACAGCTTGGAAGGCTGTGACTCTACCATTGAGTTACTCCCGCCGAATTAGTGCCACCTTCTATCCTCTAGCCACTCCCCTTTAATACGCCGTAAAGCGCCCAAAAAGCGCCCGTGCACAACCGTGGAGCTGGCGGAGGGAATCGAACCCCCGACCCTCTGATTACAAATCAGATGCTCTACCAGCTGAGCTACGCCAGCGTAGACAGACACACTCTATGATAGCTCAGTCAGAGGGGAGCACTCAAACACCCCAGCGGAGGCGGCACTGTTGACTGCAACCACCCCACCTACGCACGACGTACTGAACCGTCTCAATAGCTCTGTTTAAGTATAGAAATGAGCACGATTGCCGTCAAACCATCCAAATCACCTGAAGATTAAATCACTTTCTGAACCAAGACAAAGAATGCTAGCAGAAGCGCCAGCAGTGCCTGGTGCTCACGATTTCGAAAATACAACTGCCACCGAAAACCCTGTCCTCCTCTATAGGTCGTTCGTACTTGTGGAATCAATTTTGGGACACGCTGTTGGTAGTTTCGATAGTCTGCGAAAAGAACACCGAGATGACGCTCTTCCTCTTCTATTACGGGCAAGTAGAAACCAAGAAAAAAGATACCTATCAGCACTGCGAGCAATTCATCCTTTGCAGCAAATGCAAAACCGATTCCAATAAGTAAGCTTCCCAAATAGAGTGGGTTACGAACACAAGCAAAAGGTCCTGAAGTGGTCAGCTGAATATTTTTTTCTAAATGCCCAGCAGCCCAACCCCTCAAAATGATGCCGAGCAGCGCCCAAGGTGCACCAATCGCCAACGAACCCCAGTCAGGCCAAGATAGCCACACAAACAAGGATGCCAACAACATCCCTGCCGGCACACGAACTCGAGCCACACGCTCCGCATAACTTTTTGGAAATACCATGAGCTAAAAAATTCTCTCGCGTGGTCTTAACGTTCCAAACGAACCCACATTAGCTATCGAAAATGCAAATCGTATTTGGTTGTCGTTGCGCGTTCTACCAATCGCAAATCGGCGCCACTCCGCACTAAAACCACAACAATCAGTATTGTAAGTTCCTTGAATCGCCGTGTAGAGAAAGATAGCTTGCCGGTAGTCATAAATATTGTTGACTGCGAGATTCCATCCACGGCGGTTAAAATCACCTAGCCGAATCACCGCAAATAGTTGATTACTCAACGGTGCTAAAGATTCTGGCATACGCACAGCATGGTGACCAAGTGTGAGGTTCCATGAATCAAACTGAAAGCCTCCGCTCAAACTACTATTGACCAACTTTCCTCGCAACGGGTCGTAGTCGTGACGCCATTCCAACACATGTCTCCATGAAGGACTGATCCGAACGGTCGACGCAATGGGCGAATAATTTCGCACCTGATCAACGAAAGCAAAGGGCGTCATACCAAGACTAGAGGTCAAAACATTTCTACGCCCCAGAGACAGCGAGTTACCAAAGGTCGGATCGAAAAAGCGCTGTTGACGAACATCTACACTAAGAACCTCTCGCACTCTCCCTGCTTTGTCTTTTGCATAAAATCGATTTGTGATCGCCAACTCAGCTTCGTTTGTATTGTGTAGCAAGTCACGCGTATCGAAACGAATCACCCTATCAAAGTCTTTGACTCCGTCTACAAATCGATAGTGTAGCCTCGGCTCTATCACATGCTTCAGCTTCTTTCCTATCCAGCCTGGCGCCTCAAAAATCTTTTCCACTGCTGGCGGAGCGATGTCGACAGACACTTCACCCGTATTGCGATAGAAATTGCTCCCTATCAGGCTACCGTCTGCGGCACGACTTTGGCCATACGCAGTTGATCGCGCTCCCAATGTGGGTGTGACATGGAAACCTGCCCATTCAAACTTCGTCGTAATCTGCGGGTGTAGGTCACTTCGTTGAACATACCGTCGTGTCTGAAACGACTGCTGAGTTCGACTAATCAATTCGAAGGCACCATCAAAGCTAAACCACAATGGCACTGGCCCCTTCAATAGAGAGTGGTCGTAGCTGTTGAACTCGAACGATGGCAGTTTGCGGGTGATGATGGTGTCACCTCGTTCGACACTATGGAAGTTTTCGTTTCGAAGAAATGCTGCATTAATGCTGAAAGTTGAGAAGTTTTTCGTTACGAATCCAATTGAACGTGCTTGTGAAAAAACTGCTTCGTTGAAGCTTTGAGTGAAAGCCTGTCGGAATTCAAGGGAACTAAGATAGTTGAGCTCAGCTACACCTCGAAACCCTCCCGGAAAGGCTGCCGCACCGCGCATCGTAAAATTGACACCACCTTGTTTGACTCGTCGGCCATCGTTGAGTTTTAAACCGCGATCCTTCACGCCAAAGAAGTATGCATCGAAGTGGCTGTTAGGCGTAGGGCGCCCGCGAAACCCGAGTTGCCCTGCAACGCCTCTGTCGGTATACAACGTCCCGCCGATGGTAGCATCGTAACTGCGATTCACAGCCCAATAGTAGGACTGCCCAAACACCAATCCAAAACGTGAACTATTGCCTATGTTGGGTGTCAGGAAACCGCTACGACGTGGCATTCGTTTGAGAGACTTCTTGAAAATTGGAAAATAAAACACAGGCACTTTGCGCAATCGAAATACTCCCCCGTAAATAGTTGCCGACTCACCTGGCTTGATCTTCGTACGGGGTGCTGTCAAAGTCCACCAGGGGTCATCAATATTGCAATTCGTTACGAATCCGTTATGGACTGTGTAATGCTCGCCTGTCTTATGAACAACTCTACCCTTGATGTAAAAAGGGCTATCGGTTGTTAAGAGTCGGGCACCACCTTGACTCGCCGAGCCAACAGTACCGTGCACATCATAGAGAGTTCCAAGTTCTGTATGTGAGTTGTAGTTAAACCTATCCGCATACAAATTCTCTTGACGCAGAGTATTGCGGTAATGAACATTACCACGAGCTTCGATCTCATGGGTTAGCTCGTCAAGGTCTATTTCGTCGGCGGTTAAAACCGTATCATCAAAACGAATCTCGACATGTCCACGCAGCAGACGCCGCTGTCCGAAACTCTCTTGCCTGTCGGCAATAATTTCGAGATCGCCAGCACCTCTGAAAGGGATCGGCGGCGGCCCCGACTTAAGTGAGAGTTGCTGTGAACAAAGTGGGGCCACGATGAGCAATCCACAAAATGGGAGTATCCGGCACATGGTTTTGCGATTCGAGCGAATCCAACCTATCCAAGCAGAATCCTGCAATTTTTTGTCCAAATAACCAGCATAGGCTGAAAGGAAGACTTTTTACAGTTTTTGCAGACAATCACAAATCACTCGCCAAACACAGAGCCCATGACAAGATCGTTGACGTTCACCAAAACTAATCCTCTGTAGATGTTGAAATATCATTAATCGACTTCTATAACATCACCATTGTTAAACCATTCAAGGTCACAGGTTGCTATGATCTAACGGATCATTAGACGAATGCTCTGCCGCTAGGAGGTACACCGATGTATTCAATATCCACTCGCCGCCAATTCCTCGGATCGGTTGCAACAACAGCCACTTGGGCAGCGGTTGGCTGCTCGCAGTCCGTCTCACCCGACGGTACAACGTCTGAGATTTCCTCATCTCCACGCATGAAGCTCTCACTTTCCGCACGCGTTGCGGAATCGTTTAGCAATAAACGTGAAGCAGCACTAGACATTAACGAGTTGATCGATCTCGCACAAGAGATTGGCTATGACGCACTCTGCATGCGTGCCTCTCAAGTAGGCACACACTCACCAACAGAAAAGGTCACAGCAACCAGTGAAGCTATCCGTAATGCCGGACTAGTAGTTTCAATGGCGACTGGAGACTTCTATATTCCTCAGAACGATGACAATGGGCCGAGCGGACTACGTAATATTACACCCTATCTCGATCTAGCAGAATCTTTCGGAGCACCCCTGATCCGCATCTGCATGAAGAAGGAAGAGGACATAGAGTGGGCCCAAAAGGCTAGTGATGAGGCTGCGGAACGTAATATCCGCCTGGCGCATCAGTCTCACAATGAAAGTCTTTTTGAAACCGTAGAAGGATCCTTACGCGTTCTAAAAGCAGTAGATCGAAAGAATTTCGGAATTATCTATGAACCGGCAAACTGGTTCACAGCTGGTGAAAAGTATGGGAAGCATGGGATAGAAGCTGTCCAGGAGTACATTTTCAACGTCTACGTGCAGAACTGCAAACTCAACCCGAAAGCCGAAAGTGCCGTCAACACTTGGGGTAGAGGACGGGTCCCAATAGATCACATCGGCGTGTGGGATAGTGGTGGAGTAAATTTCGAAGAAGTCTTTGATGCATTGCACACCATCGGTTACGACGGCTACGTCACCGTACATCAGGCCTTCGCGGGCATCATGTCGGTCGAAGAAGCCGTGCAAAAGAGTTACGATTACCTGAAACCACTGTCAGTTTAGGCTAAAGTTGGGTCACATTAAGGAGTATTTTGACTATGGGGAAAAAAAACGAAAACGTTTCACGCCGTAACGCCATGAAGGCGGCTGCCATTGTCCCGCTAACAGCCGTTGCAGGAACGGCCGCTAATTCAGCTATCAAAGTGGGGGTGATTGGAACAGGTGGCCGTGGGACTAGACTCGCCGGACACATGTCACGCGATACCGACGGTGAGGTTGTTGCGCTTTGCGATGTTCAAGATTCCTCTATCGAGCGCGCCAGCAGCAGACTGCCTCAACGCGAAAGAAAAATCTACAAGGATTACCGCAAACTGCTCGAAAGTGATGTGGACGCAGTCATTATCGCTACACCGGTTTTTCGCCATGCTGAACACTTTGAAGCTGCCGTCAAAGCCGGCAAGCACATCTACATAGAGAAACCAGCGGCTGGCACAATAGCCGAATGTAAACGTATCATGAAAGCCGCCGATTCGGCTGACACCAAACTCAACATCCAGTTTGGTTTCCAGCGACGTTACGGCACAGTTTATCAACGAGCGAAAAAGTTGATTGACTCTGGAGAAGTAGGAAAAATCAACAATGCTCACGCCCATTTCGTTAAACACCTCGGCAAACAACTTTATGCCCCACCAATGCCTCGACCCACGACTGAGCTCGAACGGATCCGATACTGGCAGTACTGGCGAGACCTATTTGGCGGAGGGCTCGTAGAAACATTTGTTCATTCAGTGGATGTCTTAAATTGGTTCCTGGGAGGACACCCACAGTCGGCCCAAGGTACCGGAGGGCGCAGCGTGATGCGAGTTGGTGACATACTAGACCACGTCGATGTTTCGTTCAAGTGGGAGAACGGCCTAAGCGCCGGCTTAAAGGGGTCCTTCATTGCTCCACCTCGCTGGCGCGAAGTTAAAGAAGTATTTTACTGCGAAAAAGGAGCAGTCGAGACTGCGCAAGAGTATTGGATTCATTACCGCAAGTTCGGCCTAGCCACCAATGATTTTGCAAAGACAACTTCACCAAGAAATATCGCAGTCGATTCAGTCCAATCGTTCATTAATCGAATCAAGGAAAACCGTCCCGAAAATGTTGGTGTCCGAGGAGCCGAGAGCACACTTACCGCAATAATGGCACAAATGGCTGTCGACGAGAAGCGTGAGGTGACCTGGGACGAAGTAATCCGCAGTGGGTAGTGGAAACACACACGGCCCGACCTAGGAACTCCGACAGTCAGTTAAGGTACTGAAGAGATTATTGAGCTAGACCGCTTCCCTCTCCAGGGTCCCAGATGGTTCCACCTATGTAGCGCTCCGCATCAGCGTTGTTGTTGTAGTAGTAGACAGTAACCAGCTTGCCATCCGCGCGCTGAACCGTACGAGGATAACCAAGATCCCAATTGCCGCCGTCCTGACGCAAAACTATAGGGGAGCTCCATGTCTCGCCATTATCGGAGCTTAACTTGGCACGAATTCCGTAGGGTTCTGATCGAAACCCGTATGTAATCGCAATACGGCCGTCGCGCAACTTGATTGTGCTTGGTGGATTACCACGACCAGTATCCGGCACTGGGATGTTTTTGAACGACCACCAGCGACCACCATCGTCAGAACGCCAAGCTTCAATCCAATACCTACGACGAAACGTGGTCAAAATGCTGCTTTCAGATAACTGCACTGAAGAAGGCATGATGGCATAGTCTCTACCCGGTGGCTCAGGCCCGATAAAAGCCACGAATTGCCAGCTCTTTCCTCCATCTCTTGTTCGAACACATGCTGGCCTGCCTTCGCGAGAATTTGGTTTTGATAACGTGATAAAAGCAGTAAGATCATGTTTGCCGTTCACAATATAGTCGGTACGAGCAGCCACACCAGCTTCACCAAAATCAGGAAATTTGAAGGCTCCAGACCAAGACTTCCCTCGGTCATATGAATAGAAGAAGTGAGATGGTCCGTTCTGGTGGCTCGCCATGCGCAGACTGAGAGCAAAATCGGGATGAGTAAAATCAATACCGCCTGGGCAGTCAATAGCGGGATTGCCGCCACTTTCTGTAGGTACGTTCGCCATTTTTGTGCCCGGAGGTGGCAATAAGCTAGCGGGTTTCTCAAGGCTCCAAGTTTCCCCACCATCGAGACTACGTGCGAGGAGATGTTCAGCAGCACGATTGTAATCAATCGCGTGACTACGTTCACTTTGTTTGTAATACCCAGCTTCAAAACCAACTACGATTTCGTCTCCCCATGACCAAATACCATGATTTGCAGGCCATCCACCAAATCGCCCCTCCTGTTGGTATACAACCACATTCTTAGCTGCGTTTGAGTGGTGTCCCGCGAAACCTACTATTGCTAAAACTGTAAGGAAAGAGAACACAACAAGATTTTTTTTCATGACAAAACTCCAAGGCGTCTGAACCAGGGTCTTATAGTAGCAAGACTACTAAAAAAAGGTGCCTGAAAGACTGAATTTACTTTGCGTGCAAATGACCTGCAAATCCTTCTCATTGCAGATCAACTCTATAGGGCCATAACTGAGGGAGTGCGAGCGATCCAGGGCTGCGCTTGTTCAAGTTGTGCTGCAAGTCGAAACAGTGAAGCCTCATCGCCAAAACGGCCAACGAAATGAACACCTATCGGTAATCCATCATCATTCCAATGAAGTGGAACCGACATAGCTGGGAGTCCAGTTACATTCGCAAGATGAGTATAGGGGACAAAATCAAAATTGCGTGCAACCGTATAAGCGGCACTTGGTTGTGAGGCATCAGGGGGCGGATAGAGTACACCCAGTTTCGGTGGTGGCTCGCCCAGTGTCGGAGTCAGCCAGAAATCGTACTCGTCCAAAAATTTTGCGAAAAGCCGCCCGAATGACATCACGTAGTTTTCAGCATCTAAGTATTGTTGTGCGGACCACCGTCGCCCCTGTTCGTAAAGCTGCCAAGTGACTGGCTCATAAAGATTTGAGCTCACAGGATCTCCAGTCATCGAAGCAATGTCCTCAATTCCTCGTGCCAAACGTGCCGACCAAAGTGTCATGAACGACTTCTTATAACGCTCAATTTCAATCTCAGGTGCAGCTTCTTCGACATCATGCCCAAGGCTTTCAAGTAGACGAACTGTCTTTTCGACAGCACTGACACAATCTGGATGAAGTGGTTTGTCGATTGGTTCCATACGGGTAAACGCAATGCGGCAGCGCTCAATGGGAAGTTGTGTTTCTTCGATGTAGGGTCGCTGTTTTTGAGGTGCCGCGTAGGGGTCACCCGGAACATAACCATCAGTAGCATCGAGTAGAGCAGCACTGTCGCGGACAGTCAGCGTGACAGCATGTTCACAAGCAAGCACACTGCCCATAAGTGGTGCCGGTGAGTTGCGTGCTCTAGCTGGCTTGAGACCAAACAGGCCGCAACAAGAAGCTGGAATGCGAATCGAGCCTCCTCCATCGTTTGCATGTGCCATAGGAACAATACGAGCTGCAACAGCAGCAGCGGAGCCACCACTTGAACCTCCGGGTGTACACGCAACATTCCACGGGTTGTGTGTCGGGCCGAATAGGTGTGGCTCAGTGGTCGCCGTAAGACCAAATTCTGGTGTGTTCGTCTTGGCAACGATAATCAACCCTGCCTTCTTCTGACGGACAACGAGCTCGCTGTCTTGTTCAGGTATGAAGTCCGCCAAAGCCTTGGAGGCAGATGTTTGGCGAACTCCACCGTAAGTTGCTCCTAGATCTTTGAGCAAAAAAGGAACCCCTTGGAATGGTCCGTCAGGTACATTGCCGGTAGCGGCTTGGCGAGCCTGTTCATACATTTTTGTGACAACAGCATTCAGATGAGGGTTCAGTTTCTCGATACGGTCTATGACGGCATCAACGAGTTCGATAGATTTGATATCACCGCGACGCACTAGCTCTGCCTGTCCAAGAGCATCGAGGGTAAGAGCATCGTCCAGAGATCCAGATTTGATGTTGTCGTTGGGGGATACAGTGGCAACTTCACTACAAGTAGCCAATCCCGTGGCTAAGGAGCCAGTAAGAAAGCTACGTCGGTCTACCGAACGGCGTTGATCAGGACAATGAGAAGATTGGCTGCTGTTGTTGATTTTTGGCATGGAACACTTTGGGGGGGTACAGTATCAGATCTATGTTAAACAGGTACTTGTGCCATAACAACGCCGAGTGATGGAGTTGTGATTTTTGAGCCCAAGGCCTTATAGCTACCTTATGGGTTTCTCGCAGCCGTCGGCAAGACAAGTTTCCAAAGGCCAAGTGTGACAACAGGAATCACATAAACACACAAGGCGACCCAAGAGAGCATTCCGTAGCCCTGAGCAACTAGCTCAACTAATCCAAGCTGTGCGATCGCGGTAGCAACTAACAACATAACGACTCCGATAACCGGACGGAGTTTTTGTGGCATAGTGCGACCGCGTTCTGCATAACTCCGCGACAACCGTTCATTGAAGGAATGAATAAATCCTCCTCCAGTTTCAACTAAAGTGCCTACGAGCCCAATCTGAAAAACGAGACGAAAAGTATTGGAATCGAGTGCCCCAACGACAAAATTCGCTGGAACAGTTTGCTCAACGACAAGTGGGTAATGAGCAATCATAGCGAACGCAAAGAGCACGCCGGGGATAATGCCGATGGGGCCTGCCAATATCCCTGCTGTCAGCGCCTCGCGACGCGTCTCGATGTGTCTAACCGAAAACAATAATGCAGGCACTACCGCGACGTTGTAACAGGCATAACGTAATCCGGCAGAAAACCACCCCGAGTTGAGCTCAGAAGATGCAAGAGCAGACCAAATATCGGAGTGGAACCGAGAGAAAGTCCAACAAAAAAGCACCACATAAATGCCGTACAAAACAAACGACCAGAGCGATAAGTATCGTTCGATCGCGGCGCTGCCCTTGAAGACCAACGCCGCAACAGCAGCCATCACAATGACAACCCCTAGAAAATAGGGGAGTCGAAAGGTTTCGGTAAGTATGCTCCCTGCAGCAGCACCAAGAACTGCCAATGTGAGAACGAGTGCAAATAAGTAGTACAACTCATACAGCACCCATGCCCGACCCAATAAAAATTTTGAAAAACTGCGGTAGTCATAAGTTTGTGCGGAGCGTGCCAGCTCGAAGGTAACACCACAGACCAGACACCATGTCAAGGTGCTGACTAGCATTCCCAGTAATCCAGTCAACGGCCCTGTGCTGAGGAAAAATTCGACCAATTCTCGGCCGGTTCCATACCCTCCTCCAATCAACACAGATTGAAAGACAAATCCAGGAAGAAAGTAGCGGCGGAACAGAGGTGACGAAAACATAAGCAAACAGATGCGCGCAACATTTGTGGCAATTAGAGTTGCAATCCTTATCTACTACTCGATCTTCCTAGCATCTCGTTGAGCGATGAGAGTGACCTCAATGGCCTTGAAAGCGTGTTCTTGGGTCATAGAGACCTCTGTACGGTCCAAGCAGTCGCGAATCAACTGCCCGAAGAATGGATACCCCACTGTACCTCGTGCTGGAATGTGTTTTGCTTCTTCTTGGTTCACCAAATATACATGATCGAGTTCAGCATCGCGAGCTACATCGATGTATTTTCTCAGCTCGATGTATCCTTCAGTGCCCAGAATGAAAGTTCGTCCATCACCCCAAGCACCAAGACCATCTGGAGTGAACCAATCGACACGGAAGTAATTCGTCGCACCGTTGTCGGCAACTAATGAAACATCTCCGAAATCTTCAAGCTCCGGGTATTGTTTGTTTCCATAGTTAGCGACCTGACTACTAGTCACAGTCGCATCAGACGCTCCAGCTAAATGCAAAAATTGTTCTACTTGATGGCAACCAAGATCACAAATGATTCCACCGTACATCTCCTTCTGAAAGAACCACTCGGGACGAGACGCTGCGTTGAGACGATGTGGTCCCATGCCAATCACCTGCAATACTCGTCCAATAGCACCCTGTTGAATCAGATTACCAGCACAGACTGATGACTCCGCGTGAAGCCTCTCACTGTAATAGACGGCGTATTTCCTTCCGGTTGCAGCGACCTTAGCGCGTGCGGCCTGGAGTTGGTCCAGTGAAGTCAGTGGGGGTTTATCAACAAAGTAGTCTTTGTCATGCTCTAAAACCTCCAGACCTAATTCACATCTCTTAGAAGGAATCGAGGCACCGACTACCAACCGAACCGATGTATCGTCAAGAATTTGCTGCTTTTCAGAGGCGCACTCCACCTGGGCATAGTTGTTACGGAAGGCTTCCATCTTGGCTGGATCAGGATCCCAAACCCAACGCAGTTCGGCACCCGCTTCAATCAAGCCGTTGCACATGCCGTATACGTGGCCGTGATCAAGACCAATAGCCGCAATCGGGAACTCTCCTGGTTCACAAACTTGTTTGGTCTTGCCGACCGGAGCGTACATCATGCCATCTTTTTTTTGCATAGCTACCTCCGAGAGAATTCAGTAATCAAACCAGCCTACCAGGGACAGCTGCGCACATTAGGTGCACACGCTTTATGTCAAGTAACAATTGATGAGGCTTACGACAGCTAGCCTTTCACCCGGTATCCGTCTCGGTGACGGTACGCAAGCCAAGCTATACCACCTACGATTGCAATGGGAGGAATCGCGAGAAGAATAATCCCCTGATTCAGAGCTTCAATCGCGGACGATTGTTGATAGGCAGCTGTCTTCTTACACATTTGGCACTGCGCCCAAGCAGAGCCAACCACAAGCACCGGCACAACAGAACAGGCCACCACGCGAGCAACACCGCTTACGAATCTCTTCGATAGAACATAGCCTAGGCAAACCATAGTCTAGTGACACTCACCAAAACCCTAAGGCCCGAACTCCAGAATGCGGTAACTATCAGGAAAAAAGTACCCGATCATGATCAACATGCAAGCCACCATCGGGACACACAACATCCAGGACAGAGCAGGCTTGTCAAATTTTAAGTGCATGAAATAGGCCATAATCAGAACAGTCTTCACCAGTGAAAGCCCCATTAACAGGGTAATCATCGCTACATGACCGAGCTGAATGTACGCCAGTACAATCTCGACCAACGTCAAAACAAGTAGGGCCACCCAGACCTTTATAAATAGCCCCGTATGCGATTCAGTGTGAGTACTCATTAAAAGTCTCCAGATTTAGTTTCATTATGTTCACGGTTAAACACATCGAAAAAATTTCTTATTGTAGTTTTCAAACTTTCGTCGACAACAAGTAGACCATGGGAAAAATAAACATCCAGACAAGGTCCACGAAGTGCCAATAGAGTCCAACAACCTCGACGTCTTCAGCATCATATTTGCCGCGTCCAAAACCGTTGGCAATAACCGCCAAGTAGACTACTCCGATCGCAACGTGAGTCATATGCAGCCCGGTCAGAGTAAAGAAGGTCGCACCAAACAACGGTGTGCCGTAGGGGCTACTAAAAGGGGTCAGACCCTCATGAATCAGATGGTTCCACTCGTAGGAGTGCAATACAACAAAGAGAAGCCCCCCCAGAATGGTAGCCCAAATCCATTTTTTTGTCCCTGCACGATCCCCCTTGGACGCACAGCTTACGCCAAAAACCATGGTCAGACTACTTGAGAGTAAAACAAGCGTCATCACGCTAGAAAAAATAATGGCTGGGTAAAAATCAAATGGTGTAGGCCAATCGTTAGCCACACGCAGATAGCTATAGGCCATCAATAACGCCCCGAATGTCAGCGCATCAGAGACTATGAAAAGCCACATCCCCAGCTTTTTATGACCAACAGCAAACGGTGACCCGCCTCCTTGCCAAGTGGCTTCAGCCGTCGGTTCAGCGTGAGCATCCGACATGAATTACCTCCAAACCAATAAAAGAACAAACAGATACAACCAGAGTACGTCCATAAAGTGCCAGTAAAGAGCTGCTGCCTCAATCGCCGCACTACGAGTAACCCAATGGTGGCCACACCAAACACGGCCAGTAACATAGCCAACCGCTAACAATCCCCCAAGCAGGTGCAGGCCGTGACCAACTGTAAACACATAGAAAAAGGAGTGGCTCGGATTTGCCGCAAGATAGAGACCCCGTTCGGTTAAGTTTAACCAACCCATCCATTGGGACACCAAAAAAGCTACACCGAGCACCGTGGTCACGGCCAGCCATGTTCTTAGACCATTCTCGTTCGAATTTCTCAGAGCACGTTTAGCCTTCTCTACTGTGAAACTGCTGACAAGCAAAGCGATCGTACTAAACCACAACACACTTGGCAATCCGAAGGATTTCCAATCGTCACTCAATCCCGAACGCACTACCATGGCACTAGTAAGTGCCGCAAAAATCATGATAATTCCGCCAAACCCAACAGAAACCCCCAGCTTGTACCGATGCACTGCCAAGGCTTCAAAGTCCGAAGTAGCTGGATTACTATTTCCTAACCCGGAGGCTTCGCCATCAGCAGGTGTATCGATATCGATCCTCTGATGCTCTGAGAAAGACACCAAACTCGGTTGCTCCAATGTAGCCGGGGTACTATTGCCCATAGCCTTATTCGCCAGACTTCCTCGCAGGTGCTGCGTCAGGTGCATTACATTGCATCACATAATCACGCGGCGCACCGGGGACACTAAACTCATAGGGTCCGTGGTTAACGGTTGGAATCCTACCTTCAAAGTTATCGTGGGCTGGCGGTGTTGCCGTCACCCATTCAAGTGTTGTTGCTTCCCAAGGATTGTCCGAGGTCACTCGTTTACCCTTGAAAAGACTCCAAACCACATTGATCAGGAAAAGACACTGCACGGTTACAGTAATCATCGCGGCCATCGTGACGAAGTAATGAATTTCATTAGCGCCAGCCGCACCGAGGTAATCAACGGACGTCGTTTCCGCATATCTCCGCGGATGGGCGATTACACCCAAATAATGCATCGGGCCGAAGATCGCATAGACTCCAAGAAAGGTCAGCCAAAAGTGCACCTTCCCCATCCCTTCGCTCATCATACGGCCAAAGAATTTCGGGAACCAAAAAGCCACCCCTGCAAACATTCCAAAAATTGCTGCCACTCCCATGATCAGATGAAAGTGAGCAACTACGAAATAGGTATCGTGAAAGAACAGATCCACCGACGGCTGCCCCAAGAAAATACCACTGATCCCTCCGGTCACAAATAGAGAAACGAACCCGATTGAATAGAGCATGGGAGTCGTAAAACGAATTTTCCCTCCCCATAAGGTGCCAATCCAATTGAATGTCTTAATGGCCGAGGGTACTCCAATACACATCGTCAACACCGAGAATACAAAGCCGGAGTATGGACTCATCCCACTAACGAACATGTGGTGTCCCCAAACCACAAATCCAAGTGCACCAATCGCAACAACCGCATAGACCATGGCCTTGTATCCAAACACGGGTTTACGTGCAAACGTTGCCAGAATATGTGAGGTAACCCCCATCCCAGGTAAAATCGCAATGTAAACCTCTGGGTGACCAAAAAACCAAAACAGATGCTGCCAAAGAATCGGAGAGCCACCAGTGTGATCTATTGGGATGTCGTTAACCAACAAGCCTCCCGGAATAAAGAAACTCGTCCCTCCCAGTCGATCCATCAGTAGCAGAACTCCTGCAGAAAGGAGTACACCGAATGCAAGCAGGCCTAAGATCGCCGTAACGAACCAAGTCCAAACGGTCAGAGGCAAGCGCATCATCGTGAGACCTTTCGCCCGAAGCTGCAGTGTCGTCACAATGAAATTCAGTGCACCAAGAAGAGATCCAATACAGAAAAAGGCAATACTGAGCAGCCAGAGATCTTGGCCGTAACCACCAATCGTTGCTTCATCGAGGGCACTCAACGGGGGGTATGCAGTCCACCCAGCTATTGGTGCTCCTCCTTGAACAAAAAATGCGGCGCATAGTGTCACAAAAGACACAAAAGTTGTCCAGAAGGACAACATGTTGAGCGTTGGGAAGGCCATATCAGCTGCGCCAATTTGTATTGGCAAGATATAGTTTCCAAAACCTCCCTGAGGTGCGGTGGTCAGAACCATGAAAACCATCATCGTGCCATGCATCGTCAGCATGGCTAAATAGAACTCTGGTGTCATCACTCCTTCTGGTGCTCCCACTGGAAACAAGGTTCCCAGGATCTCGATCGGTTTGTCGGGCCAGACTAGCCGCAGTCGAACCAATAGGGACAATGCCATGCCCACAAAAACAGCAACGATTGCCAAAATGATGTACTGAATACCAATCACCTTGTGGTCGATACTGAAAATGTATTTCGTCCAGAAATTGGTCGGTTCAGGGTGCCGATGCACTTCAAGGTGTTCCGCTACTTCAGTTGCCATAAGGTCTTTCTCTCTACAAAAGCCAATATCCCTATTATCAAACTCTCTAGGCCCGATTGTTCAGATCCACATCACCAGCATTACGCGGACCTTTCTTCAGTCGTTTACTGTTCTAAGAATTCAGCCTGTGCAACAAGCCACTGGTCGTAATCCTCTTGCGTCTTAACTTCAAGAAAGCTGCGCATCTTATAGTGACCCAATCCGCAAAGCTCCGAGCAGACAATCTCATATGTGCCTATCTTGTCGGGCGTAAAGCGAAGCGTACCCGTAATACCCGGCACCGTATCAAGTTTGATGCGTAACTCGGGCACGAAGTAATTGTGTAACACATCCTTGCTCTTGAGTTGCAATTCCACTTGACGGTTCACGGGGACAGCCATTCGAGGAACGACGATATCATCCTTGCCGTCGGGATGGTCGCGATCTACACCAAGAGGGTTCCCCAGTGCATCATCTACCAGTTCTATCTTGGTAGGACCGAATTTACCGTCCGCACCCGGATAGCGCATATTCCATACGAACTGCTGACCCACAACCTCTACAATAGTTCGATCTTCGTCCGGGGCACGATTAGCAGATTCTGTAAAACGTGCCTCAGCCCACACAGTGTATCCCATGAAGGTTAGCCCAACAAATAGCACTGTGGCCGCTGTAGTCCACAGAATTTCCCAGCGTTCATTGCCGCGGACATGTGCAGCTGCTCCCGGTCGATTCCTGCCAAATTTAAAAACAGCGTAACCAAGAGCTAACTGAGCTAGTAGAAAAATTATGCCCGTTACCCAAAGCGTCAGGCGGTACTGAGCATCCACCTGTCTAGCGTGCTCAGTGATCGTATCCGGCAAGGGCCAGGTGTCTACGATGAAAGGATAAGCCAGACCGACAGCCACGATCCATATGAGGACCGCCAAAAGCAGTGCCATAGAGAATTATGCTCCTCCGTGAGAAACGCAGCGCGTACACAAGCTAATGCGTTGCGCCAAGAGTAATTAAGTGGACCATTCTAGCAACTACCTGGTCGTGTTTCCAAGTGGTCGGATATTACTCATATCCAAAAATATACCCTAGACCAAATTGTGTTCGTTTTGGCTTTACCTCTAATGCGTGCTATTCTGCCTTCGTCCAGGCTGCTATTAGCCACATCGGAGACACTTAGGATCCTTTGATTTAAGGCTGGTTTTATATGTCACTCAACCATCGACTTACCGTACAACTGCAAAACGAAGAAATCTATTTGACACTGCTCCCGGGTGGAGGACATATAGCAGAATTGGTTCTTAAATCTAATGCTGTTAACCCATTGTGGCTTCCTCCCTGGAAAACGATTGACCCAGTGGACTACAACCCCACTGAACATACAGAATATGGCCACGGACCGGAAGCTCAATTGTTGTCCGGAATCGTGGGTCATAACTTGTGTTTCGACTACTTTGGGCCACCATCCGACGAAGAAGCTTCATCAGGACTTACTGTTCACGGGGAAGCTTCAATAGTGAACTGGAAAACTGAACAACAGCCTGGCAAGTTGATTGCCACTGCAGAGCTCCCTCAAGCAGAAATGAGAATAGAGCGTGTCCTGAAATTGGCACCTAAAGCCCAAGGTATTGTGGTGACTGAAACGGCCGAGAACCTGCGGGGTATCGACCGTGCTGTCGGATGGACCGAACACGTAACACTTGGGCCACCCTTCTTGGAGAGGGGTAAAACAGTAATACGCATGCCAGCAACTTCTTCTAAAGTCTTGGAAGAGAAGTTCGCGGTTGCAGAAGATCGACTCAAAACCGCTGCCGAGTTCCACTGGCCCATGGCGCCACTCGCCCGGGGCGGTCTTACAGATCTTCGCAACACTACAGAAAAGGACGTTTCAGGCGCATTCAGTACACAATTAATGAACCCTTCTCTCGAACAAGCCTACTTTACTGCCTACAATCCAAGCTCCGAAACTGTCTTCGGCTATGTTTGGAAGAGAAGCGATTTTCCTTGGATCGGCCTTTGGGAAGAAAATCACAACCGCACCCATGCACCATGGAATGGGCGCACACTAACACGAGGCATTGAGTTCGGAGCATCACCGATGCCAGAGTCGCGACGGAAAATGATCGACAGAGGCACACTCTTTGGAGAGAGATGTTACCGCTGGATTCCGGCACGCTCAAAAGTGTCAGTGGAATACTGTCTCTTTATTGCCAAGTCAAGCCACCCAGTTGAAGCAGTTAGCTGGGATGGGGATATCGTTAAAGGCGACGATGGATTCGAGGTGCGGATCTGACTTTCCTGTGCTTCTAATCTTATTTCCAGCTGCCATTTCTGAGCGATTATTGTCTGTCCTCTTCCCAAGGTAACCTTCCCGTCATTGGACAAGTTTTACGTAAGGTTTCATCAATCTTTCGTCCAATGTCTGCCAACTGGTCGACAGAAAGCTTGTCCTGGATTTCTTGAAAAAGATCTCCTTCCTCGGTACGAATGTGTTTTCTCAACAAGTCGCCAAACTCTCGCAATAAAATAATCTGAGGCTCGCCCGACGTCCTTTCAATACGGGAAGCTAATTCCTCGATCTCGCGGTGTTGCGTTACCAAATCATCAATAACCTTTGGAGAGTCAATCACATCACGGGCTACAGGAAACAAGATATTTTCCTCCACCTCGAAGTGATGCAGTAGTTCCACCTCGACAATCGCAGCGAGTTGCCGATGTAACTCATTACAAACGGCAGGAGCAGGCGTCTGAGTTTTCAAATGTCGATCGATAAGAACGCATAGAACAAGAGCGTGGTGGTGCTGACGCGAAAGCGGCACCAAGCTTGGATCACGCAACATCGTTTCATTGTAGAACTCAACACCGTGCAGCATACTGCAAACACCGAATGTGATCTCAGACACAGCTAAATAATTTGCCGCTCAAAAATAGCTAAACTACTAAGATCGTAGAGGGGTAATTTTAGTCAAATAGATTTAGGCTGGACCTCACCAGGCTGACGATGAGTACAAGTACACTAACAAAAATTAACACTCTTACGTTTGATGTTTTTGGGACCATCCTCGATCTCAGCAGTGGTATTGTGCCCACGGTTGAAAACTTTCTGGAAAATCGACAGGCAAAGATCAGTGGAGCCCAATTTTGGCAGTTATGGAGATCTCGTCAAAGAATTGAACAGTATCAAGACACCATAGTGATGCTGGGACACAGCGGATATTTGGAAGTCGCGCGACGGGCACTTCTGTACACACTTCGACAGCAACAACTTACAGTCGAACCTGAAGAAACTCTCAAACTGATGAGGACTTTCGAACAGTTAAAACCCTTTGATGACGCCGTATTGGGACTGAATCGTCTGGCGAAGCGTTTCCAACTGGTTGCTTTGTCGAACGGCAATACCTCCCTAGTAGAACACCTAGTAAGCAACAACATTCCTGTTCATTTTGAAGCCGCTCTATCGGCAGATGCGGTGGGGCGCTTCAAGCCACATCCATCCGTGTATCGCTATGCGGCCAAAACCTTAAACCGCGAACCCGACCAGATCATGATGGTGGCCTCTCATGCATTTGATGTCATGGGCGCCCGCGCCTGTGGTTTCCGCGGAGCCTACATTCAACGCTATGAGCTTCCTTACGAAGAATCATCACTCAGGCCCGATCTGACTGTAAGTAATTTCATTGAATTGGCTGATGAGTTACTTCAATAGCCAACAGACCAATTTAACTGATGTCTTATGCATGGAATGCAGAAGCAATCTACGGTTTGACTTCATACAGTAGAGGCTCGCCACGCATGCCAGCTTTCAGGTTGGCAACTGATATCTCAGACATTTTTTGACGTGTCTCGACCGTAGCGCTTCCGAGGTGAGGCACAATCGTCAAATTGTCGAGTTGCAGTATCGGGTGATCACGAGGTAATGGTTCGGGATCGGTTACATCAAATGCTGCCCCTTCAATACGGCGATCACGTAGAGCATGATAGATAGCCGTAGTGTCAACGATAGGACCACGAGCAACATTGATTAGGAACGCCGTTCGTTTCATGTGTGTGAGCGCTTCGGCATCAATGAGCCGATATGTATTTTCGGTGAGTGGACAGCACAACATCACAAAATCGGACCGCTCAAGTAGCACTTTCAGAGAAACGTAGGTCGCTTCGAAAGAACGCGCAACGTCCTCGCGGGGATGACGGTTGTGGTAGAGAACTTTCATATCAAACGCCCGTGCACGACGTGCAACCTCACTCCCTATCGATCCCATACCAATGATGCCGAGCACGCTGTGGTGAACCTCACGCCCGAGCATAAAACCAGGATCATAGCGGAGAAACTCCGCAGAGCGAGCGTAGCGGTCGCCTTCTATAACACGACGTGCAGCAGATAAAAGTAATGCCATCGCCATATCTGCTGTCGCACCGTCGAGGATACCCGGGGTGTTCCCGACAGGGATGGAGCGTGTCACCGCATCCGCGACGTTAATATGATCAACGCCTACTCCGTAATTGCTTATTACTTTGGTGCCTGCAATACGATCCAGCATCTCGCCGTTTAGTTGCGGATGACCATAAGTGTAAATACCATCAACTTGATCATCAGTGCCTTCAATAGCGGCTTGCCAAGGGAGAAGATCAATCTGATCACCAAGAAGACCCATAACCACCGAATCTAGTGGCCCGTCAGCGATAACAGTAAAGCGACTGGTTGTGTCGGGAACTACAGACATGTCAGCAACCTGATAACAATCCTATGGACTGGGTAGTTTAGCAGAGACCCTATTGAAGCGTTGCAAAGTCAGCTCACATGAGAAGTGGTAAGTCTTCACCAGGCGATATCACCCGGAAATCATTTAACGATTCACCGACCAGGTTACAATGGGCCGACCATCAACGATCTCGAAATAACATCTCATCGCACAAGAATCCATGTAACCATGTCCCCATTTGATTCTAATTCTCTACGAACACAGTTTCCTGCTCTCACTCAACACGTTAACGGTAAACCCGCAGTTTTTCTCGACGCTCCAGGTGGAACTCAAGTTCCACAACGTGTAATTAATGCCATGTCGGAATATTTGGCTTTCTCGAACGCCAACACGCATGGCGCCTTCGCCACCAGTATAAGAACTGAGCGGATAATCCATGAAGCCCGCAGTGCGGCAGCGGACTTACTGGGTTGCACTCCGGACGAAGTAGCATTCGGAGCCAATATGACATCTCTGACCTTCGCGATTAGTCGGGCTATCGGTCGTGAGATCAAGGTAGGCGACGAAATTATCGTTACAGATCTCGACCACGACGCCAACATCGCTCCATGGCAAGCCTTAGAAGAACATGGAGCAATCATCAGAGTTGCGCCAATCTGTAAAGAAAACTGTGTACTAAACACCCAAGCGCTACTTGAACTACTGTGCCCCAAAACAAAACTGGTGGCGATCGGAATGGCTTCTAACTCAGTCGGGTCAATCAACGACATCGACTGTATCATTCGGGCTGCACACAAGGTTGGAGCATTGGTTTACGTGGATGCAGTACACTACGCACCTCACGGATTAATTGATGTAAAAAAACTTGATTGTGACTTTCTGGCCTGCTCAGCATACAAATTCTTTGGGCCACATGTTGGCTTGGTTTACGGCAAGAAAGATCACATGCAACGATTTCTCCCCTACAAAGTACGACCAGCCTCAGACAATACTCCCGATCGCTGGGAAACTGGAACACAAAATCATGAAGGGCTAGCCGGATTTATCGCCGCCGTCGATTATCTGGCCGATGTTGGTCGATCATACGGAGCAGAGATTCCCAAGGAATACCCACATGAATCAGAACGTCGCATCTCCTTGATCAGTGGTATGCAAGCAATTCGACAGTACGAACACAAACTAGCGAAACAACTCGTTAAAGGCCTTCTCGATATCAATGGCTTGACGTTTTATGGAATCAAGGACTTTGAACAATTCACACACCGAGTACCAACAGTTTCAATACGTATTGCGACCAAGGCTCCACGAGACGTGGCAGAGATATTAGGCCAAGAGGGCTTTTTCGTATGGGATGGCAATTACTACGCCCTAAGTCTGAGTGAGCAACTTGGAGTGGAACCAACCGGAGGCATGGTGCGGATTGGCCTAGTACACTACAACACGGCTTACGAAATCGATCGGCTGCTTGAGACACTAGGAAACCAGATAAAGTAAAGGTTTAGTCCGCTAGAGGTGTGAGCTATTGAACCTAAAAAACCACATAACAAAGTGGCTACTAGGGTTCCTGATGGTAGGCTGACTATAGGAGGATTTCACCCACTGACAGATCAAAAACTGCAGATTATCCCACTCGGAGGACTAGGCGAGTTCGGCATGAACATGATGGCCCTACGCTGTGGGGATGACTTGATAGTAATCGATGCCGGATCTTTATTTCCTGGCGTAGAATTATTGGGCGTAGACTTAGTAGTACCCGATATCACTTATCTTGTCGAAAATCGCAAACACATTCGTGGGTTAATTCTTACTCACGGCCACGAAGACCATATAGGTGCTACACCATACGTACTGTCGCAGCTTGACCTACCGATTTACGCAACTCGCTTCACTAGTGCCTTGGTCAGGCGGAAACTCAAAGAGCACGACCTCCCCAAACCACCGACGATTCACACAGTGGAACTGGGCGACAAAATATCGTTAGGATGCTTTGAGATAGAGCTAATCCGGGTTACCCACAGCATACCCGACGCAGCGGCACTAGCTATAAAAACACCTCTAGGTGTCATCCTTCACACCGCTGATTTTAAAATTGATCCAACTCCAATTGACGGACAACTCTTCGATCTTCATGCACTCGCAGATTACGCCCAAAAAGGGGTACTATTGTTGCTGTCAGATTCGACCAACGTTAATCGTCCTGGTTTCACACCATCCGAACAAGCAGTACGACCACGACTAGAAGCGATTTTTCATCAAACAAACAACTCGCTCTACTTCAGCTGTTTTTCTTCATCAATTCATCGCGTTCAGCAAATTGTCGACCTATCAGCTGCAGCAGGTCGCAAGATTGCTTTTGTTGGTAGAAGTATTTCCGAGGTCAGCGGACTCGCTCAAGACTTAAATCTACTCAACATCCCAAATGGGCTATTGATCAATCCAGGTGATATGGCGAAACTGCCGCGATCACAGAGAACGTTTCTCATTTCTGGGAGTCAAGGAGAACCACTATCGGCACTCTCCAGAGCGGCAGTCGGCAAACACCGACACGCTCAAATCGACGAAGGAGATACGGTTGTCCTCAGCACCCGGGTAATTCCAGGTAACGAAAAGGCCATCTACCGCATGGTCGATCATCTAACTCGGCGTGGTGCAGAGGTGCTCTACGGCACAATGAATCCGCCAATACATGTCTCAGGTCATGCGAGTGAAGAAGAGCTGAAATTGGTACTTAACTTACTGCGCCCAAAATATTTCGTGCCGGTACATGGTGAATACCGGCAACTTTCACGCCACTTGCAATTGAGCGAACATTTGAAAAGTAACGGCCTCGAAGCATCGTTTCTACTGGAAAGCGGGGACGTGCTGGAAATCGATTCAGAGGGTGCACGACATCGGGAGTCTGTGCCAGTAGGTCGTGTATGTATCGATTCTGGCACGGGTGATGAAATTCTGGAGGAAGTCGTGATTCGGGATCGACGCCATTTGTCAGAGTTCGGCGTTATAGTACCGATCGTAGCGCTGAATCGCCATACTGGAAAGCTGGAGAGCAGTCCAGAAATTGTCACTCGCGGTTTCGTGACCAGTGAAGATAGTCCTGAACTGCTCGACGGAGCAGCTGACACGGTTGCCCTTACGATCGAAGGCTCCTCCGAAGAGGAAAAAACCGACTGGGGAGTTATGGAAGAAAAAATTCGTGCAGATCTACGACGTTATATACGGCGTCGAACCGAGAGTAGGCCATTGATCATTCCAGTCATCCTCGAAGTCTGACTTTGAGAACACTGACGTTGCATAAAACTGCTTCATTTCTGCACAATAAACACAGGAGGGATAGGGGAGAACCCCTGCCTTGAGGTCAGCTAATTGAAGGAGACGTCGCGGCATACCCGTAGCACTCTAAAAAAACATGCCGCGCGGCAAAAGTTAATTACTGCTAAGGCTCACAGTATAATAATCTCAGCATGTTTAACCTGTTCAGAAGTCAGAAACAGATCGTAAAAATACTCCTCGGGGCTATCTTGTCTTTGGTTGCAGTTTCAATGGTAATTACTATGATTCCAGGAAGCTGGGGTGCTGCAGCTAACGCTAACCAAAACCTTCTCGCAGAAGTAGGTGACCCCACACTATGGTGGCTTGCAAACACACATACACTAACGGTTTTGGATGTGCAGCAAGCAATGCCCAACACTCCCAACGGACCACACGCGGGTTTGGCTTTGGAAACCATCGATCAAGAACTAACGAAACTAGTCCTGATGAGAGAAGCAGAAGAATTAGGACTCGAATCGAACGAACAAGAGCTGGCTGATTGGTTGAAGGTGCAAATGCCCTTCTTCTTCATTGATGGCGTATTTCAACCCGATAGGTATAGAGTTCTCATTGCACAGCAGTTTCGCACGTCGATTCCAAGATTTGAGGAAGAGGTTCGACGTTCGCTGATGATCGACGTGAAGCTACGACGGATGGTGGTCGACACTGTAGAAGTAGACGAAGAGGACATTATCGAACTCTATCGTAGAGCCAATGAAAAAACTCGATTGCGGTTCGTAAAGATCCGGGCAAACGACTTCGAAAGGCAACTTGCACCTAAAGAAGAAGCGCTTCGCGAATTCTACGAAGAACGCAAACAGCAGTACAGCATACCCGAATCACGAGACATTAAATTAATGATCGTCGATGCGACAGACCTACCCGCAATCACAGTCAGCGAAAAAGAGATTGCACGTCAACACCGCCAAAATAGACAGCGCTATCAAGTTGATGAGCGTATCCGTGCTAGCCACATTCTGTTCATGACAGAAGGCAAAAGTGATGAGGAGAAAAAAACGCTCAAGGAAAAAGCAGAGTTTGTAAAGAAAGACCTTCAGCAAGGAATGGATTTTGCAACCCTGGCCAAGGAACACTCAGACGATCCCGGAACAGCCGAAAAAGGTGGTGATCTCGGCTGGGTCACTCGTGGACAGATGGTGCCAAGCTTCGAAAAGGCATCATTTGCCCTTACATCTGGCAAGATAAGTGACGTCATCAGCACTGAGTATGGATACCACATCATAAAGGTCCACGAAAAACAAGGAGCACATCTCCAATCCTTGGACGAAGTACGGGAAACAATCAAACAAGAATTGATTGAAGAACGCCAATACAATGCCCGCATGCAACGCATAGATAATGCGATCGCTTCGGCTCGGCAAGCAGGCAAGGATTTCGAATCTGTTGCAGCTTCTTTAGACCTGGGGGTCAAAATACTGGCAAAGGTAGGACGTAACGATTCTCCTGCTATCCTCGGTGAATTCGAGACACTAACGGCATCTCTATTTGCTGCCAACGACGGTGAGATCGTAACCGCAACTCAGAATGATAGAACTGCGATTGCTGTGGTAACCACAATTACTCCGGAACGCCCAGCTGAATTTCAGGAAGCCAGAAAGCGTGTGAGAACCCAGTACATTGCCCAGGAATCAAAACGACTTGCAGAGGAGCGCGCCAATGAAGTAGGTACGGCTGCAACGAAGGAAGATCTTCGAAAGGCAGCACGGAGATTTCAGTTAAAAACAGAGCTGAGCAATTTTTTGAGGCGTCAAGATAGCTTGCCAAACTTGGGGTCAATAGGTTTGTTAGGTGACAAAGCATTTACCTCGGTGACCGGTAAGTCAGTTGGACCTGTCCTCTCGAACGACGCTTGGGTAATCTACGAAGTGATCGGCCACCAAGAAGCAGAAATGGAACATTTTCTCGATGATCGTGACGAAATGTCTGAAAAACACAAAGAGAGGCTTCAGGAACAAGAATTTGACCTCTACCGCAGGGAAACACAACGTCGATTTGAAGAGGCTGGACGGGTACGCCGCTATCACTCAAACATCCAACGCTATGTAAGCACGTTTTCAGGCCGTCGATAAGTGGGGAATGATGGGCCATCATGCCTCTCCCAAATTACACAAGTTAACAACTCGTCATCAGTGACAACCCATGCAAGAAAAATTGGTTCCATGACAAGGCAAGCATGTTGCCTTGTTGAGATTGAGTTTTCCAGTTGAGTGCAGATCGACGAACTCGCGTGTGTGATCGACTGGTTTTAACGTACTGCCAGGCAGGTGACACTCTTCGCAACTGAATGGATTGTCGATCTCGCTGTGACATACCAAACAGTCAGACATACTAGGCAAGCTTGATTCAGTTACCGAGTTCGTTTCTTCAAGCCCTCGGTGACAGCCTTGACAAGCGTTATCGTGGTTGAGTAAGCGCCGAACACCAAGGGATTCTCCCAAATATCGACCATCGTCAAGAGCCGCTCGAATGACGGCAGTCACGTTTCCAAGCTTCAAATGGAATTCATGGTTGAAATGGAAAGTCCTTTTCTCAACCTCTCGCTCAGTGAGCCAAGTGGTGTCAACATTTGGAGCAATCCCTCCATTGTGACAACTAAGGCAGATATTTTTTTTTGGCAGATTGCGGTCTTCGACTACCTTACTCGTCACCGCTGCACCGTGACACACCAAGCAATCGATGCCAACTTGCTTGATGTGTAACTGGTGTGAAAATCGACTTTCAGTCCCAAAAACATCTGTAACAAGAAGTACCGATACAAGCGGAATCCACACTCGCTTCAATAGCACCATCATGCTGGTTTAGTTATCAGATGATTCTCGTCTAGCTAGGAAAGATGAAGTGACACTAATCAATCACAATTTCCGCCAAAAGGTTCCCACCTGTGCATTACCCAGAGAAAAATCACCCCTCATAGAAAATTCTCCACAATTTTCGGCCGCCATCATCAGAAACTAGCACTGATCCGTCAGGCATTTGAAGTAAGCCAACCGGACGCCCCCATACTTCCCGCTGGTCTTCACCGAGCATCCAGCCCTTTAGAAAATCCTGTGGCCCAGAAGTTGGCCTACCTTCCTCAAAAGGAATATACGTAACGCTATACCCAACACGTTTTGAACGGTTCCAGGAACCATGAAAGGCGAGGAAAAGTCCATTTCTGTACTCTTCTGGAAACTGTTCCCCCGTATAGAAAAGTATGTCTAGTACCGCCACATGGGCACCCAGTAACACATCGGGGTAACGAGTGCTCTGCACTTTGCCTGGAGCAACACCCTTGTGACGAGGCTCCTCGTGCGGTCCGTTGTAGGCATAGGGCCAACCATAGAAGGCACCCTCCTGAATGTTGACTAGGAAATCGTGGACTAAATCATCACCCAATCCATCACGTTCTTGTACTGCACCCCACAGTGCGTTACTACCAGGAAACCAACGGAGCCCTATAGTATTGCGCAACCCTGTCGCAAGTATTTCAAGATCGCTACCGTCGGGGTTTGATCTTAGTACAGTTGCACGTTTGAGATCTTCCCCCAGGTCTATATTTGAACCAGAACCGACTGTCGTGTATAGTTTTTTGTGATCCCGGTCAAACAATAAAGTCCGAGTCCAGTGACCGGTTCCTTGGCCCTCCAGCGAAATAATTTCTTCGCCGAGGCCTTTTGCGACCATCTTCTGAGAATCGTACTTGTAACGCTTAACCGAACTTGGTTCAGCGACGTAGAGCCAATCCTCATGCATAGCCAATCCATAAGGTCGATCTAAACCTTCGATGATTTTTTTTGAGACTCCATCATGAATGACGTACACCAGACCGTTGGCAATGCGGCGTGCGCCACTATCCGTTAGTAAAATTTCCTGATTGGGGCCGAGGATCATAAAACGTGGACGTGCCTCGAAACCTGACATATATTCTTCGACACGAAAACCCGGAGGCACCGATAGACCAGCATCACTGGGTTGTTCAATAACCTTCGGTCGGTTGCTGGCAGAAGGCGTATGAAAGGGGTCTGGTAGACCTTTCCAGTTTACCGGCAGCTTTGAAGATTGTGAGATGGCGGTTCCAGCCGCGATAAGAAGCGCCATTCCAACACAGTACAGAACTTGATGCTTTTTCATAAGCAGACAGTATCGTACATTAGGTCACCCCGTGGAAACACAATCGACGCTTTTCGTATTTTTGTAGTTCGAAGCAAAACTGCAAACTCACCAAAATAAAAGGAAAAAACGTCATGTGAAACCTAGAACATGATGAACGGAGGACGAGAAAACTGACTAAATTCCAAGTAGCTGAATAGCCAACCCAGAACAAGCAATTGCCAAACCGGCCAGCGTATTGGCATGAGCTTCTAACCGTTTCAGAGGAGTCAGCTTAAAACCGTAGAAACCAACTGTAACAGCTACTAGCATTGTGATGATCGTCGTAAAACCAAAAACAGCCGTCACGGGCACCACCGCCCAAGGACCCAAACTAACGGCTGGAGCCATCAGAAGAGGAATTAACGGTTCACAGGGTCCCAGAACAAAAATAATGAAAAGGCTCCAAGCTGTAGCTGCGGCAGGTATTTTGACATCATGACTGTGATCTTGGACACCGTGCTCGTGGCTGTGGACCATTCCGCCATCATGGGAATGGATGTGGCGTTGCTGGCGCCTCTGTCGTGCAAAAGACCAGCCAGCATAAAATAGGCCAAAAATGATCAGTAGCCAGGCGGCAATTTCGCCACGCATCCCTTCAACCCACTCCAGGCTTGCAATTGCAACTCCCAAGCCGATACCCAATCCACCTAATAAAACTGACGATAAAACATGTCCAAAACCACACAGAAAAGTGATACTCCATACCTTGCGTAGTGACCAACCTCGCGCCCTGCCGAGTACAACAAATGGAAGAGAGTGATCTATACCGATCAGAGTATGTACAAACCCTATACTGGCAGCCGAGAAAAGCAGTACCTCTAAGGAAGTTTCCATATCAAAAATACCCCGCCTCTAGGCCCATCTGATGTCAGTCCATAGCGAGCCGGGCTACATTGCTCCGTCCGAGAATAGCACGAAATAAATGCATATACTTGGACTTTCCTTTCTGTATTGAGACACCATTACCTATAACACCCTTACTCCAGTATAATTTCACCTAGTCGATAGAAGTGTTTATAGTTATTACCATCAGGAGACATTAATGATCTCTCGCCGAAATTGCCTGAAGGTAATCTCATCCGGATTCTTTGCTGGCAAACTGTCGAGCTTTACTTGGCCACAGTTTCGTGGGCCAGGTGCTCTGGGCATAGTGCCTGACAACCCTGGTTTACCTATCTCATGGGATAGCACAGAAAACATCGTTTGGAAAACCGACGTTCCCGGCAAAGGTTGGTCATCTCCGGTAGTTTGGAACGAACGAATTTACTTGACCAGTAACATCGGTCCAACAGGTAAAGGTGAACCTCCAGCGGGGTTTTATGAAGGCGGTGAGTTTCAACCAATTACAGAGAAAACACACCATTGGATGGCCTATGGGATCAATTTTATCAGTGGTCAAATCGAATGGGAGACAGAGTTACACAGAGGTATTCCAAAAACGCCTCGGCATCGCAAGAACTCCTACGCATCAGAAACACCAGTCACCGATGGAGATCACATCTATGTTCACTTCGGCGATCTAGCCACCTATTGCTTAGATATGACAGGTAAGGTTGCCTGGTCTGTACCCTGGAAACCTGTGGAAACACGCTGGGGGTATGGGACTGCCTCTTCACCGGCACTTCACGAAAATCAGTTATATATCACCAACGATAACGAGGGTCAATCTTACACGGTTGCTATTGACAAACAAACAGGGAAAGAGATCTGGAAGGTAGACAGAGATGAGCCCACAACCTGGTCAACACCCTTTGTCTGGACACATGCTGATCGGACCGAAATTATTACTGCGGGGCGTAAAAAAATCCGCTCCTATGATCCTAACGGGCGGTTATTGTGGGAATTGAGTGGCATGTCATCACTTTCAATCCCAACACCGTTTGCCTCTGACGGGCTCCTATACGTGACATCCGGTTATCACGGCAGTCAGGAACGACCAATTTACGCAATCCGACCAGGGGCTTCGGGAGACATTACACTCAAATCTGGAGAAACATCAAATGAGTACATATCCTGGAGCGTGCCACAAGGTGGTCCATATCACCCATCGCCAGTGGTCTACGAGGGGCTCCACTATACCCTGCTTGATAGAGGGTTTCTCACATGCCACGATGCAAGAACAGGCAAGCAGATCTATGGCAAACAGCGCATTGCGCTTGGCAGTGGAAACTTTACAAGTTCGCCATGGGCTTACAAGGGGCATATTTTTTGCCTGAGTGAAGCAGGCGACTGCTACGTAATAGAGGCAGGCCCCAATTTCAAAGTGGTTGAAAAGAACTCCCTTGGTGAAATGTGCATGGCAACTCCCGCAATCGCTGACAGTAGTTTGCTCATTAGAACGTATTCCAACCTTTACCGATTAAGTAATCGGTTATAACAGGAGAATCATGCCCTTGTTGCGGACGGAGGTAGCCACAAAGTGAGTTCGTTAGTTCAGATAGGCACTTTTGATTTTCGTTTCGAGTGCATAGCGGAATGTACTAACTGTTGCACTCACCCAGGGGATGTGTTCTTAACCACATCAGACGCGGAACGCATCGCTCACTACTTGGGTCTGAACACTCAAGAATTCTTGGATCAACATTGCGAAGAACGAGACAATAAAATTCGTATTGCCGACCCGAGCAAAGGGGCTTGCCGTTTTGTTACGGCTACTGGTTGCTCAATACATGCAGTGAAACCTTTGCAATGTCAGACCTTCCCTTTTTGGCCTGAGTACGTCTCTTCAAAGCGCTCATGGAAAAAACTGAGGCACTTCTGCCCTGGAATCGGAACAGGGCCAAGTATTTTGCCAAGTGAAATAAGGTCACAAGCACAGGCTACCCTTGAAGCTTTTCCAGAACCATGAAGAATATCCACCAAACCCCACTCTAATCCTCAATTGATAACCAAGGGAGAATTGGCATTGCTATTTATTCGAACTCTGTTCGGTGTCTGTCTAAATGTAGTCATTCTTACTTTGTTGCTATTAACACCATCGCCAAGCTGGTATTGGTACAACGCGATGATATACCTGGCTCTTTATGCCCTTTTAGTTCTAAGTGGCTCCATATATCTTTGTCTCTATCATCCAGCAAGTATCAAGGCTAGGCTGATGGCACCCTATTCTACAGACCAACCCAGAAAAGACAAGTTAGCAACCATCTTTCTACTAAGTGCTTTCGCGACATCCATAATTCTTATCCCACTAGATGTCCATCATTTTCAAATCGGCTGGAAACCTCCTTTTCTGATCCGCCCCATAGGATTATTGATTTCCAGTCTCGGAATTTTCGGTTTTTACTTGAGTCTTAAAGAGAACGCATTTGCGCAACCTGTGGTTTCTCTTCAAAAATCTCGAGGACATGCATTAGTGGACTCTGGCATTTACTCCTACGTCCGACACCCTATGTATTCCAGTTTTTTTCTGTTCTATCCCGGCATGGCCCTTTGGCTAGAAAGTCTCTTCTCTGCAGCCATTGGGTCGCTGATATTGATATCCGCCCTCATTCCGAGAATTGTGATCGAAGAAAGTACTTTACGACGAGGACTTTCAGGCTATGACGACTACCTCAAAAGAGTGAAGTACAGAATTATCCCAATGTTTTTTTGAACTTAAAATGCCCAGTAGGCATCTGGTTGATCCATATCAACATACTCATCTACGTTTTCGGGCGTTATGAAATCAAGACGGATTGGTTGCTGCTTGGGCACTTCCCCTCCTTTGAATATTTTGATTAACGATTCGACGCTCAACTCACCGTGAATACGAGGAGGATGCTGCACCGAGAATTTGCCAATTCCTGCCTTAATGAGCTTTAACCCACCGTTGTACCCATCTGTCCAGGTCAGAAACGGTTTTCCCGAACGTAACTCTTCATCAGTAAAACCTGACGTGCGCAGCGCCTGGACACCACCGACTGCCATCTCACCACCGTCGAAATGAATCCCAAGCAAGTCTGGATTAGCAGTCAACACGTTTTCGGTGACCCGCTGTCCACTAGCACGAGACCAATCTCCTGCCTGCCTAACCGCGTTGATTTTGGGGTAGCGTGGTAGAACATCGTCATATCCCTTATTCCTCTCAACGGCAGCACCCGCTCCAGGTAAACCTTCGATAATGGCAATCTTTCCACTCCCACCTACAAGTTTGATTAATTGCTCAAGTCCAGTCGCTGCTAACCATCTGTGGTCAGTCGAAACAAAAGTTGTAAATTTATCACCAGAGACCGCACGGTCCACGACGACCGTCGGCACACCCATCTGCTCACATTCCGCGATAGCTGTATTAGCTGCATGAGTATTCACTGCACCGATGATCAGACCGTCAACCCCTTTGGCAAGAAGATCCTCGAGATCAGCCACTTGTTTCGCCGGAGAATCATTTGCATCGGTGATAAGAAGATCCACATTGTCATACTTAGCCACAGTCTTTTCGATCGATTCGCGAAGTGCAGTTCGCCAAGTATTCGACTCAGAGGCATTACTGAAGCCAATCACCCAACGTCGTTCTGCAAAGTTCTCAGGAAATTTAGAAGATGTATGACGTTCGGAAGAAGAACAACCACCCAGCAGAAATGCAAAAACTGTCGAGACGGCCAATAGAAACAAATAGCTGATTGGCCGACCATGAAAGCAGTAATACATCGATGGAATCTCTCTAGGTGAACAGTAAACCACCAATTGTCTCATGCCGTGATATAAATCAACCACTAACGGTCTTTTCGATAAATAGCGATCGCGACGAGAATAACAATTCCCTTGGCGAGACCTTGCATATAGGGAGAGACATTAAGGAGGTTAAGTAAATTATTGATCATTGTAATTATCAACGTGCCGAGTAAACTGCCCAGCATTGTGCCAATTCCGCCAAAAAGACTCGTGCCTCCAATAACAACAGCAGCGATCGCATCAAGTTCGAGACCACGTCCAGCCCAGGGGTCACCAACCGTGACACGTGCACTGAAAATAATGCCTCCCAACGCTGCTAAAAACCCACTGATAGCGTAGGTGATTAACTTAACGCGCCGAATGGAAATACCAGACAATCTCGCGGCTTCTTCGTTCCCGCCAACGGCATACACTTCACGACCATAGGGTGTATAGCGAAGTACTAACGCACCAAGCAGAAAAACGCCTAACATTATCAGAACTGGCACAGGAATTGGACCGACGAAACCAGCGCCAATCCAAGCATACGATCCAGAAATGCCACCTATGGGCCGCCCATTCGAAACCGTAAGTGCTGCACCTCCCGCAATAGCCATCATCGCAAGAGTAACGATAAAGGGCGCAGTATCGCGCCATACGATCATTAGAGCGTTGGAAACACCCATTGCAGCACCCAGAGTGAGGGTGCCGAGAAAAACGGCAGGTAATGGAAACCCCTGACCTTCAGCAAAGAGTAATGCCGCTACGACACTAGTCAGACTCAACACCATACCCACTGAGAGGTCAATCCCAGCAGTGAGAATCACAAATGTCATGCCAACTGCAACAACACCTAACATAGAGCCCTGTCGCAATACGTTGGTTATATTGCGACCAGTCAGAAAAGTTGGCGCAAGAAAACTACCCAATAGAACAATCAATAAAAAAGCGACTATTGCTCCAGTGCTCGGACCGAGACTTCGGAGAACACGTCTAGCAACTCCTGAAGCTTTTGATTGCAATGACATGGATAAAAGACTGCTACGCAGAAATAGGCTGCGACCAATTATAAACCTTTTCAAGAACTCTGAATATCGTAACCTTGGCTACTGGCAAGTTACAATTCCACACTACTAAGAAGATTTGACGACCGATCAGACAGTACTTAAGAAACATATTGTAAACTCGATCAACGTAAGCGATTCTAATTGAATCACCTAAAGTAGTGGGCGCTCTTGATGGCGCTGTGCGAGTAGTTTTTCTAGAAACCTAAAACTGTGACTCCAAGACTCCAAACTCAAGGCATTGTTAAAACCTTCGGTGGAACCCACGCTCTAGATGGAGTGGATTTCGAAGCTGAGCCAGGCGAAATTCATGCCATTCTGGGTGAAAATGGAGCGGGTAAATCAACTCTAATGAAAATCCTCTGTGGGGCTTTATCTCCAGATCGAGGAATAGTAAAACTTGACGGCAACACTGTGCAATTCTCAACTCCTCAAGGAGGACTTGACGCTGGAATATCAATTGTTCATCAACAGTTCACACTGATTCCAGAACAGTCGATTGCCGAAAATATTTTTCTGGGGCGCATTCAAAGGAATTCTTGGGGAATAGTCGACTGGGGACAACTATTTCATCAGGCCGATGCGTTACTTAAACGGCTTGATTCTAACCTCGACCCGAAATGCATTGTAAAAAATCTAGGTGCCGGCGAATGTCGCATCGTAGAGATCGCACGAGCGCTTTCGTATTCCGCAAAGGTCCTTATTCTTGACGAACCCTCTGCGGTGTTAGGGCCTCGAGAACTCAGCAAACTTTTCGCCATCCTGCACAAATTGAAATCAGAGCATTGCACGATCCTTTACATCTCACACCGGCTAGACGAAATCTTCGAGATCGCCGACAAAGTCACGATTTTGCGTGACGGTCGCTCAGTAGGCACTTATCCAATCGACAAAAACCTTAATCGGTCTTTTTTGATCAGTCGCATGGTGGGACGCAAATGGAATGAACAGTTTCCAAAGAAATTGACCCGGTATGGTCCCGAAAAACTCTCAGTGAATAGACTGACTCGAAACGCTATGTTTGAAGACGTTAGTTTCAACCTACGTGCTGGCGAAATTGTTGGCTTAGCAGGCCTGGTAGGTTCAGGAAGGACCGAAATTTGCAAGTGCATAATCGGTGCTTCAAGTTTTGACTCCGGTACGGTCGCAATCGACAGTCAAACTGTGCAAATCTCTTCTCCTCGCGAAGCATTGGAGAGAGGCATCGCGTATTTGTCAGAGGATCGGCACGGAGAAAGTGTCATCAATTGCCGTAGCGTGGGTGAAAATATCACGATGGCTTCCATAAGCAGGTTCACTCGGAACGGTTTTCTGGCACTCAAACATGAAAAAAAAATCATCCGGGATATGATGCAGAAAACGGATGTTCGAGCAGCTAGTCGGCATCAGTTGGTCGGCAGCCTGAGCGGCGGCAACCAGCAAAAAGTTGCTCTGGGGAAATGGTTGAGCACTAGAGCCAAAATCTTTTTGCTCGATGAGCCGACTGCAGGGGTCGATGTGGGGGCCAAAGCTGAAATTTACAACTTGATTAGCAACCTGGCCCGGAGCGGTGTCGCAATACTTCTAGTCTCCTCTGACATTCCTGAAATTATTGCGATGTGTTCTCGCGTACTTGTTATGAAGCAAGGGCGCATTGTACGTACGTTAGAAGAAAATAACGTAACGGAGAAGGCAGTATTAGAATCGGCTCTATAGATCGTCGGTGAAACAGCCACGGCCACATCTATCCATAGATTTGCCAATAGCCTTACCTATATCCAAAAGCAGCTTATAATGTATATTCTTTGTGTGCAGACGGAGTTAACCCTCAACCTGCCTACTCGGATTTCTGATGTCCAATCTTAACCACTCACAACGTATACGCTGCGGTATCGACACTGGCGGTACTTTTACGGACTTAGTAGGCCTCAACGAAGAAAGTGGCGAACTAGTGATAGCAAAATGGCCTTCGTCCCCATCGGAACCAGAAAAAGCGTTGACTGGTGTCATCAAGGATTCGAAACTAGCAGCTCGGGATTTTGCCTCACTCGTGCTGGGGACAACCGTGGCTACTAATGCAATGATTCAGCGCGCAGGAGCTCGAGTACTCTTTGTCACAACAAAAGGATTCGGTGATGTCCCATTTATCCAGCGAGTCAATCGTAAATATCATTACTCGTTCGAGTGGAAAAAACCAGAACCACTAGTGAAACGAGAGGATTGTTTCGAGATTGATGAGCGAGTTAACTACCAGGGTCGTGTACTCACACCATTGAAAGACAGCAGCTTAAATGACCTGGTTGAGATGGTTACCGAACGACTAGAGAACGCAGAGAGCGAGGATGTGGTGATTGCAGTCTGCTTGCTGTTTTCTCATCTCAATCCTGAGCACGAAAATCTTATTAAAAGGCATCTTGAAACTAACTTTCCAAGTATCCCAGTCTCACTTTCACACCAAGTAGCACCTATTTGGCGTGAATATGAACGTGGCAGTACGACCATAGCTGATGCGTACGTCAAACCGGTGCTACAAAGCTACGTACAAGGTGTCCGCGAAAGTCTGGATCACCTGAAGTTGGATTGCCCCTGGGCACTCATGAAATCGAACGGAGGGCATTCATCACCTGCAAGAGCAGAAGAAGAACCCGTCAATATGGTTTTATCCGGACTCAGCGGCGGCATCATCGGAGGTCGATATTTCGGCGAATTGGCAGGATGGAAAGATCTCGTGACGCTAGATATGGGAGGAACAAGTTGCGATGTAGGAGTGATAAGAGACGGGAAAATATCCTACAACACCGATTACCAAATTGAATGGAGTATTCCAATCGCTGCTCCATTCGTCGACTTAACTACGATTGGGGCCGGTGGCGGTAGCATCGCATGGATCGATAAAGGAGGCTTTCTCAGGGTAGGGCCGCAAAGTGCTGGGGCAGACCCTGGTCCCGTTTGCTACGGCAACGGAGGTGAGGAAGTAACAGTAACAGATGCCAACCTGGTCTTAGGCCGTCTCAACCCCGATTATTTCCTGGCTGGGAAAATGCGTCTAACCCTGGAAAAAGCTACCGAAAAAATTACTGAGTTAGGGCGGCAAATGAATATGGATACGCCACAGACTGCTCAGGCTATCGTAGAAATGGCCAACGAAAACATGGCCAATGCCATCCGAGTTGTTTCGATTGATCGTGGATTAGATGCTCGTGACTTTACCTTGGTAGCGTTTGGTGGTGCAGGCCCTCTACATGCTGTCGGCATCGTGGAGCGAGTGGGAATGAAGCGGATAGTGCTACCACCTCATCCCGGGCTTTGCTCGGCCTTTGGAGGTTTGATCGCCGATTATCAAGTCGACAAAATTTGGAGTCAGTATTTTCGCTCTGACAACGTCGATTGGCATACAGTACGCGATGAATTTGATCGATTAGTTCAGACCGCACTACAAGAACTTAGCGATGAAGGATTCTCAGGTAAACCTGAAATCGAGAAAACGATCAGCATGCGCTATGCAGGACAAAACTATGAGCACGACGTCAGAGTAGCAGATGGAGGAATCAGCGAAACGAGTCTCCAAAACGCACTTGCAGAGTTTCATCGAGTACACGAACATTTCTATGGATACTCGATAGGACACGAAGTTATCGAACTGATCAAATTTAGTGTCAAAGCCATTGGACGGATTCCAAAACCACAACTTAAACCATTGACCCTGGAAGGGAATGCTAAGCCCATTGAATCACGGCCTGTTTATTTCAAAGAGCAAGGATTTTTAGATTGTCCGGTTTATCGCCGAAGTGATTTACCCAGTGGATTTGAAGAAACAGGCCCTGCCTTGATCGAGGAAGAAGATTCGATGACCTTAGTGCATCCTGAGAATCGAATCCAAGTGAATGAATATGGTGTCATAACCATCGAGGTGAACTGAACCAGAAGCGAATTGTCGATGATTACTAACTGTAGACGATGCATGTGAGATTCAAGAAAGGGGAAGGCCATGGAAAAAATTGATAGCGTTACTTTAAGTGTCATTAATAACGCTCTAATAAATGCTTGTCGAGAGATGGGAACGGCGATGATGCGCACGAGCTATTCCCCCATCTTCAACGAAGGTCTTGACTTTTCATGTGTGATTTTCAATCCCGACGGTGAGATGACGGGCCAAGCTGAGTTCTGTCCAGCTATGCTCGGCTCAGCTCAGTATACGGTGAAATGGACCATCGAAGAACTTGGCCTTGATGCGTTCAAACCCGGTGATGTGGTAATTCACAATGACCCGTATAGAGGACAATCGCACATGCCCGAACACATGGTCCTCAAGCCCGTTTTCTTTGAAGATAAACTTTGCTGCTTCGTGGGCAATGTCGCACACATCTGCGAGATAGGTGGCATGGCACCAGGTTCTTTTGCCGCTGAAGCAACAGAAGTCTATCAGGAGGGATTGCGGCTGCCGCCAGTGAAGATTATGAGCCAGGGAGAATATGTGCAGGATGTTTGGCGCATCATTCTCACCAACCACCGTACTCCTAAATCTAGTTGGGGAGACCTGCACGCAATGATCGGCTCACTAAACATTGCTGAGACACGCATGCTCGAACTTCTTGAACGCTACGGCCCTGAGGTTTTTGAGTCGGCAGGCACACAACTGCTGGACTATTCAGAACGTTGGATGAGAACTGAAATCAAAGATATTCCTAATGGGGTATATCATTTCAAGGACTGCATGGAAGACGATGGCGTCACTGACAAACCTGTTTGGATGCGTTTGAAACTCGTGGTCAAGGATGATGAGATTATTGCCGACTGGCGAGAATCCGACCCTCAAGCTCTGGGTCCCGTCAATGCCACTTTTGCTGTCACTGCAGCAGCGACCTACAGTGCCGTACTGCATGTTACCAACAAGGATATCCCTGTCAATTCGGGCTGCTTTAGACCAATCCGTGTAATCACCAAGGCTGGAACCGTAGTCAATGTACGCCACCCAGGCCCATCAGTAGGTGGCAATACAGAAACCCATCCACATCTCCAAAACGTGGTAGTCGCTGCGTTAAGTCAAGCCGTTCCAGAACGTGCTGCAGCCTCTGAGGCTGGCACAGCATGCAATTTCCTCTTCGGAGGCGTGCATCCAGAAACTGGTGAATACTACACCAACTACCACTTTGATGGCGGTGGTTGGGGTGCAACGGTAGACCATGACGGCAATTCCGTGATGTGTCCAGTCAACGGCAACTGCCGCAACACCCCTGCGGAAGTCCTAGAAACTAAGTATCCGTTCCTGACGGTTGAGTACAGCATGCGCACCGATTCAGGTGGAGCTGGCAAATATCGTGGAGGGTTGGGCGGTAGACGCGTGCTTCGTGTAGTCGGCCCTGAAATCACTGTCAGCGCCTTAATGGATCGTACAAAGACAAATCCCTGGGGACTCTTTGGCGGTGAGCAGGGTGACTCGGGAGGAATATTAGTAAAGAAAAAAGGGGAAACAGATTTTCGAACTTTTTCCGAAGTCTATGGTACAGTTTGCCCGTCGAAGTTTACCTGTATCGCTCTCAAAGAAGGTGATGAGGTGATGATTCTTTCTCCAGGAGGTGGTGGCTACGGATCACCTGCTGAACGTTCATTGGAAGCTGTTGCCGAAGATGTGCGGCAAGGACTAGTATCTGTTCAGTCGGCAGAGAAAATTTATGGATACAAGGACTGTTGAATCTACACCCACCGACTCAACGAAGCCTTGAAAATTCACGAATGAGGACATATATGGGGAAGTGGAAAGATAGAGACGTTACTTGGCATGACCAATCCATGACTTACTGTGTCTGCTGTGGAATGGTAATTCCCAAACGATACTGGGAAACTGAAATTAATGGTGAGTCGCAAATCTTCTGTCAACCGGATTGCGAAAATCTTTACCGAGATTATGTACTATCCGTGGAAACTGAAAATAGCCAGGGTTGAGATTGACCGTGGTAACGTTCCAAAATCTCCATCACCAGTAATTACCACTCTGTTCGTCAGTAATCATGTCCTCCGCTATCGTCAATCGCCGACTCTGCGAAAAGACGAGATAGACGGATGGAACGACAGTAATCGACTCAGTCATGGCTAATTAGGAAATGCTGAGACCAGCTTCCAAATATGATGAGACTAGCTCTCGACCCCCATTGGGGTCGTGGAAAAGACTGTACTGGGTTGTACTCGGCCACCTCGCGTTCTGGATCATGACACTGTACGCTTTTACCACCTATTACGATTCGCTCTAATGCACCTACTCGATTGGATCATCCTCGCGATCTCTTTGGTTGGAATAATTTCTTTCGGCCTATATCGTTCTCGTGGCTCTCGAGGAATGCGCGACTATCTGTTGGCAAGCAAGGCAATGCCTTGGTGGGTAATCGGCATGTCTATTATGGCGACTCAGGCAAGTGCTATTACCTTCATTGGTACTACTGGTCAAGGCTATGTCGACGGCATCCGATTCGTTCAGTTCTACTTCGGTTTACCAATCGCAATGGTCCTTATAGCAGCTATCGCAGTTCCTTTCTTCCATCGCTCTGGAGTATACACGGCCTACGAGTACCTAGAACAACGTTTTGACCTCAAAACACGTACTCTAGCTAGCGTGATTTTTTTGATTCAGAGAGGTGTTGGAGTGGGCATAGCGCTTTACGCGCCAGCCGTTTTGCTTTCAATTATGGTTGGCTGGCCAGAGTGGTTAACCATCTTTACGATGGGCGTTCTAGTGGTCTGTTACACCACTATAGGTGGAATCAAAGCTGTGATGTGGACCGACGTTCAACAAATGTTCATCATCTTTATGGGGGTTGCCGTAGCTCTTGCAGCAGCCATACTCGCACTTCCACCAGACGTATCATTTTCTGATGCCTTATTCCTGGCCGGCGCAGCAGGTAAATTACGAGCAGTGGACACGACCTTCGATTGGCAGAATCGATACAACCTTTGGTCCGGACTTATCGGTGGGGCATTTCTAGCATTAGCATATTTTGGCTGCGACCAATCACAGGTGCAACGCTACTTGACCGGTAAATCAGTTGCACACATGCGTCTAAGTTTACTATTGAACGCGGTTTTAAAGGTTCCATTACAGTTCATCATTTTGCTAACAGGTGCAATGGTCTTCTCATTTTTTGTTTTCACAGAACCACCGATGCTCTTCAATAAAGTCGAACGTACTCGACTCGAAAGTTCCACCAATCCCATCTATTCCGAAACCAATGACCACTATCACCATGCCTTCGAAGAGCGCCGACGAGCAGCACATTCACTACTCGTGACCAAAACTCCTTCTTCTCGTACCATCTACCTCGATGCTGACAAACGGCTACAAATGGTACGTAAAAAGGGTATGCTCCTAGCCGCAGATCAAACCAGGGACAACACCTACAATGACACGAACTACATATTCCTAACTTTTGTGATGAACTACCTACCAACAGGATTAGTTGGTCTTATCATGGCTGCCGTTTTTGCGGCTGCCATGTCAAGCATTTCTTCAGAATTGAATTCGTTAGCAACGGTCACAGTAATGGATCACTACCGACGTTACTTGCGACGCAATGCGTCTGATAGTCACTACGCGAGAGTATCTAAAATTGCAACGCTGTTTTGGGGTGGATATGCTGTACTCTTTGCTGGCCTTGGACAGCATTTAGGGTCTCTCATTGAAGCTGTCAACATGGTGGGATCACTGTTCTATGGTTCTCTACTGGGTGTATTCGTACTTGCATTTCTCCCTTGGAGGGTGAATGGTCGTGGCGCTTTCTCGGGAATGTTAGCAGCTCTGGCTGTAGTTGCGTGGACTAGCTATTCCACCGATGTATCCTTTCTTTGGTACAACTTAGTAGGCTGTGTTGTTTGTGTCTCGATTGGCGTACTAGTCAGTTACTCCAAACAATCTGTAGAACAAAGCTGACCTGTCGATGCCTAGTTTTAGGATGAGAGCGTTTTACCCCAAGGTCCTGATTCGTTGGGGTTTGGTCATGCTGTTGTTCTTACTGTTTGTTCTGACACCTTTTTTGCTCTGGAATGAATCCCTGAAAATCTGGAGTGCGAATGTGCTAGAGACTGACTGGCCACCTTGGGTGATAGGGGGGTTCTTGGCAGGACTCTTAACAGGGGATCTAGTATTGCCTGTGCCTTCTAGTTTCCTCAGTACAGCCGCCGGCTCTCTCCTTGGTTTCTGGTCAGGTGCTTTCTCCGTTTGGATTGGAATGACTATCAGTTGCTGGATCGGTTATGGATTAGGTGCAGGGCCAGGAAAGAAGGTAACTCAACAACTTGTCGGCAAAGAAGAAGTCGCTCGAATCTCGGGCATTCACAACCGCATTGGCGACTGGGTAGTAGTCACACTACGAGCAGTACCGATCTTAGCGGAAGCTTCTGTAATCTTTGCAGGAGTTGTGGGAATGTCTCCCAAACGTTTCTTTTTGATGACGGGACTAGCAAACGCAGGCATCGCGGCTATCTATGCGGCAATCGGCGCATTTGCACTAGCAACGGAATCATTCCTGCTAGCTTTAGCAGGTGCAATAATACTACCGGGCTTGATGATGCTTGGGCTTAAGTTACGTGCCTGACAAAAGAAATCAAAAAATGCACGACTTAAGATCTACTCTCGATTTCACTCGAAAACAACGGAGAATTATGTTCAAGTTAACTGGGGCCAGTTTACACTTTGTGCAACTTTCCGACAAGGCAATCGAGTTCAGCCGGACTCTGCAATAGAGAAATGGCTGCAACTCCGGCTGCCCCCCGATCCACGCAAGAAACCGCGTTATGCACCGTTACTCCCCCAAGTGCCAACACTGGCATAGACACTGACTGACAAACAACACTCAGTGCTTCAAGGCCTTGAGGCGAACCAAAAGAAGCTTTCGAGGGTGTCGAAAAAACCGGCCCGAAAACAGCCAAATCCGCTCCATCCTTTTCAGCCACCACTACCTCTTCAAGACTATGAGTTGAAACCGCCACAAGTAAATCAATGGGTATACTACGACGAATTTTTCTAATTCCAAGACCGTTAGAAGGGAGATGGACTCCGGCAGCTCCTGCAGCAATTGCTATATCGACTCTTCCATTAACCAAAATCTTGGTGCTAGTTGGGTTGGGCAATGAGAGAACCGCACGAGTCAACTCAAAAAGATGGCGATCCGTTAGATCTTTTTCTCGGATTTGAAGATAGTCTATTCCTGCATGGAGTTGCCTTTCCACCGTACCTAGCAAGTCATCTTTTAGGGAACGTCGATCCGTTATAGCATAGACAATCATTACTCTGACTAGGGCTACTTTCTCACACTAAATTGTGTCTTTGGAAAAACCCAAACCGACCCTGGCGGAAATTTAAGTTCCCACCGTGCCCCAACCTTGACAGACTCTGCAGCTAGTTCTTGTCTTGGGAATTCAGCGGCAATGCCATCTTGAAATTCTAAACGCACGTGAGTCGGCGTTTCAGTTTTTTTACGCAACGGTAGAGTCAACACATTGGGAGATGAACTAGTCACTGCCGGACAGGCAACAACATGCTCCGTTCGTATACAAAAACTCAGACTTTGCCCTGGGTTAAAACCGTTTAGATGCACAACTGGAAACCGAAACCCCTGAGATTCAACAACAGCCGTGTCACTTCCATTATGCGCGACTGCTGTGCCTTTGAGAATCGGTGTGATACCTAGCAGACATGCCACTTCCGGTGAGGCCGGACCCGCATGGATGTCGGTAGGTGAACCGTCCTGGATAATCCGTCCTTGATCGTAGACCAGCATTCTGTCTCCAAGAGCAAAAGCTTCTTCAAGATCGTGGGTGACTAGAATCATCGGTAGCCGGTACTGTGAACGAACTTGTGTCAATACTTCGTAAAGCTGTTCACGTAAACGCACGTCAAGACCTCGTGTGGGTTCATCCAGCAAAACAAGGCGAGGTCGACTAACCAAAAGACGTGCAATTGAACAACGTTGTCGCTCTCCACCCGAAACTTGGTCTGGTCTACGGCCTGCAAGAGGCCCTAACCCAAACTGATGCAGAGTCTCCTCTACCAAGTTCGACCCAGTTTTTGGAGACTTTGTACGCGAAGCAAATTCCAGATTCCCACGCAAAGTCATGTGTGGAAAAAGGGCATCTTTTTGAAAAACATATCCAATACGTCGCTTGCGAGCTGCCAGATTTTTTCTTGTCTTGGCGTCGAACAAAACCTCATCACCTAGCCGAATGTTGCCTCTGTCCGGATTTGAAAACCCTGCAATACAATCAAGCGTGAGAGTCTTTCCTGCGCCACTGGGTCCGAACAAGACCGTTAGTTCGTCTCGCGTCTCAAAACTTACATGCAAGCTGAATGGCGCTGAATCAACATCGCGTGCATAAGTTTTTTCGACTGATACAACTAGCGTCTTCATAGTTAGAAATCTTTTCTCTCAGTGGCTCGATTTATCAGAAATAACACCAACAATGCCATCAGCGATAAAATTATTACCAGAACATTTGCCACCATTGTATTTCCAGATTGATAGGCATCATAAATTGCAACCGACATCGTTTGAGTTTGCCCTGGAATATTTCCTGCAATCATTATCGTGGCACCAAAGTCTCCCAAACTCCGTGCAAAGGAAAATACTGCTGCGGCAGCAATCGAACGCTTCGCTAAAGGTAGCGTCACTCGCCAAAACACTCGCCATTCACTTGCACCCAAACTACGAGCCACATTTTCAAGGGTGTGATCCACAGACTGGAAAGCTGCTCGTCCGGCTCTCACCAGTAATGGCGTGGCATGTATGCAGGCCGCGATCACAGCTGCCTGCCAAGTAAACACCAGTGGAGAATCAAAAACCTGCTCGTAAATTTGCCCTATTGGGCTGCTACGCCCGAGTAAAACCAGTAAATAATATCCCAAAACTGTTGGCGGCAACACAATTGGTAGCGTGCACGCAGTCTCGATCAGGTTGCGGCCACGAAATCTCGTATGCACCAGCAGATAGGCCACACCAAGACCCAACACTACGGCAATAATCGTCGCCAAGAAGGCCACGCGCAGGCTCAGCCAAAAAGGAAACCAATCAATCGACTCAATAGCGTTCATTACCTATGTCCGACTACACCCCGGTGAAGTATATCAGTCGTAGACGGCTCAAGAACAGCAAAAGACCTCATCCGTGACCTAACGGAGTGCTTCACCGATCACCAACAGTTTCTCAAATTTGGCCACATTGGCCAGAAAAACCATTAACATATGGTCCCAATTGTTAAAATTAGCAGCTGCCAAATTGCAATTTTAATCGATAAAATAGATTTTATGGTGATCATTTATATTTACCATGGAATTTTTATAAGTGTTTTATAATTAATAGTTTAAATATTAAAACTTATCATACATTGACAATGATACACTAATATTTAATAATAGTTGCGTACTAAGAGTATGCACCAGAGTGTAGATGTTTCTGCACAGAAGGAGATTTGAGAGATGGGCAAGATCATCGGAATAGACTTGGGCACCACAAACTCCGTAGTCGCCGTTATGCAAGGCGGTCAACCGACCGTCATTCCGAATCAGGAAGGTTCACGAACAACGCCGTCAGTAGTGGCATTTGCAAAGGCTGACGAACGCCTTGTAGGTGAAGCAGCGAAACGTCAAGCAGTAACAAATCCTGAAAATACCATTTTCTCAATCAAACGCTTCATGGGACGGCGCAGCAGTGAAGTCACAGAGGAAACAAAGATGGTTCCCTACGACATGAGACTCGAGGGGGACACATTGAAGGTCTCCGCAGATGGAAAAGAATACACACCACAAGAGATTTCGGCGATGGTTGTCACCAAGCTTAAAGAAGCAGCGGAATCTTACCTCGGCGAGAAAGTGACTGAGGCAGTTATCACAGTGCCTGCCTATTTCAACGACTCACAGAGACAGGCAACCACGGACGCAGGCAAAATTGCAGGCCTAGAAGTTAAACGCATCATCAACGAACCAACTGCAGCCGCACTAGCGTATGGACTCGATAAGCAAAAGAATGAAACCATTGCTGTGTACGACTTTGGCGGAGGAACATTTGATATCTCAATCCTCGAAGTTGGTGAAGGTATCGTAGAAGTAAAGGCAACAAATGGCGACACGCATCTTGGTGGAGACAACATAGACCAGTTACTCATGGAGTGGATTGTTGCGGAATTCAAGAAGGATCAGGGCGTGGACCTGGGAGCGGACAAGATGGCCCTGCAGCGCCTCAAGGAAGCAGCCGAAAAAGCTAAGATGGATCTTTCTACACTGTTGGAAACCGAGATAAACCTACCCTTTATAACCGCGGATGCTAGTGGTCCAAAACATCTGCAACTTAAGTTAACCAGAGCCCGACTCGAACAAATGATGGAACCGCTGCTCAAGAGAACTCTTGAGCCTTGCAAAAAGGCTTTAACTGACGCTGAGCTGGGTCCCGACAAGATTGATGAAATAGTTTTAGTTGGTGGCTCAACTCGAATTCCACGTGTGCAGCAGTTAGTTAAGGAGCTCTTTGGAAAGGAGCCTCATAAAGGTGTGAACGCAGATGAGGTGGTTGCAGTAGGCGCCGCTGTACAAGGTGGCGTTTTGGCCGGTGACGTGAAGGATGTGCTGTTGCTCGACGTAACTCCTCTCTCGCTTGGCATCGAAACGCTAGGCGGTGTTTTCACGAAGTTAATCGAACGTAATACCACGATCCCTACGCGCAAGAGTGAAACCTTCTCGACAGCAGCAGATAACCAAACCTCTGTTGAGATCAAAGTCTTCCAAGGTGAGAGATCAATGGCGGCCGACAATCGCTTGCTTGGCGTTTTTCAACTGGTTGGAATCCCTCCAGCACCTCGAGGCATTCCACAGATAGAAGTTACCTTCGACTTGGATGCCAACGGCATTTTAAACGTCTCAGCAAAAGACTCAGCTACATCCAAAGAACAAAAGATTACTATCACCAGCTCATCTGGATTGTCAAAGGAAGAAGTCGAAAAAATCGCTCGTGATGCAGAGGCTAACTCTGCTGAGGATCGTGCCCGCCAGGAACAGGTCGAGCTGCGCAACCGCGCTGACGCAATGATCTATAGCACTGAAAACACTCTCAAAGAGCACCGTGAAAAGATCGATGAAGAAGAAGCAAAGGCGATTGACGACGCTATTGCAGAAACTAGAAAAGCAGTCCAGGACACTGACGCCGATGCAATCAATGTAGCTATGGAAAACTTGACCAAGGCCAGTCACAAACTAGCCGAAGTTATGTACAAGGCTACGTCATCGACTGAGACAGGAGTGGACGATCCACCTTCCGATGAAGAGTCAACTCAAGATGACAAGTCAAAAAAAGATGACGTGGTCGATGCTGAATTCGTAGACGTCGATGACAAACAGAAAAGCTAAATGGCTTTCATGTGGAGTTGACGCGCCGAAATGGGCGATACTCTAGAGGGTTATATCCGTGCCGACGCCGCAACAAAAGGACTACTACAGAGCGCTCGGCGTCCCGAAAAAAGCCTCGACAGATGAAATTCGTAAATCTTATCGTCGGCTAGCTCGTAAGTACCACCCTGATCTTAACCCGGGCGACCAATCGGCCGAACAACGCTTCAAAGAAATACAGGAGGCTTATGATGTACTCGGCGACAAAAAAAAGCGCCAGATGTACGACCAGTTCGGTTTTTATTCAGAAAATGCCAGTTTTCAAAATGCGGCAGATCAGCCTGGTGGCTTTGACTTCAACGGATTCGATTTTACAGACTTCCATACTGCTGGACCAACCGGTGGACGTGCTAGCAACAGCAGTGGGAACTGGGGCAGTTTTGGAAATTTGTTTTCCCAAATGTTCCAGCAGAATAGAAAAGAACCTCATCAGAGTGAACCACAACCAGGCGAGGATCTAGAATACACCGTCAATATTGGATTTTGGGACGCGATTCGTGGAACTAAGATTCGTCTTACGGTCTTTCGTCATGAAGAGTGTGGCGCTTGCCATGGAGCAGGCAGTGTGAGCGCCGGAAAAATGATCTGTCCCGAGTGCGGAGGTGGTGGGCAAGTCAACCAGGCGGTCGGAGCAATGCGCTTCAGCATAACCTGTCCTCGATGCGTCGGACGTGGCCAAATCCAGCATTCGTGCCCGACCTGCCATAGTGATGGAAGGATCGGCCGCAAAGAAATCGTGGAGGTTCGAATCCCACCCGGAGCTCAAGACGGCTCTCGTCTGCGTGTTGCCAGCAAGGGCAATGCTGGTCATTCTCGTGGATCAGCAGGTGACCTTTATATCGTCACCAAGGTGGACCCCCATCCTGTTTTTGAGAGAAATGGTAATGAGATCCATGTTGAGGCACCCATCACGATCAATGAAGCAATCTTGGGGGATAAAATTGAAGTTCCAACTATTGACGGTAAGACACGATTAAAAGTGCCGCCAGCAACCAGTTCTGGAAAAATCTTTCGACTTCGAGAAAGAGGTGTTCTCAATCCCAGGACAGGGAAACGTGGCGATCAATTAGTCAAAGTTAAGATTGTGGTACCAATCGTTTCCGACGAACATTCCAAAGAACTAGCTCGTAAATTTGCTAAATTGAGCACCGAAGATCCACGTAAAAGTCTCTGGAGCCCAGAACAAGATGGCTAGAAGAAAACGTACGGAAGGCACCTACACCATTTCAGTGGTAGCGAACCAGTTTGACGTGCACCCCCAAACCTTGCGCATCTATGAAAGAGAGGGGTTACTCAAACCATCTCGAACCGACGGCAACACTCGCCTCTACACGGAAGCTGACATGCAACGACTTGAGGTGATTCTTTCTCTCACGCGAGATCTGGGTGTAAATTTGGCAGGAGTGGAAATCATTCTGAACATGCGTGGAAAAATGGAAGAGATGCAGCACCAAATGCAAGAATTTGTCAGTTATTTAACAGACCAAATGGGCACTTTGCCACGTGAACCACCACCTGCTTTCTCTACCTCGTTGATTCCCGTGAAAAAAACTACTCCTCAGCGTTCTCGCGGTCGCTCGAAAACTACACCAACTAGATAAGCTCCCTCACGATTCCATCCAGCCCACTACAGATCATCTTGTTATGATCCTAAGACAGTTATGGTTCATGCGTACACAAATCAACTTGCCGGCGAAACCAGCCCTTACTTATTGCAACACGCACACAACCCCGTAAATTGGGAGCCCTGGAACCAGAGGGCATTAGACCGTGCACGTGATCAAAATAAGCTGATTTTTCTGAGCATTGGATACGCTGCATGCCATTGGTGCCATGTAATGGAACATGAAAGCTTCGAAGATATCGAAGTCGCCGAATTGCTTAACCGTGACTTCATCGCCATCAAAGTCGATCGTGAGGAGAGGCCTGACATAGATGAAATATACATGACTGCCACCATGCTCTACTCGGGCGGTCATGGCGGTTGGCCAATGAGTGTGTTTCTCGCCCCCAATCTCAAACCCATTTATGCTGGGACTTATTTCCCAAAGGAAAACCAATACGGTCGGCCGGGGTTCAAAACTGTTTTGACACAGTTGGTTCAAGCTTGGCAAACCCGCGAAGAAGAGATCATTACTAACAGCGATAAGGTTATCGACACCCTTAAGAAAATCCACAATGCGGGCCAGGCCGGTGATATCTTGCCACGCGAACAAGTCACTGTCTCGGTTAATGAGATCTCAAGAGCATTTGACAACCATCACGGCGGAATTAGTAGCGGGTCGAATAAGTTTCCACCAAGCTTAGCCTCCGACTTGCTGCTACGCGAATACCACGACTCAGGGAATGTGGAATACCTTTCAATCGTAGAGCACACTCTCGAAAAAATGGGCAACGGAGGTATTTATGACCATCTCGCTGGCGGAATTGCTCGTTACTCGACCGATGAAAAATGGCTAGTCCCTCATTTCGAGAAAATGCTTTATGACCAAGCATTAGTAGCAATCTCCTACTTGGATGCACTACAAGCGACGAAAAACCCCCAGTTGAAGATTTTTTTTACGGAAAAAGCACGTGGCATCTTGGACTACACTCTGCAAGATTTAACTGATTCAACCGGCGCATTCTATTCAAGCGAAGATGCAGATAGTGAAGGTTTGGAAGGAAAATTCTATATATGGACAAAACAGGAACTCTTTGATGTCTTGGGAGAACACGACGGAAAACTTGTTGCTGAACACTTCGGGGTAAGCGAAACCGGAAACTGGGCCCATCCTGGTGATTCACATGTTCCACATGGTTCTAAGAATGTTCTTCACGTAGCTCGCTCGGCTGAAACCATCGCAAACCTACATAACCTGAAAACTGTGGATGTCACGGCAATCATAATAGAGGCAAAAAAGAAACTACTCAAGAGACGAGAGCAACGCACCCGCCCCGGACTCGACAACAAGATCCTTTCTGGTTGGAACGGGTTGATGATTACCGCGTTGGCGAAAGCTGCCGCCTTGTTAAATGAGGATCGTTATATGAAAGCCGCCAACCGTACCGCGGATTTTATTCTTGAAACTATGCGTGATGGCGATAGACTCTTCGCGACCTACGGAAAGGGCCAAGCGCGGCTGAAGGGCTACATTACAGACTACGCTTTCTTGGTGGAAGGTTTGATCGAACTGTATCAAGCTAGCGGGAAATTTCAAAGAGTAGAGCAAGCATCCTTACTGACCGACCTATCAATTGAGCACTACTGGGACAATACCGAAGGCGGATTCTTCTTCACGGCGTCAGATCACGAGTTGTTACTGGTACGAAGCAAGACCGCCAATGACAGTGCAATTCCATCTGGCAACTCAGTCATGCTCGCAAATCTTTTGAAGCTTAATGTTCTTCTAAATAGACACGAATATCACCTCAAAAGTGAACAGATCATACGCGTGTTTGCTGGCAACAACAAAATGCGGACCCCTTTTCAGCACGAACGTCTTCTTGCCGGTGTTGAAGCTTTTCACGAAGGCCTCCTGGAAATTGTTATCGTTGGTCCATCTGAAAACAGTTCAACGAAAGCGTTGCTCGCAACTGTTCACTCTAACTATCTTCCAAACAAAATTGTGGCTCACCTGGATCCCTCCGACCCGGGAACCTCCGAGAAGCTACCTCTGTTCCAAGGACGAACCATTATCGATGGCAAACCTACCGCTTATGTATGTCGCAATTTCGCATGCCAAGAACCAGTGACAGAACCACACATGTTGGCTCAACAGCTATGGCCTTCAGGATAGATTGCTGACATTGAAAATTGACAACTACTTATTTGAAACCCAGTGGCGATAATGCTGTTGTGTATCTCGAATGTGTTGTATCGAAATCTGCGGTCGGCAGTATCTTTTGAATCCAAGTGGTTGTGCTACGCTGAAGTTTGCGTGACACTGAGGTTGCGCCTTGACTCTTTCGTAGTCTCATCGGGTTGATCTGAGACGCATTTTGTCGTGTCTCTTCACGGCCTCGGATGGGTGGTTTCATAGCAGAAGCGTGGTGAATTTCACCCTATTGAAATAGAAATGACTCGTACTTTTCACGGCCAATCACCAAGTGTTCCTGACTCGGCATTTGTAGACCCGAGTGCTGTGGTGATAGGTAAAGTCACCCTAGGAGAGAACGTAGGGGTGTGGCCGAACACCACTATCCGAGGAGACATTAGCACGATTACCATCGGAGACGGATCAAACATACAAGACAATTGCTGTCTACACGTGGATCACCAACAACCGCTCACGGTAGGGTGTGATTGTGTCGTGGGTCACTCGGTGACACTCCATGCTTGTGAAATCGGAAATGGCTGCCTGATCGGAATGGGAGCAACAGTATTGAGTGGTGCAAAAATCGGGGCAGGTTCACTAATTGCAGCTGGAGCATTAGTGGTAGAAAATGCTGAAATTCCACCTGGTAGTTTGGTGACTGGTGTTCCTGGAAAAATACGGCGACAAACAACTGAAGATGAACTAGAACGCATACGCAGCGGCGCGCGAAAATACATCGAACTCGCACGTGAACACAGAAAGAATCTCTAATGGCTGAACAATCGCGCTCTCTAGACTTTCTCGGTGAACTCCGTCGCACGCACCATTGCAACGAATTACGTTTAGGCAATGTGGGCTCACGAGCTGTACTGATGGGTTGGGTCCACCGACGTCGTGACCTTGGCAGTCTGGTATTCATTCACTTGCGCGACCGAGAAGGTATTACTCAAGTCGTTTTCAACAAGGAACTTAACAAAGAGGTTCACGCTAATGCCGAACTTCTACGTAGCGAGTTTGTGGTCGCCGTAGAAGGGCCAGTGGTGCAACGTTCTGAAGACACTATCAACCCGGAGCTAAAAACAGGCGAAGTAGAAATTCAAGCCGAATCCCTGCTAATTCTGAACGTCGCACGCACACCACCTTTTCCTATAGACGAAGATGTTTCAATTAGTGAGGATGTGCGACTAAAGTACCGTTACGTCGATATTCGCCGCGCACGCATGCAGCGCAATTTGATGCTAAGACATCGTGTCAGTTTTGCCATCCGAGACAACCTAAATGACCAAGGGTTTTTGGAACTAGAAACACCTTTTATGACGCGTTCGACGCCTGAAGGAGCGCGTGATTTCCTAGTGCCATCACGTGTCAACCTGGGTTCATACTACGCCTTGCCTCAGTCGCCACAGTTATTCAAACAACTTCTGATGATTGGCGGCTACGACAAATACTTCCAGATAGTACGTTGTTTTCGCGACGAGGATTTACGCGCCGACCGTCAACCCGAGTTCACACAAATCGATTTGGAGATGTCATTCGCCCAACCGGAAACTATTTACGATGTCATTGAGAAGTTGGTAGTAGGAGTGTGTGCTGCTTCTGAGCACAAAGTACCCGCACTACCGTTACCACGAATCTCCTATGCCGAGGCAATTGAAAAATACGGTACCGATAAGCCTGATTTGCGCTTACCAGCCATGAGTCGTGTTGATGATCTATTCCCTTCTGAAGTCGCGGGAACAATGCCACTCTCAGCCATTTTAATCCCAAAAGTGAGACAAACCACTCGACGAGAACGAGATGAATTAAAGGCTGTAGGGCAAGAGAGAAACTTGAGAGTATTTGAGGATATTAAGCGACTTGATCGCGATTTTGCGGAGCAAATGCAAACCGTGAGAGAACGAACTGGATTTCAAGAAGGAGATCTGCTCTTTCTCGTGACATCGTTGAAGGATCCTGACGGACCAAAACCTCAAGAGCAAGTCTTGCAAGCAGCTGGAGATCTTCGACTCGAAATTGGCCACAAATACGCGGATCGACATAATCTATTTGCACCTAGTGACCTACGTTTTCTTTGGGTCACCGAGTTCCCAATGTTCGAGTGGGCCAAGGACGAAAATCGTTGGAACGCCGCCCATCATCCCTTCACAGCACCACTCAATGAAGATATTGACAAGCTCGAAAGTAATCCAGCAATATGTCGTTCCAAGGCATATGATTTGGTTCTTAACGGTATCGAGCTCGGCTCGGGTTCAATTCGTATCCATCGAGGTGACGTACAGTCGAAGGTCTTCTCTGCGCTGGGGTTTACCGATCAAGAAGCACGACAACGTTTTGGATTTTTCTTAGAGGCTCTCGAATATGGTACTCCACCCCATGGCGGTATTGCTCTCGGGCTCGACCGACTGATCATGTTGCTGGCAGGTGAGTCCAGTATTCGTGACGTAATTCCCTTCCCGAAGACCACCAAGGGAACTGATCTGATGTGCGAAGCCCCTAGCACCATCCCCACACGTCAGCTCAGTGAATTGGGAATACAGCTTTCTCCTCAGGCGCAGCAGGCATTACAAACAAAGTGACATTGGTGTGTGACCACTGTATGGTGCCGGGCAGTTCCCGCCGCGCCCTCTACCACCCCACAGCGTAGGCAACTCGGCGTGGATCAGCACCAGCTGCTAAAGTCCCATTCTCAAGATCTGCTAGAACACCTTGCATGCTGCCAAGCGAGTACCCATCAATGCGCTGGACACTGTGACCCATGGTCTCAAGTTCTTCCGTGATCACCTCAGGGATCCTCTCTTCGACACGCATCGTTATCGATGCGCCAGGCTTGTAGAAATTGGGCTCCGCGGATAAAGCTATGCGAGGAGCAGCAACAGCTTCTTGAATTGACATGCCAAAATCGAGAATGTTTAAAAGAGCTTGAAACTGAGTTTGCCCAATGCTCTCACCTCCTGGTGTTCCAATTGCAAGTACAAATTGCCCATTTTTCAAAACTATGATCGGCGAGTTGTTGAGAATTGGAATTTGCCCTCCACGAGCGTAGTTCACATGGTCAGCATAGGGTGCCGTGGAACCGATCCTTGTACCGTTGTTAAAAGTCAACCCTGTGTTTCCTACGACTACGCTCGTACCAAACAAACTACCGTGAGTAGGCGTACAGGCTACAGCATTGCCCTCTGCATCGACAATCGAGAAACTGTCTGTATGCCCAGCAGGGTCAACATGTTCAGAAAAGTGAACCTTGGATGTTCTCGCCGCAACCGCTACATCTCCAACACGCATCGGTGAACCAGGACGAGGGAAAAGTCCGGCTGTTTGACGATTGATTAGTTTGCGACGTTGAGTTGCATAGTCCTTCGAAAGCATCCCCGCGACTGGCATTTCAGTGGATTTTGGATCAGCCGTATAGTGGTAAACATCGGATTTGACCACCTTGATACATTCACTGACTAGATGCAATAGCTCAGCACTATTGTGGCCCAAACTTTTTACATCAAAAGATTCAATGCAGTTCAACTGCATCGTGACCTCAAAACCTCCACGAGAGGTAGATGGACTGCTATAGACATCATAGCCACGATAATTTGCATGAAGAGGTTTGGCCCATATCGGTTTGTACGAAGCTAAGTCATCAGCAGTAAAGAGTCCGCCGTGTTGCTCATAGAAAGCAACAATCTCGTTTGCAATATCACCCCGATAAAAACGATTGAAAACAGACTGAAGAGCTTCCGATCGCGATTTACCTTGACGAAGTGCACGTTGTTCAGTCTCAGTAAGCTTTTTGAAAGTTGCCGCTAGGTGAGTCATCTTAAAATTCGTATTTGGTTTCGGAATCTGTCCGTTCGGTAGAAAAACACTTCGACTCGAAGAGAATTTTTTGAAGATTTCTTGAGAGTCCTTGATGGCTTCTGTAACCGACTTTTCAATTGGATGTCCACTGGTGGCATACTCGATAGCAGGCTCAAGAAGCTCTGTAAAGCTCATTGTTCCAAAGCGATCTAAAGCAGCAATCCAACCACCCAGCAACCCGGGAACAACACCTGCACTAATTCCTCTGTAGAGATCTTCGTCTGTTACCTGAGAAGCTTCCAGCCCTTGAGGGGCAGCCCCAGTCGCGTTAAGTGAATAGATCTCTTCTGAAGTCTTATCGTAAATCGTGAAAAACCCATTACCCCCTGCTCCCGACATTTGAGGACGAACTACATTTAAGGTGGCCAGTACTGCGATAGACGCATCAATCGCATTTCCGCCTTTAAGTAAAACTCTCATACCTGCCATTGATGCCAACGGATGTCCCGATGAAATTAGACCGTGGACACCAGGTACTGCGGGGCGGTAGGTCCGCAATGCATTTTCTGGATCATCATGAGCTAAATCAACAGTTGGCGAGCAGCTGACAAATAACAACAAAGTGAACGTGAGTGGCAAGGAGTAAAGTGAGTGAGAAAATAACATAGGTGTCCCCTGTAAGTGCTATTCAGGTTACTGAACCGTAAAGTGCAAGATAGCGATCTAAATAATAACACTGAGCAACTTGCACTTTACTCGAAGAGTAGACATTTTGGCATTGGCACAAAACATTCATGTTCACATAGGATCCCTATTCTGCGAGGTTAAATCGATTGACGCACCGCAACGATACGAGAAGATCTAGAAGTACATCAATAGGACGCGTTAAAACCCTCGACTGAAAACGATTGTGTTTATCCTGGGGTACAATACGAATGGGCAGTGCAGTGCACTGCTTTTCTGACCTCACGGGTGCCCAATTGGGAAAACAGGCTGGAATGCAAACTACTCCAGATTCGCCCGAACCAGCCAGTGCGGAGGTGGCGGAACTGGCAGACGCGCTAGCTTGAGGTGCTAGTGGGAGCAATCCCATGGGGGTTCGAGTCCCCCTCTCCGCACCAACAATATGACGCTTGTGGACGTTTCACCTCTGCAAAGTGACCAGATTGAGGAGGCAGTATCGGGGGCCCACCCCCTCAATCTGGCCACTGTGCAGGTGTCAATTCAAGGAACTACTTGACGGGCATAGCCAAAACAACTGTGCCCGTCAAAGACGATGTCCCGTTGTTTAGAAGAATGACACCCTGTAGGTAAAACGCACACCACGCCCTATTTCCGGTGCTAAATCCTTTATAAAGGATGTGTGATTACGATAAAGGCGATTACCAGCGTTGAAAACATTAACCGAGAATGTATGTGCTCTATGTTGTTGTGCATAGGTATAGGATGCCTTTAAGTTGATCACCGCGTAACCCGGGGTCCTCGTCTCACCAGTGAACGTTTGATTCTGTTCGCTTGCCAAAATCAGCTCTGGCTCAAAGTGGAAACCTTTCCTGTCGTAGTCAATCCCAATTCTGGCCCGCAAGGGAGGAATTCGTGGGAGCGACGTACCTAGATTCATCTCCTGTGCATCCACGTAGTCCATCCCAAGAGTTAACCACAGATCACGACTCATACTTACATCCAGGTTCGCCTCTGTTCCCATGAACCGTGTAGGACGCTGTGTGAACTCGACTTCGCGTAATCCCTCAATCTCCGCACCGGTAATAAAGGGAAAAATAAAGTTGCTGAAACGGTAATAAAACAGGTTAAACTCACCGCGAACACGTCTACCTTTGTATCTCAGTGACCCGTCTATACCATTTCCACGCTCTGCTTTTAGATTGGGATTACCTACCTCAAAAGCACCACTTCCCGCATGGAGCCCAAGATTGTAAAGCTCCTCAATAGCCGGTGGCCGGTAGCTACTTGAGTAGTTAACAACAAGTGCTGCACGGGGCGCCAAATCAGCATGGAGACCCACAGAAACTGAGCCTCCAATAAAGTTCCGATCAATCGCTTCATGATGTTCTTCTTCATGATGTTCTTCTTCATGTTCATGAAAGTCACGCTCTGAAAAACCTGGCCGATAGCGTTGCATCTCAAATCGTCCACCAAACTGTAGTTTGAAATCTTCAAAGTTCAACTCTTCGAGAGCAAATAATGCAAAACCATTTTGATCAACTGGTGGTGATAACGTCCCTTCCCCCCCAGCGGTATAGTCACGACCGATACCCCAAAAACCAACTCTTCCACTTAAGAAATCATTCTTTTTTTGTTCAAAAACACCTCGGTAAAGAAACTGTTTATTGCTCAGAGAGGTGGCAACTTCTGGAGAGGTTTCACCCTCCAGGAATTCCAACTCGTCATGGTGGTAATCAACATAGCCCAGCTTGAGAACAAAACTTTCAAACACTGATGGCAGGTTACGAAAACCTAAATTTACACGATAACTTTTGCGGCTGGATGCCAGAGAAATACGTTCGATCTCCTCATCGTGATGATCTTCGTCGTGATCATCCTCGTCGTGATGGGCTTCCTCGTCGTGATCATCCTCAT
>DJHJ01000022.1 GCA_002433055.1 Acidobacteriia bacterium UBA6623 | reverse complement strand
CATCCTTGTTGGAAGAACAGACACACATGCGAGATCGAATGAAAAAAGCATTCGAGTCGAGGCGACTTGACGAATAACCACACCAAATCTAATTCACCCGGAAGCAACTCTTCTGGGTGGATTTTTTTTGTCCGAAATTTATTTTTTCGGAACCAACGCCACAAACCAGAGAGGTGACACTGCATGGCAAAAGAAAGCCCCAATAAAAACGTACTGGCAAAAGAAATAGAGATTGCTTTTGTTAATCCCCGCAAACAATCGGAGCAACACGGTCTGAAAACTATGATTCATGCACCATCCGGCTCAGGGAAAACACATCTGGCTAAGACGACCGGAGAACCTACCGTCGTGATTGATGCTGAAGCGGGGATTCTTCCTCTGCGTGATGCGCCAAAAGATTTGATGGTCTACACCATTAACAGCATCGAAGACTTAACTGAGATCTATCAGTACCTGAAAGCGAATAAAGAATTCCAGTGGATCTACATCGACAGTATCACCGAGGTTGCTGAGAAGTGCCTTGCTCATGAACTAGAAGCGACAGCGGATGCCCGTCGCGCCTATGGTGAATTGATCACAAAGATGACCAGCATCATCAAAGCCTTCCGCGACCTGTCCGGTTACGACGTTGTGATGACAGCGAAACAGGATCGAGTGCGTGATGAGGCCGCTGGCAAGATGCTGTACCAACCGATGATGCCAGGCGCAAAGCTGGCACAACAACTGCCTTACATGTTTGATCTCGTCCTTGCTCTGCGTGTTGAGAAAACACAGGAAGGCGAAATCACCCGTTGGTTACAAACCAACCGTGATGACCAGTACGAAGCAAAAGACAGAAGCGGGTTACTCGATTTGTTCGAGAAGCCTGACCTTAGTGCGCTGAAGCAAAAGATTCTCGGCGCTCCTCGTAAATCCCCAGCCGCCGCGAAAGCCGCATAGGAGACTAAATGGTTGATCTCAACATTGACATACCTGAACAAGAAACTGGTAACTTTACGCCGTTACCTGAAGGCTGGTATCCCGCTTCAGTTGACAGCACTGAAGAAGTCACCACCCAAGCCGGAGACAAAGCACTCCGAATTAACTTCATGCTCGACACGGGCCGCACGATCCCTAATTGGTACAACCTCTGGCATTCCAACGAACAGCCGAGAGAGATCGCCAAACAGGAACTTGAACGGCTCGGCAGAGCGGTGGGTCTTGCAAACATTGGCGACAGCGATGAACTCCACGGTCGCGTCCTCGATGTCAAGCTCGTACCCGATGGCGAATACAACCGTATCAAAGCGTACCGAGCGCAGGAAGCCCCCGCGTTCGGTATTAGGTCTGGCAATGGTGCGGTTAAGAGCAAGAACCCTTGGGAGTCTTAACATCATGGACGGTCTACTTTATTTATTAGTAATCATCGTGCCTTTCCTTGCGGTGTTCACGATAGGCGCATTTATCTGCGATTTCTTTGAGTAATGTATTTACGACACCTCACAGGTTCTGGTGATGATCCAGACGCCACTCTGAAAGATATCAAGACTGAGTTAAAGAGTTTGTTGAGTCATGTTCAAAAAGCTATTGATGAGGGGCCACAGTGCGACTACCACAGCGATCTCGCTGCTGGTCTGTCGTGTTCACTCGAAACTCTTGAAGGCTATTGTCAAGACCTTCAGGGTTTCGCTCATCAAGCCTTCTGCCAAGAGATTCAAGAAACACAGGACATGACACCAAGATAACGATTCTGCTACCCCGGCAAAATTCACAGGCCGGTTGCTATGGTCAATAACCTTGTTGTGGCGACATGGGGTCGGGGTAGCAGATCACTTTGAGGATTAACTATGGTTCAACTACCCTCGCCTCGTGATCCCACCCTCGATGCTTTAGACCAAAGCATCATCAATGCCAATCCACCAAGCACTCGACCCTATCTTGGCATGAGCGCCTTGGGTGGCGATTGTGAACGGCAACTGTGGTATCGCTGGCGCTGGGTATTACCTGAAATATTCGACGCGGCAACGCTCAGACGCTTCGAGGACGGCCATTCTGGTGAAGATCTGATGGCTAAGAGACTGAGACCCGTCGTAAAAGAGCTTCAGACACGCGAACACAGTGGAGAACAGATCGGATATTCGGACTATGCCGGTCACTTCTCCGGTCACATGGATGGCGCAGTGCTTGGCATCCGTAGTGCGCCTAAGACGTGGCATGTCTGGGAACACAAACAAGTCCAAGAGAAATCCTTTAGGCGCTTTCGGAAACTCATCGATGAGCATGGTGAGAAAGGCGCACTCGAACAATGGAACGCGACCTACTACGCACAGGCACAGCTCTATATGGGATACAGCACCATGAAACGCCACTTCATGACGGTTGCCACCCCAGGCGGTCGAGACATTATGAGTTGCCGCACCAACTTCAACTCCCAAGACTTCGAGCATTTCAAAGAGAAGGCGTTGCGTATCCTCGAATCAGAAGAAGCACCGCCGCGCATCTCAGACAAGCCTGACTATTACCAGTGCCGCTGGTGCAATTTCAAAGAGACTTGTCACGGTACAAAGGTTGCTCAAATGAACTGCCGTACCTGTCTCCACAGCTCCCCTGTTCTCGAAGAAAGCACGGGAGTTCCAGGCGAACCCGCTTGGCCCGGCGCATGGAAGTGCGGCTTCCACAGCGATCTGAGGGGCCGAGACAAGCAGGAACAGGGTTGCTCAGAACACCTCTATATCCCCGACCTTATTCCATTCGCTGAAGCGGTGAAGGTGGATAAGACAAACAACCAGATCGTCTATTGCACCGATAAGCAGAAGGTCTTTGTCAACGCAAACAAAAACGATTGGTCGAGCGATCCCATGCGCTTTGCCTCGAAGGATCTCCAACACATTGATGAAGGATTCTTGGAGTCTGAAGAAAAGGTTTTACAGGCGATGGCTTCTTTCCAAACAGCACACATCGAATCGGTAGAGAAAGCTAAAGACGACGGCATTCCCTTCGATGACGAAATACCATTTTGAGGTGACTATGAATAAAACAACTATGAGCAAAACAAAGCAGTTCTATCACGACCACAGGCATGACACCCTTTACAACATGGCTGATTACTTCGACGGTAAGACGTATAACCCTACCCTCGATAAAAACCGTCTGAGTTCACAGCTCCACGATGTCTTTAATCTTATGCGTGATGGTGAGTGGCGCAGTCTTCGAGAGATTTCAGAAAAGCTAGGCGCACCCGAAACCAGCGTGTCTGCCCGGTTGCGTGACATCAGGAAAGATCGCTTCGCTCCGTCTTTCACAACAGAATCACGCCGAGTTAAGGATGGTTTCTGGCTGTATCGAGTGGTAAAGGATGACTGAAATTCGACTGTTACGGCTACCGGATGTCAGTCACATGACGGGCATAGGCAAGAGCACCATCTGGCGACTAATTCAAAATAAAGAATTCCCCGAACCCACCCGACTTACCAAACCGTCGATAACGGTTTGGCGGTCGGATGATATTCAGGATTGGATTAAGAAAACTAGCCGACGAGCTTCAAACGTGGCGCTTGGGGAAGTGGTGCAATCTGGTCAGCGTAAAACTGAAGCATATTAGCGCGAGGTTCTAAATACTTCGCGTTGTTATAGGTGCCTCGTGTCTTGTCCTTATCAATATGGGATAACGCATACTCGACCCAATCTTTATCAAACATTCGTTCATCTGGTTTACCTTTCTTATCTAATTTGTACTGTTCATTCAGGAAGGTTGAGGCCATGTGACGAAAACCGTGAGCATGAATCTTATATCCCATACGATGACATGCGGACCTAGCTGTGTTCTCACTAAGAACTCCTGCATCATTGAATACATTTCCCTTACCGCGAATCTGTGGGAATAGATGTTTACAGTGACCGGTAATTTTCTTCAATTCTTTTAGAATTAGAATCGCTTGCTCTGACAGCGGTACAAAGTGATTACCTCGATTCTTGCGGCGAAACTTCATGCGACTGTTAGGAACAGTCCACAGGCGTTCCTTGAAATTAAACTCAGACCATTCAGCCTTACGGATCTCGCCAGGACGAGCCAACGTCAAGATGCTCAACTTAATCAAGATACGGGTGGTCGGGTTCAACCCAACAGTTCCACGTTGACGCTCCTGTTCAGCGCCTTCCCAATGGTCGATGTCATACCAAAGATCGTGAATCTGCTCCCACGGTAACGCTACGAAATGTTCTTCTTGGTGTGGCTCAAAGACAGAAGGCATATCAATGTCGGCAGGATTCTCCTGACATAAACCCCAAGTTTTTGCGTATCTATAAATATTACTGATTTGCTCCTGTGCTTTATTCCGAGAATAGGTTTTACCCGCATCATTTAATTTCTTGAGAACTATAAGAATCATCTGAGAGGTAACTTCTTCGATGGGCAAGTTTCCAATGTCATCATAAACATGATTTGCAAAACGCCCTTCTGTATTATCTAAAGTCTTTTTATCCCACGGCTGTTTAGTTTGATTGGGATCAGATCGGCTGGTAATCCACTGCTCTGCAACATCCCTGAATGTAGTGACACCATTAAGTCTTAAAGCCGCACGTGCTTCGTCAGTTCTTTTTTCAAGACGCTTAATCTTCTTCTCAAGTCGGGGGTCCACACCTTCTTGGATACCCTCGATCACCTCGTTGCGTTTGTCTCTTGCTTCCTTCAGAGACAGTTGAGGATAAGCACCGATACGGTGACTGGCTTGCTTACGTTGATTGCCTTCACCCCACATAAAACGAAAGTCCCAATACTTACGACCCGCTTTATCTACCTTCAAGCGTAAGCCGCCGGTATCAGAAAGGTAATAGACCTTGCCAATCGCCGAAGCGTTTTCAACCTTGACGGCTGTTAAGGGTACATTTGCCATTTCAGTCTCCTGATTGTTGAAAATGTACCCTAATTGTACCCTAAACCTTCTAAGATGGGGGGATACAGTAAGAGATAGTGAGAGACAGAAGTGCTTGTTTTATAGGGGTTTTCGGAATTAGTAGAATTTAATTTAAGGAGTTTTGGTGCCCGGGCCCGGAGTCGATACTGTTCTATGTGTAAGCATTTTTGAACATTTCAAAAAATTGTACCCTAAATTGTACCCTTACAAGAGATCCCACCGCTCCCTGAATTCTTCCATTTTACTCGTTGAATTGTTGGTCGGGAACACGGATGTTTTGGTGAGGTCAGAAACGACAGTGTGAGGGACGATATAGACAAGTCTAAGAGGGATAACAACCAGGCCGAAGACATCTATATCTTCGGCTGAATAGAGGGAGTAATTTGAGTGTTTGAGTGTGAAGTTGTAGCGATCTACCTTGCTTGAGCTGTCTGGATGTGAGGACGCTTTGATTTGAACGCGGGATATTTTAGATCCGTTGTCAATCAGAAAGTCATACTGCGAGTTGTCGCCCATCGGTACGGACGGCACTAATCCTTGTTCGAGCGCACGGAACGCGAACAGCGTTTCGCCAGTTACGCCGATTGTTTTGGCAGATGTCTCAGAGATTCCAGTTTTTCCCACAGGCCGTCTGGCATGTCTGAAAACCACCCCATCGAACTCCCGCGAGTACAAAGTATGTCAATCACTTGCGCCTTTGTTTTTGCATCCATCAGTTTCTGATGAAAAGACGAGGCGGGAGCTATCGGGTTGGGGGGTAGTTTTTCCACGGAGCAACAGAGTCCTATTGAGTCAAAAATTGTAGTTGGGTTTGATTGGGTGTTCATTAATTGACACCTCATTGGTGCGCGGCTTTTCGGGTACTTCTCCGAGTGTGTTGATCGCCTTAACCATGCCACGCGGTATGTGCCAGAGAGATCCCCAATAAGGAGACTTCCCTGGTACATGGGTCATAGCGAGAGTCACCCACTGTCTATCCTTGGAGACCAGGAGACCGTAGGTAGCTGTAAGTGAATCTTCTTCGGTAGGTTTCGCATAGTCCTTCCACTCTCCTTCAATAAAGCTGTCGTGCCATAAAACTTCTACAAGAGGGATCACATCAGTCTTTCTTTGATTTGAACTTCACGGGACCAGGCAGCAGCCATGAAAATATCATGGGTACCAAAATAATAAGAACTATTCCCCAACCCGCAACAGAAACCAGATCACCCAATGCTGTGAACAGGTTATCAGGCGCACAAGATTCATTCATAATGTTTTTTCCTTTCGGTGTAACTAAGAGGTCGGCACCCGCAGTCAGCACAGAGGCAGTCCCCGCTGTCCCCAGTAGTACAGGGGCAGTTCCACTGGTCACAGTCGAGACAAGTGCACCGACCCCAAGCGTTCCCGCTCCCACTACCGCCGCTTTTTTTATCGTCGAGCATCCTACTGCACAGGCACATCCGGCGATGACCACCAGCCAGTGACCCAACCTACGACCGCGACTACGATGATGATCGCCAGGGCCGCGTAAAATCTTTTCTTTCCAGCTGATAATTCTTTCCATTTGTCCATGTTGTCTCCTAGACTGTGAAACTGTTTCCACACCCACAGGAACTAGCGCCTGTCGGTGGTGTGAAGTGAAAGGTCGGTCGAAACGGATCGTCAATCCAATCCATCTTTGCATCATCCAAAAGCCCCAAAGAGGTGGGGTCGGAGAAAATCGTTGTGGTTATCATCTGAGCGTCTTGTGGTAGCTCTGTGGTAGGCGATAGCTTTATTTGATAACCTGAACAGCCGCCACCTTCTAGATGTATTCCTAAGAAGCCTTCTCCATTTAAAGTCTGATCTACCTTTTTTTGAGCTGATTCTGTGATCGTCATAACTCTTCATGGAGTTTCTTTATTCCATCAGAGGTTGTCGATAAAAACGTAAACGGTAACAGTCCATGTACCAAAGCAGTCAACGATAAAAGAAGTAATTTGAAAGACATTTTCCACGCATGTTTGGCATGTTGGAACCAAGTCATCTGAATGTCGTAAAGGTGATTCATTCGCCATTTCCATAAATCTTGTCAGTAAGTTTTCCCACTTGCATCTCCAACCGCTCGATCTTTAGGTCTTGCTTTACATCACTTGGTAGACTTCCCGAACCCCACTTTCCAGCGGGCCAAAGTTCAACAAAGGATGAGTTCTTATCCACATCCTTACTCATCATCTTGATCTGAAAATCGTTGTGCTGAACTGCACTTTGTAGACTAGATGCCCACCAAACTATTCCAGCGGCTTGCACCAAAAGAGTGATACCAATGCCTATGAAAAATCGACTGTCCATCAGTTATAGGGATTACTCTTCTGTTGCATCTGACCGGACGAAAGCATAGTGAAGATTTTTTCGTGCTGAGCGATGATGTCTCTCTGCGCTTCCTTGATGTTTTCGATTTCCTTTGTCATCGAATCAATGCGGAAGCCAAGAACATCTAGTCCTGAAGTCTCAGCAGTCAGCTCCTTAATTCGCTCGATCTGCTGACCCTGATCGTGTATCGCCTTGCCACATTGCACCGCTTCGGCCTCCAAAGCTGGGATAGCTTCGCCTTGAATTCCAGCAAGCCGATCAACTTCTGAACTGAGTCCGCTTGCCCACCAGATTCCCGCGCTGGTTTGCGCCACAACGAAGATGATTGCTCCGAGCAAATAAGTAGGGATATTCATTGGTTCATCCACTTGGTTACGAGTGAAGTAATGACCGAGGTGCCGCCAATCGCCATCAAGAAAATCCCGATTCCCATACCTTTAGCTTTGGTCAGTTCTTTTTCTAAGATATAAAGTCGAGCGTTGTTATCTCGGATGGTACGTTCGAGGGAATCGACCTTTTCAATGAGCTTGCCAATCTCTACATCTGTTATCTCGCTCATATGTCTTTCTCTTTATCACTTGTTCTCGGCGGCATCACTGATGGGCGAATAAAATGATCCACATCCTTCAGACTAAAAATTAGACAACTTTCCGCCGGTGGTTGTGCATCACTTGTCGCCATAATCGACATCGTTTCTTCATCAGGATTTTCAAAAATGTGGATCGTCAACCCGCCATGGGTACTCCCCACGATTGAGATATGCTGGCCAAACGACATCATCACTGCCTTGATCATCAACAGCTCGTCAGCATGACAATAGGTCTGAAATGGGATCATGCGAACCTGCCCGCCTGGTGGTGGCCCTGCCCATGCAGGCATAAAAAAAGCCGCGACTAGCGCGGCAGTAGCGATGATGGTTTTGATCATCTTGCAAGCAAACCAACATCAGGATTATTGGCAAACGTGCTTATACCGGACCCCACTGCCCTCGATGTTGTTCCGGCCATTCTGCGGCGCAACTCTTGGAGTAATGCTTGATCAGTTTTGTTAATACCGGTGTAAATGCGTTGTAGTTGATCTAACTTCTCTACTGCTTCGCCTGGCTTAGTGAACTCAATATTCGCGGCTTCTTCAGCAAGTTTTCTATTCCTAAACTTCTGGTAGAGATTGGCAAGTTTCCCTGTGCCTTGAACTGCCGCATAACCTGGATTGATATTCGCTTCATACATGCTTTGTAATACTTGACCTGGTGCATTTTCAAAAGCCTCTTGTACATCGGTGCCAGTTCTAGCTGTTCGTGAACCACCCGTTGCAATCTTTCTTGTTTCTCCATACGCTTTTTCAGCACCCAATGTTTTCATAAAATCATTAAATGATTCCTCATCGGGAAAGGTTTTTCTTAATCTATCTTTAGTAATGGTGTCACGTTCAATTTTGTTTGCGAGTGAAGATCTCTCATTGCGTCCCAAAACTTTCAGGTCTTCGAGCATCCCACTGCGAAATGCCGTGCGCTCAATATCTGTTTTTAGACCGTTCCATACCCTGTCAAATTCGACATCACTAGGATCGTATTCGGTAACACTTCTGAATTTTCTACCAGCTTCGACAGCATCTTTAATGTCGTACCCGACCTTTCGGACTAGATTAGCGGCCTTATAGGTGGGGTTAAATCCAGCAAGCAGATCATTAAAGCTATTACGGACACCCCTTAATGAATCCAGCTCCATTTGAGGCATTTGTGATGTCGGTCTTTTCCCAACTTCAACCTGACCATCAAGCGCAATCTTCATCAACTGCATCGTTCTTATATCAACCGTAGGATCTTCAAAGAAGCCGTCTTGATCCTTTTTAATAAATTCATTCCAACTCGGAAGTTTTTTCCCTTCCCTTTTAGCAAGCCTTCGTGCCTTGTTATAAGCCGGTCTAAAATCATCGGCAAGATCAGTTAAATAATGATCGAAATCAGATTTATTAAGAATAGACCCCTCGCCTTTTCTAGCGGCTTCATAGAATGGCTTGGATAAACTCGCGGCGCGGCGATCCAGAACATCAGCCAACCTAGTCGCGTCTGTTCGAGCATTCATTAATCGAGCGGCTTCTTTCGTTATTCGATCAAACTCTTTATTTGCTCTTTGCGTCACAAGTTCATCAGCGATGGCTCCAGCTTCTGTTGAGCCTTGTGTTATTCCAGAAACAAATCGCTTTCCCCTCGGACCTGATACGTCTGCAAGCATAGCGTCCGGCCCCCATGATTCGAGAGTTTCACGATACGCTTCGGTCGGAGCCTTCCCTTCTGCCGCAAGTTC
>DJHJ01000020.1 GCA_002433055.1 Acidobacteriia bacterium UBA6623 | reverse complement strand
TAGGGTATTCTAGTGCTCATCGGAACAAACGATGGTTCCGGAAGTGTTGTTAAGAGGTCAATATGTCTAAAGTTCTTATGCCAGTAGGTGATGCAGTTGAGGCGGTAGATACTCTCTATCCGTTTTACCGCGTACAAGAAGATGGTTTTGAAATGGTAGTCACAGGGCCAGAAGCGCGCGTTTACGCGATGGTTATGCATGAGATTCCACCAGGATGGGATATCACGCGTGAAGGCCCCAGTTACCACATCGAAGCCACAATCGCATTTCGAGATGTCGATCCAAACGAGTACGACGGTCTATTTGTGACGGGAGGGAGAGCACCCGAGTATCTGCGTTATGACAAAGATCTACTCAATATTGTGCGGCACTTCTTTGAGGAAAAAAAACCTGTTGCTTGCGTATGTCACGGTGTGGAGATTGTGGCTGCGGCGGATGTGATTCGCAATAAAAAAATGGCGACTGTTCCCAAGTGCCAACTTGATGTTGAGTTTTCTGGAGGAACATTTGTCAACGAAGGATGTGTCATAGACGGCAATATGGTTAGCGGTCGTACATGGCACGATCAATATCTCTACATGCCTGTCTTTATGAAGAACCTCAAGGAATATCAAGCCAGGAAAGCAGCATAGAGACGTTATTCGACGGGTCAACCTGCCTGGCTGTCTTTGCGTACAGCCAACCGTCGACACAAATAGCGGCTAGTCCTAGAAGCCGTCCATTACCGGTTGACCCGTCGAGGTAACCCTAGTTAAGGCAACACACATCTCGGCTTAGAGATACCATTATCTCCCCTCGACTTCCACCAACCAGTCTGGGGATTTCAGCACCTCGCGGGGTCGACTGCCATCAGGCGGGCCAATGATCCCGTCACTCTCCATCGCATCAAGAATGCGTGCAGCTCGCCCGTATCCCAATCGAAGTCGCCTTTGCAACGTTGAGGTCGAAGCTTTACCCATCTCAAGGACAACCCGAACAGCATCTTGGTACGCTGGGTCATCAAAAACTTCATTGCTCCTCTTGGCAGCATCTGATGACTCGTCCTCGTCATCGGGTTTGCGAAGAAACTCATCTTTGTATTCTGGCTGCGCCTGTGTTTTCCAGAAATCCACGACGCTATGGCTTTCTTCCTCGGTCACCAATGGGCCATGTAGTCGAGTCATCCGCCCAGAGCCAGGAGGTAAAAAGAGCATATCGCCTCGCCCTAGTAATGACTCCGCACCCATCGCATCTAGAATTGTCCGTGAATCAACACGCGTTGCCAAACGGAATGAAATTCTTGCAGGCACATTGGCCTTGATCAAACCGGTGATAACATCCACGCTCGGCCGTTGAGTGGCCAAAATTAGATGAATCCCGGCTGCTCGTGCCATTTGCGCCAACCGTGTGATGGATTCTTCAACTTGACGACCCTCAATCATCATCAGATCAGCCAGCTCGTCGATGATTATGACTATATAAGGCAGACTTGATGGGAGCTCGGGGGCATCCTGCTCTCGCTCTGCGTTGAGCTTTACCAGCTTCTTGTTAAATTGGCTAATATTACGAACTCCATGTTCGGCAAGCAGCTTGAGCCGTTGTTCCATCTCACGGGTAACATTTCTAAGCGCATTCGATGCCTTCTTCATGTCCGTTATGACTGGTGTTAGTAGATGTGGAATGTCTTCGTAAAGTCCTAATTCAACTGTCTTCGGATCAACCATGATGAAGCGCACCTGTTCGGGTGTAGAGGTATAAAGAATCGACATCACTAGGCTGTTGATTAGGACACTCTTGCCGGACCCAGTTGAGCCAGCCACTAGTAAATGCGGCATCGAGTCCAAGGTCCCAGTGTGAATCCTTCCATTAATATCTTTGCCGAGGGCAAGAGTTAAAAGGGAATCTGATCCATCAAACTCGGGTGATTCAATAATTTCCCGCAACGTGATAATTTCGCGCTTCCTGTTGGGAACCTCGATGCCAATCGTAGACTTGCCAGGAATTCTTTCCACGAGAATCGATTCACACTCGAGAGCTAGACATAGATCTTCTGCTAGATGAGTTACTCTACTGTACTTGACACCTGGATCTGGCTTGAACTCAAATGTTGTTACAACCGGCCCAGGGTTGATTTGCTGTACCGAGCCCTTCACTCCAAATTCTTCGTATTTCGCACAAATAGTTCGCGCAGTTTCCTGCAACTCATCGGGGTCGAAAAACCCTCGAGGTGGTGGCGATTTTAGCAACGACGTTGATGGCAATTGGTAGCTTATCTTAGGACTAGAGACTGGGGACGTTTCACTATCTAGCTGAGTCACAGCATCTGAGCGTTGTGAATGTTCTCCAAGAGAATTTACCTCGCCAGAAGATGATCCTACCGCTTCCATTCCATCATCATCCTTCCGTGGTGTATCCGTATAAGGAATAATTGGTGGCAGAGTAGTTTCAGAATTTTCTATTGATGACCCGTCATCAAAAATAGACAACGTCGTCTCGTCCATGTGGCTCGAATCGTAGGCAACAGCAGCTACTTCAGGCAGTTCAGGAAGCTGCTCGGAAGTTATGGATGCCTTTGTTTCAGCTCGACGGGCGCGACTTGCCGCCACTTTGTGACGCTGATGCTCACGCCAGGTCTGCCATCGCTGACGCAATACGTCGACTGGATGACCCAGTGTCTTCAGCCAAGCTGTGGTGGCCCCTATTGTAAACGAGGTCATCATGTAGACAGAAATAACAGCCGCTGCCAGTAAGGCGAACAAAGATCCCACTTGATTGAAAAATCCCACTAGTAGATCGGCCATTATCAGACCCAACGTACCTCCAAGTAAGACAGAACCATGGAATATAGGTGACATCTGGCTTAGTGCCAAACCCGTACACATTGTTGTTACAAAGCATATAGCACCAATAAATCTCTCAATAGGGCGGCTGATCGGCGTAGAGCGAATCCAGTACCAACCGACTACAAAGGCAAAACCTGGCAATACATAAGCCGCCAATCCCAGTACCTGAAGGACTAAGTCACTGCCATAAGCTCCTGGTTTACCGATGAGATTGCGAAATTCACCGTGTGTTTCCGCCGTATTCCAGGATGGATCAAAGGGGTAATAGGAGACCAAGCTCAGAGCAATGCAGATGCCCAGAATGAGCGAGAGTAGACCCATCAGCTCATTGAGCCTAGGTTTCTCAGTGGGTTGTAAAAACGTCACTTCGCCTCTCCCTGCCAAACCAAGCCAAGCCCAAAAGGCACACTTGGTATCAATCGGCCAAAGAGGAACCGAAGAATGACGCTAGGGCCAGTATTATTATGCCAGAGATGACTCGATAATAGACGAAGATTTTCATCGTACGCCTCTGTAGATAGCTGACAAACAAGGCAATAACAGCATACCCTGTAATCGCACTTACGATGATACCTACCAAAAATGGTGCCTGCATGTGACTAACAATTCCACCCTCAACCGAAAGATCATAGACCGCTTTTAGTGAGGCACCTAAAATAATAGGGCTTGATAATAGGAAGGAAAATCGAGCAGCCGAAGGTCGCTCAACCCCCAGGAACATAGCTGCCGCAATCGTAATTCCCGATCTGGATGTGCCGGGAACTAATGCTAATGTCTGTGCACAACCTATGATCATAGAGTGCACAAAGTTTACATTACCAAGGTTCTTCAATAATCTTTTTTGTCGATCTGCCAGGCCAATCAATAAGCCACCAGCGATCAGCATAACACCAATTACAACCGGACTCCGGAAGGTGGTTTCTATGTGGTCTTCAAACAGTAATCCCGCAATACCAGCCGGAACTGTAGCCGCGACCAAGAACCAAAATAATTTCGGGTTGTCATAAAGGTCATGATCTTGCTCTCCAGCGGAAGGAACGAGAGCTTTCCTTCCTAAGCTAAGGGATATTAGCCTCAACCAAGTCTTTGAAAAGTAACTCAGGACAGCAATAAGCGTTCCTAGGTGTAATGCAATGCTGAAATCAAGACCCGGATCGTTCCAACCTAACAGCCACGGGATGACAACTAGATGTGCCGTACTGCTAATCGGGAGAAATTCCGTTGCAGCCTGAACTAGAGCCAGAATTACTACTTGATAGATGGGCATCATAAATTGGAAACCGTCATGCAATCACAATAAACCCTGTGTCACATGCCCCGGAAAACCTTTAAATGAACCACCGTAACCTGTCGATCATTTTCTCAAAGCTGGACGAAAGAATTCACCTAGCTAGTGTGTCGGCGAATCTATGTTCATCAAATTGATGAGATTGTCTTCTGAATCAAATTCTAGATCCATTGGGTCACTTATGATCTCAATCTGGGAGTCAGTAGACACCTCGTCAATCAACCCTTCGCTGACCATCAATTCCCCGATATCCATGGAGTTGCGAATCCAAGCAATCGTGACATCCCTCAAATCAAGCTTGCCGCAAGTCGGTGCTATTTTTTCGATACAGAGACGATCACTCGCAAAATGCATCGGCGTGAAAGACGCTGCCGGACTAGATGCTGTCAAACTATTGACGTACATGGCTTCAAAGTCAACCTTCTTAAACAATCTATCTGTGATAGCATCAGCCAGCCCTATACCAATCGCGTTGCCGTAGCTAAGTGGAGAGAGATCACGAACAATGATGCGGGAAATTTTGGGTACGTCAGGCCAAGTATTTGGGCCGTTACGCCCACTCCGGTTGACGATTTTGGTGTCCATGCCTGCCCCGCTAAAGTTCTTGCCAATTTCATCGACAAGCAATAAATCTACTTTCTGAACGGGTATGTTTGGTTTCCAGGACTTCACTTTGGCGAGTAATTCTTCTTCCCTCTCCACCATCTCCGCGGCCCCTACAGCGGCAACTTCGGCGGTACTGTGGTAAGCATCCTCAAGGATCGCCATTCCTCCTAACATCTTGCCCGTATTAAGCATGACCTTCCCTGCACTACGAATGACCTCTTCAAGTCCATACTCAAGCCCGAAAGTGTGATAGCGTTTTGCACCTGCCCATTTCCCCAACCCAATCGCCATCATCTTATGAATGCCACTCTCGAGCTTGCCATCAAAATCAGTGTGCCACTTCACACGACTCAGCAACATAGTCCCGTCTGCCTCATGTGCTTGGCGATCCATAACTACTTCAATGCCAGTAGGGGTGGTACCAATTGGAACAACGTCAAGTGAACTAACCACAGGCGCTCCCATCGTCTCTTCGGTAATGCCATAGTGTGCAAGCACACTGGCTTGACCCTCAGCCGAAGCAGAACCATGACTGCCCATTACCGGAATCAAAAAAGGCTGCACATTCCGTGACTTCCAAAATTCGACCACCGATTTGGTAATCACATCTATATTTGTGATTCCACGGCTACCAACACCAACAGCAATACGGCTGCCAGGCTTGACTGCAAGAGCCCAATCGGCACTTTCCATCTGTGCACGCACTGCTGCTGACACGTCAGGTAATGCTCTATCAGGAAAATTCTGTCGGATACGAACTAATTTCTGCAGCTGCATGACGGTTATTATAGCGAGCTCGCTGTTTTACTTGACACTTTGATCAACCCAGTTTCTCTGATGCTAACTTTACTTTGAGTGTCGTGTCGGAGGTTGATATCCAAAAATTATAGTGACGGAGTCCAACAAGAATGCATCAATTTTCCCTAGAATCAGAAGGTTATAGTCCGAAATTCGAAGACATCACAAACTAGATTGTTACATCACTTAAAAAACCACGAGAAATAGAAACCGACAGGAATACCTTTATGGCTTATACAGATCTCCGCGAATTTATCACAGTACTTGAAGAAAATGGCGAGCTAAAACGTATCTCTGCCACGGTCGATCCAGTGCTTGAAATTACCGAGCTAGCCGATCGTGCAGTAAAGAATAGCGGCCCAGCACTCCTTTTTGAAAACCCCACTGGTTCTGACATCCCTGTACTCATCAACGCATTTGCTGGGATGCGCAAAATGGAGCTAGCTCTTAATGTAGACTCTCTCGATTCAATTGCTGCTCGGATTTCTGAATACTTAGAAATGAAAACTCCGCAGGGCCTCATCGGCAAGCTCAAGATGCTACCAAAACTAGCTGAAATGGGATCTTTTTTTCCACGAGAAGTCACCACTGGCGCTGTTAAGGATGTGATCAAACACGATGAATTTTCTCTTTTTGACTATCCAATTTTGCAGTGTTGGCCACAAGATGGTGGACGTTTTATCACACTCCCACTGGTCTTTTCAAAAAATCCGGAGACAGGAAAACGCAACGTTGGCATGTATCGTATGCAGGTCTATGACGAATGCACGACTGGTATGCATTGGCAAACTCATAAGCAGGGTGCCGAGCACTATCGTCGCCTTCTCAAGGAAAATAAACAAGAACGTATGGAGATTGCCGTCGCTATCGGCGCCGATCCCGCCACAATATTGTCCGCAATTTTACCGTTGCCACCCGATCTCGATGAGATGCTTTTTGCCGGATTCCTACGTAACAAACCAGTAGAACTAGTTAAGTGCGAAACGGTCGATCTCGAAGTGCCCGCCAACGCAGAGATTGTCCTAGAAGGGTACGTCACCCTCGGCGAACTGCGCACCGAAGGACCTTTTGGTGATCACACGGGTTTCTACTCACTTGAGGATGATTTCCCCGTTTTCCATGTCACTTGTATTACGCAACGCAAAAAACCAATCTACGCAACGACGATAGTCGGCCCGCCTCCAATGGAAGACTATTACATGGGGAAAACTATTGAACGAGTTTTTCTCCCTCTAATGAAACTACAGATCCCAGAGTTGATTGATGTCAACATGCCTGCAGAAGGCATCTTTCACAATATGATGATAATGTCGATTCGTAAATCCTATCCATTACAAGCACGCAAAGTCATGAACACAGTCTGGGGATTGGGACAAGCGATGTTCACAAAATGTATTGTTGTGGTCGATGAAGACGTCAACGTCCAGAATCTCAGCGAAGTCGCCTGGAAAGCTCTCAACAATATTGACCCCGAACGGGATATACAATTCGTCATGGGGCCAATCGATCAACTCGATCATTCTAGCCGCTTACCAAACTATGGTTCGAAAATGGGTATCGATGCTACCCGTAAATGGCCCGAAGAAGGTTTCGTCCGCCCCTGGCCCGACGTCATCAAAATGGATGAGGATGTCAAACGGCGAGTAGACAAGATCTGGCAGGACCTGCAGCTCGGTTGAGCTCGAGCATTGCCTCACTCTCATATCGCAGCTACAATGGAGTTGGCCGTGCCTATATTTGAATACCACTGCACCGACTGCGGAACCGATTTCGAAACTCTGGTGCTCAGCTCTCAGGAGAAGGTTACACCCGCAAGGTGTTCTAACTGTAGTAGTGATGCGGTCGAAAAACTTTTCTCAAGTTTTGCTGCGCAGACTTCTAGTGAAACTTCTCTGGGGGCTTGCGCCAGTCGAGCCAACGGCGTATGCCAAGCCGGAGGTGGCTCAATTCCCTGTGGCAGCCTAAACTAAACTCACACCGGGCTTGAAGCTGTAAAGACCAAGCGTGTCTGCATAGTGGTGAGTTGGGTGATCTGCACGAAAAAGAACGGGACTCCTGAACTCTCGTGGCATACTGTTAGCTTATTTCCTCTGACATTTGGAGCAGAAGTGCGTACTTCGGCTCGAGATAATAATACGTCGGATCGAAGTTCCACATACCTGACAAGGTTTACCAGTTTTCCCATATACAAGCACCTGTAACTGGAAGTACCCCTGCATGCCATCACTGCTAACATAATTGTTGACTGTTGACCCTCCTGCCTCGATCGCGTCGAGGAGAACTTCGTTGATCGATCGATGTAGTCTCCTGGCTCGCTTTGGCCCAATCCTTGAGCTATCCGTTCTGGGGTGAACACGGGCGCGAAATAGAGCCTCATCCGCGTATATGTTTCCAAGTCCGCGTACAAATTCTTGATTGAGCAACAGTGCTTTTATCATGCCTCGACGAACACTCAACAAATTAAAGAACTCGTCTTCAGAAATCTCAAGAGGTTCCGGCCCTAGCTCTGATAAACGCGCAGGCAGCTTGTCAGAAAGCTGCCATCGTCCAAACTTTCTAATATCGTGATAGACAAGTGTTGAACCATCCTCAAGATCTAGAATTGCACGCGTGTAGGGTCCAGGTTTTCCATTAACAATGAAATTGCCTGTCATTCTTAGATGGATAGTAAGATAGTACCTCTGGCGTCTCTCTTCGACATCAATTAAGATGTACTTACCGTAACGTCGAACCTGACAGATAGTGAGACCCTGTAGCAAATTGGCTGTTCTCTGAGCGTCACCTATCACTAAACCGGACCACAGAAATTCAGCCCGTGAGATACGGCGACCCACAGCACAACGACGCAGTCCACGAACAATGACTTCGACCTCGGGGAGTTCGGGCATGAATCACTTAGTTTCTCATCTCGCTATAGTGAAGGCATAAAGTAACTGATTTTTCCCAACCAGCTAAGATCTAATGGTCCTCGTAATAGACAACTACGACTCTTTCACCTATAACCTCGTGCAATATCTTGGTGAACTGGGAGCGACTCTTGAAATCTACCGCAACGACCAAATTACAATCGATCAGGTCATCAACCGCAACCCAGACCACATTGTAATTTCACCAGGTCCGTGTACTCCCAACGAAGCTGGCATTTCAGTTGCACTCATCAAAAGAATGGCGGAGCATGTGCCAATTCTGGGCGTTTGTCTTGGACATCAATCTATTGGCAGGGCTTTTGGCGGTAAGATCGTGCAAGCACCGTACCTGATGCATGGCAAAATAAGCAAAATTCGCCACGACCAAAAAACCATATTCTCTGATATAGAGCAAGACTTTACGGCTACACGTTACCATTCACTGGTAGTTTCTAGAGAATCCTTACCAGCTGAACTCGAAGTGAGTGCTACAACAGCTGATGGTGTCATCATGGGAGTTAGACACAAACAATATCCTATTGAGGGTTTGCAGTTTCACCCTGAGTCTATACTTACCACTGTTGGCAAAAAACTCCTGAAAAACTTTTTGGCAGGATAGGGCAGTTACCTTACATCCGATCTGTGTGATGGGTTGACTTGTCGACTTCGATTGCTAAAACTTGTAGCCAAGAGTGCTAAGTAATCCATAATCATTTCTTTGCACTGGCACAGGTGGACGGGAATCGAACCGATCATACAGACTCACCCCCCACATAAAGTTCTTGGTGATTGGAATACGTAGACCACTATCAGACTCAATTCGGTAACGATTGGTACTGCTCAAAGTAGGGTGGAGTGCAACGCGCAATGTAAATTCGATCCCAGCCAATTTAGTTGTTCTGAAATCAAAGACTGCTAGACCTTCTCCACGAGTAGTAGTCGGAAATGTACTACCACCTCCAAAACGGTATTGTTCATTGGCAAAGTTGATTCCGCCCAGCAATGATAAGGTTGTTTTTTTAGTGTTAATTAATTTTCGAGCTAACCCACCGCCGAATTTAGTACGCAGGTTGAGTAGTTGTTGCTCGTTGCGTTCGAGACCGCTCAACATAAACAAAAATGATCTACTACTCAAAAATCGATCATAGCGAGCATCTAAGGTGTGACGACTGGTGGCTTGACCTTCCTCTGGTTCATTGAGAGTCGAGAGGATACTGCCTTGAATCCTATATTTCGGCTGTTCATAGTGAACATTAGTGCTAAGAGCAGATTGCGTGGTATTAGAACTTCCACGTACCATACTGTAACCGAGATTGAAAGTGCCGTCGATGCGGTCCCATATACTCCTTCCAGTCGGTGAGATCGAAACGACCTCTGCTGCCTCCAAAGTATTCGTCCTCTGGTCAGTAGTTACACTAAGCGATGATTTAGCCTTGTGCAATGACCCGGAATAAATCTCACCTTCGGTAGTCATGACCGAGAAGGTCGTATCGGACTCCAAAACGTCGACGGAGCTCCAAGAAACCTGAATAGATCCGGCCCATTCCGTCTTGAAAATCAATTTTCCATCAACAAACTTTTCAACCTTTCCACTAATGTGGTCGCCGTTCTGGAGTTTCAGCAGATCTGCACGAGCTGCTACAACTACAACGGCTGTCGAAATTAGTAAAAAAAACGTTCTTATCCATTGAGAGGACATAGGAAACAAATGGGGGGAGGTTTTCATGGAATTATATATGGGAGTCTTGAAAACTCCTAGCAACTGCTCCGAAAAATGAAGGCTATACGATCCGCCAAAAATCCTTAGCCTCCTCAATACGAAGTGTATGAGTGCAAGCAACTCTCGTTTCTTGCAAATAGTATTGAATCTTCGCTTCAATTGATGCCGTTTTCTCGGCACGTAAATCAAAAAGCTAACGGTAAATTTTCTGAGGCGCGCTTGGCTGCCTCTTCTTCAGTCAGATCAAGCTCGCCTTGTCCTGCCCACCTAGGCAGAAAGTCAAAATCACATCCCTCGTCTGCTTGTAAAGTGTGTTCGATATACAGACGACCATATCCTCGGTCATAGTGACGTGGTCGCGATTTCCATGTTTTCAGTCTTTGCTCAAGCTCCTCGTCAGAAATTAACAAGTTGATTTTTCGGTTCTCAACATCGAGCTCAATCTTATCCCCGTCCTGAACAATTGCTAATGGACCTCCAATAGCAGCTTCAGGTGAAATGTGAAGTACAACCGTTCCATAACTGGTACCACTCATACGAGCGTCGCTGATACGCACCATATCTTTGACGCCCTGTTTGAGTAATTTAGCGGGTATCGGAAGGTTACCGTATTCAGGCATACCCGGGCCACCTATAGGGCCACCATTCTTGAGTACCATGACACAATCGGCGTCAATATCAAGATCCGGGTCATCGTGCCGAGCCATAAAATCATCATGATCTTCAAATACGACTGCACGGCCAGTGTGGTTGAGTAAATGCTTTGTTGCAGCGCTTTGCTTGATGACTGCTCCGTTAGGGGCAAGGTTGCCATGGAGGACCACAGTCCCACCTTCAGTCTCAACCGGATTGTCCAGCGGTCTGATTACAGAAGGGTTATGACATTCAGCCAAGGCAATATTCTCTCCCACCGTCTTGCCGGTCACCGTGACGGCATTTTCGTGTAACAGAGATGCAATGTGTTTCATAACAACCGGAATGCCGCCAGCATAAAACATATCCTCCATAAGATGCTCTCCTGATGGAACTACGTTGGTAATCATCGGAGTTGTGCGTGAGATTTCGTCGAAAAGGGATAGTGGCAATTTGATACCCAAACGCCCAGCGATCGCAACAAGATGGATAATCGCATTAGTTGAACCACCAATAGCCATGTCAACACGGATAGCATTCTCGATAGCGTCCTGTGTGAGGATCTGAGAAGGGCGCATGTCTTCGTGGACCATCTCTACGATGCGTTTACCGCTGTCTTGGGCAATTACATTACGACGTGAATCGGCAGCTGGAATATTGGCACACCCAGTAAGTGTCATTCCTAATGCTTCAGCTAGACTTGTCATCGTGGAAGCTGTCCCCATCACCATGCAATGGCCAACACTTCGACTCATACATGACTCTAGTTCACACCAGTCTTCTTCGCTAACCCGTCCAGCACGAAACTCATCCCAGTAGTGCCAAACATCGGTACCTGAACCTATTTCCTTATTCTTAAACATTCCCCGTAGCATTGGTCCACCAGGAACAACAATAGATGGTATATCAGCACTAGCGGCCCCCATCAACTGAGCTGGAGTAGTCTTGTCGCAGCCACACAACAAAACCACCCCATCAATTGGGTTGGCGCGGATTGATTCTTCAACATCCATCGCCATCAGATTGCGGAACATCATTGACGAGGGACGCATGTAGGGTTCCCCTAACGATATCGTGGGAAATTCAAGCGGGAATCCTCCAGCTGCCCACACACCACGCTTGACAGCCTCAGCAACATCTCGCAAGTGTGAGTTGCAAGGAGTTAACTCACTCCACGAATTACAGATACCTATGACCGGTTTATTCTGGAAAACAGCCGTTGGATATCCCCTCATCCACGAACGATGAATGAAACCAAGTTTGTCTTTGCGGCCAAACCATTCTTGACTGCGAAGTTTGTGATCGTTACTCATGAAAAGTTGATTTCTCCTCGATTTGAAATTATATGACTCCTGTAATTTTTATCCAACCAAAGGTTCATACTTTTTAGTGATTGCATGTTAAACACCATACAAAGCCACCCATTGCAAACTCGTCCAGGGTCAATTATTTAAATTTGACGACGGCAGCCACTTCTATTGGAACACTTCGAACAACTAGTAATATGTACCAATCTAATAATACCCTGTAAAAATCTAATTCTCCTTCTTCGCCACATTACACGAGCCACCCTGGACAACCCCTGAGATAATAAAAAGGCACTAGGTCATGACGGCAAACCACAACAAACCCCTGGTCCTCACCATTATGGATGGCTGGGGAGAAAATCCGGACCCTTTGAACAATGCCGTGGCGCTGGCCCATACACCCAATTTTGACCGGCTACGCCGTGAATTTCCATCAACAACAATTCGTACCGATGGACCTTTTGTTGGACTTCCAGATGGGCAGATGGGCAACAGCGAAGTTGGCCATCTAAATATCGGGGCTGGACGTATTGTCAAGATGGACGTGACTCGCATCGATAACCTGATCGAGACAGGTGAACTATTTGACAATACAGCACTCAGTCGTACCATGGAGCACGCCCGTTACCATCGACTGCATTTACTTGGCTTAGTCAGCGCTGGAGGTGTACATTCTCACAGCTCACATCTATATGCCCTATTGAAAATGGCTAAATCTAAAGGTGTTGAAAATGTATTTGTCCATGCCTTTTCTGACGGTCGTGATGTCCCACCAGAAAGTGGTGTAGATTCGATATCAGAGCTCGGTTCCAAAATGAGTGAAATTGGAGTCGGAAAGATTGCATCAATTAGCGGCCGTTACTACGCTATGGACCGCGACCGACGTTGGGAGCGCACTTTGCGCGCTTTTCAAGCTATCGTGCTTGGTGAAGGCATCAGAGCAACTGACCCAGTTCAAGCTATTCGTGCCTCCTATGCACGTGGGATAACCGACGAATTCGTCGAACCTACGGTATTACAGGACAATGACGGATCGCCTGTAGCAACAATTCAAGATGGAGATGCAGTTCTATTCTTCAACTTCCGGGCAGATCGTGCTCGTCAGCTCTCCTTAATGTTGAATTTTCCATCAATGGAAGAGCTACCGAGAGAAATAACACCTTTAGATCTGCACTACATTACGATGACGGAGTATGACAGAAGCTATGGCTTCCCAGTAGTACTACCTCCGTCTCAACCACAGCACATACTAGGTGAACTTATTTCCGAAGCTGGATTGCGCAATTTACGAGTGGCTGAAACTGAGAAATATCCACATGTTACTTACTTCTTTAACGGTGGAAACGAAGAGCCGTTTCCAAGAGAAGAACGTGAGATGATCGCCTCTCCAAAGGTTGCCACTTATGACCTACAACCCGAAATGAGTGCAGCAGGAGTCTGTGAAGTTGTAATGAAAGGCATTAAAGATGACTTCAACCTGATTATTGTCAATTTTGCTAATGGCGATATGGTCGGCCACACAGGTGTCATCTCGGCTGCAGTGAAGGCAATAGAAACGGTCGATGAATGCCTGGGGAAGATTGAAGAGTCCTTGCGAACAGAAGGAGGTAACTGGATAATCACTGCCGACCACGGTAACGCGGACTTATTGGTCGACCCAGAAACGGGCCTCCCTCACACCTATCACACAACATTTCCTGTCCCACTCATTGTTGTGAGTGACTTCAAGGGACCATTGAAAACCGGAGGGTCACTCCGCGACATTGCTCCCACCATTCTAGGCCTTCTGGGCCTCCCTACTCCTAAGGAAATGACCGGGCAAGACTTGCGCGACCACCGCTCTTAATCATCCGTGGTTTAAACTGAGACACACAAATAAGCGTTGGGATCTCACGAATAGTACGACCTGGTCGACATCTTTTTGTGTTTTTTACCAGCCTTTCCAGCTGCCATCTGCATTGCGATACTGGCGATACGGCATGCTCTCATCGTAGGGCATGGAAGCTATGACATCTTCCTTGACTTCGATACCCAACCCGGGACGATCGCTTAACTGCACGAAACCATCTTTCAAAAGGAAGTCATGATCGACGAATTCACCAAAGCGACGGAACCATTGGAGTGAAACCTCTTGTATTAGAAAATTTGGTATGACCGCGTCGACTTGCATCAAGGCGGCAAAGTGGACCGGACCACCGGCATTGTGTGGAGCCATTAAAATCTGTGCTTCCTCGGCGAGACGCGAGATCTCTAAAAAGTTCGTAATACCAAAGCTGTGGCTAATGTCAGGTTGCAAAAAGGCACAAGCACGAGCGTCGATAACCTCCTTAAAGTCCCGGAACGAAAAAAGTTTTTCGCCTGTCGCAATCGGCACCGGACTCTTCAAAGCAACCTCTCGTAATGCTTTGATAGATCCCAATTTAACTGGTTCTTCAAGGAAAAGGGGCCTATAGGGTGCAACCATTTCAGCAAAGGCGATACTGAGAGCAGGACTGGGGCTACCATGAGTGTCGAGCATTAGCTCAACATCGGGACCTACTTCTTCACGTACTGCCCGAACAATTTCAGCACAGTGTTTTAGTTCTCGGCGGTCCATTGGCCATGTACGTAACTCGAGTGGATTGCCCTTAAGGCCTATTGCCCCCGCCTCGACTGCATCACGTGCCAACCGACGGGACTTTTCAACTGATTCAAAATTGAGTCCGCCGTGATAGACTTTGATGCGATTACGACGACGGCCTCCGAGGATACGATAAACCGGAGTTTTCCAAACCTTGCCGGCTATATCGTAGAGGGCCATGTTGAGAGCTGCAATAGCAGTTCCTATTACAGGGCCACCTTTCCATGGGAGTCTGTCCGTGATGTCACCACATAAAGCTCTAACATCGAGTGGGTTTCGGCCGATCAATAGTGGTGTCCACCCGTGAATTGTCTCCTCGACAACAGGCGATAACCACTCAATACTCCCTTCGCCCCATCCATAAACACCAGTGTCCGTTTCGATCTTTACGAACAGCCAGGTTTTGAAGGCGTTGGACATTGGACCACCGCTGTTAGTGTCTTTGGTGGCTGGAGCACCAGTTGGAACGTTGAATTTATAGGTTTTTATGGCCGTTATTCTCGGACCGTCTCCTCTACTGCTTAGTTGCAAATCAGTTCGGTTCGTAGCCGAACGAAGCTTGGTTGACGAGGGTAACCAAGCTAGACCGGCAAGTTGAACAAAACGACGTCGTTGGAGCAACCTGCTGGTGGTTCTCATTCTAGGAGTCTTCATAGATTTTCCTCCGGACGGCATTGTCAGATATCAAACTTGGCTCTTGCAAAGAGCCATCAATTCTGCAATAGCGATAGTTTTCGCAGCACCTGTATTCTAGCGATACCGTTGAGATAAATGGCGTCCTTAAGTCTGCCATGCACACTTCCGTTTCGCCGAAGGGTCGCTATTGCGTTTTACTTAGACGCATTTCCTGCGAACCCGAGTGTTTGGGTTGCTCTTACTGCTGGGAAGTCGAGTGTTTGCGACGCAGATTCTCGGGAACCCTAGTGCGATCCAAGTCATCCAGGGTAAAGATCCACTCGAGTGGAATTTCTTGAGGCAAATAGCAGATTTTGTCGTCGCAAGCTTGGTAACGAAGACGGCCACGAATGATAAGTTTGCCCATATCGCTCAACAGGTGCTCAAGCTGCTTTTTCTGTCCAACCTTGATATCTGTAAGTAGACGTATTGAATTTTGGTAAACCGGAACGATCTCTTCAATCACGGGTAAATGTAACATCTCGGGCTGCGGGTAGATCGTGGTGTAATTCGACACACCAGCAACCTTTTCTAATTCCCATTTGATCGGAATGTAGCCTTCAACTTCGGGAGCATATACATGCATGCGATCTTTGATATTTATGTCAAGCACAAGAGTAATGCGGTTACCTCCAACTAAAACTTGGTCACTTGCCCACAACGAAACCTTGAGGTGGTCTGTTTCGATTTCAGTACGACGTACACCTAGATCAACCCCCAGTTGACGTACCATGACCGACCCCGCGGTAAAACGATCACGATAGTTTTGTTCGAAGAATTTAGCTTTTGCAACACCCTTTTCACTAAAGAGGTACTGACCAGGGTAAGGAATACCAAAAAATACATGCCTCTGCGGAACCGATCGGTTGAGAATGCCAAGTTTGCGAATCAGTACCGAACCTGGATCAGAGATTAATGTAAATCCGATACCTCGTCGCTTGCTGAAATGTTTCAAAGTTTCGACGCTGTCGTAACTTAGAGCCGCGACGTTGATGCCATCTTGCTCAAAACTTTTACGTTTGCGTTCCAACTGTACAAGTTGGCTCTTACACCAGGGTCACCAATCGGCTGAGCGATGGACAAGGAGGAGTAAACCTTTCGACCCACGCAAACTTTCAAACGTCTGTCGATCGCCGTTTTGGTCGCGGAGGTTAAAAGAAGGGATTACTTCCCCGACTTCCAAACTAGGGCCAACAGCTTGGGGCTTGCCAGGGGTTTTCTCCGACACCTGAACACTCAGTGCCCCTGCTGGAATGACAGTTATTATGATGCCCAGTGCTAGCGTGCTCACCCGGTCAAAGATCGAACGTTCTATGGATTCGGCACTGTTCTGACAGTCCATAAATTTTAGACACTCATGAGGGCATCTGAAGACAAATCAAAGACGTTCTGGACGTGTCATTGATTTAAGAATTGGCTGGCCGGGGAGGACTCGAACCTCCATTCCAGGCTCCAAAGGCCCGTGTCCTGCCATTGGACGACCGGCCAGCAGTGTTCTTTCTCTTAAGATATCACGGCAATTAAAATTTACTCGGTAGTAACCTATTCGTGTTACGTGTTGATTTATCATATGAGAGGTTTTGGCTTATTTCGGCTCACCCGAAAATAAGTGGACAAGAAACCCACGGAGTCTTTTATGCAACCAGTTATTGCCGCTGCCGGCTGTTTCCTCCTCTACATAGTCGTTTACCGATTCTATGCACGTTATCTAGGTCGTAATGTTTTTAAACTAGACCCTTCCAAATCGACACCGGCACATGATGTCAATGATGGCATGGATTATGTACCTTGTCGCCGAAGTGTCTTATTTGGTCATCATTACGCCTCTATTGCTGGACTAGCACCAATGTTGGGCCCCGCCATCGCAGTAATCTGGGGTTGGCTACCAGGAATGCTTTGGGTTGTGCTGGGAACTTTGTTCATTGGGGCGGTTCATGACTTCGGAGCCTTAGTAGTTTCAATGCGCAACCGAGGTCTCAGTATTGGCAAAGTCGCTGAGAACCTTATTGGCAAGCGGGCTAAATCTATCTTTCATCTAATCATACTGTTTCTAATTTGCCTTGTTATGGGTGTTTTCGTACGCACCGTGGCAGGTCTGTTTACGGCCGAGTTTTATCCTGAGTCAGTTTTCCCCACGTTTTTCTTGATGGGTGTCGCAATGGTTATGGGATGGACAACCTACAAGAAGGGAGTGCATATCGGAAAAGCCACAATCGTAGGATTTTCTTTAATGCTGATCTCAATTTTCGTCGGCCTCCAACTTGCTAAGCCAGACTTGACTCAAAACTCCTGGGTTTTGATTTTACTGGTCTACGCTTTTGCCGCCTCAACACTGCCAGTATGGTCGTTACTTCAACCCCGTGATTATTTGAACTCACTATTACTCTACTTAGGTTTGGGAGCAGCATACCTGGGTTTTTTTGTGCTCCAACCCAGTTTTTCGGCACCAGTACTGAACACTTCACCAGTCGGTGCACCGCCAATTCTCCCTTTCGTCTTCATAGTTATCGCGTGTGGAGCAGTTTCCGGGTTTCATGGGTTGGTCTCGTCGGGAACAACTTCCAAGCAGATAGACAAAGAAACCGACGCAGTGCCCATAGGTTATGGAGGCATGGTTGGTGAATCGATGCTTGGTTTACTTGCAGTACTGGCCTGCACCGCAGGTTTTCGCTCACCCGAAACCTGGAGTGAACACTATGCAAGTTGGACAGCAGCAAGTTCACTTTCGGAAAAGATGCGGGCATTCATCGATGGTTCGGCGACGTTCATTACTACACTGGGTGTCCCAATGGAACTGGCACAGGCCTTTATCGCACTTGTCGCCGTATCCTTTGCCTTGACTTCACTCGATTCTGGAACTAGACTTTTACGCTACAACATTGCGGAAATTGCGGAGTCAATTCGTCTACCACAACTGACCAAACGCTATACGGCCTCCGCAATTGCGGTAACTTTGATTGGATTCTTCGCCTTCTACGAAATTCAAGGGCAACCGGTTGGGTTGGCAATGTGGAAGCTTTTCGGCAGCACCAACCAAATTCTGGGTGGGTTGACATTGCTGGCAATTACCATATACTTGCGGCAGCGTGGTGCGAACTATTGGTGTACAGCTGTCCCAATGGCTTTCATGCTAGCCGTGACAGTAGGTGCGATGATCTATGAGCTGAATACCTATTGGACTAGTGGACAGAACTTGCTACTTTTTGTCGCGGCATCGATTTTTATCCTAAGTGTATGGTTAGTAGTAGAGGCGATATTGCGCCTCCGTCGTGACACTACTTTGGTGGCGCTATCACCGGATACTGAATAGGGATGAACGCTGCCCTAGTGACTTACTTAGGTTAACTCTACATCTATCTCCGACGGCTATTCACGACTTTGTTGAGTAGGTTTGAGTGGTACGGAACGTGCGCAACTCGACTTCAAAGCCTGAGATCGACGTAGGCCTTTTTCATCATGCTATTCTTACAGCTTGTTGCAGTTTGCTCCTGTTAACGTGTTGAATTATGTCGCTAAAAGTAGACGATCCGAAGCTCGAGCCAGTTGCTCAAAAGGTGAATAGTGGAGACCGCTTGTCTTTTGAGGATGGCGTTGCATTATATCGTTCTCACGACTTGTTAGGGATCGGCTATTTAGCGAATATCGTTCGGGAGCGCCTTAACGGAAACCGTACTTTCTTTAACGTTAATCGTCACATTAATCCTACTAACGTGTGTGTTGCCGCCTGTAAACTGTGTGCCTTTGGCCGTCAAGTACGCGATGGCAAGGCCTACACTATGTCACTCGACCAAGTGTGGAAAATTGCTGGTGAGGGTTACAGTGAAGCGGTATCTGAATTTCACATTGTTGGCGGCCTTCATCCGGAATTGAGTCTCGATTGGTATTGCGAAATGATTAATGGACTAAAGGAAAGATACCCTGAAGTCCACCTGAAAGCCTTCACTATGGTGGAAGTTGGATACCTAGCAAGACGAGCTAAAATTTCTATCAAAGAGACTTTGCAGCGCTTGAAGGACGCGGGAGTGCAGTCGCTACCTGGCGGTGGCGCAGAAATTTTCCAGGAACGTGTTCGACGAGTAATTTGCGATCACAAGATCAACGGGAATGAATGGATCGACACGGCCAGAACGGCTCACCAGCTCGGTTTGAAATCAAATGCAACGATGCTCTACGGTCACATAGAAACCAACGAAGATCGTGTTGACCATTTGCTTAAATTGCGCACCCTCCAAGATGAAACCGGTGGTTTTCAAACATACATCCCTCTGGCTTTTCATCCCGAAAACACACCCATGCAACATCTTTCCACAACAGGTGGGGTTGATGACATCAAAAACATTGCTGTGGCTCGACTACTGCTAGACAATTTTCCTCATGTGAAAGCCTATTGGGTAATGATGACAGAGAAGGTCGCCCAGATAGCACAACGTTTTGGTGCGGATGACCTGGATGGTACGATCGTTGAGGAAAAAATATACCACGATGCTGGCGCTAAGACATCGCAATCACTGAGACGTGAGGACCTACTAAGATTGATCCGCGATAGCGGCCGTGAACCAGTTGAGCGAGATACTCTCTATCGTCCAGTCGAACGAAACGAAGCTTCATTTACTGTCATTGTGTAGTACAAGCAATAGTGCAGGAAAAGCTCTTTTGTTTTCCCGGAGAAATCTATTTTAGGGGGCTTTCTTTTTCCCTGTCAGAGCCAGGAGAAGATTGCATCATGACATTTGAAAGCTTCCTGCGCAATTCAGCAATTGCCACATGATCACGGTCCGAAGGAGCACTGCGTTCCCATTCTTCAATAGAGCGTTTCCAGTGCTGTCCCGCAAGTTCGATTTGTTGGAGTTTGAAATAGACGTCTCCGAGATGAGACAAGACAATTGGATCACGCTTATGTTGTTGAAGAGACCGCCTCAAATAACGCTCAGCTAACTCGAACTTATTCTGTCGGTAGTAGACCCAACCAAGGCTATCGAGATAGGCGCCATTGTGGGGATCAAGATCGAGAGCCTTCTGAATCATCTCGTGGGCGTCACGAAGTTTAACGTTACGATCAGCTAACATATAACCCAAATAATTCAATGCTGAAGCATTATCGGGATCCTCAGTTAGCAGTTCGCGAAATTTTTCTTCAGCCTCGTCAAAACGTTTAGCGCGCTCTAAGACAGATCCGTGAGTAAATAGAACGGCTCTCTTTTGACGATCTGTGCTGGCTAAACCTTTGGCCGCCTGAACCGCTAATATGGCATCATCAAACTTCTTACCTTTCTCGTAAACATGTGCTAACGATAGATAAGTCTGGTAATCAAGCGGTCCCTCGTTTAGCAAACCCTTTAAAACTTTGGCGCCTTCATCAGCATTACCCGTCTCTGCAAACACAGTAGCCTGTAACATGGCCAGCGATCTATCGTCGGGAAATTCTTCGCGGGCCTCTTTTAGACTCTGTAGAGCTTTCATGTACTGTCTCGCGGTGCGCCAATTATCAACAATCTGAAGTAAGGCTCGTGGCCTTGTTTCTGGGCTAATCTCAGCCATTGTGCGAAAGGCTTCTTCTGCCTTAGTAATGTTCTCAAAGGAACGATGCAATGTGCCTAGTTGCTCGAGAAACATCGTACGTGCCTGAATCTCACGGGAGGAGTATTTTTCCTTGCTGGTTGCCTCTAAAAGCCCTTCCATAGCCTCAATTGCTTTGCCAGTTGCACCCTCTGCCTGAAGAAGCTGCACTAGGTTGTACTGGATTTCTGGCGAGCTAGGAGCTAACTTTTGTGCTTTCTGAAGGCTCTGGCGAGCTTCGTCGAACCGCCGTTGCTCACGGTAAAGCTGAGAAAGGCGCAAATGATTCTCTGGGTTACGATGTTCTATCTCAACCAAAATCTCGTACTGCTTGAGAGCTTTTTTGTACTGACCGGAAAGCACAAGATTGTGAGCCAGCCCTTGGCGGATGGCCACCGGGTTTCCACCACGGCTAAAGTTGTCTAGCAACTCTTGGTAAACTGTCGTCGCTTCCTTGTATAGCCCCATCCTCTCGTAAGCACTCGCTAGGGCAGTTAGATGATTGCGATCTGCGACTCCAGAAGTCTTTATTTTTTCCAACGCCTCAATGGCGCTTACATAATCTCCCGAGTCTAGCTGAAGGAAAGCTAACCCGGCCAAAGCATCCGTTGAGTCTGGCTCTTCATCGAGTAATTTCCTCAGAATTGCAGCAGCTTTGTCGTTCTCCTTCAATGCACGGTAGAGATTTGATAACTGCAGCAATGATTTCGTGTCACTCGAGTCCACTTGCTGTAGTCGCTCAAAGACGGCAACGGCTTTTTTTAAAAGCGCATTATCAGTGTTGCCGCGCTTACTAAAGGCATAGCGGCTATAGATCTGCCCCATCAGCCTGAGCAGCTCCACATCCTCAGGATTTTTATCCAGCAACTCGTCCGCCTCGGCAATGGCATCCTCGAGCTGATTGGCTCTAGCGAATAACTGAATAAGTTGTCGCCGTAAAAATCCTGAATCTGGATCGGCCAGGATTGCTGCTCTATACTCTGCCACCGCACGCGACAAATACTCGCGGTTCATGTGTTCAAGCGCAAGTTGCTCATAGAGATAGCCAAGAGAAAAATGGTAATAAGCATTTGCGCGGCGGTCAGAGAAGAGCTCAGTCTCCATCTCGTGCTGCTGCGACACGGGCATCGCCACAGTCGATATGACAGAGAACCACACCGCAGGCAAAACAAGAAGTGAGGTTGTCCAATGATGTCTATGTTTTCCGGTCACACCTGATACCGATCCTGTAACAGACAAGCCACCCCAGGCTCCCCCCAAGTATAACTATAAGTCGATATTGCCGATACTATTTAGAAGTAAAGTTCTGCCTGCCCTTCCGGCCTACGTTTCCAGCGGCGATGGATCCATAGCCACTGATCGGGGTGATTGCGCACTACCTCTTCTATTGTGGCCTGACAGAGTTGTGTGTTGACTTCCAAATCTTCCTCAAAGTTTCCAGTCTGAGCCAACTCAAGTGGCGGATAGAATTTGAGTAAATAATGACCTTTTCGGTCATCCCAGAGAGCAAAACCTGGAATAACAGCTGCTCCCGTTTTCATAGCAACTTTGGTAATACCAGTCGTAGAAGATGCTCTGACACCGAAAAAGTTAACAAAGATAGCGTCGCGTTCTGTAGTGTTTTGGTCGACCAAAACACCAACCGCCTCATTGTTCCTCAAGGCTCGCAAAAGCGACCTTCCGTAATGCTGTTTGTGGATCGTTCGGTTTCCATGAAAGGTACGGTAACCATCTATCAGCTTGTCAATTAAGGGATTATCAAAACTCCGAACGATCACATGCATCGGATGGTGTAGTAAAGATTGTGCTGTAGCGCTTAGTTCCCAATTACCCAAATGACCCGTCATGAAAAGTACACCCTTACCACGCTGAAGAGCTCGTTGAAAATGGTCATACCCCTCATACTCAACCCAGTCATGAATATTTTCGGTGTTGAGTCGGGGTGTTTGACTCAATGTAAATAGAATGCGGCCCAAATTCTGATAAACCCCGTTGACAATCTGTCGTCGAGTGGCAGGGTTAGTTTTTGGTAGAGCAATATCTAGGTTATGGTATGCAACATGCCTCCATCGAGGCGTGAAGAGGCTCGCTAGAGTGGCTACCTTGCCAGCCAAAGCTTTGGCTGACACTGGTGGCAACAGTTCCAGCATCTTGAGGACCATACGGACAGCAAGATATTCAATTAAATCTCGAACTCTATTACGAGGTGTCACAACTGCATAGTGTAAAACCTATACAAACGGCCGCGCAGGGCTCAGTCGTAGACTTAGTGTTTGAGTAAGCGTAATATCACCATAGATGGATCATGTGAGAGTTTGCCAAAAACCGTTTCGCCAGTTCTCGGACCACCTCTAATCTCTAAGCGTGTACTACTTCGTCCAATCTGTGTGAAAGATCCCTTCCCTATCTAAACGCTTGTATGTATGTGCGCCAAAGTTGTCTCGCAAAGCTTGCAAAAGATTAGCTGGTAAAAATTCGCTGCGGTAGCTATCCACATAACTAAGTGTTGCCCCTAAACACGTAGCAGGAACACCAGTTTCTGTTGCCAACATAACAACCTTTCGCAAGTCCGTAAGTCGACGGCGAGTCATTTCATAAAAGGACTTGTGCGTAAGAAGGTTATCCAGTTCAGGATCCGCCAAATAGGCCCTTTTGATTGGATCAAGCAATTTAGAACGAATAATACAGCCTCCCTTCCAGATGCGAGCGGTTTCTGCTAGATTAACCCCATAATCAAACTCACTAGAAGCTTCACGTATGAGCGCCATTCCTTGGGCATAGCAAGCCATTTTTGATAAGTAGAAAGCACTATACATGGATGTGAGTAGTTCTCCACGATCACCGGAATACTGCCCGTCGGAATTCGAAAAAATCCCAGAAGCTTGAACTCGTCGAGGTTTCAACCCTGACAGAATACGTGCTTCAACTGCCATGTTCAGTGTTGGAATTGGAACTCCTAGATCAAGTGCACTTTGTGCTGTCCACTTTCCTGTTCCCTTTTGGCCTGCCGTGTCAAGAATAAGTTCGACTAAAGGTTTGTCGGTTAATTCATCTTGCTTAGCCAAACAATCAGCTGTAATTTCAACTAAAAAACCACTGATATCACTTTCACACCACTCGGCAAACACCCTCTGGATATCGACAGTAGACATACCGACAGATTTTCGTAAAACATCATAAATCTCACAGATGATCTGCATGATTCCGTATTCGATACCGTTGTGAACCATTTTGACGTAGTGTCCTGCCGACCCTTCGCCAACATGGGTGACACACGGACCATCGTCAGTCTGTGCCGCAATTTTCATCAGTACCGGAGCAATATGATCGTAACCCTCTTTGTGACCTCCGGGCATGATGCTTGGGCCCCATAGTGCACCCTGTTCACCACCCGAAATACCGCACCCAATAAAGTGAATACCGCTGGAATCAAGTTCGGCTTGTCGGCGATTGGTGTCAGGGAAGTGAGAGTTACCACCATCGATGATAATGTCACCTGGATCGAAGACCTTACGCAATTCTTCAATGACCTGATCAGTCCCAGGGCCAGCTGTAGCCATGATCAGTACTCGCCGCGGTCGATCAAGTTGATCAGCCATCTCTTGAAGTGAGCGAGTGACTGTTACGTTCTTGCCTTTGGAAACCTCACGCATTCGATCTGCGTTTTCCTCTCCGCGGTTGTAGGCGATCACTGGAAAACCGTTCCGCTCAATATTGAGAGCAACCATCCGACCCATCACGCCTAATCCGGCAACTGCAAAGTTACTTTGCGACATAATCCTAGTTATTCCTTTCCTGCAATCTATGTATGTCCCACTATCACGCCAGGCAACCCGAGACATAGAGCCAAGGCGACACTAAGCTCAACTCGAAATTCACCCAAAAGACCAAGAGCTGATGAGTAGAATTGAGATCCCATTGTACTAACCTATATTTTTTTGATAGCGGGATAGGTAGTTTTTATAAGGCCTGAAAATAAACAAACTCCCTCACATTATTTTTCTCCTGAAAACTACTTTTCGATCAACTCAAAGCGACCATCTGCAAGTAGACGGTAGGTTCGGTCTCGCCACTCAATTCTATTTCCAAAAAACCCGAAAAACCAAAATATCCAGCCCATCATATCTTGCAAGGGTACTAGCCAAAAATTCCATCGCGACACAGAGTCATGTAGGACTGCCCCAGCAACAGCCCATGCTGCAACAGCTCGCAATAAGGCCGTGAATCCTAGCAACTCCATCGTTCCCCATGGCAGCATTACCACTGCCACAAGCACCCACGGCAATGGATAAGTAAAGGCCTGCCCTAAATAACCCCAACGACGTGAACATCGTGTGCTACGAGCCCATCGTAAACGATGTTTCATATTGTCGACCCACTCTCCGCAACACCGAGCGACACTTCCGTTCGTTGTTCGGCTCGCAATGTAGTGGTCAACCCGATAGTGGGACAATTCCACTCCATACCCTCGTTCAGAAGCTACTTGCCCCAGCACAAAATCCTCAGCGAGATAGGAGCCAAACCTACTAAATCCACCGAGATCTTCGATAAGTTTTTTGCGCAACACTATCGTTGGCCCGACAGCAAATCGAACCCCCTCAACCAAGCGCGCTACGAGTAGTCCAGCAAGGAATTCCGTATTGAGACCTATTGCCTCAAGTCGAGACCAAAAGCTGTGACTTGGAACTGCGCGATAGGGACAAGTTAGTAGATCTACTTTTTCATCTTGAAGTTCAGCCACAACAGTTTTGAGCAGATTTTGCCCCACTCTGATGTCACTATCGCTCATGACCAATAAGTCGTAGCGAGATGCCTTGATCATTTTGTCAAGACTGTAGACTTTGGCATTGGGGTATGGTGGATTACCAGTAGTAAGAACGCGGCACTGTACGCTTGGAAATTCCTTCCTAAGCCGATGAACAACCCCCAGTGCAGGATCATCCGAGTGGCGAGCAGCAAACACAATCTCAAACTCTCTGTAGTCCTGTTGAAAAAAGCTCCGTAGATTGGTCTCGAGATCTTTCTCAAGTCCAGACAAAGGCTTCAGGATACTAACAGCATCTTCTCGTCTCAACAGTCTTGACCTACATTTCAAATAACGATACACCGCGACAACTGTCATTACGCAGTAAATCCAGGAACCGATTAAAAGGGCGCCGATAATAACTTGCAGAAAAAACACACCAAAAACCTAGTTTACGACTTCGACAATTCGCAGCTGCTCGCAAATCAATGATAATCCTGCCTCGACGATTTTAGCGAACACACTGCGCAGTACGAACGTTAATGTGGTCAGCACATAAGACCGACAGAGTAAAATTTTGGCAAAAATTGGAAACACTGGCTTGCATTTTGATAGAAAATGTGTAATTATTCTATTTTATGAATTATTATTCATAAAGGGATTCTTATGTCTTCGTCTAGCATCTCATCTACTGAACTGCCTCAAATCGCCGCTCCACACTTGTTGAGCGATCTCGATTTAACAACCACCGAGCTGCAAGAAGTTCTGAAGCTAGCGCGTAAAGTGAAAGCCTCGCCGAACCATTATGCTTCAATACTCAAGCAGCGCTATATTGCTCTGGTATTCGAAAAAGCATCCTTGCGTACTCGTGTTACCTTCGAGATCGCAATCAAGCAACTTGGTGGCGATTCTATTTACCTGGACCACCGCGACGGACGCATCGGTGAACGCGAACCCGCCCGAGACATGGCACGCAATCTCGACCGTTGGGTGGACGCGGTAGTGGCACGAACTTTTGAGCAAAGCACGCTAGACGATCTTGCCCGATGGTCATCTGTACCGGTAATCAATGCACTCAGTGGACGCTACCATCCTTGCCAAGCAATAGCAGATTTTCAGACGCTCGAAGAGTATCACGGATCGCTTTCTGGTCTGAAAATGGCTTTTATCGGTGATGGAAACAACGTTGCACACTCGCTAATGCTATGTGCTGCACGTCTAGGAGTTTCCCTCACGATTGCTACGCCACCAGGCTATGAGCCCGCCTCAGACATTAGCTCTATGGCAAGCGACCTGGCTGCCCAAACTGAAGCAATAATAACTCTGACACACGACCCAAGGGAAGCGGCTGAAAATGCTGTGGCCGTTTACACAGACATCTGGACCAGCATGGGATGGGAAGCAGAGACTCAGCAGCGACGCATTGCTTTTAGTGATTACAAAGTCACGGAAGAGCTGATGTCCCATGCGCACCCCGATGCTATTTTCATGCACTGTTTGCCGGCGTCACGCGGAGAAGAAGTTACAGACAACGTGATCGAGTCGTCCAATTCGGCAGTATTTGATCAGGCTGAAAATCGCCTACATGCTCAAAAAGCTCTATTGTTGATGTTAATCGGATCACGCGATAAAAGTGCAAAAAAATAGGCTACACACTCCCGCCTTGAGACAGAATTTGGTGCAGACACAGTTAAAGAAAGGCAATGAAAAAATGAATCCGAAGAAAGTTTCTCTCGCCTATTCCGGCGGACTAGACACTTCAATCATCATTCCCTGGCTCCGGGAGAACTACAGCTGCGAAGTTGTCGCAGTATGCGGCGACATTGGACAAGGCGGAGAAGAGCTTGACGGGATTGTAGAAAAAGCCAAAAAGAGCGGAGCCTCGGAGGTTTTTGTAGAAGACATGCGCGAGGAGTTTGTCCGCGACTATCTCTGGCCGATGGTGCGATCCGGGGCTATCTACGAGAGTAAATATTTGCTTGGTACTTCAATAGCACGACCTCTGCTCGCTAAACGCCAGGTGGAGGTAGCATTAGAAACTGGCTGTGATGCACTCTCACATGGCGCCACCGGAAAGGGTAATGATCAAGTTCGTTTCGAACTGACCTACAAGGCTCTGGCACCACATCTGCCCGTAATCGCTCCTTGGCGGGAGTGGTCTATTACATCACGGGAGGATGCTATTGACTACGCACGAGCACACAACATCCCTATTGATCAATCAAAAGCGAAAATCTACAGTCGAGACCGCAATCTTTGGCATATTTCTCATGAAGGTGGTGAACTTGAGGATCCTTCTAATGCTCCAAGTGAGAAAGTTTGGATGATAACCAATAGCCTGGGGAAAACACCTGACGAAGCAACTCAAGTCGGCATTACTTTTGAACAGGGAACACCTGTGGCGGTTGACGGTGACGTACTTAGCGCTCAAGGCATTGTCGAAAAGCTAAACGCACTGGGTAGCACTCACGGTGTCGGACGTATCGACTTGGTAGAAAATCGTTTCGTCGGCATGAAATCACGGGGGTGTTACGAAACACCTGGAGGGGCGATCCTGATGGCGGCCCATCGTGAGCTAGAAAGTCTTACGCTTGATCGTGCCACCGCCCACTATAAGCAAAAAATCTCTCTGGACTACGCGGAACTGATTTACAACGGGCAGTGGTTCACACCATTACGTGAGGCTTTCGACGAGTTCATCAATGAAACACAAAAATTCGTTACTGGCGAGGTGGTACTACAGCTGCATAAAGGACACATTGATGTGCTAAGTCGTACCTCTCCTTACTCACTTTATTCTGAAAGTGTTGCTAGCTTTACAATGGGTGCAGATTACGACCAAAAGGACGCAGCTGGTTTTATTAACCTAATTGGATTACCAATCAAAGTAAAAGCAGCCACGACAAATGTACGCTAATTTCGTAGATTTTAGGATAAACGGCTTATGTCAATGAAACTTTGGGGGGGCAGGTTCGCAACTGGTTCTGATCAGCTATTTGAACAGTTTTCTAGTTCTCTTGGATTCGATCAGCGCTTACTTGAAGCCGATGTCGTTGGCTCAAAAGCCTTTGCATCTGCTCTCGAAAAAGTCGATATTCTTAGCTCTGATGAAAGAGACTGCATTCGGACAGCTTGCGACGAAATTCTCAAGGAATCACAGGCACCAAACTACTTTGACAACGTCGACGATGAAGATATACATACTTTCGTGATTCGTAAGCTTGCCGAAAAGGTCGGTGAACTTGCTGAAAAGATCCACACCGGCCGAAGCCGCAATGAACAAGTGGCCACAGATCTCCGGATCTGGTTACGTGAAGAAATTCGCGACGATCGTGTCCGGTTGACCGAGATAATGCAATCTCTTCTTTCCTTCGCACGAAGGGAACCTTCTGCGGTACTGCCTGGATACACCCACCTGCGACGAGCTCAACCGGTTTTATGGGCGCATTACTTGCTGGCTTATTTCGAAATGTTTGAACGGGACTGGGAACGCTTGGGCATCGCCTTTGATCGCACAAATGTTTTACCCCTAGGTAGCGGTGCCCTGGCTGGCAGTGGCTTCCCATTTGATCGCCAAGAAATGGCGGAGGAGCTCGGATTCGCCAGCATCTCCCGTAACAGCTTAGATGCTATTTCCGACCGCGACTTCGCGATCGATTTTTTACACGCTGCTTCAGTGACAATGCTTCATCTAAGTCGACTTGCAGAAGATTGGATCATTTACTCTAGCGAGGAGTTCTCTTTCATCGAATTAGACGACAAAATTACCAGTGGATCGAGCTTGATGCCACAGAAAAAAAACCCCGATGCATTTGAGTTGGTGCGTGGTAAAGTCGGCCCAGTTGTTGGTAATCTCACTGCCCTCATGATGACAATGAAAGGGCTGCCATTGGCCTACAATCGTGATTTACAGGAAGACAAAATACCAGTATTCGACGCAGCCGACCACCTTGCAGGCTCTCTTGAAATAACACGCCTGTCGATAGACACAGCGACAATTAACACTGCGGCCATGGAAACAGCGGCGAACGAAAGCTGGAGCTGTGCAACAGAACTGGCTGAAGTCTTGGCGCGTAATGGTGTGCCATTTCATCGTGCCCACCAAATAGTCGGGACATTAGTGTTGGAGAGTCTCCGTGTGAAGAAACAGCCGCAGGACTGGACAGCCGAACAACTGCAGTATATAGCTCCGGAATTCGGCACAGACGCTGTAGAGTTTCTTTCGGCCAAAAAAGCTCTTGAAAACCATAAGCTTCCAGGAGGGACTGCCCCCAGTGTTGTCTTAAAGTCTCTGGAACAAGCTGAAGAGCGACTAGCTAATATGCGCGATGAACAGACGTGATGAATTGAATCGTGCACGTGGTGCAGATATACCGTAAGAGTGCAGATCTATGAGTAAACGACTCCGTCATTTCACGCTCCAGAAACTCGTTCGCGAGAAAACCATTCGCACCCAAGAAGCACTCGCCGCCGAACTTGCTAAAAAGGGAATTGAAACAACACAGGTCACACTCTCGCGCGACCTACGTGAACTTGCAATAGTCAAAACATCAGAGGGTTATCAAGAACGCGCTGCTGTTGTTCGAACATCAACCTCTCTCTCGAATCTTACTCACGTCCTTCATGAATTTCTACGAGAAAGTCGGGTGGCTCAAAACCTAGTCGTTCTTAAAACAAATCCTGGCAGTGCCAATGCTGTAGCCCTGGCTCTTGACACTGCGAACCTCCCTGAAATCGTTGGCACTATTGCCGGCGATGACACGATTTTTATTGCCGCGAGCGATCTACCTTCAGCGCATCAACTGGAACAAAAACTAGCCAACTTGTGATCGATTGAAAACATAATTGACACTGGAATCCTAAGTATATGACTAAACTGGGTCTCGACCTCTTTAGCCTACGTTCACAAAGCTGGAATGCATTCCAGTTGATGGATTATTCAGCTAACTTAGGAGTCAACGTTGTCCATTTTTCTGAGCCACAATTCATTGGCAGTCTAGATGACAGCCACCTTGAGGACGTCAAAGCTCACGCTGATACACTAGGGCTCGAAATTGAATTAGGTTTTGGTTCTATCTGTGCGACTTCAACCCGATTCGAAAAAACCTCAGGAACTCCCCGTGAGCAACTCTTACGAATGTTCTTGATCGCACAAAAATTGGGAGCGTCGTTTGTCCGCTGCTATCTGGGAAGTTTCGAAGATCGCCAAGGTCGGCTTCCGCTCACTCAACACATAAAAAACACCGTAGAGGCCTGCCGCTCGGTCCGTACCGAGGCGCTTTCTCTAGGGATAAAGATCGGTATTGAAAACCACGCAGGTGACCTCCAAGCTCATCAACTGCGCAGCCTAATTGAGGAAGCAGGGAGCGACTATGTAGGTGCACTTATCGATATTGGCAACTCGACATGGACTCTTGAGGATCCCCATCATACGCTTGAGGTGTTAGCTCCCTATTGTCTTACAACTGGCATCCGTGATTCCGCTGTTTGGGAAGTTTCTGAAGGTGCTGCAGCTCAATGGGTTTGTATGGGTGCAGGCAATATTGGGATCGAGACTTGGACAAAGCGTTTTCAGCATCTCTGTCCCGATAAGACATACTCACTTGAGATCATAAACCTCAGAACACCTCGTATCTTTCCGTATAGGCGCTCAGATTTTTGGGGGCATTATCGAGACGTACCAGCCAGCGTGTTCACCGGATTTCTAAACATCGCGCGACAAGGCAAGCCCTATAGAAACATATCCCCAGTTTCTCAAGAGGTAAAAATCGACAACGTGACTCACAAGGAATTGCTCGCCAAGCAAGAGCGTCGAGATGTTGAACAAGCTGTTCGATATGCAAGAGAAGTACTTCATATAGGCATAACCTGAAAAGGCATCACCTATTCCAATTTCCTTTCAGGTACATCCACCGTGTTTTCATGTACTCGCTCCTGGTGAGCATTCTTCATTGCTGAAGCTAATCCAATAGATGACTCGCCAAAACGGTTGCGTACCGCATCGGTAGCCTCAAGAGCTTGCTTCCATTTCCTATCCCTTGGGTCATCAATCCAGTCGAGCTGACCTGATGTGGTTTCGAGTGATCCAATCTGGACGCCTAATAGACGTATCGCCTTATCCTCATTCCAATTTTGCGAGAAGAGCTCACGGATACTTGCAAGTATCACAGTATCAAGCTGCGTGGATCGAATCAGAGTTCTCGCGCGTGTAATAGTTTTGAAGTCAGCGTAACGCAACTTAAGTTGGATGGTACGACCATGCAGGCCATATCCACGTAGTCGGCGCCCTACAAGCTGTACCAACTTGACCAACGTTGCATCAATGAGATCCTGTTTTGTCGTGTCATCCCGGAATGTCGTTTCATGACTGATAGATTTAGGTTTGTCGGGCACACTCATGCCCGGAGAAGACCACATATCAACATCAAGCCCTCGTGATTTGGCAACCAGTGAAACGCCAGCCTTGCCCCAAATTGATCTCAGGTGCTCCTCTTGTAACCGTGTTAACTGCCCAATCTTATGTATGCCATATTTGCACAAATTTTCTTGTGAAACTTTACCTACCCCAGGGATTCTTGCTACATCCAGAGGTGCTAAAAACCTATCTTCGGCGCCCGGCAAAACTGACAAAATACCATTCGGCTTTGCCATATCAGAGGCTATCTTCGCCACTAATCGAGAAGTGCCAATTCCTATGGAACAAGGCAATCTTATTTTTTCCTTGATGGTCTCATGAAGACTATTCGCAACATTTAAGGGTGGCCCTAGCAGCCGCTTTGACCCTGTCATGTCGAGGTAGGCCTCATCTATTGAAGCCATTTTGACTTGTGGCGAAAAATCATCTAATACTGCACGAACTTGACGAGAATATGAGCGATAGCGGTCCGGGTGTCCCGGAATAAAAACTGCCTGCGGACAAAGGCGATAAGCATGCCTCAACGGCATAGCCGAATGGACACCAAACTTCCGTACCTCATAGGATGCCGCTGCAACAACACCACGCTCATGAGCAAGTCCGCCCACAACCACTGGTTTTCCTTTCAAAGTTGGATCAAAAATCTCCTCAACAGAGACAAAAAAGGCATCCATATCGACATGGAAAATGACACGTTCGACACTCATTAAAACAGCTCTACCTTAGAGTTAAGATTGACGCGATATGACATCAGATGGAACCAAATTTTTAAAAGATTCTCCTATGAACACTCTGTCCGAAAGTATCACCACTGCACAATTATTGCACTACATCGGCAGCGCTTATTTGTCACACTTCCATAACTGTCAAGTGGAAATTATTATGTGCGACCAGTCATTTATAGCCACGTATTCTCTTCAATCAATCGAAAAGCTACAGAAACACAAAAAATTCTGAGTCATTTAGAAGAACTTTCCTTGCAAGATCTTTCTTGTCAGTAGAGTTCTAGTGATACACTTACTCCTGAAAACACACCAACCAGGAGGAAATATGCCTATAAGTCCGGATCTTCTTGAAATTCTCTGCTGCCCTCGCAGTAAAGTTCCTGTACAAATGCTCTCTGAGGAACAACTCGCCGCCCTTAACGGTCGTATTGAAGCTGGCGAAGTCAAATATCAAGATGGCAGCACAGTAGAAAAACCTCTCCAAGAAGGCTTAATAACGGAGGATGAGGAAACCGCCTACCGGATAGACGACGATATACCAATTATGATCGTTGAGCAAGGCATTCCGTTAACTTGATTCTCTGAGTTCTGTGTAGAAAACTCCTGGGTGAGCAGTCGTTAGAATGCTGTAGAAGTATCCATTCTGGTTGATATCTCTCCGCTAGACCAACTGCACAACTGTTTCGATGTGGTAAGTCTGCGGAAATAAATCAATAAGTGTAATTTTTTCTATCTTGAAACCACCGGCAATCAAGACCTGCAAATCTCTCGCTAGCGTTGCAGGATCACAGGAAACCAACTTTAGCTGGGCTGGACGGATACGGACTAATGCTTTTGTAACTACTGGCCCCAAGCCTGTTCGAGGTGGATCCGCTACAACGAAGTCAAACTTCTGAGTGGTTCCATGCATGTAATCTTCGACGTTTAGATGAATCGTTTGAACCTTAACGCCGGCACGCTGTGCATTTGTTTGCAAACAATGCACAGCGCGCGTACTCGAATCAACCGCTTTAACATGCGTAAACCGCTCCGCAATCGGGACACTAAATATACCTACCCCCGCATATAGATCAAGAGCATTTACACCTTCGACGTCAGCAGTGATAAGGTCTACTAAGTGATCAACTAAAAAACGATTTACCTGGAAAAATGATCCGGAAGCAACTTGGTAGCTATGCTGCCCAACACTGTAATTGATCGAAGATTGCATCGAAAGTTCAGGAATAAGGTCGGCACACAACTTCAAAAATTTTGTGGCCAATGCACGCCGCCCACCAGGGATGCTCATTAGAAGATCCACTTCATTAGAGAAAAGCTCAACTTCCGTGATGAATTCTGGGGGGTGGCACTCATCTACCATCTCCGCGAGTGCTTTGTGCGCACGATTCAAGCCTGGTGAATTAATTGGGCAATTGGTACTTTCAACAAGTCGGTGTGAGCTTGATTCAAAGAAACCTATCTTTCGCACTTTAGTGCTAACGCCATGACGTTCTTTGGGGTCATCCCTGATGTGAAGCTTGGTCCTGTTCCGGTACCCCCATGGTTCGCTGGATACTGTTTCGATCTCCTCAGACCAATCGATCCCTCCCAGTCGTGCCAGCGTCTCACGCAAAATCTGAACCTTGTAAGTCAACTGCAACGGATAGGGAATTTGCTGATAATGGCACCCTCCACAGCGGGCAAAAACTGGACAAACTGGTTCTACACGCTCTCTGGCCGGTTTGACAAGTTGATCGACTCGCACCTGTTTCGATTTACGGCCTGGCACAGTTAACTCTACAAGCGATGCCTGTTCTCCCGGTATGACAAAAGGTACAAAAACCACACGCCCGTCGAGGCGTGCGAGCCCATCGCCGCCGTAAACCAACTTCTCAATTTCAACAATTCGCACGTCTTCAGCGTAACCTGATAAGCAAGGCAAGGGTTGCAGTATAAGAAAAGTTCAGCCAAACTCTTATCGTGTTCCGTGTAGATTATTTCATCTGCCACGAGTGTGAGGTTTGTTTTGGCTGTAATACATAGACGTAATTTTCTCCAGTCTTCTGGAAAAGCTGCCGTTGCAATGACGGCAGCCTCCTACTCGCGAATTCAAGGGGCAAACGACCGCCTACAAGTAGCCTGCATCGGGGTGCGCGGTCGTGGCAGAAGCCACATCAAACAATTCTCCGATCGTCAGGAAACAGAAGTTGCTGCGGTTGTCGACATAGATCAGAGCGTTGCCGAACGTGCTGCGCAGTACACAGTTCAATTGCAGGGTCGTAAGCCCGCCGAGTACGAGGACCTGCGCAAAATGCTAGAAGACAAATCCATCGACATTGTCACAATTGCCACCACAAACCATTGGCATGCATTGGCAACTATTTGGGCTTGTCAAGCAGGCAAGGACGTATATGTCGAAAAACCTGCAAGCCACAATATTTTCGAAGGTCGCAAGATGGTCGAAGCCGCGCGCAAGTACATGCGCATCGTTCAGGTTGGCCACCAAAGTCGTAGCGTCACTCATAAACTTCGTGCGGTAAAACTGCTTCGTGAGGGCATCATCGGAAAAATCTACATGGCTCGAGGGCTTTGCTATAAACGCCGCGAGACAATCGGTGTCAGAAAACCAAGTCCCATACCTCCAGGAATAAATTATGATTTGTGGCTCGGACCTTCACAGGAAATCGACTTTAAAAAAAATAGATTCCACTACAACTGGCATTGGTATTGGCATTTTGGAAACGGTGACATTGGCAACCAAGGAGTTCATGAGATGGACATTGCACGATGGGGTCTTGGCATTGATGAGCTTCCTTCCTCAGTCTATTCCAGTGGCGGTCATTTTTTGTATCCCGATGACCAACAAACTCCTAACACACAACAGGCCATCTTCGACTATGATGACGCCCAATTGGTGTTTGAAGTGCGAGGCTTGTTAACTGGTAGCGAAGCTGGATTAAGACCAGTATCGCCCGGTGGTCACAACGTTATCGGAAATATTTTCTTTGGCAGCAAGGGATATATGACGGTAGACCTATATGGGTTCAAAACTTTTCTTGGTGAGAAGCATCAACCCGGACCCTCAATGGAAACTGTTGAAAAATTTCATAGAGATGAGGACACAAAAGCACACATCGAAAATTTTCTCAAAGCCGTTCAAAGCCGCAAGTTAGAAGACTTAAACTGCGACATTGAGGTAGGTCATCGATCTGCTGCTCTATGCCATATGGCTAACATCTCCTACCGAGTAGGAAGAAAGCTACTATTCGACAACAAATCCGAAACCTTCCCTGGTGACCATGAAGCTAACAAGATGCTAACCAGGAAATACCGCGAACCCTTTGTCGTGCCTGACAAGGTCTAGAACTTGTTGGGTGGTGGCCAGGGACGGAATTGAACCGCCGACGCCTGCCTTTTCAGGGCAGCGCTCTACCGACTGAGCTACCTGGCCAAAGTTTCCTCATTGTAGGGTTCGCTCCAAAAACTGTCAAACAACTCAGGAAGTACAATTTATGGCGTCAGGCACAAGCCGTAAAAGAACGGTGACAATACCTAGTCACCAAGAAGGTAATTCCTGCTTGAATTAGTTCGCACAACAGACCTCTTCGTAGTAGGCCTCGTACTGAGGAATAATACGAGAAGCCGAATAACGCATTTCCGTTGATCGGCGTGCTGCTTCACCAAACGCACGTTTCTGGTCCTCATCTTTAAACAGAGTAAGAGCTGCTGCTGACATTGCTTCTACATCACCCACCGGAACAAGAAAACCGTTAGATCCATTGTCAATAAGTTCCGGCAAGCCTCCCACATTCGATGCCACCGTAGGTACACCACAGGCTGCCGCTTCGAGTGCTGCCAACCCGAACCCCTCCATCTCACTTGGTAGCAAGCACACGTCTGCAATTGCTAATAAAGGAGCTACAAAAAGCTGCTTGCCAATAAATTCGACCCTGTCTGTCACTCCCAGTTTTTGAGCAAGCTCTTGAGCCGGCACACGGTCCGGCCCGTCACCGATCATTAGAAGCCGGCTCGGAATCTCCTCATTGACTCTAGCTAAGACACGAACACAGTCTAAAATCCGCTTTACGGGACGGAAGTTTGAAACGTGAATAAGTAATTTTTCCTCCGGTGTAGCATATTGCCTCCTTAACTCGACATCGACACCTGGTCGATACCGATCGCAGTTAACAAAATTAGGGATTACTTTAATTTCTTTTTTGGTTGAGAAAACCCGCTGAGTTTCTTGCTGGAGGTATCTACTGATTGTTGTTGTCCCTGGGCTCTGCTCGATCGACAGCTTTGTAATTGGTAGAAATGAGGGGTCCGATCCAACTAGAGTGACATCTGTCCCGTGCAATGTTGTAACAAAAGGAAACGCACCACCAAGAATATGACTTGCTAGCCAAGCGCTGATCGAGTGTGGAATGGCGTAGTGAACATGTAGTAGATCAAGCCCTTCGGATTCTATTGTTTTTGCCATTCGCGATGCCAGTGCCAAGCTGTATGGCGGATATTGGAACAGGGGATAATCACTTATTGGAACTTCGTGATAGTGAAGCCGTGGTAGGTCTTCACTTAAGCGAATAGGGTTAGCATAGGTGATGAAATGAACATCGTGTCCACGACTCGAAAGTTCCATCCCCAACTCAGTAGCAACAATTCCGCTGCCACCATAAGTGGGGTAGCAAGTAATGCCAATATTCAAACTAGTAGCTCCTTCCGCTAGGACGAACGATATCAACAACCAGCTAGTTGCTCAACAATAACCACACTTTCTCAAGATACAATGAAAACTAATCTGTTACCTTAGGCGCCTTATGTCTGATTCCTCCCGCTCTGCTTCTGCTCTCGTTGACGTCGCTATCGTCGGTGCTGGTCCAACTGGCCTTTCCTGTGCCATTGAAATCATCAAACGGGGTCGATCGGTAATCGTATTTGATAAAGGGTGTTTAGTGAACTCTCTTTACAACTATCCGACAAATTTAACATTTTTCACGACGCCGGAACTGCTTGAGATTGGCGATCTACCCATGACGGCGGTTCGTGAAAAGCCCACACGCGGTGAAGCGCTCAAGTACTATCGCCGTGCCGCCGAACATTATGGTTTGCCAGTAATGCAGTACAAAAAGGTAACTAAGATCCAGGGGACTGATGACAGCTTTCTGGTTGACATATTAGACCGCCGAAACCGTCAGTCCGTACAAGCAGCCCGCAAAGTTATTGTAGCCACCGGTTACTATGACCTCCCTAACATGATGAATGTTCCAGGTGAAGACCTTGACAAGGTACTCCACTACTATCGAGAACCACATCCTTTCTATGACTCTGATGTCGCTGTCATTGGTGCCAAAAATTCCGCGGCAATCACAGCTTTAGAGCTGTATCGTTGTGGTGCACGAGTCACCCTAATCCATCGTGGATCACAACTAAGCGATAAGATCAAATACTGGATTCTACCCGACATTAAAAACCGTCTTGAAGGTAAGGAAATCCACTATTGTCCCGAGTCTGAGGTGATCCAAATCACAGAAGATCAGATCTGCATTCGAACACCGCAGGGAGAGAAAGTGCTAGCTAATGACTTTGTTCTGGCTATGACCGGTTATCATCCTGACACTGAGTTTTTGCAGCAAATTGGCATTGTCTTCGACCCTGAAACGCAGCGCCCTCGCAGCAACCCGCAAACATTAGAAAGCGACAGGCCAGGAATCTATCTCGCTGGAGTTATCGTTGCTGGCATGCACACCAATGAAATTTTTATAGAGAATGGACGTTTTCACGGAGTGCAAATTGCACAGGACATTGACAAAAAACTAGGGGAAACAACCTTTTGAATGGCCGATTTAGATCTGCCCCACTAAAACCTTTTGGCATGTGAATGCAGTAAAGTTCTTAGTAGCGTTTCGTACGATGAACAACGACTCAAAATCTGACTCCGATTCGGTTCGTTTCTCTTGGCGTAAATGGATTCTGTTGATGCTACTAACCATCTCGTTTGTTGGCACAACTTTTCTGGTTTGGAATCTATGGGATCGTGGTATGGAGTTAGAAGAAATCCTTCGAAAAACCGAATACGAGCGTCAATCGCTCAGCCAAAAACTCACTGTACTACGCTCACAAACGGATGGCATGAAGGCTGCTGCTGACTCTGCTGAGATGCGGGCTGCAAATGCTGAAGTACATGCTGCACGTCTCGACAAAGCACGTCAACGTGCCGAACTGGAACGTGAGCTAGTGCGGGAAACAGCAGAACGTTACCGCGATGAATCAGTGGAGGCTCGTCATGAGGCAGAACTTGCGCGCACCGAGGCCGCCCGTATCCAGCGTCAACGTGAAATAGAACTCGATCGCATGCGCGATGCTCTAAGCCGCATAGTTGAGACGGAACGTACTCCCATGGGAATGGTCATGAATCTGGGAGAGGGTTCATTTCTGTTTGATTTTGACAAAAGTGTGATCCGTCCAGAAAACCGAGAGATTCTCAGTCGTATTGCTGGAGTCCTACTGGCATCTCATGGATATCGACTTTTTATATACGGTCACACTGACGATATCGGTTCAGTCGGTTACAACCGTGATTTGTCAGATCGTCGTGCCCATGCCGTACGAAACTACTTAGTAGATGCCGGAGTGCCACAGGAAGTCGTGAAAACTAAAGCCTTTGGGGAAAGCAGTCCCACTATCAAAGGCCCATCAGCCAATGCGCGTAAAAAAAATCGGCGTGTCGAAATCGGTATCATCGATACCGTTATTCACTACACCGAACCGTTCTGAGTCTGATTGGTTAAAACGCCGGCACCAAGGTATTGGCCACAAGTGATACTATACCTCCCAGTACGACAAGGACGGATACAGTCTTTGATTCACCACGAGAAGCGTGTAACATAAAGCTTTAGTCGCACTCGGAAAGGGTTTTTTATGTGGGGTAAAAAGGACGAACAGGCATCGTTACCAGAGTCAACAGTCGGTTCGGGTGGCGAATCGTCTCTACCCGGTCCTTCACATTCGTTGGGTGCAGCATCACCAACTATGACAGCTGGGGCCGGACTAGAACGAGGTCGAAATACGGCTCAGATCGGAAAATCGCTGACCTTGAAAGGTGAACTTGGTGGCAGTGAAGATGTCTACATTGATGGCGAAATAGAGGGCACAATCGAACTCAAGGAAAACGCCTTGACTATTGGCCCCAACGGTAAGGTGCATGCCAATGTGACGGCTCGGACGATTACAATTCTAGGGCTGGTACAAGGCAATGTGCGAGCCAGCGAACGTATCGAAATTCGCAAAACCGGTTCTCTCGAAGGCGATTTGGTCACAGCACGAATTGTGATAGAAGATGGCGCCGTCTTTAGAGGTAGCATTGATATCATTAAGGCTGTTGCCGCAAAACCGGTGCCACAAGCAGCTGGTTTGACCACATCAACCGCGAAGATGCCACCGAGAATAAAAACTATCGGTACTGTATCCGACGGTACTAATTAGTTCAGTTGAATGCTACCTAGAACTTACTTGGATTGGCTGGAGCTTTCTGCGAGTGTACCCCTTTCCTTCGCTGACCCTACGGAGTAGCCTTTGCAAAACAGCCAACCTGCCGTTTATCGGCGAAAAAGTAGCGGACTGAGTCATTTTTTTGAACACTCCCCTGCTCGCACTTACAACGCAATTCTTGATTTGGGGGGACTCAACCAGGAAAACGTCAATTTTCTAGGTCATCTGGGATGCAGAATCCATGCTCTCGACTTACTCTCAGATTTCGATGACTTCAGACATGAACTTCCAACAGGTAAATTCGATTCCGCTGCAGCAGAACAGTTTGTCCATCGTCACCTAAAATTCGAACCTGAGCAGTTCGACGCCATCTTGGCATGGGATGCTCTCGAACATCTTGATTTGCAGTTGCTATCGAAACTTGTTCCCTGGTTGAATCATATCCTAGCGCCCGGCGGAGGTTTATTGACTTTCTTTCATACGCAAAGTCGTGGTGCAACTGTTCCTGTCTATCGTTATTTGATCGAAGACACAGATGTACTCACCCTTCGCGTACACCAGGAACGCATCCTGCCACAGACATTTAGCAACCGTAATCTCGAAAACCTGTTTAGTAGTTTTAACTCCATCAAGTTCTTCCTAACTCGCGATAGCCTGCGAGAGGTCATTGCAGTACGGTAGTTGGCTAAAACCAACTAAACAAATTGAGCTCTTTATGAGCCTACTTGAAAATCGATTGCGTCATCCCGTTAGCGCACTCATGGTCAAAATGCACTGCGCATGTTAATCAACATCGATAGTGCACCGGTTGACCCCTTTCAGCTGCCTCGGTATCATCAGATCTGACGGTTTGGCCGTTTCGGTAGTGATATTTATGGGTCCACTTGGTATCCCAGAGCTGGTATTTATCTTTGTCTTGGCTCTTTTGATTTTTGGGCCAAAGAAGTTACCTCAGCTTGGCAAGACATTTGGCAAAAGCATGGCAGAATTTCGCCGCGCCTCAAATGACCTACGCTCCACTTTTCAGCGTGAAATGGACGCCATCGATCGTGAAAACCAGGAGGTCAAGAAAGATCTCGACACGAGTACGTATCTCGACGACGTCGACGAAGACTCATATGAGTATGACGACACACCGTATTCCAAAGAATCTTCCGGGACGTCAACAACTTATCCTGAAAAATCATCCGACAATAAAACCACCCAAACCATCAATGCCTCTGCGAATGGCGTTACTGATGCTGCATCTGCAACCAACGAGGAAATTTCCCTGAAAGAGGAAAATACACCACCGAAGAAAGATACGGATGCCGCGGAAGTTAAAACATAATCTGGTCGCCGGTCGTCACGAACTGTGTTGTGACTTGTAATGGCATCGCGGTATAACTCTGAGCCATCACGACCGAAAGGAACTAACCCTCTAGTGAGCTTATGTTAGCGAGTCCTGAAAAATGAGCACAGACGGACAGACGCCACGTGACGACAACAAGGTCGAACCCGAAGAATCTCGCGAGAGAGACACAGGTTCAAGGACTGACTCGGGAGAAAAGCCTGAAGACAAGTTGGAAGGTGAGACGTCATCTAGCAAAGAAAATGCAGAATCTCCACCAGAGGAAGTATCTTCTGCTTCTTACTATGACGATCCATACAGTGAAGAATACGAACATGGCGATGGTGATGAGATCGAAAATAATGCCTTAACTGGGCCAGGTACTCCCCCCCCTCTCCCTCCTTCAACTGATGACGATGACGACTGGGATTCAGACGACGACGGCATGGTACGTATGTCGTTCCTCGAACATCTTGAAGAATTACGAGATCGGATTATCCGATCCGTCATAGGGTTGGTAGCGGCTTACTTAGTCTGTTTGGTCTTTGCCAAACAATTGTTTATCTATGTGCGAAAACCAATACAGCGCTCTTTCGATCTACTGAATGAGATGCATGGTTTCGAACCACCACTACACTTGGTCGCAATTACTCCTCAAGAACAATTTCATCTTATCTACCTGAAAGTCCCCTTGCTGGCAGCCGTGTTTGTGGCGGCACCCTGGCTGGTCTATCAAGGCTGGGGGTTTATTGCGCCCGGGCTCTATCAAAGGGAGCGGCGCTGGGCAAAACCGTTCATCTTTTGCATCGCTGGGTTGTTTATCTTGGGAGGTCTATTTGGTTACTTCGTGGTGTTGAAGTTTGCACTGACGTTTCTACTTGGTATTGGGATTGACAGCGACATCCGGCCGATGATCTCAGTTAGTTCCTATTTTTCGACGTTCGTACTAATTGAGCTTGGTCTGGGCATTGTTTTCCAAATGCCGGTTTTGATTTTCTTTCTCACTTTGCTACGTATTGTTGATCCAACATTTCTACTCGGTAACGTACGCTACGCCATTCTGCTCATTTTTGTTATCGCTGCCATTGTGACGCCCACTCCTGATGTTTTCAACATGATTCTTTTTGCTGCACCGATGATTTTACTGTTCTATGTCGGAATTGGTGCCAGTTTCCTGTTAATGGCAAAACGTAAACGAGGAAGAATTCCATGGTTGCGCATAGTGTTACTGTCGCTGCTAATCATAGCCGGTATAACCGTCATTGCACTTTATTTCATGCATAGCCAACTTGGCTACGAGTTCACAAATCAATTCCCGTGGATCGTAACTCCTCATGAGTAACGCTGTTTACCAACACAACACTGGAATGTTTCGGGAAACTCAAAAACAAATAGATCACATCGGATCCAAGGGGTAAATTGGCCGTGGCACACGCTCGTAGGGCAAACCCCGCAAATTTGCCGGGCTAATGCCAGGTGTATCAACCAAAATCACTCTAGAAGAAAATTTGTATTCGGACCGAAAGCTATTGCAAGATTTGACCACAACAATGTGATAATCCTGAGGGTCAAGTCCTTGACTAAAATACACATCAGGCGAAATCATATTGGCAGGAGCCTCTGTAACTACAATAGTAGTTTTTTTACTTTTAAGCACCACGGTAGTGCCCATATTATTCAGCATTCCCTTGTTATAGTTACCTGTAAAACGGAATTGTCCATCAGTTACCGAACACACAGCTCCATCGAACAAAACGGGGGTGTGGTTTGTTTTATCGAACCCTCCTCCAATCGCTGTGCGCAACTTTCCACCCACGCCGACTGCAATAGCTTGCATAACAACCATCGGGTCACGAATCCAGATCAGAGCCGTTCGGTCAGGAGCATACTGTTCGAGTGGTAGCAAAAGTTCCGCACTATCGCCTGGTGCTCCAGCTGTCGGTGCATCAGAAATCTCAGCCAGAACAACGGGACCCCTATCTTCACTTGCCGCAAGGGTGACAGCCTCCCTAGGCCTCAGAAGGGGAATCGTAAACTTTTCGCGCAAATTCCAAAAATGGTGGGCCATGTCTGTAGCACAGTTGTCCGCAAGCTCCAAACTCTTGTCCGATACAGCCAGCGTGGCACAACCCATCTCACCCACATCTAGCCATGGCTGTACTCCAAATGCCGAAACCGTTAGCACTTCACCACGTTTTCGAGCCATATAACCCACATTGAATACCTCCTCCATCGGTCCATTCGTCGTTTGCATGTTTTCAGGCCCGACGATCAAGGGCAATTTTTTAAAGCATGAGACTAGCCGGACCTCCTCTTTTAGTGAGCGCAGTAGCAGCTCTGCTGCAGAGACGCCAGTCGAATACATATCTACATGTGGATAAGTTTGATAGGAGACGATGGCATTGGAAGAATGGACCATCTTGGTGGTCAGATTGGCATGAAGATCAAGAGTCACGACGATTGTTTTATCACCCAAGTTTTGGCGCGCCATCTCGATGATTTGACCATCGCAGTCGTCGACACCATGTGCACTCATCGACCCATGGAGGGCAATCAAGAGTGCATCGAGAGGTTGAGCCTCTTCAAAGCGTTCACCGATCATAGAAGTCAGACGCTCGAAGGTCGCGCTTGAAAGATTACCGGCAGTCATTGCCCAACCGGCAAACAATGGCACTGCTTCGTGACCTGCTCCCTCTAAAACATCAAAAAAACCGCCTATTTCCGTTTCAGTTCCGCGCCAGCGGTCAATCACTTCACCACCTTCGACTAGACCAAAATCTTCCCAGCGCGTCTCCACTGGCGAAAACGTATTAGTTTCTTGCAGAAGATACCCAACACCTATGCGCATATGCAAAATCCTCAGTTATTAGCTTGTAAATGGGTTATACAGCCAGGCTCTAGTGTAAATCTTTTGAGAGCAACTTGATAAATGTGACAACATGCTTTCACAGAGGTGAACCATCATTTGCCTTACAGGGTTTTCTAAATTTGGAGTGAGGGCAACCGTTGCAACAGTAGTTCCGCCGATTTTTGTATGCGGTAATTGCAACACCAGAAACTCTACGTCAGTTCTTAATTAATTTGACTTGTTAGTATGCAAATGGACTTTGCCGTGTTATTTATTGTTGTGTAATGGCTCTCAAGATAATGAAATTTCTGACTGTCTTCGTGTTTTTTGCGACACGTTTGGCTCTTGGCACAAATCAGCCAAATATAGTCTTTGCCATTGCTGATGACTGGGGATGGCCCCACGCTAGTGCATATGGCGACACTGGAATCAAGACACGTACTTTTGATCGACTGGCAAAAGAAGGAGTATTATTTGAAAACGCCTACATATCCTCCCCCTCTTGTACCCCAAGCCGAGGGGCTATCATCACCGGCCAGCAGTTTTGGCGCCTAAGGCAAGGAGGTAATCTCTGGAGCATATGGCCATCTGGAATCCCTGAATACCCGGAGATCCTAGCCAAGAATGGCTATTTTGTGGGCAGTTATAGAAAAGGCTGGGGTCCAGGTCGCCATCCGTACAGTGCCACAAACCCCGCCGGAAAGCGCTATTCAACTGTGGATGAGTTCTTCGAGGCACGTCCAGCAGATTCAGCCTTTTGTCTCTGGTTTGGTACGGGTGATCCACATAGGCCATACGCACCAGGAAATGGCATTCGCAGTGGCATAGATCCGAGTGAAGTTCATCTGTTCGAACATTATCCGGACGTGAGAGAGATCCGCAGCGACATCGCGGACTACTACTGGGAAATAGAGCGCTTCGACCGTGAAGTCGGTACGCTAATTCGACGTTTGGAGAAGATGGGCGAGCTCGACAATACAATCATCGTGATGACTAGTGATCACGGCATGCCATTCCCACGCGCAAAAGCAAACCTCTACGATGCTGGCACTCGGATACCACTAGTGATCCGTTGGCCAGTGCGTATACCGCCTGGCCGTCGAGTCACTGACTTCGTTTCTGCCACCGACCTAGCCCCTACATTCTTAGAAGCGGCTGAGCTGTCCGCACCAGAAAATATGACTGGTCAATCACTATTGGCACTTCTAACCTCCAATGGGTCAGGTCGCATTGAAACAGCGAGAAATCACATCTTTTTTGGCATGGAGCGTCACGTACCGGCACAAGAGGCTCCAGATTCAGGGGGCTATCCCATGCGTGGAATCCGGACTGACAAATACCTCTACATTCGCAATTTTGAGCCTGGTCGTTGGCCTGCTGGGACTCCTAACTACTCAAAGGCCTTCATTCAAAATGGCTGGCTAGCAGCCTGTGATAATGGGCCAACCAAGTGGTATCTCTGGCTTCACCGCAACGACTCTGAAGTGAAACGATACTACGACCTGGCATTCGGTACGCGACCAGCAGAGGAGCTGTACGATCTAAAAAAGGATCCGGCACAGGTGAATAATGTTGCTGGCAACAAAGAATATAGAAGCATTAAAAAGGATCTTGCTATTCGTTTATTCGAAAATTTGGATGCAACAGGCGACCCGCGAGTGCAGGGCCGTGGCAAATTCTTTGACCTACAACCATACCTAGGCCAAGGTCCTATCTACCCGAATCAATAAATAATGACGATGAAAGGGAAAAGATGACACAGAAAGCTATCGGTTCGAATAACTTAGCCGTGTCTCGACGTGGGTTTCTCACCAATTCAGGCATTAGTGCTACAACGGCATGGACAATCATAAAGCCGGAATCCATCCGTGGATCATCTGCAAATTCCGCCATCTCTGTTGGATTACTCGGCACAGGTAACCGTGGCTCTCGTGTTGCGGGTTACACTCAAACCAACGTACGCGGACGCGTGACGGCTCTGTGTGATCTCTTTGACGATCAGATTGAGAAAGCAAAACGCAAGATTGAGATACCCAATGCAGCGACCTACAAGGATATGGATAAATTGCTGTCCTCGGACATAGACGCAGTCATAATTGCCACACCACCATTCGAACATCCTCGTATGCTATCGGCCGCCGTACAAGCCGACAAACATATCTACTGCGAAAAACCCATGGGCGTCGATGCCGAAGGCTGTCGGCTTGTCATCGAAGCTTCACGTCGACACAAACCCGACAAATGTCTTTCAACAGGGTTTCAGCAACGTTATGGTAAAGGATATCTGGAAGCTTACAGGCGTCTTCAAGCGGGAGACCTCGGTCAACTAACCATAGCTAGTGCTTCTTGGATTTCGGGTGATCCATTTCGATTACGTTCCTATGGTGATCCTGCTGAACATAAACTGCGTAACTGGTTTGCTTACCGAGATTATTCAGGAGATATTATCGTCGAACAAGATTGTCACAATTTCGACGTCCTACATTGGTTTATTGGATCGCTACCAACGAGAGTCGTTGGTTACGGCGGCACAAAAGTCCGTAAACAAATGGAGATTATGGACCACCTGTCACTCAGCTTTGAGTTTCCAGATGGCATGCATGTCAATTTCGAGGCTAATCAGATAACACCTCGCGGGTTCCGTCGTGTAGGAGAACGATTCACTGGCACTAAGGGAACAGTCGAAACCTCTCGTAGTCGTATGATTCATTACCGTACGGAGGGCCAACCAGAAGTATTTTTGTCAGACAACGACATCACTGTCGATGCAGTTGATACTTTTCTCAAACGTATCGAAACCGGCAATGTTGAGAATGTGGGAGAACGCTCAGCGCTGAGCACTTTGATGGCTATCCTGGGACGTACTGCAATCTACGAGAATCGTGAAGCAACTTGGTTGGGAGAATTTGGAGGAATTGGAGCTTGAGGCTTGACTATTCATCGAGTTGCAATTGTTTAGTTCTTATGTGTGTACGTAGACTCACCTGCTCAACTTCCGGCCTGATTTTCGGACCCTTGCTATACTGAGAAACGATCGTTTGAAGTTGCGTGTGGGCTTACTCTCGTCTGACTGTGGTTAGTTTCGAGTTGTGCCTGCTCCAGGTTTGGATAGCGGGAGCACTAAAGACCCGCTACAGGCGGTCAGATTGAGGGACGGGCGTTGTGCCAAAATTGAAATCTCATAGAGGTGCCAGTAAGCGCTTTAAGTTGACGGGTTCCGGGAAGGTCAAGCGGAACCATTCAATGAAGAGCCATATTCTGACCAAGAAGACCACCAAACGAAAACGAGGTCTTCGCAAGAGCACATTAGTGAGCCCTGCAATGGCAAAAGCCGTCAAACAGATGATTGCGGGATAGTAAACCGCAAGCGCGCGGGCAGCGCCAATTAGGCACGTGCCTGACCCGCCGCAATGTGAGCCCGGCTGTCGCAGCCCATCAGAGGAGGAAACCGTGCCCAGAGTGAAACGCGGCATCAAGCGCCGCTGGAAACGAAAGAAAATTCTCGCCCAAGTAAAGGGCTACTACCAGCGCAAGAGTAAACTCTATCGCTATGCAAAAGAGGCTGTCGATAGAAGCCAGAAGTTTTCCTATATAGGTAGACGGCTTAAAAAGAGAGACTTCCGTTCTTTGTGGATCATTCGAATCGCCGCAGGTTCTCGTGCAAACGGACTCTCGTACAATCGATTTATTTACGGACTGAAACTTGCTGACATTGAATTAAACCGTAAGATGTTGGCTGAACTAGCTGTGCAAGATCCCGGCGCTTTCACTCAGTTGGTTGAAAAAGCCAAGGTTGCAATAGAAACAGGCCTGGGTTCAAATAAACCGGCAAGTGAAAGTTCGAAACCTGCAAAACCTGCGTCGGATCAGAACGCTGAGGTCACTGCCTCTGAGACGACAAAACCAGCAAGAAAAAAGTCTCCTCCCGCTGAAAAGACCCCCGAAAAACCGAAGAAAGTGGCTAAGAAGGCTGCAGTAAAAAAATCAGCGTCGAAAGACGATAAAAAAGGTAAGGCGGCCCCTGTCAAGAAAGCCGCAGCAAAGAAAAAGGCTGGATCAAAGACTGAAAGCGGCAAAAAGAAGACTACCAAAAAGAAACCGGCAGCCAAAAAAAAGGCGGTCGCTGACAACAAAGAATTGAGCAAATAAGCTGTTAGACCGGGAAGAAAGTTTTTCCCTTAAATTTCTTCATGGCGATTGAAGACCAGGTGCAGCAGGCCCTTTCTGAACTGCTCGAGGCCGGAGCAACTATCGAGGAGCTTTACAGTTCACTCGGTGATACTTTTGAACGGGAACGTGCGGCTTCCGGCTCCTACGAAGATATCAAGGTGCTTCGTGATCGTTGGTTAGGCCGTAAAAACGGTTTGCTTGCCGCAACCAACCAGCACTGGCTTAAAAAGGCACCACGGGAACTAAAACCCAAGATCGGACAACTTCAAAACAAAATAAAACAGTCTTTCGAAGTGGCTCTTGCAAAAGCACTCAAAGAACTGGATGAACGTCAGCTAGCTCACCCTCCCATCGATGTTACTCTGCCCGGTCCAGAAAGACGGATAGGAGCCAAACACCCACTGCAAGTAACCGTCGAAGAGATTTGTTCGATCTTTTCTGCCCTCGGGTTCTCGATTGCAGAAGGACCTGAAATCGAAACATTTTACTATAACTTTGAGGCACTAAACTTCCCATCAGACCATCCCGCTGTCGATGAAATGGATACACTTTTCATAGAAGATAAAGTTTTGCTGCGGACACATACCTCACCAATGCAAATTCGCATTATGGAGAGTCAAAAACCCCCTCTACGCTATCTTGTGCCTGGAAAAGTTTATCGTCACGACACAGCTGACGCGACACATAGTCCGATGTTTCACCAAATTGAGGGTTTCGCTGTCGACAAGAACATTACTTTCGGCGACTTGAAGGGAACACTCGACCATTTCGCCAAAAGATTGTTTGGATCATCAATCAAAACTCGTTTTCGCGCAAGCTTTTTCCCTTTCACGGAGCCAAGTGCTGAAATGGATGTAACCTGTCAGGGCTGTGGAGGAGGAGGCTGCCGAGTCTGCAAACAGACCGGTTTTATTGAGATGCTTGGTTGTGGGATGATCGACCCTAACGTCCTCAAGGCCGTAAAATATGACCCCGAACAATATCAAGGATTTGCATTTGGACTTGGTATAGACCGTATAGCTATGCGGAAGTACGAAATCAACGACATTCAACTTCTCTATCAAGGAGATATTCGCTTCCTAAGGCAGTTTCGGTAATGGAAATCCTTCTTAGTTGGCTACGAGATTTCGTAGATATCCCCGAATCTCCTACTGAGGTGGCGGAAGCGCTTACCCTCGCAGGGCTTGCTGTAGACGCCATTCGTAAGGAGGGCAATGAACACATCTTCGAGCTGGACATCACGGCTAACCGACCAGATGCATTGAGCCATCTTGGCGTAGCTCGTGAAATCAGTGCAATCTATGACAGATCATTGCGCATGCCGGCATCGAAAATTTCTACAACAGACGAACTGTCATCATCACGAGCATCAGTAGAGATTCTTGCCACCGAGCTGTGTTCTCGCTATTCGGCACGAGTATTGTCAAATGTCGTGATCAAACCCTCGCCTGATTGGCTACGTAGAAGGCTTGAGTTATGCGGCATACGGCCCATTAACAACATTGCCGATCTCACGAACTACGTCCTGCTTGAGACTGGCCATCCAACACATGCCTTTGATTTGGATTTGCTCAAACAGGCAAAAATCGTTGTTCGAACTGCTAAATCTGAGGAAACTCTTCAGACATTAGATGGGATGCTTCACAACTTAACTACCGACCATCTGGTAATCGCAGACATGGAACGTTCTGTTGCTTTGGCTGGAGTGATGGGAGGCCTCGAAACTGAAATTTCCCGTTCGACCCGCAACGTTTTGCTAGAAGCAGCTTGGTTCGATCCAGGCTCGATCCGCCGTACATCACGTCGCTTCGGAATGCACACCGAAGCGTCGCATCGTTTCGAACGAGGGGCCGACATCGAGGCAACAGTTTGGGCATTGGAGCGACTAGCACACTGGTTTGGTCAGGTGAGTTCAGGCGATGTGTTGGAAGGTGTGATCGATAACCATCCGGGGCAAACTGATCGGGCATGGATAGATCTGCGCCCAACACAGATCAGTCGTGTCCTGGGAACCGACGTCTCGCGTGTCGAGGTGGAACGTATTCTAACAGCACTTGGATTTACCGTGAACCAGACTGGTGAAACCTGGAAAATCAAATTGTCATCTCATCGGCTTGATATTGAGCGAGAAATAGACCTGGTCGAGGAAGTTGCCCGGATACACGGCTATCATCATGTGCCGAAGACATTGCCTTTCTCGACTGCAACTGTACAGCAACCTCCCAACACAAAAGAAGAGGCACGGACACGTGAACTGTTGCGGGCTCTCGGATATGACGAAACGATTGCATACTCTTTTATCCGCAAAGAAGAAGCTACTCAGTTCGGCAGAGAAGAGGCCGTCGAGATCCGCAATCCAGTATCAGAACTTTGGGCAGTGATGAGAAATACTGCCATGCCGACTATGATCCAAGCACTCGGATGGAATCTGAACCGAAACGAGCCAGATATTAAGTTGATGGAAATCGGACGACTCTACATGAGTGACGGCAGCAGTTTTCAGGAACCTAAGACGCTAGTGCTAGGCGCCTGTGGCATGGCACGACGATCCACTCCAAGTAACACAGGAAAGGAGGTCGATTTCTATGACCTTAAATCAGATGTCGAATGCCTGTTGAGTGATTTTCAGGTTGAACAACTTTCTTTCGAGGCCACTGCCGCACCAGATTACTATCAACGTGAACAGTCAGCTCGGATAGTAGCCAACCGCAAAACGCTAGGATATCTAGGAATGCTCGATGTCAAGGTGGCTGCCGCTCACAAAATCAAATGTCCCATTTTCGTTGCGGAAATTGACTTAGATTCCTTATGGAATATTGGGTTACGAAAGCAGGTTTTTCAAACTGTGCCAAAAGTTCCAGCCTCACACCGAGATTTTTCTCTGCTGATCCCTAAGGCGGTGAGCTTCGCAGATATTTGCGACGCAGTTGGACAACAAAAATTTCTAGTCCGTTTAGAGCCAATCGAGATCTTCCATGGGGACCAAGTCTTAGAAGGTTTTTATGGCCTCCTCATACGAGCAGCTTGGCAAAAGGATTATGAGACTCTGACTGATGGAGAGATCAACGAGTACGCGACGTCACTCGTAGAAAATTTGTCTAAAACTTTAGGTGTGCAGCAGCGATCCTGACGTCTAAGAGTGTACGTCTTGCGACCAGCACAAGTGATCCTACTACCCTTTTTACTTAACCCCTGTTTAGAGTTTCACTCATTGCTAAGGTAGAGCGGTGTATAACCGTAGAGACAGAAGTTTATCTGTTACCCGTCACGGAATAGACCATAAGGCTAAGATTAGTGTGTTTTCGCGAGTGCAATAGCTCGGCGTAGCCGTTCAGCTGCCTCTTCCCAACCCGTACCGGTCGGTTCGTAGGTTTTAAGCTCAAATGAGTGACGAACGATGTCTCTAAGTTCTTCTCTCCCACCAATACGACCCAAGGCCATAGCCTGTAGCAGCAGATTACCGATCGCAGTAGCTTCTACCGGTCCAGCAACAACGGGGATACCTGCAGCATCAGCGGTGTATTGACACAATAGCTTGTTGCGAGACCCTCCTCCCACTACATGCAATATTTCGGCACGAGGCCCTTCGGTAATTGTTTCGAGATCATCGAGAACCTGACGATAGGCCAACGCAAGACTTTCAAAAATCGCTCGAGCAAATTGGCCAACAGTTTGAGGACGTGGCTGACCTAGCGCCACACAGTGATCTGCAATCCGTTCGGGCATATTCCCCGGCGCGACGAAACCTGGATCGTTGACATTCATTAACGATCGAAAAGGGGGTTCATTGTGAGCCTCAGTGAGCAGTGCGTCGTAGCGTGTCTCGATTCCACTACGTGCCCAATCACGGCGACACTCTTCCAGCAACCACATGCCACAGATATTCTTCAGCAAGCGCGTAGTTCCCCAGGCCCCCCCTTCATTAGTAAAACTGTGCTCCATGACAGCATTTGTAACATAGGGTTTATCCGTTTCAGCACCCATTAGTGACCAAGTTCCGGAACTTAAATACGCCCATGCCTTCCCCTTGGCTGGCACAGCAGCAACTGCTGATCCAGTATCATGTGATGCCGGTGTTATCACGGCCAACGGACCTACTCCGCATTCTTCTGCCACATGCTTCGAAAGACTGCCCACTTCACTTGCCGGCGGTACTATCTCTGGCAATATATGGGAAGGCAGTTGGAGTTTGTCGAGCAGCCCACGTGCCCAATCACCAGCACGTGGGTTATGGAACTGTGTAGTTGAAGCGTCGGAAAATTCACACACTTTGTTGCCGCTGAACCAGTAGTGGAATAAGTCAGGCATCATTAACAGCGTATCGGCCCGCTCGAGTGCTGCTGAGTCTTTCATCGCATAGAGCTGGAAGAGCGTGTTTAGTTCCATGAATTGGAGTCCTGTTTGCTCGAAGATCTCCTCACGTGAAACAATCTTCGTCACTGCATCAATCATGCCTTTAGTGCGGGAATCTCGGTAGTGATATGGATTGGAAACCAATTCGCCATCACGGTCGAGCAACGCATAATCTACACCCCATGTATCAACACCAAGCGATACGGGTCCATGCGAAGCAGATTTGCTAAGGCTCGCCTTCATTTCGGCAAACAATCTCAGTACGTCCCAGTGGAGTCCCCCAAGAGTTCGAATGCCCGGATTGGGAAAGCGGTGCAGTTCAGTGAGTGAGAGTCGATCCCGCTCAAGTGTCCCGAGAATGGCACGTCCACTTTCAGCACCTAGGTCAATAGCCAGATAGCTTTCAGATGCCAACGGTCAAAAAACTCCTTATGTTAGGAAGGCTTCAGAATCAATCGAAACCAAACCGTATTCCAAGGAGACGGCTTCCCTGAAACGAAAAACCTCCCAGAAGACGACAAAAAAGACGCATTTAGGAGCTTTGGCGTCAGTGTTTAGACCTTGTCACCACGCCTGCGCATGTCAGCAATAACCTTCTCAATACCTACTTTGGTGATGATCTTTACCGCTTTCGCGCTGACCTTTAATTTGACCCAACGCTTTTCACTAGGTACCCAGAATCGCTTTACGTGCAAATTTGGTTCGAAGCGCCTCCTGGTCTTGTTATTGGCGTGCGAAACATTATTGCCCGACATTGGTTTCTTACCAGTAACTGCACAAACCTTCGCCATGGTTAACTTCCTTCGGGCTCCTCTTAAACACTTCAAATACCCATCGGAAGATGGGCAAACCTCATATGATGCAACACTCCATTCAATGGTAGCACGAGTTGATTCAGGCCGGCGCTTAACCTGGAAGTCATCTTTGGCAAATCGTCCAGACTCAAAGACTCGCCCAAATCGTCATCAGGAGTGACAAGATGTCAAACATTCTTAAGTTGACAGTATGACCGAGCACGCCTAGAATACTAGGCAAATTGGGGTCCATATACCTGTTTCTGACAGCGTACTATAAGGCTTTAATCGTAGAGGGATCAATGAGAAAGGCGCAGCTAGAAAAATATCGCCGCCGACTCGAGCAGGAACAAGACGACATTAGCGCCTTGGTCCGACGGAGCGGTCACGCTATTCGAAATACTCGCCAGGATGGACCTGAGGATAGCGCTGCACAAGCTCAGAATTCATATTCCAAAGAATTCCTTTCCCATCAGAGTGATACCAATCTTTCACACCTTAGCTTGGTTGAGGATGCACTTAGACGTATAGATAGAGCAGATTTTGGTCGTTGCCAATCTTGTGACGAAAATATCGAAATTAAACGACTAAATGCAGTACCATGGACACGGTTTTGTCGCGGCTGTCAGGAATCAGCTGAGGAATCAGATTCCCAGCCTTCACGCCGTGACTTTTAGATGCCGAATTGACGAGTTAGATGCTGTGAGTTCTTCTTTACGAGTGCCGGTACTTGTTCTGAATGCCAGTTACGAACCGATTAACATATGTGTCGCTCGACGGGCGTTAGTTCTTCTTCTGAAGGGATTAGCGGCAGAAGAAGAATCGAGTTCGTTCGCAATACATTCAGCAAGCCTGAAGGTGAGTGTGCCTTCTGTAATCCGGTTACTCGAATACCGCCACATTCCCCGTCAAACAAGAGCACTCTCACGCAAAAACATTCTAGTGCGCGACCGCCACACTTGTCAGTATTGTAGACAAACCTATACAGCCAACGATTTGACTCTGGACCACGTGGTGGCTCGCTCTCGAGGAGGTAAAAGCACATGGGAAAATCTGGTCACATGCTGTCGCCGTTGTAACAATCGAAAAGGAAACCGTATGCCTGAGGAGATCGGCATGGCACTGATGCGACAACCACAGGCTTTCACCTTGCATACAAGTCGCAGTTTGATGCGGCAACTTGGTGGTGCCCAAGTTAGCTGGCGCAAGTACTTGTTCTACTAGCACAACTGTAAAAATGAGGTACACTCTACTTTCGTAGCGCATTCAAGAAGGATCATGTGAGCTTAATCTCTCGAATGCAAATTTCTTGGTTTGTTAATTCTTGGACCACTCAATAATGAATTTTTTTGATAAATATTCTTGGCAGTTTCAGTTAACCGTTGCCTGCATAGTAGCCCTACTAGGTTTAACGGCTTGCATATCTGAAAAAGATTCTAACTCAACAGAACAGGAAAACCGAGAACTTGGTGTACACCGTCGCTTCGAGTTTAGGTACCAGGTTTTGATGCCGACGATGCCTGAGAATGCAACTACCTACAGAGTTTGGATACCTCTCCCAGCTGAAACAGAAGAGCAACAGGTCCACAACCTAAAGATAGTTAGTCCAGTGCGATATGAGCAGAGGACCGAGAGTACTTACGGCAACCATTACGCCTACATTGACCTCACGCCTGGGAGTTATCCTTGGCCACTATCGGTGACGCTCGGGTTCGAAGTGACTCGCAAGGAAAATTACGTTGCCCTCGAAGATCGACCATATTCTGCGAAAACAGATCAAAATTTAGGCGAGGATATGAAAAAATTTCTGCAGCCCAATCACCTGGTACCAATTGACGGACTGATCGGAAAACTTTCGCAGACACAAACTGCTGGCGCGGAAAACACCCTCGACAAAGCACGCCTCATTTACGACTACGTCGTCTCTACAATGAGCTACGACAAGAGTGGTGAGGGCTGGGGACGAGGTGATGCCATATTTGCCTGTACGGACAAAAGGGGTAATTGCACGGACTTTCATGCATTGCTGATTGGCATGATGAGGGCAGCAGGTATTCCGGCAAAGTTTGAGATTGGATTTCCACTGCCCTCAAAGGAAAGACGGGGCAATATCGGAGGTTATCACTGCTGGGCACAATTTTACCTGCAGGGTTTGGGGTGGATCCCCATAGACGCTTCTGAAGCCTGGAAAGACCCCTCCCGTAAAAACTACTTTTTCGGCGCACACGATGAGCACCGGGTTCATTTCACCACGGGTCGTGACTTGATTCTAGATGAAGACCAGAAGACTAAACCACTAAATTACTTTATATATCCTTTACTAGAAATCGACGGAAAGTCAGTCGAGTTGCTAGAAAAGCGTTTTTGGTTTCGAGACTTAACTGACAACTGACTGCTAGCCCCTGCAGTAACCCCTCTGGTATAAGATTTGAGCGGAAAGGGAACTCAAAATATCAGCGTATCAATCAGTGGCCAGGTGTGGTTTTCTGCCCATTTTCCAGTGCCACGTGACAAGCAAAACTACAGCAACTGTAGTTAGGCCGACCACCCATCCGACCCAGATGCCTGATGCACCCCAGCCCCATTGGAAACAAAGAAGATACCCTATTGGCAAACCTAAAGCCCAATGACCAAAAAGCGTGCTGATCATGGGAATACGAGTTTCTCCAGCACCTCTCAACACACCAGTAGCTACTACTTGCAAACCATCTGAAAGCTGGAATAAAGCAGCAACATACAGGAGGGTCGCCCCTGCTGCCAAAACTTCCGTATTTACTGTGAACATCCGCAGAATGGGTTCCGGAACCATTACAAACACGACCGCCGCACAACCCATGAAGCTCGCTCCCAATAGTAATGCCGCCCACCCTGCAGAGCGTGCTTCATTGGGACACTCTCGACCTAAAGCGTGCCCAACCCGTATAGCTCCAGCCGAAGAGATGGCAAGTGGCACCATGAAGGCCACTGCCGCACAGTTAAGAGCAATTTGGTGAGAGGCGAGCGGAATCGCTCCTAGCTTGGCTATAAGAGTTGTTCCAGCAGCAAACACTCCCACCTCAAGAGCTGTTTGTATCGCCGCTGGAAATCCAAGATTAATAATACGTCGGATGTCGTCCACTGCTGGACTTAAAGTTATTTTCTTGAGACCCGTCGCCAGGCGACTTTCACAGACCAGCACGTAGACCAACAAGGCTAAAAACATGTACGTTCGTGACGCAAAAGTTGCCCAACCTGCACCTGTCGCTCCCATGGCCGTGAAGCCAAGATTGCCAAAAATAAAAACCCAGTTGGCCGCAACATTAATCAGGTTGGCACTGACAAGTACGACCATCACCCAACCAACTCGGCCCATGCCTTGCAAATAACGCCTGAACGCAGTGAAAAGCATCAAGGGGAAAATACTCCAATTTATGGCATCCATGTAGGGTCGTGCCAGAATTTCGATCTGGCGATCTACACCAAGGAGCTCCAGTAGAGGTGCATAGGACCATACCAACCCCATCAGTAGAGGAGAAGCGACAATACTGATATAGAGAGCCTGGACAAGAAAGTGATGACAATCTCGAATCCTTCGTGCACCCCACGCCTGCGAGACAAGGGGATCCAATCCCAACAATAACCCCACACCAAAGACTGATACAGCGTGAACTGCAGCCGCACCAAGACTCACAGCACCAATTGCTTCAGCGCTGATACGACCGACCATCATCGTGTCGACAACGACCATAGCCATCCAGCCCAACTCCGAAACAACCACCGGCCAAGCCAGAACCAGCATTGGCTTAATTTCTTGTCTAACACCCATTATTTAGTCGTCGTGATGGAATCTAAGTGACTGCACCTAACATCACTAGAGCAGAACACTCCAAATTAGATTTGTCTCAAATTCTACAGAGGGTCGATCATTCCAATTAAAAAAGCTGCGTCCGTATTTTGAATCTTTACTATTGTACTGTCCTAATAGCTTTGCTCCGTGCAGAGTGACGACATTTCATAGTGTGTCTAGTAGGAAACATCATCTATTTGAAGATGCTTTACCGTAGAATAGTGGGTGGAGAATTAAGATGGCTGAACGAATGGTACAATGCGCAAAACTTGGTAAAGAACTCCCAGGACTTGACGAACTTCCTTTTGAGAACGAGTTGGGGCAACGAGTTTTTAACAGTATTTCCCAGCAGGCTTGGGAGATGTGGGCCGAGCATCTTAAGATGGTGATCAATGAATATCGGTTAAACCCCGGAACGATGGAAGCTCAAGATCTTATCCTCAAACAGATGGAGCAGTTTTTTTTCGGTGATGGCACACAGCTCCCCCCGGATTACGTCCCCCCCGAACAGGGTTAATCTCAAAGTAATCGGATGTGCCTGAATCTGACGAGGCACTGAGAGAAATGACAGATTGTTGCTAGGTGATTTTACTCCACCCTTTCAAGGATCATTTTTCAGTCTGCGCTAAGACTTCAAACACGCTCAATCACTTTCAGTAAAGCTTTTATCGATGATTCACTGGCACGCATCTTGCTGCCCTGGATCGTATAGTGAGTTTCAAGCGAGATCGTTTCTCTGTAGTCATCTTCCAGAAGTTTACGCAACTGGCCAAGGTGATCAAATTCACCCTCACCAATACCACACCATTTCACTTTGCCAGATGGAAGCCGGAGGTAGTCTCGAAAGTGGATGTGAAAAATACGTGCTGGATCCAGCCGTGCATACCCTTCTGGAAACGCTTCACCATCAGAACGGGCTGAATTGTTAGGGTCCCAAGTGAGCCCAAAGTTTGCGTCAGGAATGGCTTCCAAAATCCGGGAAGCCTCTTTAGCGGTCGCCACATAACTACGCCCGACGTTTTCAAGGGCTATCCGAAACCCCCTATTGGCAGCACGACCGGCGGATTCACGGACAAGTTCTACGATACGTGGCCATTTTGCTGGATCCGGACGCTCGCCACGTCGGTATGTAAATGCAAATGTCCGGATCTTGTCTGTACCCAGAATTTCAGCACGGTCCATGGCATCGTCAAGTAACGCCCATTGGGAATCGAGAATCCGGTGGCCCTCTGGCGTATCTGGAGGTAGTGGAATTTTAAAAAATGGGGTGTCAAGAATCGCAGTTTTGATACCGTGGTCATTGAACAAGTGTCTTGCCGCACGAATTTTCTCAATTGAGTGTTTTGTGTTATATTGCCCCTCAAACTTTCGCAATTCAGCGTGCCGCAGTCCAAAGCGCTTTAAAAATTGGATGGCCGTAAGAAGATCGTCAGAAATCTCATCGGTTGTCACTGCTAGTCGAAAGCGACCGAGACCTGAGCTACAAATAGCGGCTAAAGTGGCAATACCAAAAAGAAAGCATCGGCGACCAACAATCAACATGACGGGATTATAACGAAATGAGGTCGAATGTACACCAGAAAGGTTGATCTGCAATTATCAACTTTCTAACCCGTATCAATTAGCCAGTGAGACAATACATGCAATTCGGCACTTCCAGCCCGACAACTTCGTCAAGAATCTGGCTGGTCCGATTCATCAGGAAAAATTAGCGCATCCCAATCAGGATGATCTTTTAGCGATGATAGATCCCCATCCGTACGAGCCATCAACCTGTTTCGATCGTTCAACACAATAGCACGCCGCAAACTCTCGAAAGCAACATCCTCATCACCTCGCAGAGCCCGAACCACCGCAGCCGCATAGTGAATGTGATCGCCATCTGCGCTCAGTTTTAACGCCTTTGTAAGACAGCGCTCAGCTTCTTCCAACTCTCGATCGTTGATTAGTTTGACTCCATAGTTATAGTAGTCATCGGCGCTCCGAAGTCGTATCTTTCTAACTTTTAGACGCTCTGTGCAGATGCGAATATAGACCTCGGCACGATGCCGCAGCGTGGAGTCAGGCCCTTTGATTACCTTTTCGAACCACTGTAATGCCTGAGGGAATTTTCGGTTGTTGAAGTAACTTGCTGCTTTCTCGTAGTTTTTACTCTGTTTTTCACCTGCTACTCTCTCGGCTGCTTTAGACAAAACCAAAGCTGCTTCTGCACGTTTGCGATCGGCTATTACCTTGGCCTCGGCAGCAGTCACCCGTCGTTTTACAATTTTCCCAACTACGGGCAACCTGGCACTTGTGGTCAATTTTCTTAATTTTTGGGAAGTTTTCGTACGAGCTCTACTCACCGTACCAGCCTTCCTTAAAGTCTTTTTCTTGCTGCTCGTAGCAGTCATCTTTACCGATTTCTTCGTCGAGG
>DJHJ01000018.1 GCA_002433055.1 Acidobacteriia bacterium UBA6623 | reverse complement strand
AGCGGATTTATTGTTGAGCGTGCGGATGTTGAACAGCTGTATGGAGAACCAAAGCACCCTTATACGATGGCACTGCTGGCTACTCTCCCGGAAGTGGAGGGGGAACGAGCAACCAGGTTGGAGTCTATTGAGGGGCAACCGCCTGATCAGTTGAGGGCGCCCACGTCCTGCCCATTCGCGCCTCGGTGTAGTTACGCGTTCGATCGATGTTCCCGGGAAAACCCTTTGTTACAGAACGTATCATCGCAGCATGAAGTGGCCTGCTGGTGGGATGTTCAGGAAAACCGACCCCGTGACTATAACTAAAATGGGAGCCAATCGATGACGGCAGCGATTGATACTCCAGAGCCCCTGATACGGGTCCACAACCTTAAGAAGCATTTCCCGATTACCGCAGGAGTGTTTCGGCGCCAGGTTGGTATGGTCAAAGCCGTAGACGGGATCACTTTTGATCTGCTGCCAAAGGAAACACTTGGGCTTGTCGGTGAAAGTGGCTGTGGCAAAACGACCGCAGGGCGCACTGTGTTAAGCCTGTATACCGCAACGGAAGGAAAAGTTTACTTTGGGCAGACGGAAGTGACGGCGCTGGGTGTAAATCAACTGCGGGCCGTGCGACAGAAGATGCAGATGATCTTTCAGGATCCACAGGACAGCCTCAATCCGAGAATGACGGTCGGTAGTATTGTTTCTGAACCACTACTGGAGCACACGAAGGCGACCGGGCTAGAAAGAACAGAGCGGGTGGAGGAACTGTTGCAGGCGGTTGGGCTTAATCCCAAATATATGAACCGGTATCCGCATGAGTTTTCGGGTGGGCAGCGACAGCGCATCGGCGTGGCACGAGCACTCGCACTGAACCCCGAGTTCATCATCTGTGATGAGCCGATCGCCGCACTGGATGTGTCTATTCAGGCTCAGGTGGTCAATCTACTGGAGGACCTGCAGGAAAAGTTCGGCTTAACGTACCTGTTTATCAGTCATGACCTCGGCATGATTCGGCATATAGCTCGACGCGTGGCCGTGATGTACCTGGGGCACATTGTTGAAATAGCTGCTTCGCAGGATTTGTATAGGCGGCCACAGCACCCCTACACCCAGGCGTTGTTGTCGGCGGTGCCAACCCACGACCCGGTTCGCGAACAAACGCGTGAACGTATCATTCTGACCGGAGATGTGCCGAGCCCGGCTGATCCACCTACAGGGTGTCCTTTTAGGACTCGCTGTCCCTCTGCAGAAGCAAAATGCGCTGGGGAAGTTCCGGAGCTAAAACAGGTGGACACGGGCCACCGAGTAGCCTGCCATTTGGTGACCTGAGTCAACCCAGTTGGCAGGATCGTTTGCCAACTGGCTCAAAACGGTTATAGTTTCCATCAACCAGCAAGTTGTAGCTGGAAAACAGGAGAAACAACCGGCAGGTTTGAGGCCGCAGTAAGTCGTTCTTGTCGTGTTGTAGACTTTAAACCACAGCAGGAGGATTTGAAATGAGTAAGTTTATTGGTGTGGTACTTGCTGCAACGCTGGCTTTTGCTGGCGCTGCGGGTGCCGCAGAACGTGGCCGTGATGGGCAGGTGAACATCCTGTTCTGGCAGGCGCCATCTAACGTGAACCCGTATCTTTCTGGCGGTACCAAGGAGATCGAGGTGTCGTCGATGGTGATCCAGCCGTTGGCTAACTACGATCCCGATGGGAATATGATTCCCACGTTGGCAGCAGAGATTCCGACCGTTGGTAATGGTGGCGTGTCTGCGGATTTGATGTCGATTACCTGGAAGCTAAAACAGGGTGTGACTTGGTCGGATGGTTCAGCCTTTACGGCGGATGACGTTGTACATACATACGAGTATTGCTCGCATCCAGATACAGGTTGCAGCACGATGAACTATCTGGCCGGTATCTCCAGTGTAGACGCTATTGATGCACACACCGTGAAGATCACTTTTGCGGAGCCCAAGCCTTTTCCATACAGCGCTTTTGTAGGTGCCACTACACCGATTATTCAAAAGGCACAATTTGCCGATTGTATGGGAACAAAAGCACAGGAATGTACCGAAGCTAACTTCTACCCGATTGGAACGGGACCGTTTGTTGTCAAAGACTTCAAACCTAATGATGTCGTGCAACTTGAAGCAAATCCCAATTATCGTGAAGCCGGCAAGCCTGCCTTTCAAAGTGTGTTGTTTAAAGGCGGCGGCGATGCGACTTCGGCTGCGCGTGCTGTTCTTGAGACCGGAGAAATGGATTACGCTTGGAACCTTCAGGTTGAACCCGAGATCCTGGCGAAGATGGCAACTGCTGGTAAAGGCGTCATTGTTACGGCATTTGGACCATCGGTTGAGCGACTTATGGTCAACCAGACCAATAACAATGCAGCGGATCCGAATCGCTCGGAGTATATGGACGGGAATAACCCCCATCCGTTCCTGAGTGATTATGCGGTCAGAAGAGCGCTTTCATTGGCTATAGATCGGCAGATTCTTGTGGATGCAGGATACGGAGCTGCGGGTCAGGTGACCTGTAATGTATTGCCGTCACCCGCGATCTATGCGTCAACAGCTAACGATGAGTGCAAGACTCAGAATATCGACGAAGCTAACAAGATTCTTGATGCTGCGGGTTGGGCACGTGGTTCCGATGGTGTTCGAGCAAAGAACGGCGTGAGAATTTCTATTCTTTATCAAACTTCTACCAACTCTGTACGTCAAGCGACCCAAGCCTTCATCAAGGAGATGTGGAAGCAGATTGGTGTCGAAACCGAACTGCGTAACATCAACGCGTCTGTATTTTTTGGTGGCGATCCAGCCAGTCCGGATACCTACGGAAAATTCTTAGCTGATATTGAGATGTATACCAACAATTTCAGTGGGACAGATCCTGAAGCGTATATGAACAACTGGACCTGTGCAGAAATTTCCGGTAAGCATAACAACTGGCTTGGTAACAATGTGCCTCGCTACTGTAATCCTGCTTATGATGCACTGGCCAAGGAAATGAGTACTGCTGGCGCTCTGGAAGATCGGACTCGTTTGGCAAAAGCGATGAACGATATGCTCATGCAGGAGTACGTCATGATTCCACTGATTCACCGAGGTGGTGTTGCGGCGCATGCAAATTCGCTGGGTGGTGTTGCAATGAACGCATGGGATACCGAGGTGTTTAATATTGCTGACTGGTATCGTAAGTAATCACCAGTTCATATCTACATGTTTTAGTTGCTGTCACGGCGGTTTGCGGGCGAAAGCCCGCAAACCGCCTTCTTTATTCGGCGTCGAGGTGATTTAGCTTTGGGACGATACATCATCAGACGCTTACTGATTGCCATACCAACGTTGTTGGTCATCAGCTTTGCCATATTCGCAATTCTTGATTTAGCGCCCAACGATCCGACGGGCAATCTACCAATGACAGTGCCGCCCGAGACACGAGAGAAAATCCGTTTGTCTCTGGGTCTCGGTGAACCAATGCACGTCCGCTACTACAAGTGGCTGGTACAGTTCTTTGTGAACGAGCCTTTGAATATCCTGGAACAAAGTTTTGGGGTCGTTGTTGGCGATAGCGGAGATCGATTGCGGGTTCTGTCCTGGGCCACGCGAAGTCCGGTCGTCGATATGATTGTCGAGCGAGCGCCACAGACCTTGTGGGTTGTTGGTTTGTCTTATGTAGTTGGTATCCTGCTGGCCATACCGATAGGAATTATTCAGGCCTATAGACAGTATTCTTGGTTTGATCAAGTCGGTACGTTTGTTGCGATGGTTGGGTTTTCCGTGCCAACCTTCTTCACTGGTGTGGTAGCCATCATCATTTTCAGTGTACAGCTACAGTGGTTTCCGATGATCTACGACACCACACTGGAGGTGAACAGCTGGGGGAACTTTATTCTTCAGTTCAAACAAATGATCATGCCGGTGATGGTGCTGGCGTTGTGGCAGGCAGCGCAACTCAGCCGATTTATGCGAGCTTCGATACTGGATAATCTGAATCTGGATTACGTACG
>DJHJ01000011.1 GCA_002433055.1 Acidobacteriia bacterium UBA6623 | reverse complement strand
CGGCAAGTAACTTTTCTCGACGATAGACCGGCGTGTCAATAAAACCCAGCGTTGGAAAGAACACCGAACGTTTCGTGTGCGATATTGCTTTCTCAATGTCAGCCTGACTTAAGGGGCCAAGCTTCACTTTATCAATATGGCCGATGGCTTTGACTCTGATGTTGACAATTTCCACGTCCGCTGACCGATCACAAAAGGTATAGAGTTGTTGGTGTCGTGCATGAAATTCATCAATCAATTCGTCAATCACATGTTGATCTAGATCCTGGCGTGAAAACGGGACGGTCAGTTCATAACCTTGTTTAGCATAGCGAATGTCAGCAAAGCATGTGGTTTCTCGATCGGAGGGTTTAACGTTTTCCACTGCCAGCTTCTGATTAGCATGAATAGATAATTCGACCAGTACTTTCTTTATTGCTTCGAGGTCGTAATTTGAAGCGCGTTGCAGACACGTCCTCACAAAGTCGTACTGAAGATCACTGGCAAGTAGTCCCGTTGCGCACAACACGCCAGGGAAATGTGGAATCAGCACACCTCGTGTACCGAGGTGCCGCGACAGTTCACTGGCATGCATAGGACCTGCACCTCCGTAAGCAATGAGGACAAATTCGGTAGGGTCGTATCCTTTTTCAACGGACACTACTTTTAAGGCACCAACCATATTGTTATTGACAATATCGAGAATACCCGCAGCAGCAGCAATCAAACTTAAGCCGAGAGGACGAGCTACAGCTTCGACAATGGCTTGTTCCGCGAGTTCAACGTTGAGCGGTACTTCACCATCCAGAAGATGAGGCGGTATTCGCCCGAGTACCAGGTTAGCATCTGTTACGGTAGGGCTCTTGCCCCCTTTCCCATAACACGCGGGCCCGGGGGAAGCACCGGCGCTTGCCGGCCCGACTGTAAGTATGCCTTCGGGGCTCACCGAAGCGATGCTACCTCCACCCGCGCCTATGGTATGAATGTCGACCGTAGGTAGGTGGATCGGGAATGGTCCAATTTCCCCTTCATTAGTCATGGTGGCCAGCCCGTTTCTTATCAGGCTGATATCGGCACTGGTACCACCAATGTCAACAGTTATAGCGTCCAAAGTACCAGAGTTGAGAGCGATGTCACATGCACCAACAATGCCGGCGGCTGGCCCGGAAAGTGCTAGATCAATAGACTGTCTTGCTGCCTCTTCAGGGCCGAAGACGCCGCCATTGGATTTCATGATCAAAAGAGGCGCATCGATGCCCCGGCTCGACATGCCGCTGTGCAATTCAGAAATATAGGTACTTACTTTCGGGCTAACGTAGGCGTTTAATGTAGTTGCCATAGCGCGTTCATACTCCCGAAACACTGGCAACACATCGCTTGATATTGAAACCAGAACACCGGGTAGTAATTCTTTCACCAGTTTTAGCGTTTCTTTCTCATTTTCAGGATTTAGGTAGGAATGAAGAAAGATGACAGCGATCGCCTCGATATCCAGTGACTTAAAATACTCACAGGCATCATGTACATCTTGTGGTTCAATCTGTAACTCTATCGAACCATCAACAGCTACCCGCTCTCTTACCTCACGAATATGCCTTGGCCGAATTGGCCTGGCGGGTTTTACCCACGTGTATAAATTTTCTTTCCTCGGTATGTCATGCCGTCCGATTTCAAGTACGTATTTGAAGCCATTCGTAATCAGCATACCGATGGACGCGCCTTTGCCTTCCAGAACAGCGTTTGTGGCTATGGTTGAGCCATGAAAAACGCGGCTAACATCCGAAGCCTCTATATCCGCTAATCGGATAATTTTTTCGATTCCGGAAAAAAATGCTTCGGCTGGATTGTGTGGCGTTGAGGGTGTTTTTATCGTCCAACGTCGACCAATAGACATATCGACGAGAACAACATCGGTAAACGTGCCTCCCACATCCAAGGCAACGGAAAAATTACTTGACACCATAATGGAGTTCTTTATCACTACTTACAGTAGAGTATTTCTGGTACTCGCACCGCGCTCGTGGATTTCATGTGCTACAGGCGCGCTGCGATAACCGTTATCGAGCTACTCGGCTTTTAGGTCAGGGGAGATAATCTAATTCGGGAGTCACCGTTCATTAAAATGGTCGACTACCACCGATAACAGTCCGATAGAATACGCGGCGCTGACCTTCCGGAATTGCGTCGCGTTTGTGATTACAACAACGGTTATCCCAGATTAAGATATCTCCTGCCTCCCAACGATGGCGATAGTACAGATGGTCTTGATCAACATGTCGTTTGAGCGTGTCCAGCAATGCATTAGCTTCGATTTGATTCCTGACCCCTTCGATTCTTTCGCTATTTAACGGTGAGACCCACAGTATTTTCTTGCCTGTTGCCGGATGAACCCGGACCAGAGGGTGTGCGTACACTGGGCTTTCATCCGGAGCAAAAAACTGTTTTCCCCCACCAAGGTCTGTTCTAGAGGTCTTCCCCGCATAAATATTAGTGGCGGTAACGCGAAGATTCCTTATCTTTCTCTTGAGCATCACCGGAAGCTCCTGATAGGCAAGGATGAGGTTTGACCAGGAAGTGTCCCCACCTGATTCAGGAACTTCCACAGCGCGCATCATGGCGCCCGCCAGAGGAGTGGGCAGGTATGCTCCATCCTGATGGGGTTCTATATATCCCCCCCCGAGCAGTCCATCGGACTCCACGTTTGAGATAGTGATCATTTCGGGTTGCGTGGAATCTCCCAAGATCGGCATATTTTCGTAGCCCGCGTGTCTAGGGCCAAACCATTGACTGATCTGAATGTGCCTCTCAGGTGATACCGACTGGCCCCTAAAAAAGATCACGTGATACTTCTCCCACAGTTTGATCAGTCGGTGGATGAGTTCACCAGGCATAGGCTGGCTCAAATCGGTCCCTATGATCTCGGCACCAAGTGCCGACTGGGTGGGTTTGATTTCGAGATCCCGTAGTCTGTTCATAAAAAAGTTTCAATTATCAAGTTTGCTGTTTACAGAGAGGGTCTGTCTGATGATAAACGTCCCATAGGCGTTGGGCGGAGACAGCAACACATCAATTTTTGATTGCTCTTGGCCTAAATCTAACAGAGAAAACATAGATTGTTCTTTTTGGGAAAATTCTTTTGTATCATCAAACCTACTCCGACGACCACCAATACACCTTCTCCTCCAATGCTTCCAATTACCGCCTATGCTAACCGCCTATCAGTCCGTCCAGGTGAACCACTTGAGATAAAGGTATCCAGCCAGAGTACTCAGCCATACAACGTGCAACTGACTCGGGTAGTCTGTGCCGACCCGAACCCTGAAGGACCAGGCTGGAAAGAAATACCGATCGATGCGGATATCAATAGCAGTTATCCCTCCCGATTCCAGTCGCACCATTTGGGTTCGTACGTTTTAGTCGATACTCGCAGCGCACCATCGCTTACACACTCAGCACTGACACTGACCACGTTGATTTACCCGACCACGCCGGTCAAGGGTTTACAGGGTGTCATTGACACTGGGTTTTTGTCTTTGGGGATTGATCAGAATGGGTACGTCTCTGGAAGTGTTAAAGGTGGGGGTCAGTTCAGTCTCGAAAAATTCGGAAACCTCTGTGAGCGCGAGTGGTATCGTGTTTTTTGTTCCTATGATTGGACTGCTGAAGTCCTTACTTTAGGTTGTGCAGCACATTCAACGTCAGTGCGAGGAGCACTAATTCAAGAAACGTTTCCATGCCCCGGCGTTGATCTCTCGCCTGAGATCACGGAAGTGTCTGTGGCATGCCTGTTAGATCCAGAAGCGAAAGCATTCTTTAACGGCAAAATCGAAGCACCGTGCATCTACAACAAATCCGTTGACTCTCTTATGGCGGCTCATACTGAAGTACAAACGGGGGATCCGGCAATTTATGCTGCTTGGGATTTTTCTCTGAGGATTGAATCAGATACAGCTGTGGATGCCGGCCCGAATGAACTGCACGGTACCCTCCACAACATTCCTACCCGAGCTGTGAGGGGCGCGTCATGGAGTGGCAACGAAATGTGCTGGCGCCACGCCCCGGATGAGTATGCGGCAATTCATTTTCATGATGATGACGCGGGTGACTTTCAATGGGAAACAGACTTCACGTTCAAAGTCCCGCATGATTTCAAATCCGGGTTTTATTCGATCAATCTCACAAGTGGCGACGATAAAGACGCAATACCTTTCTATGTGTGTCCACCGAAAGGCATCAGAACCGCGGACATCTGTGTCGTCGTCCCCACCTTCACCTATATTGTTTATGGCAACTACGTTCGTTTTGATTATGGGGAAGCCTGGGAGCAACGCGCGTTAGACTGGAATGCCTATCCCCACAGTCCCGGTGCACATCCGGAGTACGGCTTATCTACCTATAACCACCACAGTGATGGAAGCGGCGTCGGTTATTCCTCCCGTTTTCGTCCGCTTTTGAATCTGCGCCCCGGTTATCTGATATTTCCACATGATGTCGGATCCGGTTTGCGGCATGTCCAAGCCGACACCCATTTGTTGGCCTGGTTAGAACACTGCGGC
>DJHJ01000028.1:14257-37320 GCA_002433055.1 Acidobacteriia bacterium UBA6623 | reverse complement strand
GACGCTCTGCGATGACGCGGGAGAGTTTCAGGTAGCCGTCAGAAGACCGCCCCGCAATACTTACCATCACTTCCTCACCGATCGCCAATTTAGCCTCAGTGCTGTCACCGATTGCATCTTCCTTGGAGAGGAAAGCTTCTGATTTCCGACCAATATCGACAAAAAAACCTTCGTTGTCAACACTGACAATAATTCCTGAGATCACTCCGCTGGAAGAATTTTTAACAGTGAGAGGACGTTTGCCAAGCTCTTTGAGAAGTTCATCAATATCCTGGCTCTCCGTACCGATGTCATCGTCACCTACACTAGGACTCGGGAGACCAGGCATCTGAGCTGGCTGTATCTCCTGGCGTGACTCGCCGGCAATTTTCTTTGTCAGGTTGCCAGCTATGCCTTCCGTCAAAATAGCTGGTCGATCAAGGTCAGACATATCGGGAAGCTAGGCAGGTTCTGCTTGGAGAGCGTGAAGGATCATTGTATCGTACGTATGCGGCTCATCCAATCACAGGTCTCTGGGTGTACGTAAGTGACTACAAGCCCAATCAAGGTTGCTAAGCCCTAAGGTGCTATACCCACTAACGACCCCCCACAGTATTCTCTCACATCAAGGCTGCCAATTTACGTCAACATACGTGCTTCATGTTTTCTAGGTGACTACGTGCGGTGAAATGCTTTGAGTATTGCCTTGATATTGTGTTCAAGCGCTACGGGTCGTCCGTGTGGGCAAGACATGGGGCACTCTGTCTTGCTCAGTTCGTCTAATAACCACTGTATTTTGGTCTTATCCAACGGAGTATTGACCTTGATCGCTGCGTGGCATGCGATAGTTGCGGCGAGGCGGCGCTGCAAGTCGCCGTATGACAATTCACGTAGTTCGCTTTCCGGTGTGTCAAGAATTTCTTCCATCAACTGCTCTACCTGTTGCGGTGACAGAATGGCGGGTGCGGACTTTACCACTATCGTGCGATTTCCAAAAGGTTCTACTTCAAATCCAATAGCATCAAAATCCTCTTGGATCTGAGAGAATTTAACTTCCTGGTCAGGTTTCAAACTCACAACTATCGGCAGCAGAAGTCGTTGCGATTCGATCGTTCCCTGTGAACGAGCTGCCAAAACTTTCTCGAATAAGATGCGTTCGTGGGCAACATGCTGGTCAATGATCCAAAGTCCCGTCGGCCCGGTTGCCACGATGAAACTATCGTGGATTTGCCCCAATGATCTTAGCTGTCCCAAATCAATCATCGAAGTAGTGGGTGTGTCGATGAGACGAGCTCGACTATGAGGTTTTTCCTCGACGATGTATCTTTCTGGTATCTCAGTATCGCGTTCGGCTGAGTCATTTGATGGTAACGGTGTTGCTACTTTGGTTGACCACTCCTCTGTTGTCGTTTTTTGGATTGTAAAGTCAATCGGCGATGCTGATGTGAAATCAAGATGTTTGGGAAAGGACTCTACATTTCTGTACCCGTCGGTTAGTGGGTTGTGTGGCTCAGTATCTGGCTGTGTATCAGTGCCAGAAATAGGAAATGTAGAGACTGGTTTTGATTCGATTAATTGATCGCGAATTGCATCACGCAAGAAATCGTGCACAAATCCGGGGTGCCTAAAGCGCACTTCCGTTTTTGCAGGGTGAACATTCACATCCACTTCATCGAATGGCATTTCAAGAAACAACAGCACGAAAGGAAAATTACCAGCAGGAATTAAATTGTGATAGGCCCGCAAAATAGCCCTTAGCAGTAAGCGGTCACGGATCAATCTTTTGTTTACAAAGATATACAACGAGTTACGGTTGAGTTTTTGTACTTGTGGTGTTGAAATAAAACCGCTGACTTTGAGCTCCCTGTGCTGGTTAGATACCCTCTGTTGTCCGACACCTCCTGTGGTCTGTGTTGCGGGCTCTGATGGAACGACAACCCCCAACGAACGTTGCCGCTGTGGAAGCTCCACTAATTTGCTAAGCGTATCAGCTCCAAAAACCTGATATACACGTTCTTTCAGGCTTTGAACCGGTGAAGCGTTCAGTAGTTGCCCTCGTTCATTTGTGAGTGAAAAAAACTTATCGAGGTGTGCCAAGCTATAGTGCATTGCCACAGAAGATATGTGACTCAACTCTGTTTTTTCTGAGCGCATGAACTTGCGTCGCGCCGGTGTGTTGTAGAAGAGGTTGCGAACGCTGATCGTTGTACCTGATGGCAGCGCAGCCTCCTCAACAGTTAGTATCTTGCCTCCGGCGATTTCGACCCTTGTCCCGGTGTTTTCGTTCGGGGATCGGGTTTCCATGATGAGCTGGGAGACACTAGCAATTGCCGGAAGGGCTTCTCCGCGAAAGCCCAGCGTTGTAATTGAAAGTAGGTCTCTAGCGTCTCTCAGTTTGCTTGTAGCGTGACGCTCGAATGCTAACATGGCGTCGTCGCGTCCCATGCCGGTACCGTTATCACTGACACGAATTAGTTGTTTGCCAGCCGACTTTAGTTCGATATGTAGACGAGTGCTTCCTGCATCTAGTGCGTTTTCGAGAAGTTCTTTAATTACCGATGCCGGTCGTTCAACTATCTCTCCGCCAGCGATTTTGTTGGCGATGGTGTCTGGAAGAATGCGAATTTGGCCCATGCGGAATACTGCTAGATAGTGAGGTCTAAGTAATCCAATGTATTGTACATCCGGCAAGACTCGGAATGATCTTAAAGAAAGGTAATTGGTATGTGACTTCGCTACTCTATAGTCTTCTAGTGTGTCCATTTCCCCCCCCATGAAAAGATGGAACTATCGCGATTGCGATACTGCTGCTGCGGAGGTTATCCAGGCAGAACTTAAAGTCAGCCGTCTTTTGGCTCTACTGTTAACTCAGCGAAATGTTCGAGACCCTGAACTTGCTGAGCGCTTTCTTAATCCCAAACTTGGCGATTTGCACGACCCTTATCTCATGTTGGGTATGCGTGCGGCTGTAGAGCGTATACGACAGGCCATAGCAAAAAAGGAAGGGATTCTTATTTATGGCGACTACGACGTCGATGGCACAAGCTCGATAGCTTTAATGCGGGCAGCTATTGAACTCGCCGGAGGCAGTGCCAGCTTCCATGTTCCACATCGCGTTCAAGATGGTTACGGTATGCGTGTCGAAGTAGTCGAACAGGCGGCACGAGAAAATGTGCGGCTCATTATCAGTGTGGATACGGGTATCCGTGAAAATGCGGTGGTCGAGCGAGCGACAGAACTAGGAATTGATTCAATCATTACTGACCATCATCTACCAGACGAGATTACACCTCCGGCGTTAGCCGTTCTCAACCCGAATCAGCCCGGTTGCTCATACCCCGACAAAAATCTGTGTGGTGTTGGTATAGCTTTCAAATTAGCTCATGCTCTCCTTTTGGAGTTGGGTTGGCCACAAGAGAAACTTACACGTGTTGTTGTCTCATTTCTGAAGCTAGTTGCGATCGGCACCATCGCTGATGTAGTGCCTTTGGTGGGAGAAAATCGTATCTTTGTCAAATTTGGTCTTGAGGGGTTACGTAATCCCCGCAACTTGGGTCTGAAGGCTCTTCTTGATGTAGCGGGATTTTCGTCTGCCAGCCCGCCGAGTGCAGGCTCGATAGCTTTTCGGGTAGCACCTCGTATTAATGCTGCCGGGCGCATGGATACAGCTCGAGAAGTGGTTGAACTATTCGCTACCGATGATCCTTTGCGTGCTTCTAATATTGCCGCGAAACTAGACAGGCTTAATGCCGAGCGACAGCGAACTGAAGAGATTGCCATACGTGAAATCCACGAACGCCTCAGAGATATTCCAACGCCTCCTCAACTTCCCGTAATCGTGGAGGTTGGTGAGGATTGGCATGCAGGTGTAATTGGAATAGTGGCAAGCCGGATTGCGGAGCGATTTCATCGTCCCGCCTTGGTTTTAACTTCAGAACGTGGAAAAGGTACTGCTACTGGATCGGCACGAAGTATCCCGAATTTTCATCTGCTCGAGGCGCTCGAGTCGGTTGCCGATCTTCTCCAACGTTTCGGTGGTCATCGTCAAGCAGCCGGTTGTACTTTGCCAATTGAACATATCCCAGAATTGCGCCGACGTCTCAACGAATATGCCCATCATCGACTTCAGAAGGAAGATTTTATTCCTACGCTTCAGTTAGATGTCGAACTTCCGTTTTCATCGATTCAGGAGGAGATAATGATTGAACTGCGAAGACTTGCCCCTCATGGGCTTGCTAATCCTTCACCACGTTTTTCTACTCCTAATCTTGACCTGATGGCAACGCCTCGTATTTTTAAGGAAAAACACCTTGAGTTACGCCTTTCCTCAGGGGCTGAATCCATAAATGCGGTTGGCTGGAGCATGGCTGAGCGTGGACGTGCCTTGAGTTGCCATGACCGCCTCGATGTTGCTTATTCGGTCGAGCGTGACACCTATGCTGGTGGTTGGCGGCTTGTGATAGAAGACTTCCATGCGGTAGAACTGTCGACTCCCAGTAAATTCTAAAACTACGAGCATCAATTATTTAGGGCAATAAACCAGTGATAATGATGAAGAACAGAGGAGTCAGTAAAGCGAAACACTTCACGCTCAGTTAAAAGGCTCTCTAGTTTTGTTTTTGTTGATGCGACTCTAGCGTGGCGATGGGGCCGTTTGACAGCAGCAGATCGAGAAACGGCGCCAGAAAAGAATGCTCTGAGAGTCCGTTGACTCATCGAATAGTAATGGTAACATTTGGTGTCTAACCTTTTTAGGGTTGTGTGCCGTGTCTGCGAAGTAAATATTATGCGCTGGAGCCAGCTTTTTATTCCCACCCTTCGAGATATTCCATCGGAGGCCGAAGCAGCCAGCCATCAGCTTCTATTACGAGCTGGGTACATCCGTCAACTTGCTGCTGGAATCTACAGCTATCTTTTTTTGGCTAAACGCTCGTTGTTAAAAATAGAGCGAATCATACGAGAGGAAATGGATTTGATTGGGGCTCAGGAATTTCATCTACCCGAACTGCACCCGGCAGAAGTGTGGCAAGAAAGTGGTCGTTGGAAGATGATGGGCAGCGACATGTTCAGGCTTCAGGACAGATGGGGCCGCGATTTATGTCTCGGCATGACTGAAGAAGAGGTGATGACAACAATTGCAAGAGGCGAATTGCGAAGCTACAAGCAGTTGCCGCAGCTTTGGTACCAGATTCAGACGAAGTTCCGTGATGAGCCACGTCCCAAGTCAGGACTTATGCGTGTGCGGCGATTCACGATGAAAGATTCTTATTCCTTCGATATAGATGAGAAAGGGTTGGAAGCCAGTTATCGGAAGCACTACAACGCTTACTGTCGCATCCTTTCTCGCAGTGGTCTCGATTACCTCTCTGTTGAGGCGCATTCAGGGGCGATGGGAGGTAAAAAATCTCATGAGTTTGTTCTACCATCGGATGCCGGTGAGGATGTCGTGGTAACTTGTGATGCCTGCGATTACTTAGCCAATCTTGAGAAGGCCGAATCAACGCCACAAGTGATTGAAAACGATGCTTCAACCAAGGCGAACCCTCTCGAAGAATTTGAAACGCCGGGACAAAAGACGATTGCAGAAGTCGCCGCTTTTGGTGGTCTCCCAGCATCTTCACATATCAAGAGCTTAGCCATGGTCATTTCCGAGGAAACGGAGAGTAAGGCCGTGCTCGTATTGTTGCGAGGTGATCATCAACTTAGTGAAGCCAAACTATCTGTCCTGGTTTCCTCTGAAACGGTACGGCCAGCTCATCCGGAAGAAATCCAGAAGTGGTTCGGGGCGGAGGTTGGCTATATCGGCCCCGTAGGCATTTCTCAGGTGGAAATTATTGCTGATAAAGCACTGGAGGGTCGATCTGGCCTCGTGGCGGGGGCGAACAAGAACGGATGGCATCTGCGAAATGTCACTCCAGAGCGAGATTTCAAGGCGCACTTCGAGGATTTGCGAGAGGTCGTAGCTGGTGATGGATGTCCTCATTGTGGTCAGCCATTGGCGCTCAAAAAATGCATAGAGGTTGGTCATATTTTCCAATTAGGCCGTAAATATTCAGAATCTATGGGATTGCGTGTTCTAGACGAAGATGGGAAAGAACGTGCACCTGTTATGGGTTCATACGGTATAGGTCTCGAGCGTATTTTAACCGGTGCCATCGAGCAAAACCACGACGAGGCTGGCATGATGTTACCGGCCGCAATTTCACCATTTGAGGTTGTTATTGTGCCTGTGAATTTCAAGAACGATGACCAACGTGAAGCTGCTGAGATGATTTACGAGAGATGCCTGAAATCAGGTCTCGATGTTTTGCTCGATGATCGCCCTGAACGAGCAGGAGTAAAATTCAAAGATGCTGAGCTGATCGGGATTCCTTACAGGGTCACGATTGGTAAAAAGGTTGCCGAAGGTTTGGTGGAACTTAGTGACCGCTCGACACGTCTATCAACCGATGTTACACTCGAGGAGGCTGTTGTTAGTATCCGGGAGAAAGTCCAGGCGGCCCCTCTTGCGGATTTTTAGGCTGGTTTCTCGGTTCGGTATCCTTTCCCCTGATAGTCGACTGGAAGCGCCTGATGCGTAAAAAGCGACCTTCCCACAATTTGGACAAAAAAGACCACATCTCTTTAGTAACTGGGAACATAGGATGTTCCGCTATGACGGATGTTCCTCTATGACTCCTTTTCGAAAAGCGATCGCCGTTATGCTACTGGTTGCTTTGTGTGCTGGCATCGCTACGGTTAGCCACTTCTATCTGAAATATTCAAAACTGATTGATGCCAAGCTGTCACAAGGGCCATTCAACAGAACCTCGAAGATCCTTGCTGCACCTCAGGTGATCTATATTGGTGACGAGGTTACGCCGCAGGAAATTGTTTCACTGCTTCGCAAGGCCGGTTATTCGGAATTGCGTACCAATCGCATCGGTTATTTCGTTGCTAAGGAAGATAGCTTAGAAATATACCCTGGTGGAATGTCCTATTTTCGCCAGGAACCGGTTGCTCTGTATTTTCACAGGAAAGCGGTCGAGCGGATCATTTCGCTCAGTGACAATAATCCCCAGACTGCCTATGAACTGGAACCCGAATTAATTACGAATCTGTTTGATCAGGAACGTTCGAAGAGACGGATTCTGACTCACAGTGAAATACCGCAGGTCCTTATCGATGCTGTCATCGCAATAGAAGACCACCGTTTTTTTGACCATTACGGGTTTGATCTGATTCGCATGGCGAAGGCGGCGTATGACGGTTTTATCGTCGAAGGTCGTCGACCTAGGGGCACATCTACTTTGACGCAGCAACTCGCGCGCGGATTTTTTCTAACGCCAGAGCAGACGTATGCTCGAAAACTGGCTGAGTTGATGATTGCACTGCAACTAGAGGCTAGGCTTAGTAAGGAGAAAATCCTTGAACATTACCTCAATCAAGTCAACCTAGGTCGTCGTGGTAGTTTTAATGTGCTCGGGATGGGGGAAGCAGCGCGGGTATATTTCGACAAAGATACACGCGAGCTGACGTTGGCAGAGGCAGCTTTGCTGGCTGGCTTGATTCAGAGACCTAGTTATCTGAATCCATATCGCCATCCGGAACGAGCCAAAAACAGACGCCGATCTGTATTGCAAGCAATGCTGCGTGATGATGTGATCACCGATGAACAATTCACCCAGGCCGATCAGGATGAAGTGCATTTGGCAGTGGGCAAGATAGAGTCCAGTGCAGCGCCTTATTTCGTTGATTTAGTAAACAACCAGCTGAAGGCTTGGTTTACTCCAGATGAGTTGATTACACAATCGTATTGGGTCTACACGACCCTCGATGTCGAGTTACAAGAAGCGGCGGTCGAAGCTGTTCGAACGGGCATGGCGATGGTTGATGAACGTGTTGCAAGACAGAAGCGTTTTCGTAATGTTTCTCCTCCAAAAGCTCAAGTAGCCTTGGTGGCTTTAGATCCCGCGACTGGTGAGGTCAAGGCCGTTGTGGGTGGGAGAAATTACGGACTGAGTCAGCTTAACCGCGTACTTGCAAGTAGACAACCTGGCTCAACTTTTAAACCCTTTGTTTACGCAGCGGCTGTGGATACTGCGATTCCGAGTGACCTTAGCGGTTTAAACGAAGATCATTCAATAGATAATGACGATGATCAAGCATCGCCTGTATCTTCAGGAGAAAACAATCACACCCTCGTGCCAAATGAGGGTTTTGTTCCCAGACAGGTGTTGACCCCAATCTCAACAGTTGATGATGTGCCAACCACCTTCTACTTCGATGACCAGTACTACGAGCCTTCGAATTTTGCGAACAAAATCTACGGTGAGGTAACTGTACGCCAGGCTCTTTACAAGTCGATGAATATCGCAACAGTGAAAGTAGCGGAGATGGTAGGTTTCGAACGTGTTGCAGAAATTGCACGCCGGGTTGGCCTTGGTGCGAAAGTGTTACCGACACCAGCCATATCTTTGGGAGCCTATGAGGCGACACCACTTGAAATTGCGGGGGCCTATACAGCCTTGGCCAATGCTGGTGAGATGATGATGCCGTACTTTGTTCGCACTGTACGTGACCGTGCTGGTTCACCACTAGTTCATAATCAACCACAAGGCGAGAAGGTTCTCGACCCTCGCGTTGCGTATATCGTCACCCATATGCTCCAAGATGTGATCCGACGGGGTACTGCTGTGCGTGTTAGGGCCATGGGATTTACCGAGCCATCTGCTGGTAAGACAGGCACTGATGATGACGGTTGGTTTGCTGGTTTTACTTCAAACTTACTATGCATTGTTTGGGTTGGTTTTGACGACAATACAGACCTCAAAGTAGAGGGCTCAAAATCGGCCTTACCTATCTGGGCCGAGTTCATGAAAAGGGCACACGAGTTGCGAGAGTATCGCAATCCCAAACCCTTTGAGCCAGCTCAAGGAGTCGTGACTCTGGACGTCGATCCGGTGACGCAGAGAATTGCAACCTATCAATGCCCGAAACGCAGTGCAGAGGTATTCATTGCAGGATCACAACCGATGCAGTATTGCCGTTTGCATGGAGGACGAGGCCAGCGTACACTTTTGGCGACAAATGTTGCTGGATGGGACAATGCATCCGTTCAAAAGACTAGCAGTTCTCCCGAAACCGAAGTAGTGCAGTCGACTGGTCGCCCAGAATCCCGTAGCTCGCTTCGAAGAAACAGAGCACTTTCAGGGAGTTCCAAGGAGCTGTCTCAGGAGACTTCTCCCCAAAAGAAGAAAGGCTTCTTCAGTCGTTTTCTAGATATTTTCCGTTAGACTTCTTCTGGGGTATGGTTGCCTCGTTGGCGATGGGTCAGCTCTTCATCGCATTAAGGAAATCCTCGTTGCTTTTGGTTTTCCCCATGCGGTCCAACAGTAGTTCAATAGATTCGTTCGTTCCTAATGGGCTGAGAACTTTTCGCAGTACCCAAACGCGGTTTAAGTCCTCTGCAGAGAGTAGAAGCTCTTCTTTTCGTGTTCCGCTCCGGTGGATATCAAAGGAAGGAAAGACACGTTTGTCGGCGAGTTTACGATCTAAGTGGATCTCCATATTGCCCGTACCTTTAAATTCTTCAAATATGACATCGTCCATACGGCTACCTGTGTCTATTAGTGCTGTTGCCATAATCGTCAGTGAGCCACCTTCTTCAATGTTGCGTGCCGCTCCGAAAAAACGCTTTGGTCGCTGCAGGGCATTAGAGTCTACACCACCCGAAAGCACCTTTCCAGACGAGGGGACGATCGTATTGTAAGCTCGTGCAAGTCGCGTAATAGAGTCCAATAAAATAACCACATCACGTTTGTGTTCGACTAATCGTTTGGCTTTCTCGATTACCATCTCTGCCACTTGTACGTGTCGAACGTATGGCTCGTCAAAAGTTGAGCTTACTACCTCCCCCTTGACGGAACGCTGCATATCTGTGACTTCTTCTGGTCGTTCGTCGATCAACAACACGATCAGATCCACATCCGGGTGATTTGTGGTGATTGAATTGGCAATCGATTGCAACAGCATGGTTTTCCCGGTTCTCGGTGGAGAAACGATTAGTCCACGCTGGCCTGTGCCAATCGGTGACATCAGGTCCATAACTCTGCCGCTGAGATTTTCTTTTGCTGTTTCCAGTTTTAGACGTTTGTCGGGATGCAACGGAGTTAGGTTGTCGAAGAAGATCTTTTTTTTGGACTGTTCGGGGGATTCAAAATTAACAGCTTCTACTTTGACAAGTGCGAAGTACTTCTCGCTGTCTTTAGGTGGACGGACTTGTCCGGATACTGTGTCTCCTGTACGCAGATCAAAACGACGGATTTGGGTTGAGGAGACATAGATGTCGTCTGGGCCAGGAAGATAGTTGTAATCAGGGGACCGCAAGAAGCCGAAGCCTTCTGGTAAGGTCTCCAGAACCCCTTCTCCAAAAATCAATCCCTCCTGTTCGGCTTGTGCTTGCAAAATGCGGAAAATTAATTCCTGTTTGCGTAAACCGCTAACACCGGGAATGCTTAAATCTCTAGCTACACTAGCTAGCTCTGTGATGTTGTTTTGTTTAAGTTCAGAAATCGTCATGAAAATAGCCTAGGCAGAGAGAAAACTCGAAACTTTTAAGGGGGAAACAGCCCGAAATCGACTATTCAAGACAAGATTACCTCAACTGAGTACATTGTGCAAGGTGTAGAGATGTAAACCTTTCATGGTGTTTATGAGATGGGTGTGATTAACATCACATCTCACGTGGGCTAATCCAGAAAGAGATGCGGGGTTCTTAAAGCACTACAAATTTTTCTGCTGCCTATGCTTTGGGGTGGCTACGGTCATAGGTTGCCATTAAGTCTTCGAGCGAGAGTTGTGTATATTTTTGTGTTGTGGAAAGACCAACATGTCCAAGAAGTTCTTGGATCACGCGTAGATCTGCACCATCACCCAATAAGTGGGTTGCGAAGGCATGTCTTAGTGCGTGTGGGTGAAGTGTCGGATCACCGCAGAATAGTGCGGAGTAGTGTTTGACCAACCTTTGTACACTGCGTGTGGTTAAACGCGTACCGTAGACGTTCAGAAATAAGGCATCACTTGTTGTGTCACGTTGTGAGTTCACTGTTGGGATACTGTTGCTACCTGAAGAAGTTTTTAATGTCGACAGGATCTTTTTCCGTAATTCAAAATATTTACTGAAAGCTCTCTCTGTTGCACCGCCAAAAGGAACCTGGCGTTCTTTGTGGCCCTTGCCACGGACGACTATCCAGCGTTCATGGTGGTCAAAATCTTGAAGGTTCAGGCCTACTAACTCTCCTACACGCAAGCCGCAACCGTAGAGTAGTTCGAAGATTAACCTATCACGAGCAGCAATAAATGGTGCCAACGCTTTTGATTTTCCGCCCTTGTTTTTTTTATTCGATTCCTGGAGTGCCGTCTTACTGTCTACAGAGTCAACTAAAAAATTGGTCTGTTCGGCCGTCATAACAGATGGGATCGTTTTCGGTATCTTGGGTGTTCTGAGAAGGGCGGTGGGGTCACTGTCTACTATTCCTTCGTTTGCCAGAAAACGAAAAAAAGACCTTAGAGTGGCAAGTTTTCTAGCTACCGAGCGATTTGTATTGCCTTGTCTATAACAGTCGGCCATGAACTCACGGATTTGAATCGGTTCGAACTTCGAAGGTGCAGGTGGTAGTTCACCCGGGGGTGAAAAATAAGCCACAAAGCCTTTCAGGTCTGAGGAGTAGCTGCGCACCGTGTTAAGGGAAAGGTTACTCCGTTGGAGGTAATCCAGGAATCTAGCTATCGCCTGCTCGAGAGTGCTGAGCTCATTAACCATGGCTTAGTTTTAGCAAATGGTCTAATCAAGAGAAAGTCAAACGGTGTTGTTGTCTTGTGGTTGAATGCTACTACTCTACAACCTGAAACACAATCTCTCAATTGGGGTCACGAGGGATCTTAATTGTATCCAAATTGGTTAAGTGAGACTGGGCAGCCAAGTTACTAATTCGGGTACGAGAACGCAAGCTGCAACAACTGCCAGCATTACTGCGAGATAAGACCAAATCACTCTAAAGGTTCTGTGTAGGGGTATTTTTGCTATGCCACAATTAAGACATAGTAGTAGTGACACTGGTGGGCTAACCGTCCCGATTAACGCTGTCATTACCAACACCACCCCTAGGTGTACGGGGTCTATACCGACTGTCATTCCAGTTTCGTAAAGCGGGCTAGCCAACATAATTAGCAGCGGTGTGGTGTCGATTACCATACCCAAAATAAAGACGAAAACGGTAATCATCAGCAGGACCCCAAAGGGATTTTCTGTGACCCAAGAAATCGCCTCGATCATCCGGTTGGCAAACAGGTTTCGAACCAAGATTTCGCTAAATACTTTCGAGACTGCAATCACAGCCCAGATTGTTACCGTTGTGTGGGCTGTTCGCCGAATGCATGAGATTACATCGGTTAACGACAGTTCTCGATAGACGAAACCAGAGAGCAATAATGCAGCCAAGCAGGCTAAGATTCCTGCTTCTGTGGGAGTAACGACGCCTCCTACCAAGCCGACCACGACGACCAAAGGGATGAATAGTGCCGGTAAGGCTATCCAAGCCGCACGCGCAACCTCTACAAGCTTAGCTGGCCGTGTACGGCTTGCTGGATAACCGCGCTCGAGCACCCAGTAATGGGTCACTCCCATCAATGAAAGGCCCAGTAGTAATCCTGGTACCGCACCGCCTAAAAAAAGCTTAGAAACCGAGGTTTCCGTCAGAAAAGCATAGAGAATCATCAAAATGCTAGGTGGAATAATCGGCCCGCAACATGATGACGTAGCTGTCACGACCACGCTGACATCATCGTCGTAACCCTCCTTGGTCATGGCCGGAATCATAACGCCGCCTATCGCTGCGCTATCAGCAGTGCAGGACGCTTGGATGCCCGAAAAGACCATACTTGCCAGAATGTTAACTTGTGCCAATCCTCCGCGTAGATGTCCGATAGCTAAGCGTGAAACATCGATGATGCGGTGGATCAGCCCACCTGTGGAGAGTAACTCTGCGGCTAACAAAAAGAAGGGGATTGCTACCAGAACGAAAGAGTCTACGCCGGCAAACATACGAGATGGCAACAAGGCTGTGCTTTGTCCCTGAGCCAGCAGAACAACCGTTGACGAAACACCCAAACTGTACACTAGCGGCACACGGAGAACGACTAGTCCCAGCATGATCACAAAAAGAACCAGGATAGTCATCATGAGGATTCAATTACAGAAGCTAGGAGCGCAATATGCTCGAGATCAGACGTAGACGTTCGATGGCGACGAGAATAAAGCCAGCCGGGATGACTAGATAAATCACCCCCATCGGCAACCATGCAAATGAATTAGTCGCATATAGCATGGTGGTAGGAATAAAACGTACAGAAGCTAGCAAGACCACAATCGAAAACATTAGGGCCAGCGAGTGGGTCAAAACGTCAAGCCGCTTGCGTCCGCGATTGCTCAGTCGCTCGTGCAAGAAATCTACTTGAAAGTGAGCGCCTTCGCGATCAGCGACATGCCACAACAGGAATAGGATCCAAATGAAAGCAAAACGACTGAATTCTTCCACCCACATCAATGGGCTAGCAAGTGTCGTGTAACGCAAGAATATATTCAGAGCCTGTAATAGCAGTACAATCGAAAATAATGAGATAGCTATCCAGTTCGCGAAAGTTTTTGTCGCTTGAGAGTACCAAGTCATCAGAAAGAACGATTATGGCAAATGTGAACTACCTCTTGCGGTTTTACTATGGTCTGTGGGAGTCGTTTTTTGATAAACATTGCTAACACTTTTCGAGAGCATGAGATTTTGCTAACAGGGGCCAATGGCTTTCTAGGTAAAGTTATTTTTGGGTTGCTGGTAGATCGGTATCCTGACTTCAAGCATCTACATGTCCTGATACGCCCAAGAGAAGACAGTTCACCGCAAGAGCGTTTTGAACGCGAGATGCTTGTGGCGGAGCCACTTGCAGAACTTGTAAAACGTTTTGGTGTGTCGCGACTTGTTGACAAGACGACTGTTTGGGGAGGCGATGCGGCAGATCCGCACTGTGGCTTTGAAGAGTCGGACCTTGTATCTCTACAGGGACGAATAGGGCTTGTGTTGAATTGTGCAGGCTTAGTGGATTTTTTTGCGCCACTTGACCAAGCACTACGCGCCAATGTCTATAGTGTCCAACGTGTTGCTGCATTGGCTCAGAGGTTAGATGCAAAGTTGTTGCATGTTTCAACCTGCTATGTAGCAGGTTGTGCCGATGGATTAGTAGAGGAAACAGAGCCAATCCTCGGTTTTTATCCTCGGCGGCAAGGCTCTGATGATGGGCGATTTGACCATGTCCAGGAATTGTCGGAGTGTCGTAGAGGTGTGGAAGAAATTCTGCAGTCTAAGCACAGTGATGATGAGCTTGAAAGTCGAGTACGGACAAAAGATCAGCTTATTGCTTCAGGACGTCATCGTGCCGACAAGTGGGGGTGGGTCAACACCTACACGTATACGAAGAGTATGGGTGAGCAGGTGTTAGCTGATATCCCTGATCTAGATTTCACCATTGTTCGGCCAGCAATCGTGGAAAGCGCTTTGCGGTTTCCTTTTGCGGGATGGGTTGAAGGTGGAAGAACGGCAGCACCACTAGTATTGATGGCGCTCGGCGGCCTAAAGGATTGGCCTGTGCGTCGAGATATTCCACTCGAAGTTGTTCCAGTGGACCAAGTCGCAGCTGCAACACTGGTGGCGGGAGCCTTGCTGCTTAATGGTGAACACGAATCGGTTTATCAATTGGCTACGGCTGACATCAATCCTCTGTGGTTGGGCGAATTGGTTGAGTTGTTGGTTGATGAAGCAGAACACCTTACAAAAAATGGTGGTTCGGCCGCGCGATGGCTTGACCCACTACCTCGGCTACGTTTTTTGGATAAGGAGCAAGCCCATTTCCGGAAACGACAGTTTGAACGAAAGTTGCGCAGAATTGACGGTTTAGTGGCTTCCATTCAACGTAGATTGGGCCGCTACGGTAGGTCCCCGAGATCAACTCTAACCGCATGGCGTACGTCGCTGCGCACACTTGAGTTACAGCTTGGTTTTCGCGAACAGGTTTTGCAACAGTATTTGCCCTTCATTTATGATCACCGGTATATTTTCGAGGCGCGAAGAATCAGCGAAGGGTACAAGAAAATTTCCACGGCTGACAGGGAACTCTTGTGCTGGTCACCGGAAAAGATTAATTGGGATTCCTATTGGAGAAACAATCAGATCAAAGGTATCAGGAAGTGGGTGGAGCCCGAGGCAGTACGAGAATGGAATTTTCGGATTTAGCAATTATGGTTCGAATAGGAGTAAATACCTCCTGGCCTAGAGGCTTTGACTCGGGCTAGATATTTTCGACTTTAGATCAGAGATGACAAAGTTAATCAAGCCAGACGATGCACGTTCTGGGCGTATGCTTGAAATCGTACGAGACTTGCTGCGAGAACTCGATTCGCCGCAGGTGGCTGAACGTGCATCTTTAGATTCTTCTTTCAACCGGGATCTTGGTTTAGGAAGTCTTGAACGTATCGAATTGTTAGTTCGCGTCGAACGCGCATTCGAGGGTCGTTTGGCCGACGAGGTTGTCCAACAGGCTGATACTCCTGGTCAGTGGCTGCATGCACTCGATAGCACAATGGATGGTCCTGTACTTGAGAAGACTGCACGATATCCTATCGTTCAACCCGGAGCTGCTCCTTCGCTATCTTCGTCGCCCGAGTCGCTTCTAGATGTTCTGCATGAACGTGCTGAAATCGATCCGGATCGCGTTCAGATGCATTTAATGGATGGAGATCATGGTCAAGATATCTCGTATGGTCAATTGTTGGAACGCTCGCGTGAGGTAGCAGCAGGTCTTATTTCGTTAGGGCTTAAGCCCAATGAAACAGTGGCGATTATGCTACCCACAAGCGAAGAGTTCTTTTACGCGTTTTGGGGGACTATCCTGGCTGGAGGTATAGCTGTACCAGTCTACCCGCCAATGCAGGCCGCGAAGGTAGAGGAGTACGTCAAAAGACAAGTTGGCATTCTCAATAATGCGAGTGTTAGGTTTTTGATTTCGTTTGTGCGTGTTCGGGCGATTTCACAAGTGATGCGATTGGCGCTGTCGAGTGTACAGGAAGTCTTAACAGTGACAGAGTTGCGTCGTCGTGGCCAGGCGCGACCTACATCGAGCGTTGCCCCCTCCGATATATTTTTCCTGCAGTACACGTCAGGCAGTACAGGTGATCCGAAGGGTGTTACGTTGCTACACGCTAACGTGCTAGCGAACATTCAGGGGATCGGCCGGGGGGTACAAGTTAAGTCCGATGATGCGGTTGTGAGTTGGTTGCCACTGTATCATGACATGGGCTTGATTGGATCGTGGTTGTTTAGTCTCTATTATGGCCTTCCGATAACTATTTTATCTCCACTTGATTTTCTTTCACGTCCTGAACGCTGGTTCTGGGCGGTGCATGATGCGAGTCGGGATGTGTTGTGTCCAGCACCCAATTTTTCCTATGAATTGTGTGCGCGCAAAGTTTCTGACGAAGCGATGGAAGGTGTTGATCTAAGTCGCTGGAGAGTGGTGATCAATGCCGGGGAAGCTGTATTACCGGAGACTCTGATACGTTTTGAGCAACGTTTTCAGGCTTACGGCTTTAATGCCAAAGCTTTCATTCCTTGCTACGGTCTGGCAGAGTCGTCAGTGGCGTTAACTTTTCCACCACTGTGGAGGAGACCTTTGATCGATACGATTGATCGCGGTCGGTTTGAACGAGACGGTCTTGCCGAACCTGTGGATGAAGGTGAAAACGAAACCAGTTCGATTAGCTTTGTAGCCAATGGCTGCCCCATTTCCGGCCATGAGATACGTGTCGTGGACGCACAGGGGTGTGATGTGGATGAACGAGTCCGTGGAAGAGTTCTATTCCGGGGCCCTTCGAAGACCCCAGGATATTACCGCAACCCGGAAGCCACTTCTGCCGTTACCAGCGAAGACGGTTGGATGGATACTGGCGATGTAGGCTATTTGGCGGCTAACGAGATCTATATTACTGGTCGGCTGAAGGAGATGATCATCAAAGGGGGTCACAATATTACGCCACATGAGGTTGAATTGGCTTCTGCTGAGGCAGTGGGCGTTCGAAGAGGTTGTGTCGCAGCCTTTGGAGTTACGGATCACGACACGGGAACGGAACGATTGGTAGTTGTTGCTGAAATACGAAGTGGCCACGCTGGCGAATATGACCGCATTCGCGATGATGTTATCCGCACTGTGGACGAGCGAGTCGGCACACCCCCTGATCATGTAGAGCTCGTTGCACCACAGATAATTCCGAAAACGTCAAGCGGCAAGATTCGTCGCGGACAAGCAAAGACACTTTATGAGCAAGGTCGATTACAGGCCACGTATATTTCTCCATGGATGCAGATGGTACGTCTTTGGAGTAGCCACATGAGTGCTTATATTCAGCTTCTGAGTAAGCGTTTTGTTGTTTGGTCGCGGGACACTATGCGTGCAGTGGCCATAGTCACGATAGGGAGTGTGTTTGGGATTTTGGCACGCTTAGCTCCGACACGACATTTTGCCGCGGTAACAATTCGACAAGGTGCCCGTCTAATCGCTTCTTGGATTGGCATGAGTAACGGCGCGATGGCAATGACTCGAAAAGACACAGAAAGTTCTGTACTCTATGTGGCTAACCGGTCCGGACCCTATGATGTCATGACATTGGTAGCGATGCTGCCGGAAGTCATCTCACTAGCTGAAAACGCTGGGCTCGAGGATTTGCCGGTCAGTGCGGCATTCTTATTAGAACCGCTAGTAATTACTGACACAGGCGAAGTTTGCTCACCGCCTGGAGAGACACTTGAGCAAAGGGTTCTACGGGCACTTTTGAAAGAAGGCTCAGTGCTAGTATTAGCTGAGAATCCGACTGAGCGAGAAGTCACAAGAAATTGCTACCGAGTCGAACCCTTGATGGCTGCTGCTACTGCTAATGCGCAAGTGGTTCCTGTGCGTTTATCATTAGCTGCGGAACATGCTCCTGTTGCGACAACTCTGGGTGGTTCACTTGACCCCTATGGGGTCGGTTTAGAAAGTGCATTACGTTTGCGCGAGAAGATTCGTGAGATAATCGCAACACTCTGATTGTGACATTAATGGAGTACGTTTAGTCCTACTTTTACTTGAAGAAAAATCTGAAACCCAAAGTTAGTCGGTATCTTTGTGGTCGAAAGATGAACGCCGCACAAATTAGATGTTTGAACCCTTCTATCTTTTGATCATCCTCGGCTGTTTCTTGGCCGGTTCAATCCCCTTTGCTGTTGTTGCCATGCGAGGCTCGGGGGTTGATATTCGAGAAGTCGGATCAGGGAATCCTGGATTCAACAATGTCCTACGAGTCAGCAAACCCAGGGCGGTTATCGCCCTGTTGGGTGATATGGGAAAAGGTTTTTTGCCAGTGTGGTGGTGCGCTTCGACTGGCGCCCCGGAACCTTGGACATGGATGTGTGGATTTGCGACGGTTTTTGGCCATTGCTACTCTCCTTGGTTGAAATTCAATGGAGGGAAGGGTGTGGCAACATCCGCTGGTGTGATGCTGGTGTTGTATCCACAGTGGGCGGCCATCGCACTGGGGTTTTTTCTTGTAATTCGGATTATCCTCGGGCGATGGCAGTGCCCCGAAGCGGGGATGATCGGATCGATTTCGACGTGGGTTTTCTTTACGATTCTAATGGTGTTCTATGGCGACCCAATGGATATACGCAATGCTGGCCTAATGACGCTGTTCATCGCGTGGCGTCACCAGAAAAACTTTCGGAATCTTTGGTCGCTCCGTTGAATACGTATTCGACGCCCACTCTTCTCCCCTGAAAGATTCAACAGAAGCCACAGCTCAGTTTTTTGTGAGCTGTGTCGCTGCAGTCAACAATCTCATTTCTCCATCTCGAGCGGATGCTAGTTGTAGTCCGAGCGGCAGGCCGTCTGATGTGGTGGCGAACGGAATTGAAATTGAGGGCACCCCCAGTGCAGTGAAAGGAGAATTGCAACACGGATCGCCAGTGGTGTCTATGCTATTTGGGGCTGCCCCTATTGCCGCAGGAGTAACCCATATTCGTTCACCTACAGCATTTTTAAAATCGATCCGAGCTTGCTCCAGAGATTCACGAGCAGATTGATAATCACTTCGATGTATCGTGAGGCCATCCTCTATCAATAAAGCTAGTTTGTGGCCGACCTTCACTCCGTTCCGTCGGAAGTCATTGCCGTGAATTTTGGCTGCCTCGTAATGCATCACAGTAAGAGTGATTTCCGGTAGGCGCATTAAGCTTTTGGGGAGATCGATCGGAGTGATGTGCAAGCCGCGTTTTTGTAGTGATGCCACATAGGCTTCAAAACTCGAACGCATGTCGAAGTCGAGAGTGCCCTTGATAGGCCAAGAGGGTACTGCAAACTGTATCGCCACTGATTGTTGAGGAAAAGTTTCTTTGGTAGCTAGATAGGGTCCCATGGCTGCCCAAAGGAACACCATATCCTCCACGGTGCGAGTGAATACCCCGGGATGATCCAGGGTCGGAGCAAATGGCATGATGCCTTCCACGGGCAAGTGTCCGTGGCTTGGTTTAAAGCCAGTGATGCCACAGAAAGATGCCGGCCGTAGCACTGAGCCTTGTGTCTGGCTGCCCAGGGCGAAAGGTATCATGTCATCGGCTACAGCGGCTGCCGATCCACTCGAAGAGCCTCCGGGAGTATGTGCAAGATTGTGCGGGTTACGTGTTGGAGCAGGATCAAAATAGGCATACGCTGTCGTGTGAGTTTTTCCTAGAACGATGGCCCCGGCTTTTTTAAGTTGGGTGACAAGTGCGGCGTCCTTTGTTGGTATGCGCCCTCTGTGTACAGATGTTCCCCACTCGGTTGGCATGTCGCTTGTGTCGTAGATATCTTTCACACCGAAGGGGATGCCATGCAGTGGACTTCGAGGATTATCGGTTAGAAGTTCCTGCGTGAGTTGCTGTGCTTGGGAGCGCGCTTCGGCTTCAGCTAGATATGTCCAAGCTTGTACCTCTGTTTCACGCTGATGAATTCGTTCTAGACACTGTTCTACCGCTTCGACAGGGCTGTATTCACCACTTGCTATCAAAATACTGAGCTGTTCGAGTGATCCCGGCATTGCTAGATCTGCAGGGTATGTGTCGGTGGGCTCTGCCATAGAGATACTAAGACTACCATGCATATGTTGTACTCCACGGCTACAATAGAGAGTCGTTTAGCTACAGAGACAGGGTGAAGCACTTTCATGAAAAGAAGAGACATCATCAAATCTGCCTTGTTGGGAACTGGTGCCGCGATCAGTGGCAATACGGTTGCCCAGCCCAATGCATCGGCATCGGTGTCGACATCTTCTGCGAGTGCCGCCGCCGAATCTTCACGTTCGTTGTTGTTTGATGCACATCAGAGGGAGACTGTGACTATACTTTCGGACCTGATCATTCCTGCGACCGATACCCCAGGGGCAAAGGAAGCCGATGTGGTAGCCTACATCGACCTTATTCTCAACGACGGTGATGACAAGCCACGCGAGAGCTTTCTTAGTGGTCTCGGCTGGTTAGACGGTTACGCCCTCCGTACCCATGACAACCCTTTTGTGCGGTTGACTGCCGATCAGCAAATTGCACTACTGGAGTCGTTGGACAACTCTACGCGCTCTGATCTGGGTCCAGGAATTCGATTCTTCGAACAAATAAAGCAACTAACCATTGAGGGCTACTACACTTCAAAAATCGGCATAGATGAACTGAATAAATACGGCGTCCCCAATTCCTATGCTTGACTCACTGTTCTGCGTGTGTGCGAAGTGTATCACCACTTGTCGCTAAGGATAGGCTTTGGTAGCTCCAAGTGGTTTGATTTTGATGTTACGAAAAGCCACATTCATCGGCTCGCCACGGTGTAACTGAAGTGCGACAACCCCTTCTGGGAACATTGTGTCGTAAGTGTCGACCGTTACAACACCGTTAAGTGTCAGCTTAATGTGTCGACCTTTACAATAAATCTCGTAGTGGTTCCACTTCCCCGGCCGAACGACCTTCTCGCCCTTGCCGGTCCAGCCATCGACGATGACTCGACGGCCAGTATTCTCACCATGCAGGTTGCCCCAAGCTTTACCCTGTGTCGCGTCGGCCTGGTAACCTCGAACGCTGTAGCGTCGTAGTGCCTTACTTCGAAACTGAACTCCACTGTTACGATTGGCGAGTTTTATGTCTACCTTGAGAACAAAGTCAGAAAACTTCTGGCGGGTGATCAGGAAAGTATTCCGGGTTAACCGGTGACCACTTGACCCGATAATTGTTCCATCCAAAACTTTCCAAAATGCAGTTTCGCCATACCATCCATCGAGATTGCGCCCATTGAAAAGTAGTACCCATCCCTCACGTTTTTCTACAGACGTCAACGTATTGTCGTTGTTGCCTGGGAAGACAACCAGAGCAAGTGACAGAACGCTCGTGACAAAACTACTCACAACCCTGGTTATTATAGGCCCGATGAGTTGCTTTGGGTGTAATGCTATTCACCTTCACGGGCCTTTTTGAGATCATTGGCCATGGCTTGGATAGCGTTCCATAGGATCAATTGTGCTTGACCACAGCCAACGAGTTTCATGCCACGTTGGATCCATGTTTTACCCAGTACTGGGTCACGAATCTGAATTGATGGAAATCGATCGTATTTGACGCAAGTTTCTATGACACCCAAAATGGCGTCAACGAGTTTGGGATGTTCCATTTGTCCTGCGACACCGAGAGAGATGGATAAATCAGCCGGGCCAATCATCACTGCGTCAACGCCTGGGACAGAAATCAAATCATCGGCTTGCTCGAGTGCAGCCTGGGATTCTATCTGGAATACGACCAATGTGTTCTCGTTCGTATGAGTTGTGATCTCTTCGAATGAAGCTTTGGTGTAGCCGATCTGTGGTGGTGTAAGGCCGAATCCGCGCTGCCCCTCAGGGGGGAATTTTATCCAGCTAATAGCTTCCTCTAGCACCGTAGCTGACTCTACACGCGGCAGGATGATTCCCTGTGCGCCCATATCGAGAGCGCGTGAGACTAAGGAGTATTGGAAATCAGCAACGCGCACGATCGGTGTAATCGATTCACTGACAGAAGACCGAATTAAATCTTGTAGTGTCTCGGGGGTGAAAGATCCATGCTCGGTGTCGATGAAAATCCAGTCAAGACCAGCAGAAGCAAACATACGAGGGATTTCGGCAGAACGTAGGTGACCTTGAATGCATCCTAGTGCTACTCGCCCCTCCTTTAGTATTTGTTTGGTAAGGTTTATGTGCATGTTCTAACAATAATATTGCAATTGTGCCGGTGGGGGCATAGTATTTGTTTAGCAATGCAGGAGGTGGGGATATGAAACATAGTATGAGAATCACCTGGATTCTTCTCTTGGCCGTGTCAGGCGTATTTGCTGCGACGCCCCGTTTAACAGGGGTGAGCCCTTATGGTGGACATACAGGTGACGAGATTACGGCCCATGGCCAGAACCTCGATTCGGACAACGTTGCGATTGTTTTTCTAACCGACGGCCAAAAGGATTACCGAGTTTCGGTCAAGGAACAGACTGGCGAGGATATTCGGTTCACCATCCCGAGCAGAATTAAACCGGGTTACTACAATCTGATGATACAAACGGCGGGAGATTCACCGGCACTACTTGAGCAACCTATTTCTTGCCAAGTCCTGGCGGAAGGGGAGGAACTGATTGAAGAAGTAGAGCCGGAACTTGAAATCATTCAGCTAGAGGAAGAAGAGGACCAAAAGAAAAAGAAGAGAAAGAGGAACAAAAAGCCCAGAAGTTCATTGCGGTAACACTAGTTATTTTTTCTTTTCTGTGATGTAGTAGACAACCTTTCTGTGATCACAGTGGTTAAGCTTCAGGGTGTGGCTAGGGTTAATTTGACGCCCCCGCAGGGCTTAGATAGACTGAAGCGGGGTGCGGTTTTGGTGCTCCAGACCGAGAGCCTGTATCCCTTACTGTCCCCATCGTCTAGCCTGGCC
>DJHJ01000028.1:0-13896 GCA_002433055.1 Acidobacteriia bacterium UBA6623 | reverse complement strand
ACGCGGGTTCAAATCCCGCTGGGGACGCCAACTTTATGCGTATGGCCAGATCCTTAGTCAACACAGCGCAGGCTGTGAGGTTCTGAGGTTGCTCCCCCGGGTGATGTTGGTAGGGTTGAAAACCACAAAAAAGTCTTGACTACCGGTTTGAGACTATGTTAATTATTGTCTAACCACGTATTTAGACGTGGTCGTGTCCCTATTTTGGACGTACGGTCGTATATGACTTGGCTGTGATTGACGGACCAAGCGGCGGCCTACGTTGTGGGGCTACGAGTAATCGCACGGTCGGCATGGTCCCTCTGGGGTCGCCTGGCTGGGTTTGGAAGAGTGTTAGTTACTTTTTTTTAGACAGGACCTTCCCGCCAATAGGGTAGGTTCGATTTTAGATTTAGATCTCTTGTGGAAAGAAGGAGAGAATTCATGACAGCTAATAAGCTTTCTGTATTCGCAGTGTTAGTGGCAATCGCTTTGGTGCCCAGCGTTGCGAGTGCGAACGTTATTACTTGTGCAGCTACCGCCTCGTCACCTCAGGTTCGAGCGGAAGGTATCTCAGAGCTGGTCGGTGACATTACGCTTACCTGTACCAGCAGTGATACAACTGCCACAAACACCACGGTTTCATTCCTGGTGAACATTACCGCCACGTACAGCACCAACGTGACTAATCCTACCAACGCGACGGACGCCGTGACCAACGCAGTCCTCGTTGTCGGTGGTGGAGACACAGATGCTGATGGTGACGCGACATTAACCACTTATTCTGAGAATGATTGCGCAACGCCAGCGGATGTTGGTGCTGCTTCAGCATGCGCTGACAGTACGGCCGCAGTGCAGGATCCTCAGTATGGAGTAATGGTTGGTGATACTGGCCTAACGTGGACAGGCGTTACTTTGCCAAATCCTTCGGCTGATGCAGCCGGCGATGGTACGGCAGACCACAACGCTGAGACGACCTTCCGGATCACTGGTGTTCGCGCCAATGCTTCCTTGTTAGGCGTTCCTGCAAGCGCCGGTACAGCCGGTTCCGATATTACAGCCGATGTGACCTTACTTGCATTCCCAGTTGGTAATAACTCGGTAGTGCTCACGGGTAACACCGGACTTACAGTCGGTTCGACTCTACTCGGTCTGGCTTCGGCAGAGAGTGGCGTTGCGACAGACGGCCTCCAGTGCGTAGACGAAGCAGCTGCGGCTAGCTTGAACTACATCACAATCACTGAAGGTTTCCCAACCGCACTCAGAGATGATGCCGCGGCAGTCAATGCTATTACCAATCAGGTGACTAGTGAAGCTGGTCACGCTGAGGACAACATGGCTGGTGTTGGTGGTGCTAGCACTGCTAGCCAAATCAAGCTTGCGTTTACGGGCGTCCCAACGGGAGTCGAGATCGGTGTTGTTCACACCCCTGACTGCACTGAAGATGATCCCATTGCAGCTGATGGTGCTGATGATGCTGACACTCTAGTCCTTACGTCTGGAACATGTGATGCCGATGGTGGCACTTACGTGGCTGGCGTAGTAGAGACAGACGGCATTCTCAATACCTACACCAAGGTTGACATCACGGACGGTTCCGGGCAGATTTGCTATGACGTGACAACTAACAGTTCCGCTCTTAGTGAAGACTGCGCGATCACGATCGTGTCTGGTTGGACTGCTGATACTGAAAATGACTCACCCGGTAGAGCCGCATATACGGTTTCTGCAAGCTATGCTCCTATAAGCACTGTTGCAACTACCGATGATGACACAGCTCCACATCCTCGCTTCATCTCTTCTGGCGGAGCTGCTTTGCCAGTTGGAGAGGTTCTCAGCTGTTCTTCGACAGTTCTATTCCCGTTTGTCACGAACCAGAGCGGTTATGATACCGGACTGGTAGTAGCAAACACTTCAGAGGATGGAACTGGCGCTGCAACCAATCAGGGTGGCACTTGCTCCCTCGCCTACTACGGTACGACGGGAGCCGCCGGTGCTGCTCCTGTAGCCGATACGACTGATTCTATCGCTGCTGGTGGCCAGTTAATCTGGTTGCTTTCCAGTGGTAACTCAGCGCAGGGCGTTGCAGCTGCTGCAGACTTCCAGGGTTACGTCATTGCGACTTGTAACTTCCAGTGGGGCCATGGCTATGCGTTCATCACCAATGGTTTTGGTGGTGTACCGACATTGGCACAGGGCTACCTGGGTCTAGTTATCGGAACGCGGACGACTACACCTGAATCATTAGGCAACTAATTTAGTTACTTAGTGGTGAGTTCGATTAATAGCGAGGGGGGCGATTTCGCCCCCCTCGTTTTTTTGTGAGGTGGTGTGTGCTTCGCAGCGTGTGCAAGGTCACTCTTCTTGTGCGTGTGGAAATATCCCCAACTAATAGTCATTTATAGTGCGACGGGGCTGCAATGAGCAGGATATCGGTGTTTGCCAGCTCTGAAGCAGTCATTGCTCGAGATGTAGAGACCCCGAGTGACTTCTGGTAACTTTAGCTATCTCCATTATTTGAGAGCGATTCTGCCTATCAGGTTGCAGTGTGTCTCACTCCGGTTGCGAGACTATTCTCAGATAGGGTTTGGGAGATTTCCATCCATTAGGGTATTTCTCCTTGGCCTCATCGTTGGAGACTGCCGGTACAATAATGACGTCTTCGCCCTGTTTCCAGTTCACTGGCGTGGCGACTTTGTGTTTTGCGGTTAGTTGCATTGAGTCCAGTACACGCAAAACTTCGTCAAAATTACGGCCGGTAGTCATTGGGTACGTGATCATCAGCTTGATCTTTTTATCTGGCCCAATCACAAACACTGAGCGAACTGTAGCATTGTCTGCCGCCGTTCTTCCTTTGGCCGTTCCTGTGGCGTTGGGATGGATCATGTCGAAGAGTTTGGCAACGGATAAGTCAGTGTCCCCAATTAACGGATATTGCACCGCATGTCCTTGAGTTTCCTCGATATCTTTCATCCATCCATTGTGATCCTCAACCGAATCGACACTGAGTCCAATAATTTTGCAGTTACGTTTTGCGAATTCTGGCTGGAGTCCGGCAACGTATCCTAATTCAGTGGTGCAGACGGGTGTGAAGTCTTTTGGGTGTGAGAATAAGACGGCCCAGCCGTCTCCGATCCAATCGTGAAACCCGATTGTGCCTTCAGTAGTTTCCGCTGTGAAATTAGGTACTTCATCTCCGATGTGTAATGACATAAGGTATCCCTTCAATGGTTGTAGTTAGATAGATAGTATGAGTCAGACCGTCAGCAATAATCCACCCGAAATCTACTGTGGTAAAAAAATCGAGTGGAGTTCAACAACGAGATGGGGGCTTATTTTATTCTTGTTGGAGTGGTCCGTGATTGTTTTAGTATTCAAACAGAGGAGAAGTGTTTGTGAAGAGAATTATTGTTGCGCAGTGTCATCAGGAGATTTCGTCTTTTAATCCGATCCTGAGCCACTACGAAGATTTCAAAGTTGAAACGGGCTCAGCCGTCATTGAACAGCATACTAATGCCAGAGACGAGTTGGGAGGAGCGCTGAGTGTGTTTGGTCAAGCAAATAATGTTGAGGTTGTTCCCACTTACAGTGCTCGTTCGTTGACATCGGGGGGAGTACTCGCCGCACCAGATTTTGAGCAACTTTCGGGGGAGTTTATCAATGCACTTCGCTCAGCTGGGTCGATTGACGGTATTTACTTTGCTCTTCATGGAGCGATGTGTGCTGAACAAGAGGACGATCCGGAAGGGTATCTCCTCGAGGAGTCGCGAAAAGTTTTTGGAGATGATGTTCCCTTAGTGATTTCGCTCGATCTGCACGGTGTTCCAACTAAACGTATGCTGCGATACTGTGATGCTGTCGTTGTTTATCACACCTATCCGCATGTTGATTTTTTCGAAACAGGAGAACGAGCCGCAAAACTGCTTTTGTCGACCCTCGAAGGTGGCCGACATCCAATTATGGTGAGAGTTCCTATACCGGCACTTGTCCGTGGTGATGAACTAATCACCGAGACAGGCAGTTTTGGTTCAGTAATTCGTACTGCACAAGAGATGGAAAAACAACCACAAGTGCTGGCAGCAGGGATGTTTATAGGTAATCCTTTCACTGATGTTCCTGAGTTACGTTCCAATAGTTTAGTTGTTACTGATGGAGATTCAGCAATTGCTTTGGAGCAGGCCATTCATTTGGCTGAAATGTTCTATGAACATCATGGGAAAATGCAGGTCCCACTAACAGATGTTGATAAAGCTGTATCGATGGCTTTAGATATATTAGGTCAAGGAACGGTTGCTCTTGTGGATGCGGCAGATGCCACGAGTTCCGGTGCCTCGGGTGATAGCAACGTTGTTGTTCGGGCTCTTATAGACAAGGGTTATAGCGGGCGAGTCCTAGCTCCCATTGTGGATCCAACCGTTGTTGAAAAAGCATTTGCCGCCGGAGTTGGTGCTACACTTCAAACCACACTCGGTGGGTCGCTCGACCCAAAACGTTTTACACCACTTGAAGTGGAGGGTTGTGTGAGACTGCTGTCGGACGGAAAGTTTTCGAGTGAAACATTTGGTGATTCATGGTGTTCGGGACCAACGGCTATTCTTGAGGTTGCCAAAGTCACTTGGGTTGTAACTAGCCGTCCAGTAAGTCTCTTTGATCGTGCCTTATTTTACGCTCATGGGCAGGACCCGAAGCGATTTGATGCTGTTGTGGTCAAATCTCCTCATTGCGAGTCCCATATGTTTGCAGACTGGTGTCGGCAAGTGATTAACATCGACACTCCTGGAGCGACGAGTGCAAACCTCAGGAGGTTAGGCCATGTGAAATGTGCACGTCCCGTATCTCCTCTCGATGAAGATGTTCCGTTCAGTCCACAGCCGGAAGTATACGAATAGATGTTTTAACTGCTGGATGGAGCCGTATTGAAAATATTCGATGTAACGCGTACCATTGTCATGACGTCTAGAGATGTAGTGCGATTCCAAAAGATCCTTGGTAAATGGAATTTGTTTGGCGGGTTTTGAGGGAGATTTTCTAGCATGAAATTTTTACTGCAATTGACGCTGATATGTTTTACTAGCACCGCAATAACTCTTGGACAGGTAGATGACGGAAGGAAGAGTAAAGGTAAGCGACGATCACCTGATGCATTGGTCAAAGCCCTGAATTTAACCCCGGAACAATTAACCACTCTGAAAGATTTGCGTCGGTTGCATGCCGAGTCCATGAGGCCACTACACGGTGAACTTCGAGAGCTCAGCAAGCAACTTAAGGAAGAGATGTCAAAAGAAACGGCTAATCCTGCGATTGCAGGACAGTTTTTAATCGACATGAAGTCACGTAGACACCAGGCAAAGGCTATGCGATTGCAGTTTCAAGACCAAGCGCGTGGAGTATTAGGTGAACAACAGCAAGCATCCCTTGAGGCATTAGAGCGTAGTAGACAACTGAAAAGAGCCGTTGGTGAGGCTACTCGCTTAGGGCTATTAACTCCGAAGCACAATATGCGGCACGGTCAATCTGCTCCGGGCAATTCCAAAGGTCACAGGTTGCGCAAAAAGCGTCCGTCTGCTGGGCGTGGGTTTGGTAGACAACCTGGCCGTGACAGAGGTTTTGGCGGCCGTGATAAAGGCCGCTCCCGTGGTACTTGCGGATTCCCTTTGTAAGATACACGGGATTTACAATTTTTTCTCCGTTGTTTTGGTAGACAACCGTGACCCCTCTAGCCATGCCCTAGAGGGAGGATTGGGTTCTGCGACACACAAATATAGCTAACCCCGTCCCTGCGATCGAAAGCCACCAGAACCATTCACCAAATTGACTAAACCAAGTCAGTGTAGATTCATAGTTGAAGTGACCAGTTAAAACTCCCTCCTTAAATGAGGGCAACCACCCTTGGAGTCGTCCCCCCGGGTCGATGATCGCAGTTATACCGTCGTTGGTTGCTCGAAGTAACCATCTTTGGTTCTCAAGTGCACGCATTCGGGCAATTAACAAGTGCTGTTTACGTGCTGCTGTTTGCCCGTACCAACTGTCGTTCGATATATTGACCAAAACCTCAGCACCTGCGGCAACGAACTCCCGTACACCCTCGGCAAAGACTGACTCATAGCAGATAAATGTGCCAAGAGTGTGGTCTCCAATGGGCGCCAAAGATAGATCATCACCAGGAAGAAAATCACCTGCCTCAACTGTAATTCGGTTGATGACAAGCGAAAAAGGCCAGGGCACAAATTCTCCGAATGGAACAAGAAAACGCTTCGAGTAATGTGAAACTAAATCCCCGTTTGGATCAATTGTTAACGCTGAGTTTAGAGGCCTGGGGCCGTTTTCGGTGGAGCTAAACTCGACGGTATTGAAGATCATGTATGCATTGGCCTGCCGAGCCAACTCACCAATGTACATTTTGAAGTCAGGATCGTCGAAGTAGTACGCTGGAATTGTATATTCTGGCCAGATGATCATGGAAGGTTTATCTACTGTTAGTTCACTTTCTAGATCCATAGAGAGAACTGCCATACGTGTTCGATGCTTAGTGGCACGTTGACGAGTCCAACGTCCTTGAATGACTTCGTCGGGGTGAATATTAGGCTGAATCAAGCGAGCCGTTTCTGTGCCATTACGGCGCTCGGGCACTCCCGGCAGTCCATAGAGAAGCAATGGTAACGATAGCCAGAGTAGCTGTTTACGTGGACGTTTTAGAATTAAAATTACTACCGCTGTGTTAATCACCATTAACACGAATGACAGGCCGTAGACTCCTGTGTAGGGTGCTATTCTGGCTACAACTGACATGTTGATTGCGGCGTTCCCCAGATGAAGCCACGTAAAAATAAATTGGTGTGTTCCTTCAAGAGCTACCCAAGCTAATGAAATTGTCGGAATTGCCCATGGACTTTTTAGTAAAGGACCTGCCAGTACTGCAAACAAGCCTGAATGTATTCCCTTAATGACGAAAAATCCGATGAAGATTGCCATAGCTGCTGAAGCTGACAAGTGTGCATAACGATGCATTACGTCATACACCCAGTAGCAAGTTCCACCCCAAAAGACACATCCCATCAATGTTCCTAGCAGCCATCGTTCAAACCAAGTATGCGTGTGCGTCAGAGCAATCATCAATGGCACGACAGCAAAGGCGGACAATAGGGAATAGTTGAGAGGGGGGAAGCTCAATGCCAGCAGTAATCCACTTGACAACGAAGCTCCACTAAGTACTAGAAAACGAAGTTTTTGATTTGAAGGCAAGACAAACACGGTTGGCTGCGCCCCCTAAGAGCGGTTAATGAGTGTTGCTACGTAAGCTGCTCCAAAGCCATTGTCGATGTTGACAACGCTGACATTACTAGAGCAGCTGTTAAGCATGCCTAGCAGGGCTGCCAACCCGTCGAAACTTGCCCCATAGCCGACGCTGGTAGGTACGGCGATGACTGGCACAGCGACCAAGCCACCTACGGCACTCGGCAGGGCTCCTTCCATGCCAGCACAGCAGATGATGACACGGGCACTCTCGAATCGATCGATGTTTGATAACAACCGATGGATGCCTGCCACGCCGACATCATAAATGGTCTCTACTTCGTTGCCCATCACCTCGGCAGTAATTTTGGCTTCTTCAGCAACGAACAGATCAGCGGTCCCGGCACAAACAATGGCTATTTTGGCCTTGCCGCGTATCTCTCTATTGCCCCAAACACGGATCGTTCCAGAGCGTGCGAAGAATTCAGCTCTATTATCGATTGCCTGTATTGCTGTGGCTGTCTTTTCCGATGCCCGTGTGATCAGTAAATTGTCGGATTGTTCCAATAGTTTGCCGGCGATCGCAACGGTTTCTTCTGTGGTCTTGCCACGTGCTAGAACAACTTCTGGCATGCCATGTCGCAATGCCCTATGGTGATCGACCTTAGCAAAGCCCAAATCTTCGAAAGGAAGGTGGTGTAGATCCTTGAGTGCTTGATCGGGTGAGAGTGATCCGTTCTGTACTGCTTCGAGTAGATCACGGAGTTGTGATTCGTTCATGTACTCGGAGGATAGCTAAAAGTTGAGCTGTTCGCCAACTTTAAGATTGTGTTCCATGGCCTGCCCAGCTGCCAACTCAAGTACGTATTGGGCTGGGATGCCTACACCGTAATTGGGGCATTCAGTTGGATTCTGGGATGGACAGGGTGGAGTATTCTCAGAAATGAATACAATACGTCGATCTTTATCGATCCAAATGATATCCAGTGGGATAAGTGTGTTGTACATCCAAAAACCACGTGGGGTTTGGTCGGAGAATATAAAGAGCATGCCATGGTTATGATCTAAGTTTTTACGAAACATCAATCCACGCGCTTGCTGTTGCGGTGTTGTAGCCGTTTCAGCTGTGATAATGGTGCCATCCGGGAGGTGTACAGAAAGTCTCAATGGGCCAGAAAAAGAGGAAGACCGTGTTCCTGTTGAGCAAGTTGTTATGATTCCTGCCAGCAATAATATGCAAAATAGCTGCACTTGCCACTTAGAGTACGATTCCAATCGACGCATAGGTTGCATTTTTCTAGGTTTGTATCGCTCTTAGGCTCTAGCTAACTATCTCAGAAATTATTTCCCCGTGGACGTCAGTTAGACGGCGATCTATGCCGTTGTGACGGAAGGTGAGCTTCCTGTGGTCTATGCCAAGCAGATGCAAAATGGTGGAGTGAACGTCGTAACAGTAGGTTGGTTTTTCGGTAGCCTGATAGGACCATTCATCACTAGATCCATGGGTGGTCCCTCCACGTACTCCTCCGCCTGCCAGCCAACTAGTAAACGTAAAGGGATTGTGGTCACGCCCCTTTGTTCCCTGGCTACAGGGCATGCGGCCAAACTCGGTGGTCCAATACACGATAGTGTCCTCGAGTAACCCACGGGATTTCAGGTCTTTAATTAAAGCAGCAGTAGGTTGGTCCATGCCCAGAGCCATTCCACCGTGATCCTTGTAAATGTCCTCATGGCTGTCCCAGTTGCGACGAGGAAACCCATTATCAGCTCCACTCCATAGCTGAACAAAACGAACACCTCGTTCGAGTAAACGCCTTGCGACCAAACAACTAAGACCAAAATCCGCTGTCGCCGTCTTGTCCAAGCCGTAGAGTTTTTTTGTGGCTTTGGTTTCCCCTGATATATCCAGTACTTCTGGTGCACTAACTTGCAGTCTCGCCGCCATCTCGTAAGATTTAATCCTAGCCTCTAGACGCGAATCGCCAGGATGTCTTTGCAAATGTGCGCGGTTAAGTTTTTCGAGAGTTGCGAGAGTGTCGATTTCCGCACTTGGGGTAATAAAGTTTGCCGACTCTGGTGGAAACAGATCATGAATCGCATTAGGGCGACCTACTCGAATCATTGTTCCCTGGTGTGAAGCAGGCAGGAATCCTGCTGAGTGATTACCAGGGCCATTCGGTGCAAATCCTCGCTTGTCGGGCATGACGACAAAGGTCGGCAAGCTGTCTGCCATGGAACCAAGTCCATACGACACCCAAGCACCCATACTGGGAAACCCGGGCACGACAAACCCCGTATTTTGCATAAAAGTGGCTGGCCCGTGGACGTTTGATTTCGACACCATGGATGGTAGAAAAGCGATGTCATCGACACATCCTGCGAGGTGTGGCAGTAAACTACTAACCCACTTACCGCTTTCCCCATGTTGAGCCCATTCCCAGGGGCTTTGCATCACGGGCCCAGGTTCACTTTGAAACAGTTCGATCTTTCCGCCGGGGTCGAATGGTTGCCCATTCTTTTGAATCAAGAGTGGCTTATAGTCAAACGTGTCACACTGACTTGCAGCGCCGGACATAAAGAGCTGTATTACACGTTTTGCTTTCGCTCGATGATGGAGACCACCATTGAGGTTGTCGTGAGGCTTGGATGTACCTGCCAAAGCCTCTGAACGACCAAGCAAGTGAGCCAACGCAATTCCTCCTAGTCCTCCTCCTGAGTTCCAGAGAAAACGGCGGCGGTCTATAGGAATATCACTTGTTGTCGGTTGCTGTCTAGAGGCGTAGGCAGTAGATCTAAAATCAGGCATTCTTCTGAACAAGGTTAGCACTCGGCGTCTGTATTTTCACTGCAACAAATAGCTTAAATAAATCAATCAGAACCAGACCGTCAGATCAAGTTACAAGTTGTCCACCCGGACTCCTTTGCACTAGAAGCAAAAAACGCTGAACCTATCCGTGACCTCGTCCAATTACTTTCCAAACATCAACCACTTTATTGCCGCGAGTACAATACATGCGGTCGTAGAGGTTTACGTTTGGATCACAGTGTGGCACGACTAGTTCAACCTTATCACCGAGATTAACGGCAGGATCGGGTTCGTCAAGTGTCAGGATGCCATGCTCGTCTCCTCCAAAGCGATACTTTACGCCTCGGTAGCCTACTACTTCTGGACCAAAATCTCGGTCAGTTGCAAAGGCTTTGAGCCCAGAGTCAAGCGTGGCACGATCTGAGTAGTTTTGACTTATAACGGTAGCGAGAACTGTTAGTGACTGCTGAAAGTCTTCGTAGAGTTCTGTGTTTTCGCCATTGCCACCTATGATTCGATAGTCGATATCCATAAAGACGTATGATCCAACTTGCAGCTCGGTCATGCCTAAGGCAGGATCGATGTTGTAGGTTCCAGTACTCGTACCCGACATAATTTCGGCTGGTAAGCCATCACGTTGCATCTTTCGAAAGCTCTCAATAACCGGTGTCATGTACTGAATTGAATGCTTTTTGCGGGCATCAAAACCGACTACGTGTGAAGATGCACCAGAATAGCCATGGACGCCACAGAATTTGAGGTTTTGCATGCGATCTATGGTTTTAGCTAGTTCAACAGCAGTTTCACCGGGAGCGACACCGGTACGGCGACCCACAGGGTCAATATCAATAAGGACGTTTAGGTCTACCTTTGCTGTACCAGCTGCTTCACTTAACTGTGTTGCATGTTCTGCGCTATCTACAACAGCCATGGTATCTGGGCGTTTTTTAGTCAAGCGCACTAGCCGACCTATTTTATTAGGGCCGACCAGTTCAGAGGTAATCAAAATACCGCCTATGCCGGCCTTGTCCATCTGTTCAGCTTCGTAAATGGTGGCTGTACAAACCCCGAGTGCTCCCATGGCGATTTGTCGGTGTGCAATCTCCGCACATTTGTGAGTCTTAGCGTGAGGCCTGAGATTTACTGACTGACTTTTGGCATACTCGTTCATTGTGGCAAGGTTATTTTCGAGTCGATTTAGATCCAGCAGAAGTGCAGGAGTGGGCAGATCCTGTTTTTCCACACCCTCAATAGGATTTTGAGCGTCAAGACGTTTTTCTACTTCGTCGACACTGTAGCCCTTTACCTTGTTGGGTGTCATGAATGTAGGCGCGAGTGTTGCTACTGCCAAATTCTCTTTCATCCATTGTCTCCGTGAAGTTGCCATGTTATCCCCTTGGGTTTAATTATCGTTTTAGCGGATACGTGACTATCCTAGCAGTCTTCAGTAAACATCTTGGTATGGTATTTTTCTGTTTGCCATTTCTTCTGTCAGAGATGCTGAGATGCCCTCGCGATATGATGGGTAACGCAGTGTTACTCCAAGCAGTTTACAAATTGCGCGACCATCAACCTTACGGTTTGCATGACGAGTTCCAACCATCTGAGTTTCCTTGCTCGAGCGGGGCATCGGCAGTTTAAATAGATCTGCACAGTAACGTGCAATTTCCAGTGAAGTACAAGGATTTTCGTCTGCCACCGGATAGGCACCGGTTATGTCCGACTCGAGAGCGGCCACGATCAAAGCTGTGAGATCCTCTACATGGATTCGAGAGATAAAGTTGGCACCTTTTCCTGCAAGTCGAAAAGACTTTTCTCTTATTGCACAGTGGATACCACGATTTGGACCATAAATCGCAGCGGGTCTCAAGATCAAGGAAGACCATGATTGCTTCATAATCGAATTTTCGGCTTCGACGCGACAAAACTGTCGTTCAGTAATTGGAGCAATGGGTGTCTCTTCATCGACTTGTCGAGTGTCACCATACACACCCGTTGTCGACAAGTAGACCACTCGGGCAGGGGTATTACTGAGGGCTCCAACGATACGAGCTGTCGGATCTTCGTAGTGTGTAGTATTGTTCGCAGTTACCGACAGGGAAGGGATGGATAGTAAGACTCTACTCTCCTTGTCCAAAAACCCGGAGATTTTTGATAGTGTTGTTTTGTCACTGACATCCAACACTTCTGCGTGACAGCCTGCAGATTGCAGATCTGCTTGCCGTTCGGGATTTCGAGTAGTCGCGGTAACCTTAAAACCTTTTGCTAGTAAACGCTTTGCTACGCGAAACCCAGAGTAGCCACAACCAAAGATGAGACAGTGTTTCAAACAATCAGTGTGTCACGTTTATGCACTAGTCGTTCCTAACTCTCTCTGAGAAACGCGGGTTCGAGGTGCTCTTTTACGGCTTAGCAATCAGGACCCAAACCAATGCAGCCAATAACCCACCGATTATCGGCCCCACCACCAGTTCCACCACAACCCCTGATTTGTGTCATCTGAGCTACCTAAAAAAATGATTACAAAGGTAGAGAAAAACCAAAGATCGAGGTAGTCTGTTACCCAAGACGACTATGAAGTAGCGGTATTCGCAGGAGGTAATTGATGTATTGCTCTAGCTGTGGAATCGAGATACCGGAAGACGCACGATTCTGTTCTGGTTGTGGCAAGCCTACAAGCCCCACTCCGGAGTCTTCGGGGTTTGTGGGCGTCGAACCTGAGAAGCCCAAGAAGGTCGACTTTTGGACCCGACTAATGAGAAGGTTCCGGCGTACCGATCGCACACCTTGTGGAAGTTGTTTGTTTATTGTCTTGGTTCCGTTGATCCCCTCCGTGTTGATCGTCACAATCTTCATGACTTTTTGCAGTGATAGCTCATCGAAGAAAGCAGGGAAATCTGTGTCCATGCAGGTGATGCCTGGAGACCTTGAGCTCCTCGATTCGGAATTAACACTGAAGGTAGGAAAGAACGACTACAGAATTACTGGTCGAATCAAGAACACAAGCGCGGCCCGTGATGCGGAAATTGCCATCAGCACTACTAAAACTATCAGTAGCTTACAAATTTTCTTCCAGCTTTACGACGCCACCGGGAACCAAGTAGGAAAGGCCATGGACATTTGCTGTGCGGATGTCACGCCGAAACGGGAACCAAGAATGTCATCGCTTCGGAGTCTTGAAACTGCCAACCTCCTAATGCCGGGGGACACCTGGAATGTCATCGCTTCGGATCTCGGTGCCGTAAAACGTGCCAATAAAAAGGCAGTCAGTTTTAGGTTCGATAAAATCACAGCAGACCTAGGCGGAATCTCCCATAAAACGGTTCCTCTTACCAACCTCCCCAGTGGTCTTCGAGTGCCCTTCCGTAGCAAGCTTACGCCCGAGCAAAGGAAATCTGGCGTATACACTGACGAAGATGTCTTGCGCGAGGTCAGCAAACGCAGAGACAGCCTAAAGAAGCGTATCCAGAAGGCTGCTGATAGAGCATCGAGATCCATGGGCAAGCGATGATGAAGTCGAGCTGACGGTAGTGCCAGATGAAGAGGAAATGGATGTGGTGACACCTTTAAAGCTCAGCCTTTTTTTAGCTGTGGCTGTTGTGATGGCGCTGTTGACGGATGTGCGAGCCGTCCAGGCAAGTACATGGCGTGGTCTTGTTGTGGCTCCAGAATCACGCTGTAGCGAGTATAAAGCATCGGATTATTCTTATAGCCAGTCCGTTGAGTTACAGATCATCCGTAATCTTGGCGGCATCTGGAGCCCATATACCGGCCGTAATTTTAAGGACAGGTTTGAAACAGATATAGAGCACATCATTGCAAGGTCAGAAGCACACGACAGTGGGTTATGTGCTTCTAGTGTTCAACGACGCCGGGAA
>DJHJ01000046.1:48677-49305 GCA_002433055.1 Acidobacteriia bacterium UBA6623 | reverse complement strand
AGTGAGGTATGTTGCTAGAGCACCCTAACGGATGCATGTATTGACTAAAATCACTTTCATCTTCTTTGACGCAGAGATTTTTGCACCGTTGATGTTGAGGTGTTTTGCTGTCACTGAAGATTTTGCCAGATCCATACTTTGTCGCCGTATCAATTATCCCGAGCAGATTGATTGCCAATGACTTGACCAGGGTGGGAAAATTGCTTTCTTTACATCAAAAAATTTCCAGCTGAGGAGTGACTGTCCAATGCATCGTGCCCTACTGAGTGTTACAGATAAGACTGGGATAGTGGAGTTTGCTCAAAAACTCATTGCACACGACATAGAACTAGTTTCAACGGGTGGTACCGCTCACCTGTTGCGTAGCGCCAATCTTGTCGTGCGCGATGTGGCTGAGTTGACAGGTTTTCCGGAAATGCTCGACGGACGAATTAAGACGCTACATCCGAAAGTGGCTGGCGGCATTTTGGCGATTCGCTCAAACTCTGACCATATGGCTGCAATTAATGAACAAAGCATTAGCTTGATAGATATGGTCGTTGTGAATCTTTACGCTTTCGAAAAAACCGCTAATCGAGAAGGGGTATCATTCGATGAGATCATAGAAAATATCGATATCGGTGGGCCA
>DJHJ01000046.1:0-48369 GCA_002433055.1 Acidobacteriia bacterium UBA6623 | reverse complement strand
GAAAATATCGATATCGGTGGGCCAACGATGATTCGGGCGGCGGCGAAAAACTTCCGTGATGTCGCAGTAGTGACCGACCCTGCCGATTATGCACGCATTGCAGCTGAGCTTGATGATGGCAACGGAGTGCTGCCTGCCAGCACTCATTGGTATCTAGCTCAACGCGCATTTGCTCTAACGGCGGCTTATGATCGTGCTATTAATCGCAAACTTCAATGCATTCCTTCCCCGGGAGCTCGTGATTCGGTCTCTGTTGAGAAACTTCCTAATGCTCTCGATATAAATATCCCGAAGAAATTGGAATTGCGCTATGGTGAGAATCCTCACCAAAGTGCTGCACTCTATGCTTCGAATGGAGGTGGTCTTGGTTCGGCCAAAAAATTGCATGGCAAAGATCTCTCTTTCAATAATCTGGTCGATCTAGATGCTGCCTGGCAACTTATTCAAGAATTTAAAAATCCTGCCGCTGCAATCATCAAACACACTAATCCCTGTGGTTGCGCCGAGCAGGAATCAGCGGCAGAAGCCTTTCGTAGGGCTCTTGAGTGCGATCCAGTTTCGGCTTTTGGTTCGGTTTTGGCTTTTAACTGTAAGCTTGACACAGAGGCAGCCGAGGAAATCTCAGCCCTTTTTGTTGAAGCGATCGTAGCACCAGGCTACTCACGCGAAGCTCTTGAAATTCTCACGAAAAAAAGGGATCTGAGGTTGTTAGAGATTGGAGTCGAACCGACAGGTCCAGCGATCAAGAGCATTTCAGGCGGGTTTTTGGTTCAGTCGCAAGACGACCTTTCTTGGGTTGATAGTCAGCTTACGATAGCCACTGAGCGCTCACCGAGTGAAGATGAGATGAAAGCTCTTCTTTTCGGGTGGAAAGTTGTCAAACACGTAAAGTCGAATGCCATAGTTTACGTACGTGGTGGACAGACGGTTGGTGTTGGAGCGGGTCAAATGAGTCGAGTTGATGCAGCACGGATCGGTGCAAGTAAAGCCGTTTTGTCACTTGAAAACACCGTCGCAAGTTCCGATGCCTTTTTCCCGTTTGCCGATGGTGTCGACGAAATTGCTGGTCATGGTGTCACAGCGATTATTCAGCCGGGGGGTTCGAAGCGCGACCAGGAAGTTATCGATGCGGCAAACAAGCATGGGTTAGCGATGGTTCTGACTGGCATTCGACACTTCCGACATTAGAGGCACCACTTAGTTTTCGAGCACGAGAAGAAAATTTCGTGTCTTCGCTGGTTTAGATCTCAAGGCGTCTGACTCTGTGCAAGATTTTGTCACCGTGTCGATGACGGGCAACCCGTAAATCATAGTCGATCTGTAAGCCTAACCACGACTCAGCTGCAATATCGAAATAGGCTGCAAGTCGCAGTGCTGTATCCGCGGTAACTGAACGTTCTCCGTGGATGATTGCGTGGATGCGATTTGGAGGAACATCTAAATCTCGAGCCAGTCTATTAATGCTTAAACCATTTGGTTTCATAAACTTATTATGTAAAACTATTCCAGGGTGGATAGCCTCAACCAGATCATGAGTATCGTCAGACATCGGTGAGCTCCTTACGTGGCAATGTGGCCATTTATTACTTAATAGGTAATACCAAATAAGTAATTACATCACAAATTTTTCTTTATGGGATCCAAAGGTTATTTTATTATGTATATCGTAATACTATATTGATAATAAAATTTTGTACTGTTTGTACTGCTGGCTACTCTGTGGCTCTGTGTTAGTTGAGCTACAGCCGGTAGATCTATCCCGGCGGTAGGGTTGGTAATTGTCTTATGACTTCTTCTGTGGTGTGTATAAGGCGGGTCTGGTTGCGTCGATGTTGAATCTGAATCCTGTTTAGGTGATTTTTATATGTTAGCTGCGAACGACGCAAGTATCAGTTGCTTGCATAGATTTTTTAAGATGAGAGTGGCCAGTATCTGTAGTGGTTAATACACTTGGCATAAACTGGTAGTTTGCATCTCTATTGACATAAATACTGACCTGAGGTAGAGGAGAAAGACCCTCAGTTGAGATAGGTTTACAGTCTTAAAAGACAAAACAGAATGTCTACTCGCTTTGAAATTGTCACGGAGTGTCCAGTTACGCGTGCCAGGACCGGTTTGCTCCGTACTGCTCACGGCACTATTGAAACACCGTTGTTCATGCCAGTCGGGACACTTGGTAGCGTTAAAGGATTGACGCAACGCATGCTATCTGAGGAATTAGGGGCACAGATTGTCTTGGCGAACACCTACCACCTCTTTCTCCGACCAGGTCATGAGACGATTGCAAAGCTAGGTGGACTTCATAGCTTTATTAACTGGGATGGTGCAATTTTGACGGATTCGGGAGGCTTTCAGGTCTTCAGTCTAAGCTCATTGTGCAAAGTCATCGAAGAAGGGGTAGTCTTCCGGTCTCACTTGGATGGTTCTGAACACATCTTTACTCCAGAATCAACTGTGGATGTTCAGTGGGCACTGGGTAGTGATGTGATGATGATGCTCGATGAGTGTACCGACTATCCGGTCAGCAAAGATCATGCGCGGTCCTCAATGGAGCGTACGATCCGGTGGGCCGACCGTGGTTTTCAACATTGGCAGACAGCTGGCGATAGTAGCGGAGACGAGGCTATGAGCAGTCTTTCATCTGATTCACTGCAGCCCATGCTCTTCCCGATTGTCCAGGGGTCGATGTTTCCTGATTTGCGACGTGAATGTGCCGAACGTTTGGTTGACATGGACGCACCAGGATATGCCATCGGTGGTTTGTCGGTCGGTGAAGACAGGCGCTTGAGCTTCGAAATGGTTGAAGCTGTTGAGGATGTTTTGCCACGAGTCAAACCGCGTTATGTAATGGGCGTAGGGGCACTCGAGGAGTTAGCAGAGTACGTGGCTCGCGGTGTGGATATGATGGATTGTGTACTGCCGACACGAAATGCTCGCAATGGTTATCTCTTCACGTCAGAAGGTTCACTGATAATCAAAAACAGCAAATGGAAGGCTGATGACCGGCCACTGGATAAAACTTGCCGCTGTTACACCTGTTTAAACTATTCGAGAGCTTATCTAAGACATCTTTTTCTTGCTGGGGAAATGCTGTTTTGCACGCTGGCAACGCTACATAATTTGACGGCTTACCTTGACAGGCTCAGAGAGATTCGAGAAGCTATACAGATTGGAGAGTTCCCTGCTTATCTAGCCCGTGTCCGCTCTGCGAACTGGCGGAGGTTGTAGCCGGTCTGGCCGTGAGATACGACGTATTCGAACACGGATTTAGTTTCCCCCAGAAAATTTTGATTACAGTTTGGCGTTGGGCGCATACAAGGGTTAGGTACTACTGAGTAGAGTTACGGCGATGAAGATTTGGGAGATGCAATTCCTAATAGAAGGGGCGCCACCGGCGTTTTGGCTTCAGCAAAGCGGCAGTCCGTTGCAGCCCTTTATTCCCATTATCCTCATGGTAGTAATTTTCTACTTTGTGCTTTTTATGCCGATGCGGCGGAAGCAGCGCAAATTGGATGAGATGCTGCGAAACCTTAAGAATGGTGACAAGGTCGTTACCACTGGTGGAATCATAGGCACCCTAGTTGCGGTTGCTGATGAGAGCACTGTTACGATGCGTATCAAACCAGACAATGTTAAGTTGGAGGTTTCCAGAAATGCAGTTAGTGCATTGATCTCCGATTCGGAGGAAAAAGGGTAACCTCCCGCCGTTTTCTGGCTGTCATTTTCAACTATCTCACGAAGAACCACCATGACTAGTAAGCTTCTGCAGAGATTAGCCCTCGTACTTGCCGTCGTGCTGGTGTGTGCGTATGGCGTCATTGGCATCCCGTCTTCTTGGGAAGAATTGGAAAGCAATGTTTCTGATAGTGTCAACCTGGGTCTCGATTTGAGAGGAGGGACACACTTGATCCTACAGGTGCAGGTCCATGAGGCTATCCGTGCCGAGGCAGATCAAACGATAAGTCTCTTGCGAGAGGATTTACACAATCAGGATATTCCTTTTGACTCAATCGAACGCAATGACCCCCTCGGTGTTGAATCCGCTGACTCAATCGCGATTACGGTTACAGGTATCCCTTCGGATCGTACAAGTGATTTTCGAGCCTCGATAGATGAAGTCTTTACTGAATGGATTTATGTGCCTGTTGACTCTTCGACTTGGAAGCTGAATATGAGACCGGCCGCACTGGCAGCCGTTAAAGGCAATACGGTTACTCAGGCAATCACAACTATTGAGAACCGCGTCAATGGTCTAGGGCTTACGGAACCAACTATCCAGCAGCATGGGCGAGCTGATGCCGAGTATGAAATTTTGGTGCAACTGCCAGGTGTCAGCGACTCCAGTCGTGTTATGGGGATCTTGCAGATGACTGCTCTGCTTGAGATCCAGGAGGTTGTTGATGGTCCCTACCTGTCTCGTTCGCAGGCCATCAGCTCCAATGGAGGCATCCTGCCACCGAACAGTGAGATTCTCAGTGAACGCACCCGGGATACTAGTGGACAATCGATCCGACAATGGTACGTGTTGAAGCGTACACCAGTAGTCACGGGACGTGATTTACGGAATGCGCAGGCGGGTCGTGACTCTCAGACTCAACAGTGGGAAACGAGCTTTACGCTTTCCCGGGAAGCTGGTGTTCGCTTTGGTGATTTCACTGGTCCTCGCGCCGGTCAAGGTCGGCTTTCAGTCGTCCTAGACAACCGCATTATCAATGTGGCAACGATACAAGATCGCATACAAGATTCAGGGCGAATCATGGGCTTGAGTGGGCAACAAGAGGCAGTGGACCTAGCATTGGTTCTGCGTGCGGGGTCGCTCCCTGCCAGTGTCAAACCGCTGGAGCAAAGAACAGTTGGAGCATCATTAGGCACAGACTCTATTCGGCAGGGCGTTCGTAGTGCCCTGTTGGGGATGGCTCTGGTCATTATTCTGATGTTGATTTACTATCGGAGATCAGGAGTAAATGCTGTAGTAGCCCTGTGTCTCAATCTGATCATTCTCATGGCTGTACTAAGTTATTTTGGGTTCACGTTAACTTTGCCGGGCGTTGCAGGTATCATCCTGACAATAGGTATGGCTGTAGATGCCAATGTGCTGATTTTCGAGCGTGTTCGTGAGGAGCTGCGATCTGGTAAGGCAGTGGTAGCAGCATTGAACTCTGGATTCGGAAAAGCGTTGACCACCATCATTGATGCGAACCTGACGACCATAATAGCGGCAGCGTTCCTTTTCGCTTTCGGGCGTGGACCAATACGAGGTTTTGCCGTGACTCTCGCAGTTGGTTTGATGGCCAATCTCTTTACATCGGTTTTTGTTTCACGGTTGATTTTCGATTTGGGTTTATCACGGAAGCAGCAAGTGAAGGAGCTAAGCATATAGTTTTAGATAATTTACTCCCGGTTTGGGATGGGCTCCCAAATTTGCAGCAGTTTCTTTATTACGAGCATTGGTGTTTGTGGCGCAAGGGAGTCTGAGTGTTGAGTTAATGGAATTATTCAAAACCACAAATATTGATTTTCTGGGGCGCCGGAAATATTTTCTGGCTCTGTCAGCAGTGCTGATTACGGCCGGATTGGCGAGCATTATATCCAAGGGCGGCTTGAAGATGGGGATCGACTTCAAAGGAGGGACTCTCGTCTATGTCAAGTTTGCGGAACCTCCCAACGTAGCTCTCATTCGCACGGCACTCACCGAGAAGGGCTTATCGGTTGCCGGTCTGCAGCCCTTTACTGAGGTGGGTGGGACCAACGAGCTCAAGATAGATCTCGACTTGGTTTCCGAGGACGAAGATTTGACTTCCGGGCGAACGCAGATCGTCGAGACACTTGATGAACTTTATCCTAAAGAGGAAGGCAAGCTCGATTTTAACAATGCTGGGAGTGAAGCTCTGGCATTGCGGCTTGGAGACAACGACAGAGTTTCTGGATTGGGTTTGACAACTGATGAACTGCGAGAAGTTGCGGAGACACTGATTGCATTTCGTGATCAAGCGCCGCATTCGGGATTGGTTAGAGATTTTTCATTGTTTACTTCCGTTCCGGGGGTAAACCCAGATGTCATAACCGCACTTCCGGAAGCAACCTACCTCGGTGGGTATGCAATTCGTGGCTTGGGGGCGGTAGGCCCAAAGATAGGTGCCGATCTTCAGCTTCAAGCTAGGAACGCAACTCTAGCTGCTCTGGGCGGTATGTTACTCTACATTGCGTTTCGTTTTGAGTGGGTTTACGGTGTGGCCGCGGTTGTTGCGGTATTTCACGATGTTCTTGTCACGCTGGGATTCCTTTCTTTCTTCGACAGAGAGATCGAATTGCCTGTGATTGCAGCTCTTTTAACGCTTGTCGGTTATTCCATGAACGATTCGATTGTAATTTTTGACCGTGTGCGCGAAAACAGAAAACAGCCAAAGAAGCAGCCACTCTTACAGGTGTTGAACTTAAGTGTCAACCAGACTATGGCTAGAACACTTTTAACTTCGGCCTTGACACTGGTAGCGGTAGTGGCGCTATTCTTATTCGGTGGCGAGGCGTTACGGGGATTTTCGTTTGCTCTTGTCGTGGGAGTTGTGGTTGGAACCTACTCATCTATTTTCATTGCGGGACCAATTCTGCTATGGTGGCAGGGGTCGAGAGATGCGCGTGTAGCCGGCGGCGGCCGGCCGCGACACTGATAGATACTGAATTGATTAGAAATTATTGATGGAACGTGATAGACTGTTCAGCCGAGAATTAGCGAGGGGATGGGAGTATGTTTGAACAGAGTTTGATGTCCACTGCTGTTGGAAAAACCAGGACAAGCTGGACTGTGGCTTTGTCCTTTGGATTACAGGTTTTGATGATTGGTGTAGGAATTTTAATTCCTCTTCTTAACTATTACGAGTTGCCAGCTGGGCAGTTGATGGGTTTTTTGGTTGCACCACCACCACCACCCCCCCCCGCGCCTCCGCCGGTCGTGACCCGTAAGGTTGTGCCTGAACAGTACAATCCTATGGCAACCCCGGTGGCAATTCCGGATCGTGTGGCAATCATCCAGGATGAGGAGCCCCCACCTGCGGCCAGCATAGCTGGAGTCGTCGGTGGAGTTGCTGGTGGAGCGGTAGGGGGAGCATTAGGTGGGGTGATTGGAAGTATAGTTTCCAGCACGCCGATAGTAGCCCCGCCACCACCGCCGGTCAAAAAGGCACCGCCACCACCACCCAAGCGCATTAGAGTGGGAGGTGCAGTCAGTCGAGCTAACTTGATACGACAGGTGAGGCCGGTGTATCCGCCTTTGGCGAGACAGGCCCGCATACAGGGGACTGTCAAGTTAACGGCAATAATTTCTAAGACCGGCTCGATTGAGAAGTTGGAAGTGCTCCAGGGTCATCCGCTATTAATTCCGGCGGCTTTGACAGCGGTCAAACAGTGGCGTTACAGACCGACCCTGCTCAATGGAACACCGGTAGAGGTTGTGACTCAGGTAGATGTCCACTTTACTCTACGAGGTTGAGGTAAGTGAAGGTGAAGTTTTTTAACGTCTTTTGGCCAGCTTGCTGGCGCGGGACGCGGTTTGGAATCGGTTCTTAAGAATTGTGAATAGGAGGAAGGTTTAATGCTCACGCAGTTTTCGTTTTATGGAATGTTGTTGCTGCAACAGGAAGTCGGTTTTGACATGGTATCCATGTGGAACCAGATGGGATTTGCCGCTCGAGCGGTGGTCATCATAATGTTCCTGATGTCAGCCTGGTCAATCGGTGTAATGATCGATAGGTATATAGCTTTCAATGGAGCTAAGAAGTCATCAAAGGCTTTTGCGCCAGCAGTGGCAGGTGCGTTGCGGGACGGTAATCTGGCTGACGCCATCAAGTTAGCTGACCGACACAAAAAGAGCCATTTGGCTAAAGTTGTTGTCGCAGGTTTAAAGGAGTACAGTGCCGCAGAAGGAAACATAGAGTCCTCTGAGGCCGCTCTGGATCGGTCGCATGCGATCGTTAGTGCCGAGCTAAAGCGCGGTCTAGGTGGATTGGCTACGATCGGCTCGACAGCTCCGTTTGTTGGTTTGTTTGGTACCGTGATTGGTATCATCAACGCGTTCCAAGGGATTTCGGCTGAAAAGTCAACCGGTTTGGGAGCAGTTGCCGGTGGTATTTCTGAGGCGCTAGTTGCCACTGCGATCGGTCTTTTTGTGGCGATCCCGGCGGTTTGGATGTTTAACCACTTTAATGAGAAGGTCCAAGGTTTTACCGTGGAGATGAATAATGCTTCCTCGGAATTACTTGACTACTTTTCAAAGAAGGCAGCAGGCTAGGTAATAATTTTTCGAATCGATTCTCTTTGGCGGCGGCGGGTGTGACCTCGCCGTCGTAGTGGACTGGTGAGGACTTAGACATGTCAAAAAAAGGCAAAAGAAGCGACGCGGGCGGTCCAATAAACGCAATTAACGTGACTCCCATGGTGGACGTGATGTTGGTACTGCTCATTATTTTTATGGTTATTACGCCCATGCTCAGCAAGGGCGTTAGTGTGGATATGGTGCGAGCCCGCAATCCGGTATCCATGGACGAGGCTGATAAGGAAGACGCCATAGTGGTTGCGATTACTCGTGATGGACGCGCCTTTCTCGGCAGAGGTATGGTTCAACCCGAGGAATTGGCTGTTCAGGTTGAAGACGCCGTGAGCAATAAGATGGATAAAACGGTCTATGTCAAGGCAGATGCGCGATCTCGCTACGAAGTGGTGGTTGAGATTGTCAATGCGCTTCGAGCTACTGGCGTCGACACTCTAGGTTTGTTGACAGACAAGATCCAAGACAGCAGCGATGCAGCACCTGTTGTCTCAATGTAGGATGACTCACACTCAGGACAGTTAGGACTATCAGGAGGAAACAGCAATGGCGATGGCAATGGGAGGAGATGGAGAAGGCGGGATTGTTGATATCAACATGACGCCCCTCATCGACGTTCTTCTTGTTTTACTGATTATTTTTATGGTTATTACACCGCTGACTCCCAAGGGGTTAGAAGCGTTGGTTCCTCAGCCCAACGAAAATCAAGAAGCAGCTGAACCGACTAGTGATGCACGCACTGTGGTGGTATCGATCGGAGCTGATCGTCGCATTATGATTAACCGCGAACCGGCACAGAAAGGTGTACTGGAAGAACGGCTGAGGGATATATTTAAAACTCGAGCTCAGCGGGTGATGTTTATTCGTGGCGCTCCGGCGCTGGAGTACCGTGAAGTAGCGGAAGTTATTGATATCGCTAAAGGTGCTGGGGTAGACAAAGTTGGTTTGATGACGGAGGATCTAGAGGGCGCGTTCTGACGCTCATAAACTGCTCTTCCGGCTGTCTGGCCGGTTGGAAATTATGAGCAATGCTGAAGGAGATATCGAAATGGATAAGAGGACAACAACTTTCTGTTTGATGGTGGCACTTGTAGTAGGCGCTCTGTCGTTGGGTTGCCAGGACAAGATTGATTACCTCAAAGCGCGCAGCGAACTAAATCAGGGAGTTAATGCCTTTGGTCGCTCAGACTACCCCTATGCAGTCATTCACTTTCAGAAGGCGTATGATCTTGATCCGGAGCTAGCCACCGCAGAACAGTATTTAGCAACTTCGTATATGATGCAGTACATTCCGGGTGGGAGATCGGAGGAAAATCTCGCAATTGCCACTAAAGCTCTCGAAGTCTTCGAGTCCGTTCTAGGGAAGGATCCGGAAAACGCTTCAGCTCTTGCTTATGTGGCCAGTCTTTATTTCAATATGGGAGATAAGATGGCCGAAGCAAAGGAAGCGTACACTACCCTGATTGGCCTCGACCCCTCTGATAAGCAAGCTCGCTACACCATGGGAGTTATCGCATGGACGGAGACGTATCAGCCGCGTGTTGACACAAGGGCAGAGTATTACATGAAACCGGAGGATCCGGGGCCTTTCAAAGTGTGGTGTGATACCAATAGACGTCTTTCTCGCAGCGCTCGCAGGGCATGCAACGAAGCACGCGACAAACTTTTGGAAGAAGGCCTTCCAGTTCTCGAAGGTGGCATGGAGCACTTAGAAAAGGCCATAGAGTTGGACCCCGACTACAGTGATGCTATGGCCTATCTGAATCTGTTGTACAGAGAGCGGGCAGACCTCGCGGAAACCAAGACGGAGTACCAAGAGTATACTGACCAGGCTGACCATTGGGTAAATCAAACCCTGGAAGCCAAAAAGCGTGTTGCGGAAGCGGGCACGCAGGACATGTTCCAAGAAGGACAATAGTTAACACAGAGATCTCATAATGACCCTGAGGGTGTAAGCCCTCGGGGTTTTCTTTTTCCCGAAAGACGGCGAGAGTCTCACCCAATGGCTATCGACCCCACAATGGATCCTCCCAAAGCGACCGAACTTGACGTTGAGCAGCGGTTTTGTCAATTACAGGACAGAGTTGCCGAGGATCGCCCTCACGATGACCTCTCTTTATTGAGGGGTTCGTTTGACTTTGCATTCGAACGGCATGGAAAACAGCTACGTGAATCCGGCGATCCGTACATGAGTCACCCTGTGGAAGTGGCCCATATACTTTCCGAGATGGGGCTGGATCTTGTGTCCATAGTTACAGGCTTACTGCATGATCTTGTGGAAGATACCAATGTCAGTGTAGCGCTCATTCGTAGCCGTTTTGGCCCCGAGGTAGCCCGTTGTGTTCAAGGTGTAACGAAACTGGGTAAGCTCGATTACTATTCTGCCGAAGAAAGACAGGCAGGAAGTTTTCGCAAGATGCTGTTGGCGATGGTGGATGATATTCGTATCATTCTTGTCAAGCTTGCCGATCGGCTACACAACATGCGGACACTCGGGCATCTAGACTTGGAGAAACAACAACGCATTGCGCAAGAGACACTAGAGATTTACGCACCAATTGCCCTACGCCTGGGGATGGGTAAAGTTCGTGAAGAACTTGAAGACTTATCATTGTCGTTTATCGAACCTTCCTCTTACGAGGAAATACGCAGCCAAGTTGAGCATGATAGCGCCAAGAACGAAAAATTCTTGCTTTCCACCGAACAGGTTTTGACCGGTGCTCTCGCGGCTGCTCAAATTCCCGCTATGCTCGAAGGTCGCATCAAACGGATTTATTCGATATATCGCAAGTTACAGCAACAGAACATTGCACTCGACCAGGTTTATGACTTGTTGGCACTGAGAGTAATTACGGATTCAGAAAGTAACTGTTACGCTGCGCTCGGTGTGATTCATGGCCTGTGGCGGCCAGTACCGGGCCGTATAAAGGACTTTATTGCTACGCCACGCTCCAATCTTTACCGATCTCTGCACACCTCTGTCATTGATAAACAGGGCAGAACCTTTGAAGTGCAAGTCCGAACTGAGGAGATGCACCAGATGGCTGAGCAGGGCATTTGTGCTCACTGGAAGTATAAGGAAGGCCGTTTAGGTGCAGACAGCGAAGATAGTCGCATCGAATGGCTACGCCAGTTAGTTGAATGGCAGAGGGACATGACGGACCCTAGCGATTTTCTGGCAACCCTCAAGATTGATCTCTACCCTGAAGAAGTTTACGTCTTTACACCACAGGGCAAGCTTCTGGTTCTACCTCGAGCAGCTACACCGGTCGATTTTGCTTACGCCATTCACACGGAGGTTGGTCACTGCTGCGTGGGCGCAAAAGCGAATGGCCGAATAGTACCTTTAAACTATCACCTCCGCAACGGTGACATCGTGGAGATTTTGACAAAGCCTAACCGTGCCCCAAGTCGCGGTTGGTTGTCTAGCGTGAATACATCACGAGCGCGGAACAAGATTAAACACTGGTTGAATACTCAACAGCGAGAAAAAGCCGAACAGATAGGACTCAAATTACTAGAAAAAGAAGCCCGTAGAGCACGGATTTCTCTTGAAAAATTCGACGATCAAGTACTTGCTGTTCTGAACAAACAATACGGTGTGAGCAGTCTCAAGGATCTATACGCTGCTCTTGGTTATGGGAAGCACTCAGCCCGCAATATCATCACACAACTGTTTTCATCAGCGGACAAAAGTGCTACCAACGTGAAAGCGTCATCGAGCACATCCTCTGTGGAGTCAGATTCTTCTGATTCTGATCATCAGGTCCTAAGTGTCAAGGGAACCGATGATATTCTGGTTTATCGGGCACGGTGTTGTAATCCAATCAAAGGCGAACCGATTGTGGGGTACGTTACTCGTGGCAAAGGAGTTTCTGTGCATTCTGCGACTTGTTCAAATGTCCAGAGACTACTGTACGAAACCGATCGTCGTATGGATGTCGAGTGGGCGAGTGGATCTGAGAACACTTACAGAATTCACTTGGTAATTCAGCTTCATGATCGCCCGGGAATTTTGGCTGATCTTAGTGCAGCAATTTCCGAACAAAACGTGAATATCTCTAGTGTGGAAAGTCGTCAAGGTCGAGAAAGGAATGGTCTTGGGGCTGTAGAGGTAATTTTGGAGATCAAAAATATTGACCAACTCAACCAAGCGATCAGTAGCTTAAAGAAAATTACAGGGGTTCGACATGTGCGCCGCAGTCGGCCGAAGTGAGGCTATTTGACTGGTCAGCATCCTGTTTTGTAGAAGTTATCCAGAGCCATCCAAAGCAGAATGTTGAATTGCCAAAACTCTACAATTTTGGTCGCAGATTACGCAGGCGCTTCATGACATCGTTGACTCCTCGACCTAGATAGTCGTGGAGGGTACTATATTCTGCGAACAACTTGTCGTATATGGCTTTAGCCTCTGCATCGGGCTTGTAGTGTTTTTCCTGTAAGCTCGCCATACAGGCGATGGCAGAAGGAAAGTCTTGGTAGTATTCTGCAGCGACAGCTCCATGAATTGCTGCACCGAGCCCGGAGGCTTGAAATGAGTGTGGTAATAGGATATCTCGCCCAGTTACATCTGCAAAAATTTGCATCACAAAAGGGCTTTTTTCCGCCAAGCCACCGCAGGCTACGATGTCACGGATAGAGACTCCCTGCTGTTCGAATGTTTCGATTACTTGTCTTGTTCCAAAAGCTGTTGCTTCTACTAATGCACGGTAAATTTCTTCAGGACGCGTCTTTAAGGTCATTCCCAAAATTACACCACTTAGTTCAGTATCCATTAGGACAGAACGACTACCATTCCACCAATCAAGCGCTATTAAGCCAGCCTCTCCTGGAATAAGAGCAGCTGCCTTCTCGGTGATTAGATCCTCAGGAGAGACTCCAGCGAGTTGAGCTTGGTTTTCTGTTGATGCGTTTATTCCATTTTCGAAGAACCACGCATATATGTCGCCAACGGCAGCTTGTCCTGCTTCGTAGCCCCAGAAACCAGGAATAATCCCGTCTTCGACCAGTCCACCACAACCCTCGACAATCTTTTTTTGGTCACCGAGTAGCATGTGACAGAGCGAAGTACCCATGATCATAGCTAGGCGCCCACTTTGAGAGAGGCTACATGCCGGGGCAGCTGCATGAGCATCTATTACGGCTGCTGAGACAGGCGTACCGGCAATTAAGCCGGTTAAATCGGCCATTTTGGAAGTCAAACCACCAGCTCTACCACCGACGGGAATCAGAGGGCCCTCTATCTTTTCTGCAATGACGTTTTTGAGTCTAGGGTCGAGCTCTTCAAAAAAATCCTTCGAGGGCCATCCTTTACCTTTGATCCACATACCCTTGTATCCGGCGGCGCATTCTGAACGACTCTCCTGTCCCACAAGTTGTCCTACCAACCAATCACCGGCTTCGAGGAAGCGGTCAGCAGCTTCATAGATCTCAGGAGCTTTTTGAAGAGTTTCAAGAACTTTCGAAAAAAACCATTCTGAAGAATATCCGCCTCCGTAGAGCTCCATGAATTCTTCCCCACGTTTGGTGGCTAGCTCGTTAATACGAGTTGCTTGCGGTTGTGCGGCGTGATGCTTCCACAATTTGACCCAAGCATGGGGATTATTCTCGAGTTCAGGTATTGATCGCAGTGGTGTCCCATCAGTTTTTGACGGCAGTATCGTACAGGAAGTGAAGTCAACACCAATTCCTGCAACACGGGCATTTTGGATTCCAGCCATTTGTAAGACGGCTGGAATGGCTTCGTAAAGCACCGTGAGATAGTCCAATGGGTCTTGCAAGGCGAAGTCGGCCTCGAGGGTTGCACCACCAGGCAACTTGCGGTCTAAAACACCGTTTGGATATGGTACGACGTGCCAAGCTACCTCTTGGCCATTGACGGCGTCGACCAGCATCACTCTTCCCGACTCTGTGCCGTAGTCAATTCCCAGAATAAAAGTTGGTTCAGGCATAGAAGGGCAAGATAGACGAAACAGACGAGAAAGTCAAAGGTGCATTATCAAAATGTAAGTTATATTGTGCTGTGGTTTCTCTAGTAATCTTGAACTTGATCCTGGAAGCCCTCGAAATTTCGCTTTGTTTCACCAAGTGAATCACCGCCGAACTTTTCTAGAAATGCCGAGGCGATGGTGAGAGCTACCATGGCCTCTGCTATTACACCGGCGGCAGGGACTACTGCTATGTCAGAGCGTTCGTAGCTGGCCATGGCAGGTTTCCTGGTTTCCAAATCTACGGATTCAAGAGGTTTTCGAAGAGTAGAAATTGGTTTTATGTACCCTCTCACAACGACGTCTTGGCCATTTGTCATACCACCCTCCAGCCCACCTGCAAAGTTTGAACCACGGTGGAAAGTCTTTTTGGGCTTGTCGTAATGTATTGTGTCTTGCACTTTTGAGCCTGGACTCATCGCAGCTAGCATACCTCTGCCTACTTCGACGCCTTTGACGGCTTGCATAGAAAGGATGGCTTGCGCCAATCGTCCGTCGAGTCTCGAATCCCAGGTAATATGTGAGCCTAGCCCTACAGGTAGACCATGAGCCACAACTTCAAAAACTCCTCCGCGGGTATCCCGAGTCTTATAGGCTTTATCGATTACAGCCTTCATGCGTTTTTCAACTTTCGGGTCGACGCAATTGAGTAGAACTTCGTCCTTTTTGGCAAGAGACTCTATTTCTTCCCATTGTGCGTCACGCTCAAGAGCCACGTCCCCAACTGCAATGACATGACTCAGAATTGAGATGCCAAATTCAGCCAAAAAGAGTTTGGCGAAAGCTCCCACAGCAACACGGCACGTGGTTTCCCTTGCGCTGGCACGCTCCAGGATGTATCGCGCATCTGGGAAGTTGTACTTGAGCACACCGGCTAGGTCCGCATGCCCAGGTCGAGGCTGTTTGACAGGTTTTGCCGCTCCATCACTGCCTGCGGCGTCTTCTACGGGTAAAGCCTCGGTCCAGTTCTGCCAGTCGCGATTCTGGAGCAAAATAGCTATTGGTGAACCGATTGTTTTCGAGTGACGTACACCAGATATTACGTGTGCCTTGTCGGTCTCTATTTTCATCCGCCCTCCACGACCGTAGCCTTGTTGTCGGCGCCATAGTTCGCGGTCGATAAAGTCAAGGGATATCGGTACTCCAGCTGGCAAGCCAGTCAGAATAGTCGTGAGAGTTTCTCCGTGAGATTCACCAGCAGTTTCAAAACGTAGCATGAATTACCTCAGCGGCGAAGAACGATACCTGTACAGAATAATGCAAGTATTTATGATAGCGAAGCAATTGGCGGTCTAGACCTGAGTTAGTTGGATTTGTGAGGAAGAGGTGACATTCCTGCTATATGTGCTCTAGCGACTTGATTTGGCCATTAGGTGTTGCTATGGACGTCAGAACCGCTCTAATCCTGACTGCCGGTTGCACAATTGGGATTACAACGCATTCCCCTTAATTAGGCTGTTCTGTGTTAGGCTGAGCAGCGTGGGAGTAAAAACATGGATTTCAATTCTTGTTTTACTTTGCCAGGTGGCGGGCACTGCCGCTTCTCGTAGCAGCTTGCGCGCCAAGGCAGACTCACAGCTTCTTCAAAACAAAAGGGCTGACAGGGACCACCTCTCGCGTATGGTAGACCGCGAGATGGTGGACAGTTGGGCGAGATTGAAACTTCTCGTGCCTGTAGCGAGTAAAACTAGGAGTTTCTATCTACATAAAATTCCAACACAATACCGCTATGTTCGACCTTGGACAAAGTTGTTTCTTGACAGAATTAGCAGCCAGTTTTATCGTCGTTTCAAACGACCATTGCGAATCACAAGCCTGACCCGCACAGTTCACTACCAGAACCAACTTTCACGCCGTAACAGTAATGCTGCATCACCTTACGGAGCGAAACGATCTAGTCACTTGACTGGTGCCAGTCTTGATATCTCTAAAAAGGGTCTTAGTGGAGCTCAAGTAAGCTGGTTGCGTAGGGTGTTACTATCACTCCACCAAAAAGAGTATCTATTTGCAATCGAAGAGTTCTACCAGCCTAACTATCACGTGATGGTCTACCGCCATTATCCCGAGTATGTAGAGATGCTTCTGGCTCGTTCTGAAAAACGCAAGAAATGATTCATACACGTACGTTCTCATAAATCCGCGGTTTTTACGGTGGGGCCGGCGAGAAATCAGCTTAGATTTAGACCGGGGAGTCGTCCAGTAGTGTCTCCGAAGTGTTCTACGTGAACTCCCATGTTATCCATCATTGTCAGAAATAGGTTTGCCATAGGGGTCTCTCTGCGGTAGGTAAGGTGCCTACCTGTCTGAAAAGAGCCCCCGCCTCTGCCTGCGATCAAGGTTGGCAGATTGTTGTGTGTGTGGTGATTTCCATCAGAAAGGCCTGCACCATACACGATCATTGAATTATCAAGTAGTGTTGAATCTCCTTCGGGGATGGTTTTTAGTTTTGTAATCCACGAAGAGAACTGTTCAACATGGTAACGGTTGATCCGCACTACCTTCTCCATCCTTTCAGGATTGTAGCGATGATGCGTTAGAGGGTGATGTCCGTCCGGTATTCCTATTTCGCGGTATGGGCGTGATGTACCTTCCCGTGTTACCAGAAAAGTTACTACACGACTTATGTCAGCTTGAAAGGCAACCGTAAGCATATCAGTCATCAGTTTGAAGTGTTCCGAAAAATCGGCTGGGATGCCATGGGGCTTTTCCATCCCGGGATCTATGTGAATACTTTCGCGTTGAGATTTTTCTATTTGCGTTTCAATAGCCCTTACTGATGTTAGATACTCTTCAAGTTTACGTTTGTCTGTCGGTCCGAGGTTACTTTGAAGCCTTCGTGTATCTTCTCCCACGAAGTCGAGAATACTACGGCGAAACCGATTACGCTGATTACGTTCTTCTGGATTCAAATGTGCCGCATCACCAAACAAACGTTCAAACAAATGCTTTGGGTTGAGAATCGGCGGCAATGGTTGCTTCTCATTTTTCCACGCAAGATTGTTCGTATAGGCACAGGAGTAGCCGGAATCACAGTCACCTGCTTGACGAGCATCTTCAAGCCCCACTTCCAAGGACGGTAAACGAGTTTGTTCTCCAATTTTGGCGGCAACAATTTGGTCACAGGAAACCCCTCCGCTAATGTCAACGGCCGACTTGCGAGGATGAACTCCCGTCAAGTACGAAGCACAGCAACGCGCATGATCACCGGCGCCATCCAGTAGAGCTCGCCCATTGTTGTTTGTCAGATTGCTCAATACTAGAAGCTCCTCCTTGATTCTTTCGAGAGGCTCAAGGGTGCGCGGTAGTTTGCCGAGTTTGCCATCCTCTTTCGGGGTCCAGTGACGCATGTCAATACCATTGGGGACGTAGACAAAAGCCATACGCACAGGTGTTTTTCCAGGAATGCGGCTCGAGGCAAAGGCCGGTGCCATGGCGTCAAGAACCGGTATTGCAATCGCAGCTCGTGCACCACGAAGGAAGGTTCTTCTCGGAAGTGTTTTTCTAGTGATCATTGCCCTATTGTTTCTATGAGTTTCTTGCCGAGACGTTGATTATTTTCGCCACGCCGCATCTGAAACGGAACACTCCGTACCACCTCGTGGATCAGTGATTGAAGAGTATAACCTTCCGCACCAAGTGCGTCCATTATGTCGACCAGCGCTTTTCTATCATAGCTCTCTAATCCACGACCTAAGGCATAAGTCAGCATCTTTTCAGTTACAGTCCTAATGAAGGATCGACGATCGTCACTGAGAATCTTTCGCAACTCGGCGGGTCCGGAGAAGGATTTTCCACTAGGAAGAGTTCCTCCCGAGTCGATCAGAAAATCTCCATCTCTTTCGCGCCATCTTCCAATTGCATCGTAATTTTCGAGGCCAAAACCAAGAGTATCCATTCGGTCGTGACAGCTAGCACACGCTGGGTTGGAACGATGCTGCTCAAGTTGTTCACGCAACGTACCTTTGACACCAAGGTTACTTTCCTCGAGTGCTGGAACATTCGCTGGTGGAGGTGGCGGAGGCGCACCCAGAATTGCTTTTAATAAAAACTTACCACGCAATACAGGAGAGGTTCTTGTGGGGTAGCTGGTGACCGTTAACACTGCTGCCTGTGTTAGTACCCCACCTCGCTTGTCTGTGTTTAGAGATACACGGCGAAAGTGGGGACCCTCGACATCTGCGATGCCATAATGACTAGCCAAACGATCGTTTAGAAATGTGAACCTAGCATCCAAGAAATCGAATAGTGGTCGATTTTCTCGTAACATAGCTTCGAAGAAAAGCTGCGTTTCTGTTTGCATTGCTTTGCGAAGACCAGGGTCCCAAGCGGGAAATTTATCTGTATCGGGAATGACACTATCTAAGTTGCGAGTTTCCAGCCACTGACCTCCAAAATTTACGGCCAAAGCAGCAGATTTTTTGTCGAGCAGCATTCGATTTACTTGGGAAGCTAGAACGGTTGAGTCCCTTAGGTCGCCAGTTTCGGCTAGTGAAAGTAGCTCATCATCTGGTGTTGAACTCCATAGAAAATAACTGAGCCGTGAAGCGAGTTCTGTATTAGAGATGGGATGTATTTCAGCTGGGTCGATCGGATTCGAATCGTGCTCTATGCGGAATAGAAAGTGTGGTGAAATAAGTATTGTTTGAATTGCCAATTGCAATCCACGTTCGGTGGGCTGACCTTCCCGTTGCGCTTGTTTGACAAACTTTACTAGTGAGGCAACCTCCTTGTCGATAACTGGGCGGCGATAAGCTCGACGGGCAAACCGAGATAGTATTGAATATACGCACTGATCTCCACTGTTTGGATCACAAATCAAGATGTTTTGTTCTGCTAAGTTTTCAACATCGGTCGGAAACGGTCCAACAAAAGAGATTGACTCTAAAAACTTGTTTTTTTTGCGGTTGTAAAGGTCTTCTTTGCACAGAGTGCTAACAAAGTTGTCGTCTGCAAAGCTGACTTGAAAAGTATGGTCGCCAGCCTCGAGGTGAAGTCGCATCTCTTCAATTGAGCGAGGCGAAAAATACACTAACTTCGTTGGTGTGGTTTCAACCTGTGTCGAATGAATTAGCTTTCCATTCATGTGGAGGTTCATTCTTACTGGAGGACTGCCGGGAGGGCGTTCGCCGGGAAGCCCTATACGTATAATGTACTCGCCGTCCCATTCGATGCGGTGTGTGGTTTCGATCGAGCCAGAAGTGAGTTGTATTATGGTCCCATCGCGTGCGCTGTAGGTGGCTTCAAGAGGTTTATCAGGAAGTGAGTTGCCACCAAATGCAGCGGCAGCGATCCATTCCGCTGCAGCCACATATTTTTCCATTAACAAAGGGGAGATAGTGAGCACATCACCAATGTTGTCAAAACCATAACCAGAGTCATCGCTAGGGAACGAATCCTTAACTCGAAAAGAAACACCAAGCAAATCTCGGATTGTGTTGGAGTATTCATTTCGGTTTAGGCGACGAGTGGTGACGCGACCTGGGTCAATGGGCATGCTGCGGTCGGCGTGCTCAAATGCTTTTTCGACGAAATTAATAAAAAAATCAATGTGACTTTTAGGTGGTCGAGTTATACCACGAGGAGGCATTTCACCAGCACTCACCTTTTGCAGGATGAGTTCCCAATTCTCACGATATTTTTCAATTGAGGTGGTTTGCATAAAGGTGTCTAAATTCAATCCCCCGGATGATATTTGGGCATTGTGGCAGGGGCGACAAGTATTCATCAGTAACGGCTTGACTGCTTTGTCAAAACTGGAATTGGATTCTGAAGGCAGTAGCAATGCTGTTGTTTTGAGGGTTGTACCAGAGACGTTTGGTGCAATTAATGCAGATGTTAGCAACAGAACGAAAGGGTGAAAAGTGACAAACTGCATATACTACTTCACTATACGACAGAAGGATTGTTTTAGGAAAAGGTTCCCTCAGGGCGACGATGTGTCCGCCTCCGAGGGTATAAAGTGTAGCTATGGAGTGTTGTCTCGGCATCCAGAGGTGGAGCTTGATTGAGTCCTGTCGGTGGTTTTCATTTTTAAAATTATGAGCCGTGTAATTGCCATTATTTTTTCATCGATCCTTATTGGTGTCAGTGTAAAAGCTGCTGACCTCTCTGTAAAACTTGATGCTGTGATCAAGAAAGCAGTGGACGAAGGCAAGATGCCTGGTGCCGTCCTTTTGGTTGCTCGAGAGAGTGAAATTCTCTATCACAAGGCACACGGATTACGGGCTATCGAGCCACATCGACTTCCGATGAAAGTGGATACGATTTTTGACTGTGCGTCATTGACCAAGGTTGTGGTAACTGCACCAGCCGTAGCGATGTTAATAGAGGAAGGCCGAATAAGATTGACCGATCGAGTCACCAAGCACTTACCTGAGTTTTCTGGCGGTGAGTCGCCGATCACCATTAAACAACTTCTGACACATTTTTCCGGATTGCGCCCTGATGTTGATCTTGAACCAGAATGGTCGGGGTATCAGTCAGGCATTCAAAGAGCCTACAAAGAAGTTCCAATTGTTCCTCCCGGATCTGAGTTTGTCTACAGCGACATCAACTATATTCTATTGGCAGAAATTGTTCGAAAGATCACCGGAAAATCTATCGATGAGTTTGCCGAAGAACGAATTTTTATGCCGTTGGATATGACGGAGACAAGTTTTCGCCCTGCTAAAACTCTCTTGCCACGGATAGCACCCACTGAACGACTAACCAACGGAGTATTGCTACACGGAATCGTACATGATCCGACCACAAGATTTATGGGTGGCGTGTCGGGGCATGCAGGTCTGTTTTCGACCGCTGACGATTTGAGTCGTTTTGCTCAAATGATGCTTGATGGTGGGCGATTTGGAGTCAAGCGTGTTCTAAGTCCATTATCAATTTCGACCATGACATCGTCGCATAGTCCCCATATGCACCCTGTTCGACGTGGCTTAGGTTGGGACATTGATTCACCCTATTCCTCTACGCGTGGTGATCTGTTCCCGGTCGGTTCATTTGGACACACTGGTTACACTGGCACGTCAATATGGATTGATCCTTTGACGCAGACCTATATCATCCTATTGACGAATCGAGTGCATCCAACAGTCAAGACCTCTGTTGTCGCATTGCGTAGCCAGGTGGCGAACATTGTCGCCGCGAGTATTGATAACGACGGTGCCACCCGCAGCGGCAATCAACAACGTGTTTATACTTCACAACGAGCCCATGTTTTGAGTGGACTTGATGTGTTAGTGCGAGATAAATTCAAACCACTAGAGGGTAAGCGTGTTGGATTAATTACCAACCACACTGGTATTGATCATCAGCGTCGGCGCAACGTAGATTTACTGGTCTCAGCACCGAATGTGGAACTCAAAGCTATTCTTTCTCCTGAACATGGGCTTGACGGTGCACATGACCAGGTTGATATTGGAGATACCATTGATGTGTCTACAAATCTTCCTGTTTACAGCCTGTACCGCAAAAACAAACGTCGCCCCTCGATAGAAATGCTAGAGGGTTTAGATGCACTAATCTTTGACCTACAAGATATTGGCACGCGTTTCTACACTTATGCGACGACGATGGCCTACGCGATGGAAGAAGCCGTTCAACAGGACATACCTTTTTATGTGCTTGACAGACCTAATCCTATCACCGGTCTGATGGTTGAAGGACCCGTTCTGGACAGTAACAACCGCTCGTTCATCGGATATTTCCCAATGCCCGTCAGGCATGGCATGACCATAGGTGAATTGGCCACAATGTTCAATGCAGAAGAGCAGATCAACGCAGATTTACGAATAATCAAAATGGAAGGTTGGGAACGACATCTTTGGTTTGATGAAACTGGTCTGCCATGGGTCAACCCCTCACCTAATATTCGAACCCTTGAGCAGGCGTTACTCTATCCGGGTATAGCTTTGCTCGAAAGCCTTCCGAACTATTCAGTAGGCAGGGGCACAGAAACCCCCTTTTTGTTCGTTGGTGCGGATTGGCTCAATGAAGAAGCATTATTGGCTCGCTTACACCAGGCGAGGTTAGCGGGAGTCGGGTTTTACTCGGTGGTACGTACGCCTACTGCGGCTAATTTCGCTGGGCAGGCTATTCCTGGGATTCAGATCAGTATCCTCGATCGCAATACCGTGCAACCTACACGAGTTGGTTTGGAAATCGCTTCAGCGCTCTACGAACTCCACTCCGACCAGATTGATCTAGACAGTGCGGTTGGTTTGATAGGAAACCACAGAACCATTGAAGGGATCAAAACCGGCATAGGGCCTGGTTTGCTGTGGTCAGCCTGGAAGAAGCAGCAAGAGCAATTCATTGCTACGAGAGCTCTCTATTTACTCTATTAATACTTAAAAGAGTTAACTTGCAGACGGGGTGGTTCTGAAATCGTGTACTGCAGTGTTTCTGGTGAGTCATGGTAGTAGCAAAATTCCGCGAGCCAAAAAAATAAGTCCTATGACCACACCAGAAGCTACTATGAAGCCATTGATATCGACTTTGAAACGTCCGTAGAATACCTTCCAGCCTTGGTTTAACCTGAGGTCGAATAAGTTAGCTATTAAAAGGTCGTGTCCTTCCTTGGTTACTAATTTTTCTTTGCCGGTTGAGTCGTCAAAACAACTAGCACTATGCAAGCGTTCATAGAAGGCATCGAGTACAGTCTTCGGTTCTGGTTTTGTTATCAGGCTGACAAAAATCAACGTGGCAAAACCGGCCAACATTGACAGTCCAAAATTCCAATCTTGCCAGCGCAATAATATCCCATAGTCCCGGAAAGTCATCCAGAAGAATAGGGTGCTTGAGACCAGTAGAGACATAAAAGCGCCATAGCGATTTGCTCGCCGCCATGCGATTCCACCCAACATACTGATGCCCATGAAAGCAGAGATAGTCTCGGTGAAGAGAAAGGCTTCTAAAACAATATCGACATAGAGACCAAAAAGAACCCCAAGTGTCGTTACCGTTACACCAGACAGGCGACCGACGTTCATGTAGTGCCGGTCGGAGCGATTGCCAGCTAAATACCGACGATAGAAGTTTTGAGTAAATAGCGCACCACTGTCTACGGTAAATGCGGAGCAGGTCGACATGTTTGCTGCGAGTACACAGGCAATCATCAACCCTACGGCCCCAGGAAACAATAGCTCTCGTGTGGCATACCCAAAAGCGTCTTCACGATCAGCAAGCACATCACCTGTTTCCATCAGTAGTACCATCACGATGAGTCCGACGACTGCCCATCCGATTGTGCAGAACCGTTTGATGAAGTTGCCGTAAGTCATTCCGATGCGACAACTTCTTTCGTCCTTGCCCGTACCGATGGCGGCAATCATGTGAGGTTGTGCTGTTATGCCGACCAGGCCATTAATAGTAAGCATGAGGATGGTGAAGACTCCAATATCACCAGGAGTAACCAGCGAAAGCATCTCCGGCTGGACGTTACTTTGAATACTAGAGAAACCGCCGATTCTCATTAACCCTATTGGTATAAGTAAAAAAGAGAGAGCAATAATAAAAAAACTCTGCACAAAATCTGTGTAAGCCGCGGCAACTAAACCGCCGACCAGACTGTATGCCAGAAAAGTTGCTGTCATTGCAATGACAACTGTGTTGGGGGTCACTGCTTCGCCAGCTGCCACGCTGACAAGCTTGCCGGCTCCCTTGAGCATGGCGCCCATATTGAAAGAGAAAAAGGCGAGCGCAAAAAAAGTATAGATTACCCCCATGGATTTGCCATAGCGATCTTCGTAGACTTCGCCAAGCGTTGTGCGACGCATGCGCCGGAACAATGGTCCAAGAAGCCAATAGAAGGGGGTGATAAAGAGATTTTTCCACTGGTACCAGATTGCTGAGTAACCAGATTGAAAGACGGCACCTGCGAGCGACACAGGCATTTCAGCGTGAGTCCCGACCCCAAATGCTTGACCCAAAATCAACCAGACGCTGAAACCACGGTTACCTAAAAAGTAGTGTTCAGTTTTGTTAACGCGTCGCGAAACAAACAGTCCGACTGATACGATGCCAGCGAAATAAGCAGCAATGACAACCCAGTCGAGCCAATGTAGCAGTATGGTGTTCACTATGAAGACGGTTGGCTATTACAACACAATTGGCGGTTTTAGTGAAGCATATGCCATTAAATCATAACCCTAGTTATTGCTGACCTCATGGTTCTTTGTGAGCATTGGTTTATCAGGTTGACGCGGATGATGTGTAGTGATTTGAAAGTGATCGACGGTCAGGGCCAAGTACGATTAAGTAGTTCCGCAAGTCGTACACCACCCTTTAGCAACTGCTCTTCAATAACACCCCTAGCACGCTCCAGGTACATTTCATCGAGCACTTTGGGTGATCCCGTGGGCAAAAGTCCGTAGGCAACACGGATTGCTACCAGGTGCGTTTCCCAGCTCCAATCACGGAGTGTCCCTTTGCTCCACTCACGCTTGAGTTCTGGTGTGACGCTACGGATAAGGCGCCTTGAAAACTCCTCTTCGGTTTCATCGTTTAACTCGAGAATGGCTGAATTCCAGACCTCGCCGAGGCTCATTGAATGGCCATTGAGTTCAACTGGAATATCCCACCCATGCTGATCTTGTGAGTGTCCGAAATGTAGCGGTTGATGTAAGTCCCCACCAAAGTGAACAATGAATTTAACAGGCTCCAGCAAATCGCTTTTTCTCCGCAGAGCGAGTCGTGCTATACCGACAAACAAACGCGTTTTTGCAGTGATACAGTTTCCTTCTGGGCAGTCTCTCTCCATGTCGAGCGATGTAGCACTAGGCGCAATGCGAAGATGATGCCAGGGGGCAGTTTCTGGACGTTGTTTCTGAATTTCGTCTGCCCACGTAGCTAGTTCTTCCAAGGCAACATTTTTACCAAAATAAAAATTTAAACGACTTTTTGCTTTTGGGGAGAGATGCTGTTTTGCAATACGCCCGATGACTCGGTGGCCTATAGGTCCCCATGCATTAGCTGCTACAGGTAGAGAGATAAAAGAAATCAATACTGCAGACAAGACCAACACCTTTACGTGTTTAGAAGTTCGAGTTCGTCGAAGACTTACCATAACCTTGTTACGATACTAGATGTTTGGTGCTGTTGTTGGGTTACCCCGTCGGGTTTTTGCCCTCACAACAGTTTTTGTATCGATGTGACTGAACCTGTTTTATGACTGTTACGGATATTGCAAGCCTAGTAGGTGGAGTTGTCAAAGGCAACGCCGAGCTGGAAATCCATAGTGGTAACACTATTGAGATGGCTACGGAGGATCAGATTGCATTTGTTTTGAGTGACAAAGCAGAAAAGATCAAAGAGTCGATGGCTGGGTGCTTACTTGTGGAAGAAAACATGCATGCAGAGGAAGGGCGTACCATAATTCAAGTTAAGCAACCACGCAATGCATTCGCTAAGGTTCTACAAACCCTTCATCCCGTTGAGCACCCCCCCCAAGGAGTTCATGCTTCTGCAGTTGTGGCTGAGTCGGCGATTTTAGACAAAGGAGTAGCGGTTGCTCCTGCGGCAGTGATCGGGAATCATGTTCGAATTGGTGAGAATTCCACTATCGGACCTCACGTGGTTATTGGTAGTGGTTGCACCGTTGGAGCTGGGTGTTGTATATCGGCTGGAGTTGTTCTCTACGCTGGAGTCAGGCTTGGGGATCGTGTGATCTTGCATGCAGGATGTGTTGTGGGGGCAGATGGTTTTGGGTATGTGTTCGAAGAAGATCACCACGAAAAATTTCCCCAGGTTGGTACGGTTGAAATTGGAGACGACGTTGAATTAGGGGCCAATGTTTGTATTGACCGAGGAGCACTTGGAGCGACTACGATTGGCGATGGAACAAAACTCGACAACATGGTCCATATTGGACACAATTGTCAGATCGGGTGTCACGTCCTAATCGCTGCCCAGACTGGCTTGTCCGGTGGCTGTGTAATAGAAGACTACGTGGTTATGGGTGGCCAAGTTGGAATGGGTGAGCAGGCTCATGTTGGAGCTGGAGCTCATATTGGGGGTCAGAGCGGCGTGTTGCCTCATCGCCGCATTCCCCCCGGTCAAACTGTCTGGGGAACACCTTCGCGGCCCCATCGTGAATATTTGAAAAAACAAGCGCTGGTCGAGCGGCTTCCGAAGATTATTGCTGAGCTGCGAGAAATAGAAACTCGGCTTGATCACGAACTTGATGAGAAACGAGAGAAATGAAACTTGTAGTCATCGGTGGACACAGTCGAAGCATTGGTAAAACGTCTCTCATGGCAGGCGTGATTGCTGCCTCACATGAGCGCAAGTGGACGGCAATTAAAGTCACGCAATATGGTCACGGTATTTGTTCCGATCATGGTGATGAATGCAGTTGCGCGATGGAAGACCCTAATTGTTCCTATGCAGTAACACGAGAAGACGATCCGAATTCCGGGACGGACACATCACGTTTTTTAGAAGCAGGAGCTGAAGATGTCTATTGGGTCCGAACAAGGCTGGGGCAACTTGATAAGGCACTACCGGAAATGCGGCGACTTCTAAGTAAACGCGAGTTCGTTATTGTGGAATCAAACAGCATCTTGAGGTTTTTTAATCCGGATGTCTACTTACCGGTGCTCCATTTTCAAGTAGAGGATTTCAAACTTAGCAGCAAACTTTATCTCAATCGTGCTGATGCCTATGCAGTCGTTGGCACACCTCCGAAAAAGACAGGTTGGCGAGGTGTTGACCTCGAAACCTTGGAAAGAAAGCCTTTTTTTCGGATTGCACCACCGGGCTACTTTTCGTCCAGTGTGATGAGATTTATTTCAGAGCGATTAACTTAAGTTCTAAGCAGTCTGCATCAGCTACTGCGGTAATTGGTGAATTCCATGTGAATCCCAAAATCGTGTTCCTTGAGGGCAGCCATGACCGCCTGGAGGTCGTCGCGTTTTTTGCCACTGATGCGCACTTGGTCAGACTGGATAGATGCCTGCACTTTACGTTTTGTACCTTTCACCAACTTGACGATCTCTCGCCCTTTTTCTACAGGGATTCCCTGTTGCATCTCCACTTCTTGTACCACTGACGACCCCGCCGCTGGTTGGAGTTTTCCAAAAGTGAGGCTGCGCACGGGGATGCCGCGGCGTATTAATTTCTGCTCCAATATCTCCCTTACCGCTCGTAACGTGAATTCATCAGGTGTTTTCAAAATTATTTTAAATTTAATTTGATCCAGATCTACCTCACTTTTGGTGTTTTTGAGATCGTAGCGTGTGCGCAGTTCCTTGCTTACCTGCTGAACAGCGTTACTGACTTCCTGTAAATCAATTCGTGACACTACATCGAAACTATTTACGGCCATTTTTGCCTCCACTATCTCTTGATATTCCAATAAAAGTTTAGCGTTCAACGTCCCGCGTGGTTTTCAAGATACTTCTGGTGACACGATCTACAATTTCCGGAACCATGGCTTCAACTGCAGAAGCCACAGCAGCGCTTAATTTTTCTGTATTCACTGGAGGTGCTTTCTCAAGTACTACCTCGGCGGCTTTGCCATCGAGTTCTTTTCTCGGCGTGGTCGAAGGTCTATGAACTGTTCCCGAAATGGCTACATAGGATTCGAAAACTGGGGACGAGTTTGTTGTTGAGTGATCGTTTCGTTCTAATTGAGATGAGGTCGAGCTAGTATCATTGACAGAACCCTTTGTGATGTCTAGAGGTGCAGTCTCTGAGCTGTTGACAGTCGACACCATTTCTTGGTCTAAAAGATTTCGAATTGTTCTCAAGACCAAATCTGAATCTAACGGTTTCCAAAGTATGCCGTCGGCGGATACCAATGACGTCTCACGAGTCGTCAAAGATTCTCGTGGTCCAGCTAATAGAACGACACGTATTTCTGCTAGTTCAGGATTTCCCTTGACCAGACGACACAATTCGATACCCGACACGCCATTCATTCGCGTGCCGAAGATTGCTAAATCGGGTCGATGTTGAATGGCTTGGTCTAAAGCTCCATCACTGTCCGAAGCCAACCACACTTGATAGCCTTCTTCCGTGAGGATTTGACTACCCATTCGGCGAGTGTGTGGGTTGTCGTCTGCAATTAAGATGGAAGGCACGTTAGATACTCAATTGGTGTAAGAAAAAGTTCCGGCAAGTTCAGGTTATTGTACGCAAACGTGGGCCCTTGCGCGACAGGGTACTTAATCTGTGGCTACTGTATTGCCACCTATCGTCGTAGTACGGTCGTTGAGAGCGTTCTCTGTTGACTCCGATTTCTTGCCGTATCTGCTCGTCACCTTTGTTTTTTTACTGATGCTCCCGAGATGGCTACATAAGACGCGAAGGTCAAAGAGGGTTTGGGTTGCCTAGTAGTGTTTACCTTCTTTTGAGGGGTTTTTTCTGATCGGGAAGATTTCTGAGGTGACGACTGTGCAGATGATTCAATAGGTCGAGTCTTTGGGTTGGACACCACATTATTATCGATTTTTCTGATCTCTTTTCGAGGCACCCCACGGCGACCCAGTCGTAGTTGCTGTCGTAGGTTATCCAGATCTAGGATCTGAAAATTATAGACTCGACCACTTTTGAGCGCTCTTCTCGTTTTCTGGCTGCCTCCCAGCTCTGTCCAGTGACAAAGAGTTTTCAGTCCAGGCGCTGGTTCGACTAGTATCCCAGAAGATGTTCGATGCAGTACACGAGCTTCGATCACGTCACCTACTGAGTGACATGCCGAGAAGTCATCCCAAGGGTCAGGCTCCAGCTGTTTCATTCCAAGTGAAAGACGCCTTTTTGTCTTCTCGACATGCAGTACAACCGCCCGAACGGTGTGACCCCTCTCGAGTATTTCCTTTGGGTGGTGCACGGTAGAGTCACGGGTTAGATCTGTAATATGCACCAAGCCTTCTAGGTCTTCCTTTAACTTAATGAAAGCACCGTAGGTGGTCATCGAGACTACTTTTCCTTCCACAACTGTACCGATCGGATGAGTTTGAGTAATCTCTGACCATGGGTCGGGAGTGAGCGCTTTCACACTTAGTGACAGGCGTCGTTTTGTGGGGTCCATTTTTGAGATCACACATTCGACAGTTTGTCCCACCTTAAACTTCTTAGCTAAACTAGCAGAGCGATTAGTCCAACTTACTTCGCTTTGATGCAATAAACCTTCAATGTCTTCTTCGATTCCAAGGAACACGCCAAAATTAGCAACACGCGTGACTTGACCACTGACACGGTCTCCTGTTTTGTAACGATCTTTCAGAGTTTCCCACGGGTCTGGCTTCATAGCCTTAAGGCTCAATGACACTTTTTCTTTCTCAGAATCATATTTGATTACTTTAGTTCTGATGGTTGCTCCTACCTGGACGATATCGGACGGGTTATTAACCCGACTGTAGGAGATATCCGTGATGTGCAAGAACGCATCTATCCCGCCTATGTCAACAAAAACACCATAACTAGTAATACTTTTGATTGTGCCTTCTACGGTGGCGCCAAAACTGATTTCCGAAAGCGTTTTTTCTTTACGGCGTCTCAGGTCTTCTTCGAGGATTGCTCGTCGAGATACGATTATGTCGCCTTTTTCAGATGAGAGTTTTGAGAATTTAATGATCTTTACGAAAAATTCTGACTCCGTTAACTCCTTGATTTTTTGAGGCAAGCGAAGATCTATCTGGGATCTCGGCAGAAAAGCAGGGAGTCCCACATCAACCTTCAGTCCACCCTGAGTTTCTGAGACAACTTTTGCCTTTACTGGGGTGCCGTCGCGATGAGCTTGGTAGAGAAACTTCGATAACACTTTCTGCCGTGCACTTTTGTGGGAGAGAGGTAGGTAGTTATCAGTGTTTTTCTGATTCTGAACTATGACGTCAATGTTGTCGTCTAGTTGAGGTAGGGCGAGCCCCTCTTTGAATTCTTCGATATCTATAAGGCCTTCCACCTTCCTGCCGATGTCCACAACTACACCGCTGGCCAGAAGCCCCACTACGCGACCTTTGCCTAGTTCACCTCTTCTTAACGGTTTGATGGTATCTTTAGCCGGCGTGGTGTTTATAGGGTCCGAGAGTATTTCCGGAGTGGAAAAATCAGCATCAGCGCTGTCCGTGAAAGATGGAGCAGGTCTGGGAGCCCCCGGCACGCGTAGTTCTTGTTTGGCCGACTCACGCTTGGGCGGTCTGCTCGTCGCAGCGGGAACTGACTCCAGCGTCTTGGTAGTCGCCATATTGGCGCCGTTGTCATTTTGATCGCCAACCATTAACTGTAACCCCTCTCATCAGTCCTGTCTTGGCTAGGTGATCTCAATGTCGAGCAGTCCATGTAGGTGCCCCTCTGTGTTGTGCTCTGTGTATTAGAGACCAGGCTTACCGTTTTGCGTCACACAAAAAACCAGGCCAGTGGCTACAAATCGGCGTCCTAAATCTTCTGTTTTGGTGGGACCTGTAACCTCATCATTCCCCACCTAGAGTCACTCACGCGCTACAGCGGCGTTCACTATAGCGGAGCTTTCTGCGTAATGTCAATGACTCTGGCTAATACCTGAATTGTGGATCCATGGAAAACTTTCCGTCAGTGAGGAGTATTGGACGCCTTTTAGTTCATCTTGCGTAATTGTTACTCTTAAGCGTGGAGCCATTTGTAATGAATAGCAATCGCGATCTACTGCAAGACAACGACTTAGCCATTTACGAAGCGCTTATTGGTGAAGAGAAGCGTCAGCAAGCGGGTATTGAATTGATCCCGTCAGAAAACTATACCTACCCGGAAGTGCTAGCTGCGTTAGGGTCAGTTTTTACCAACAAGTACTCAGAAGGTTACCCCGGTCGCCGCTATTACGGAGGACAGCAATTTACCGATATCATCGAGAACGTTGCTCGTGATCGCGCTAAGCAGTTGTTCCGGGCTGAACATGCCAATGTTCAGCCACTTTCTGGATCTCCTATGAATCAAGCGGTTTATATGGCTTTCCTTAGGCCAGGAGATACAGTTCTCGGAATGGATCTCTCCCACGGTGGGCATTTAACCCACGGAGCCCCCGTTTCACATATGGGTAAAATCTACAATTTTGTCCGTTATAAGACACGACCTGAACAGCAGGGAAGTATCGACTTCGATGAACTTCTTAAGACAGCAGTAGAGGCCAAACCCAAGATGGTCCTATGTGGTTATTCATCGTATCCACGTGACTATGATTACTTGCGATTCAAAGAAATTGCCGATCAGGTTGGAGCGTTGACGATGGCCGATGTTTCGCACATTGGTGGTTTGATCGCTGGTGGTGCAATGCGCAATCCGTGTGATGCTGGATTCGATTTCGTCACGACCACTACCCACAAATCAATGCGAGGGCCTCGCGGAGGAATGATTCTTTGCAAGGAGCAACACGCAAGGATAATCGACAAGAGTGTTTTTCCAGGGTTGCAGGGGGGGCCGCACATGAATGCTGTGGCTGGTGTCGCAATAACGTTAGGTAAAGCTCTGCAGCCCGAATACGCTGATTACTGTCGACAAGTTCTAAACAATGCCCAAGTGCTGGCGAAGACACTTTTAGCTAATGGCTCCGAGCTTGTCACAGGTGGCACGGAGAATCACATGATGGTGATTGACACAGTGAAGAGTTTTGGAATCAATGGGCGTGTTGCGGAAGAGACCCTTGATTCAATCTCCATTACTACTAATAAGCAGGTGATTCCGGATGATCCGAACCCTCCACTCCGCCCTAGTGGTATCCGCTTGGGAACGCCGGCGGCGACAACTCGGGGTATGGAGGGAGAAGATATGAAAAAGCTAGGTGTGTGGATCTCCGAAGCGCTGAAACGGTACGACGACCAGTCAGCCCTTGAAGCTATGAAGACTGAGGTTGAGAATTTGTGCGGCAAATTTCCTGTACCAGGGATCAGTGACTGATCAACAGCTATTGCCTTGCTGAAATTATGTTTCGTTAAAACGGAAACATCCAGGATCCGATGAAGTAGATCATCAGTGGGACGATTAGTAGCGCGATTAAATCCAGTACCAAGCCGGCACGAAACATACGCGGAATTGTTATCCAGCCACTACTGAAGACTATAGCGTTCGGTGGAGTTGCAACCGGCAACATAAAGGCAAAGGATGCGATCACTGCTGCTGGTATTAGTAGTAGGTAGGGGTGGACCCCTATTTCAGTGGCTGTTGCTGCTAACACTGGTGAAATCATCAGAATTGTTGCAACATTTGAGGTGGCCTCGGTCAATAATACTGCCAGCAAACAAGTTGCTGGCACCAGTACCCAGACAGGCAATCCCCCAACGATACTCAGATGTGATCCTAACCAGGTTGCTAAGCCGCTGTCCTGGATTCCTGATGCTAGAGCAAAACCGCCACCTAAGAGGATCACAATACCCCAAGGCACACCTTTCTGAATTGTGGCCCAATCGACTATGAATTGTAAGCGTGGCGAATCATGAACACTGTCATCTCGAGCGGGCAGCAGACACAGTAGGATAGCCATGGCGATGGCAACGGTGGAGTCGTGTAAGCTGCCGGGAGTCGAGAACACACTCGACCAGCCTGGAACAACTATGTCACCTAGTCTTAACGGGTTGCGAAAAACCCACAGCAGAGAGGTCAACACCGCAACTCCCAGGACAACTTTTTCGGGTTGACGCATTGGGCCCAGTCGCTTTAATTCGTTTGCTATAACGTCTTGCCCCGTGTGGAACCGTATACGACTGAGAGGGATCTCTGCACCGAAGCGGCAAAGATAGAGCCACATTATCGGAAGGAATATCACGACAATGGGGATGCAAAGCATACTCCAGTCTGCGAAGGCGATGGATGGCTCGGTTGGAAATTGTTCCTGTGCAAAACCAATAAAAGCAACCGTGGTGGGCGAGCCAATCAATGTTCCGACACCACCGACACTCGCGGAATAAGCGATTGCGAGGAGCAGAATAAGCCCGAATGTGTGATGTACCTGGCTTGGGGCCTCTTCTTCGGGTACACCCTCTATTTGTGCTAATGCGGCCAATTGATTAACTACCGCAAGTGCTATTGGCAGCATCATCATTGTGGTAGCAGTGTTAGAAATCCACATCGAAAGAAACGCCGTTGCACACATGAAGCCTAATACGAGCCTGTGAGGTTCAGCCCCGAAAACTTTGATGGTTCCAAGTGCTACACGACGATGTAGATTCCACTTTGCCATGGCCGTGGCTATTACAAAGCCACCTATGAACAGAAAAATGATGTGATGACCATAATATGGCCCAACTTGGCTGCTGGGCATGATACCTAGAGCTGGGTAGAGAGCTAAAGGCAGTAGTGCTGTAACGGGTATGGGGGCAGCTTCAGTAATCCACCAGATGGCCATCAGTGTTGCAACTGCTGCAGTGTGCTGTGCGACAAGGGACATTCCATTTGGTGTCCGAATTAGTAGAAGAACTACAAACGACAATAGTCCTAGCACTAAACCGATCTGTTGGCGCAACCCATAGGTTTGTTCGATGGTTGGTGAGGGTATTTTCATAATCTAAGAAAGAAGTCAACACCCTATCATGGTTGTACCCTTGTCGGAAATACATGTATCAGACAAATCTGGAGATGTAGTTTTTTGGATGCAATAAGGCCGGAGTTGCGATGACTGGCAAGCATTGTAGCCCTCTTGTGCGCACCCCTCTACGATCCAATACTAAAAATTAGGCTATATTGCCACTTCTGCACTATTTATTAGTTATTTTTGGGCTAAGTTTAATCACAGGGTAAAGTCACTCTACGGTACAATAAATGAGTAACTTACCTGGTTCTTTACTCTCTAACGAAAGGAAGTTTTTTTGGCTGAGCAGCCTTCTCCCAGCCCCGAACAATTGTCCCTTGGGGGCAACGGTTCCCCGCCGCAGAATCTAATCCCGATAGACATAGAAGTCGAGATGAAGAAGTCCTATCTCGACTATGCGATGAGTGTGATTATCGGACGGGCTTTGCCAGATGTTCGTGATGGCCTTAAGCCGGTGCAGAGACGCATTCTCTATGGGATGCTCGAAGCAGGCCTGAGATCCAATCGCGGATTTCGCAAGTCTGCCAAGATTGTCGGTGAAGTGATGGGGAATTACCATCCGCATGGTGATTCTTCGATTTACGACACTCTGGTGCGTATGGCACAGAGCTTTTCGATGCGCTGTCGCCTTGTTGATGGACAGGGCAACTTTGGTTCAGTAGATGGTGATCCTCCGGCGGCGATGCGCTACACAGAAGCTCGTCTAACAGCTCTTTCAGAAGCAATACTAGACGACATCGACAAGGACACTGTCGACTTTAGACCAAATTACGACGATACGACTGAAGAGCCCGAGTGCCTTCCCGCTGCCGTGCCAACTTTGTTCGTCAACGGCGGTACAGGGATAGCAGTCGGGATGGCAACCAATATTCCACCACACAATCTTGGGGAGATAATCGACGCTGCCATAACGGTTGTGCAGCGGCCTAAGGTTGACCTCAGTCCTTTGCTTGAAATTGTTCATGGCCCTGATTTTCCAACCGGTGGAACGATCTGTGGAACGGAAGGGATAGTTAATGCTTATAGGACCGGCCGTGGTCATGTCACGACCCGCGCTAAGGCGGAGATTGAAGAAAAAGGCAACCGACAACAAATTGTAGTTAGTGAGATCCCTTATCAAGTCAACAAGTCTAGGCTCATTGAACATACTGCTGCATTGGTGAACGACAAGAAAATCGAAGGCATTTCTAATATCTGGGATGAAAGTGACCGCGATGGTATGCGTATTGTCTTCGAGCTCAAACGCGGAGAGCAGCCCGAGGTTGTCCTCAACAATCTCTATAAACATACGCAACTACAGACCGGTTTTGGTATTAATGTCCTGGCTATCGTAGATGGACAACCACGAGAACTAAGCCTGCTCGACTACTTACGACTGTTTGTGGGCCATCGCATTGAGGTTGTCAGTCGCCGAACACAATACCTATTGGGTAAGGCTCGCGACCGTGAGCACGCCTTGCTGGGATTCCAGAAGGCGTTGGAACATTTGGACGAGGTCATTCAACTCATTCGACAATCAAAGAGTCCTGCCGCGGCACGACAGGCCCTGATGGAACGGTTTGAATTTACTGATCGTCAGGCACAAGCAATCATCGAACTGCAGCTACAGCGTCTGACGGCGATGGAACAACAAAAGATTTTGGATGAATTAGGGGAGATCCAAAAGAAGATTGCATCGTATCTCGAAATACTTGAGTCTGATGCAGTTTTGCGCAAAGTCGTCATAAAAGAGTTGCGAGAGATTAAGAAAAAATTTGCAGACGAGCGACGCACCGAAATTGGTCCCCCGGTCTCGCAGATGTCAATGGAAGACTTGATAGCAGATGAGGATGTTGTTATCACGGTTACTCACAACTCCTACCTGAAACGTACCCCCGTTACAACTTATCGCCAGCAAAGTCGTGGGGGTAGAGGTCGTATTGGGATGGGAACCCGCACTGACGATTTTGTGGAACGACTCGAGATTGGATCAACTCATTCCTATTTTCTTGTCTTCACCAACCTTGGGCGGGTGTATTGGCTACGCATTTACGATATCCCAGATGTAGGAATCACTGGACGTGGCAAAAATATCGTCAACTTGTTGAACTTTCAGCCTGATGAAACCGTGCAGGCTTTTCTACCAGTGAGACAGTTTACGGAGGGTCGCTATATAGTTATGGCGACGCGTAGGGGAGTTATTAAAAAGTGCGATTTAAGTGTTTTCAAGCGTCCCCTTTCGCGAGGAATCATAGCCCTGGGGCTTGATGAGGGGGATGAATTAATCTCGGCTGGATTAACTGATCCAGGGCAAGAAATTTTTGTGGCTACCCACCGAGGTAAGGCAATTCGCTTTCATGAAGATGCAGTTCGAGCAATGGGTAGGCCAGCTCGTGGCGTGAGAGCTATTAGACTTGACGATGACGATCATGTCATCGGAATGATTGCCGTGCCGGAAGATGTGCTTATTCTCAGTGTTACTGAGAACGGTTTTGGTAAGCGTACTAAGATTGACCAATACCGTCTAACTCAGCGAGGAGGCAAAGGGGTTATAAACATCAAGACCACGAAGCGCAACGGTAACGTTGTATCAATCATGAACGTGGCTAAAGATGTTGATTTGATTTTAATTACCCGTGCTGGAAAGATTATCCGAATCGAGGCAGACAAGATCCGTGCTACTGGACGCTCAGCCCAAGGTGTCACGCTGGTAAACGTTCAGGACGGCGATCAGATTGCAGCAGCGTGTGTCGTTCCGATATCAGAAGACGACCAGAGCAATGCAAATGGCTCACCAGAGCAAACAGCACTGGTTTAGTTTCCAGAGATCAGGGAAGCTTCCTGAGCCAAATCACAAAACGAATCATAGGCTTCTACTTGGCCCCAGAATTGCTTCCAGTGAATGCAATTCTGCAATGCTCACAAGACGGCCTTTGCTTAATCGTCGTTGCTACCCAGTAAGCCGGACCGCAGTAAGAAGTACAGCAGTGTGAACAGAGTGCTGACTGCAGCTGCTACATAAGTCATCGCAGCTGCATTCAGTACACGATCCACCCCTTTTCGTTCATGGGGTGAGATGATCCCTTGCGCGACTACTAATTCTTTAGCACGGCGAGTTGCATCAAACTCGACTGGGAGGGTCACGATCTGAAAAAGCAAAACTGCAGAAAAGAGAACGGCACCAACCAAAACCATGTTCTGGGAGGCCATAAAAAGACCGATAGCCATCACAATGTAACCGACTGAAGATCCAATATTGGCCGTGGGTACCAGCATTGAACGTATCCAAAGGGGTCCATAGTTTCGGGCATGCTGAATGGCATGGCCAGCCTCGTGCGTAGCGACACCAATCGCCGAGAGTGAGTGTGAATCGTGTACTTCTTCTGAGAGCGCCAAGGTCTTATTGATTGGGTTGTAGTGGTCAGACAAAAAGCCTTTAGTTCGAATTACGCGGACAGTGTCAATGCCGGCACTGTCAAGCAATCGTTGAGCTGCTTGTGCCCCTGAAAGGCCTGCCGCTGAAGGTATTTTGGAGTATTTTTTAAAGGCTGATTTTGTACGAAAGTTTGCCCAGAGAGAAAGTGCTAACCCTGGAAGCATGAATGCCAAATATAAAGGATCGAAGAACATTGAGACCTCCTCAGTTTTCTAATTCGAATTGGTGTTCGTGTTAGTGTCTGCCAACTTCTTATTTTACCGTTTTGTGTGCCAATTGATATTGCGTAAACGGTGACGCTACACCTTGGATATCGATGTTCAGCAAATAGGGCTTATCACTTGCTAGAGCCCTTTGAAATGCAGGCCCGACTTGTTCGGGTGTTTCAATGAATTCACCCTCTCCACCGAAACCCTTCATCACCAGATCATAGCGAGTTCGCCTGAGATTGCACGCAACTGTTTTTTGATTGTCATAATGGCCGAGTTGCAATTCTCTTTCAATGCCCCAACCGCCATCGTTGCCGACAATTATGATCACCGGTAAATTGAAACGGACTGCTGTATCCATTTCGGCGATGTAAAAACCTAGCGAGCCATCTCCGGTGAAGACGATTGAGCGAGAGTTGGGCCTCAGAATCTGTGCTGTCAATGCTATTGGGAAACCTACTCCGAGGCCAGCTAGAGCGCCGAGCCGCAGCCAATGCATTGGTAGCCGTGCTGGAAGAGCACACCGGCCCCAATGGACAAAATCACCACCGTCCCAACAAAGTGTCGCATCTTGTGGCACTAGATCACGCAGAGCGGAAAAAACATGCAGTGGATGCATCGGCACTGAAGGCTGGGCAGCTTCTTTAGATAATTCCTGGTTCCAAGATCCGCGTGATTTACTGATTTGTGCTAACCATGATGAGCGATCTGGAGCATTGTGACGTCCCAGAGCATCCAACAGATCTTCCAGAGTCAATTTTACATCTGCTGGCATGCCTACTTCGAGATCACGGTTGAGTCCCAGTTCTTTAGAATGTATGTCAACCTGTATAAATTGTGCCTCAGGGGAAAAAAGACCTGGGCCACCCAAGCGCAACCTATAGTCGATCTTTTTACCTAGCACCAGCACAAGGTCAGCTTCCTTGAAAGCTTCAGAGGCAGCTCGATTGAGTGTTGGATCGGCATATCCGAAACACAGTGGATGTGAATCTGGAACAAGTCCACGAGCCAGGCAAATTGTAAACAAAGGTAGGGCAGCCTTTTCAATAAATGCTTCAAGTAGAGCTCCAGCGTCGGCGAACCAAGCTCCACTACCTGCTATTACAACCGGGCGTTTGGCTTGATCTATAAGATCTATAGTGCGATTGATGTCTGCGGAGTCGGGCCGTGGTTGGCCGGTTGTGCCTGAATCATCTTGCAATGGCGACTGGGGTTCGTCTACTGCAGTGAATAGATCGACTGGGACACTAAGATGAGCTGCACCTGGACGGCCGGTGAGTGCTGCTCTGTAAGCACATTGGACATGAAAAGGGATTTGTCCTGCGTGATTGGGAATAGCAGCATATTTTGTAATACCGCGTACTAACGAGAGCTGATCCATATCTTGGAATGCGTTGCGGTTACGCAATTGTGAAGTACTCATTCCACTAACTGAGACGATTGGGCTCCCGGTCGCATTTGCTGTAGCAATACCACTGATGGAGTTCGTGTGACCAGGCCCTCCGGTGACAAGTGAGATGCCTGGAGTCCGCGTTATTCTCCCCCATCCGTCGGCCATGTGAACAGCCGCTGATTCGTGCCGCGTGTCGTAGATACACAGTCCTTCGCGGTCAGCAACCTGCAACACTTCATTCAAGTGATCTCCGACCAACGTGAATATGTGGGTTACTCCAAGGTTTTTGATCGAAGAAACAAATAGTTCTGCACCAGTTGGCATGAGTGACTCAATTCCCCATTATCTCTCTCTTCGGTCAACACAGTTGTAATTCTGCATCGAAAACTCGCCACTATACAACTTTCTCACTACACGGAGTGGGTGTGTGGAGTTGAAGTGGTCGAATACTATTAAACTCTTGCTTTGCTCCGAAGGGATTCCAAGCACCAAAACTATGGCTTAAACCAGCGAAGCAGGAAGGGTACGATTTCTTCAGATACCATTGTGGGTTGTCTTTAGGGAAGTAAATTTGTATTGACTATTCAGATACCCATCATCTTTCGATACTCTGATCATTTTCAACATAAGATGTTTTATTCTGGAGAGACTGGAAGAGAGGGATCACGCATGGAAAGAAGTTCTAGTTTTGACAGAGTTGCTAGCGCTCCAACACCTATAACCGTAGTGCCCACTAGTAGCATCATGCAGTTTCTTGGTAATTCTTCTGGGTCGATCGCATCGTGTTGGAAACTCGATAAAGGGCGATGACAGTGGAAATAATTGCGTGGCTTGGAGTCTTCGTAGTCATTGTTGGCACAGTTGTAATCTGTGCTGTATGGGTTCTCGTAAAGAATCGAGACGGTCATTTTGGACCGGTGTTTTCTCGTCTGGAAGCAAGGCTTGATGAGCAGAGCCATCGAAGTGAAATGCTTGTTGCGCGTCTCGGCGAAGCGAATAGGGACCAACAAAAAGCAATCCATGGACTAGAACAGAACCAGTTGAAACGCTTTGCAGAGTTTGCTCAGCAGCTTGAACAGAGACACGCGGAGACCTCAGCGGGACTTAACCTTACACTGCAGTCGGGAATTGACAGAGTGCAGAGGCAGATGGCAGATGCTATTGCCCGCAACGGTGAAGAACTGGGTAAACGGATGGATGCACTCACTTCCTCGACCGACAAGCGATTGTTGGATATCAGCGGAAAAGTTGACAAGCGACTTTCAGAAGGTTTTGAGAAGACTGTTGCTACTTTTGCTGATGTTCAGAAACGTTTAGAGTTGATTGATGCCGCTCAGAAAAAAATCACTGAGCTTTCGAGTAGTGTAGTTAGCTTGCAAGAGGTACTAGCTGACCGCACATCACGTGGTACTTTTGGTGAAGTACAGTTGCAGGCGCTTGTCGCAAATGTTCTTCCAGAATCTAGTTACTGTATGCAGTACACACTTTCAAATGGGCGTTGTGTGGATTGCATGCTATTTTTACCGGAGCCAACGGGGAGTGTGCCGATCGATTCAAAATTCCCTCTTGAAAATTTCCGACGAAAGAATGACCCAAACCTCAGCAAGTCGGAACGAGTTGTGGCGGAACGAGAGTTCTCTCGCAACGTGCTTACACACATTCAAGATGTTGCTAAGAAATATGTTATTGAGGGAGAAACAGCCGATTGTGCTGTACTATTTATCCCTGCAGAGGCAGTTTTTGCCGAGATCCACGGGAAACATCCTGATTTAGTTGAAAAAGCTCATCGCATGCGGGTGTTGCCAGCTTCCCCTACGACACTCTTTGCAATCCTGACTACTGCAGCGGCTGTCCTTAAGGATGCTGCTACAAGAGAACAGGTAAATGTCATACAGGAACACCTAGGCAAGTTGGGTACTGATTTCAGTCGCTTCCAGAGTAGAATGGATAACCTTGCACAACATATCGATCAGGCACACCGAGATGTCGAATTGGTGCACACTTCCGCCCGCAAGATTTCCAGCCGTTTTTCAAAGATTGAGCGCTTAGATTTGAGTTCCGGTGAAAAACCATCATCCGTGGAAACAACAAAGCATAAGGGTATAGTAGAGTAGCGTTGAGGTCGGCACTCTTTGTCTGGGGTGGCAGAGATGAGTGTGACAGCACGGATCTCTAGTAGTGTTTGCGCTTTTTCAGGCAGGTCACAAAGGAAACAATGTGGGTCAGTGTGCCACAACTTCACGCGCCTTTCGCTCGGTACTTCCGCAGACGCCGATTTAGGTGGCTTGCACAGATTTTTTCGATCGGACCGCAAACCACAATACTTGATCTCGGCGGCTATGAGTACTACTGGAGCTACCTCGATCAACGGCCGCGTGTAACGATTGTCAATTTGGATCTCGGCGGCTCACATACTTCGAATTTTTGTTGGTTGGCAGCTGATGCACGGAAGCTTCCATTTTTAGATCGATCCTTTGATGTTGTGTTTGCCAACTCAATTATTGAGCACGTCGGAGACCAGGAGAGTCGGTACCGATTTGCACGGGAGGTTGAGCGGGTTGGGCGATCCTACTACATCCAAACACCCAACTATTGGTTTCCGTTTGAGCCTCATCTGTTGACACCATTCATCCATTTTTTCCCCACTAGACTCAAAAAGATTTTGCTACGCAATTTTACGGTATGGGGGCTCCTAGTGAGACCCACGAGACAGGGCTGTGAAGAGTTCGTCAGAGATGTTCGTTTGCTAAATGCAAAGGAATTACAAGAATTATTTCCTAAAGCTCGGATCCATCGAGAACGTTTTTTGGGGTTCACAAAGTCATTGATTGCGGTATCCAGAGAGCAAGGACAAGAACCTGGGATGTGATGTGGTCAACGTGTGTCGGTCGACTTGATACCACAGAAAATCGATTACCCACAAAAGACTATGACAGCGATTATAGTCTGTCTAGGTTAAAACTCTGTGAAAAAAAGACGGAGGACTCAGTTGCATAAGTCCTCCGTCTTCATATGGAGGGAATGAATACTCAAATCGATTAATCTCTAACTACATCCGGAAGTCGAACCACAGTTTTCGCATTTATAGCAGCTGCCGTTACTGGTCATTAGGGAGCCACACTCCGAACAAACCGGTGCATCCATAGCAGCTTGAAAGGGTAATTCTTTCTGTGGTTCTTGCTCGGTTTTTTTCAATTCAGGTGAATCACCTGCTTCAGACACGCGGTAATCCTGCGAAATAAACTTAGCTCCCAACCACCGGAAAATGTAGTCCATGATCGACTTGGCGTAGGGAATTTCTGAATTGCCTGTCCAGCCACTGGGCTCAAAGCGCACATGTTGGAATTTGTCTACCAGGACCTGGAGTGGCACGCCGTACTGTAATGTCATTGAAACCGCAGTGGCGAAACTGTCCATTAGTCCTGAGATAGTCGAGCCTTCCTTTGCCATGCGGATGAACAGCTCTCCCGGTGTTCCATCGTCATACAGCCCAACTGTGATGTAACCCTCGTGGCCACCCACTGAGAACTTGTGAGTGACGGACTGCCTCTCGTCGGATAGCTTACGGCGCATCGGTCGATAGACAGGTTGTTCGCTTCCAGAAGCAGAACTTTTGTCACCAGATTGTGCGGTGTTGAGAGGTTGAGCCATCTTCGAACCGTCACGGTATATAGCCACTGCCTTTAAACCCAACTGCCAAGACTCGGTATACGCGTCCATGATGTCATCTACCGTGGACTCCTCCGGCAGGTTAATGGTCTTGGATATAGCACCTGAAATGAATGGCTGCACAGCTCCCATCATGCGGACGTGTCCCATGTAGTGGATAGATCGCTCGCCGTTCTGAGGCCGAAAGCTGCAATCGAATATGGTTAGGTGCTCGTCTTTGATGTGAGGGGCTCCTTCTATGGTGCCAGTGGAGTCTATATGACTGACTATTTCGTTGCCTCGTTCAGTTGTATAGCCCAACTTAATCAGCGCTTCGGGAACTGTGTTATTAACGATCTTGATGACTCCACCACCAACTAACTTTTTGTATTTCACTAATGCCAACTCGGGTTCAACTCCGGTTGTGTCGCAATCCATCATGAAGCCAATTGTTCCGGTCGGAGCGATTACCGTTACCTGTGCGTTGCGGTAACCGTTTCGAGAGCCTAGCTTGTAAGCGTCTTCCCAGCATTCTATTGCGGCTTTTTGCAGGTTCTCGTCAAGCTTCTCTCCGTCAATTTCGCGTGCTGCATCGCGATGCATGCGAATGACTTCAAGGAACGGCTCACGGTTGTGAGCGTATCCCGCGAATGGTCCGGTTGTCCCCGCGATACGTGCACTCGTCAAGTACGCTTGTCCGCACATCACAGCAGAGATTGCTCCAGCTACGGAGCGCCCTTCATCGCTGTCATAGGCCACCCCTGTTGACATCAACAGAGACCCTAGGTTGGCAAAGCCAAGCCCCAATGGTCTGTAGTTGTAGGAGTTTTCTGCAATTTTATCCGTTGGGTAGCTCGCACTACCCACGATGATTTCCTGAGCCAGTATCAAGGTGTCTACAGCGTGTCGAAAAGCCTCCACATCAAACTGCCCCTGGTTCGTTTGAAATTTTCGGAGATTGAGAGAGGCTAAGTTGCATGCTGAGTCGTCCAAAAACATGTACTCCGAGCAAGGGTTTGAAGCATTGATTCTTGATGTTTCCTTACAGGGATGCCAACGGTTTACAGTCGTGTCAAACTGCATACCGGGATCACCACACTGATGTGTAGCCTCTGAGATTTGTCGCAAGAGATCTCGGGCCTTATAACGCTGTTTGGGTTGGTCATTAACGACCGATTTTGTCCACCAATCATCATCGTTGACAGAAGCGAGCATGAAGTCATCGCTTGCTCTCACTGAGTTGTTGGCGTTCTGAAAAGATATAGAGCTATAGGCATCGCCATCTATGGCAGCATCGTAGCCAGCGTCGATTAGCGTCCAAGCTTTTTTCTCTTCTTTGGCTTTACACCAGATAAACTTATCTATGTCTGGATGGTCGGCGTTGAGAATAACCATCTTTGCCGCCCGACGAGTTTTACCGCCCGACTTAATGACTCCAGCAAAAGCGTCAAAACCTTTCATGAAGGACACTGGTCCAGACGCCCTGCCACCTCCGCCTAAAACTGCGTCTTCTTCTCGAATTCTCGAGAGGTTAGAACCCGTTCCGGAGCCCCATTTAAAAAGCATGCCCTCGGTTTTGGCGAGGTCCATGATCGACTCCATTTGGTCTTCTACGGAAATGATGAAACAGGCAGAACACTGGGGTCTGTGTGAACCTTCTTCCAAAGTACGTGTTTCACCGGTGGCTTCGTCGTAATGCCAACCGTAACCACGTGCTTCTTTCACTCCGACGTTAAACCAGACCGGGGAGTTGAAACTGGCTTTTTGAGTGAGCATTAAATGGGCTAGCTCACCACGAAAATTTTCAACGTCATCTGGCGATGCGAAGTATCCTCCGTCGGCACCCCAATCGGCGATCGTGTCTACCACGCGATGCACAAGCTGGCTCAGGCTTGTCTCTCTTTCAGGCGTTCCAGCACGACCATGAAAATACTTGCTAGCAACTATATTGGTTGCAGTTTGTGACCAGTCCCGTGGTACCTCCACGTTGGGCTGCTCAAAAATAATCTCACCTTTTTCGTTGCCGATCGAAGCCGTCCGCTTTTCCCATTCCAATACGTCGTACGGCGTCTGGCCGCTCTTAAGGTCTTTAGTGAAGTATCTCGGGAAAGATAACCCCGCGGACCGTTCGTCGGGAGAGGATAACTGATCTACCTTAGAGGCTAGATCTACACTAATTTCGCCCATGGCTCACCCCACAAGAAATCACACAATATCAGTACAATATGGCTGAAAAAACGACTGCTAAGCGGGACCCACAAACGAAAACCTAAATCCGAAGGGGGCAGCATTACGCATGTCAGCGCTCAATTAGTGTACACCATCTAGTGGTAGTGTCAACAGTTAATTCAACATATTGCGTAGATGGTGTAGGAAATCTCCTATTTCCCTAAAATTTACCGTAGATTTAATCTTAATCGTGGAAGATGGTAATTTCACCTTTTGACTACTCTCTACGAGTCTGTTATGTTCGCCTTCGAGACAGTATGGGTGTAGCAATATTTGACCTGAGGTCGTCAGAGAGCATGAAACTGCATTATCCTGTGAATGCGCAGAGGTTTAGTATTTCGACTGAACGACAAGCAGCAGCAAAGTGATGCCGAAGTTCCAATACCAACCCATTTTTGAACGCGGTCCCGATCAGACTGAGTACCGACACCTAACTTCTGACTATGTGACGACTAACAAGCTTGACAGCGGTCGTCAAATCCTCGAGATCGCTCCAGAGGCTCTACAGTACCTTGCTAAAGAAGCTATGAGTGATATGGCTCATCTCTTGCGATCAGACCACCTTGCACAACTCAGGAAAATTCTTGATGATCCTGAAGCGTCGGAGAATGACCGCTTTGTGGCACTAGAGTTGCTCAAGAATGCATCTATTGCCTCAGGACGGATACTGCCCGGATGCCAGGATACTGGCACTGCCATTGTGCTTGGGTATAAGGGTCAAGAAGTTTTTACAGAGGGTGATGATGCGAAAGCTCTTTCAAAAGGCATTTATCAAGCCTATGTCGAGCAAAACCTTCGCTACTCACAGCTTGCTCCAATAGATCTTTATACCGAGAAAAATACAGGCACAAACCTGCCCGCTCAGATTGAAATCTACGCTGAATCTGGCAGTGAATATCGCCTCTTATTTGTTGCCAAAGGTGGCGGTTCCGCCAATAAGACATTCCTCTACCAGGAAACCAAGGCGCTTCTCAATCCAGACGCTCTTTTTGCATTTATCAACAAAAAAATGCGTTCAATTGGAACCTCCGCCTGTCCACCCTACCACCTGGTTTTAGTCATTGGTGGGACCTCAGCTGAGATGACATTAAAAACTGTCAAACTTGCTAGCACGCGCTATCTTGATGACTTGCCAACAACTGGCAATGAATTTGGCAGGGCGTTTCGTGACTTAGAACTAGAGAAAAAAGTGTTCGAAATGGCTGCTGAAACCGGTATAGGAGCGCAATTTGGAGGCAAGTATTTTGCACACGACGTGCGAGTAATTCGTCTACCGCGCCATGGTGCATCGTGTCCGGTAGGATTGGGCGTTTCTTGTTCAGCCGACAGACAGATTTTGGGCAAGATTACGCAGGAAGGTCTTTTTCTTGAGCAGCTTGAAGCAAACCCAGCTCGATTCTTGCCAGAAGTAACTGGCTCGGAGTTAAGTGGCGAAGTCGTCTCAATCGACCTCAATCAATCAATGCCAGGAATTTTGACGCAGCTTAGGGAGTGTCCAGTTGCTACGCGGCTCTCACTGACTGGAACCCTGATTGTTGCCCGCGATATAGCACATGCGAAACTGAAAGAACGGTTGGATGCTGGCGAGGACTTACCACAGTACTTTAAGGATCATCCAATCTACTATGCAGGTCCTGCTAAGAGGCCAGCGGGGCACGCTTCGGGTTCGTTTGGACCGACGACGGCGGGGCGAATGGATTCATACGTAGAGCAATTCCAAAGTCACGGTGGGAGCATGGTAATGCTGGCCAAGGGGAACCGCTCTGCCGAAGTAGCTACTTCTTGTGGAAAGCATGGAGGCTTCTATCTCGGCTCAATTGGTGGCCCTGCAGCACGTCTCGCTGAACACAGCATAAGGAATGTTGAAGTTGTAGAGTTTGAAGAATTAGGTATGGAAGCAATTTGGCGGATAGAGGTTGAAGATTTTCCAGCCTTCACGATTATTGACCATTGCGGTAGAGACTTCTATGCGGACCTAATAGCAAATCGTGTCATTCAGATCAAAGACTGAAAGATTGATTTGTTAAAGTTGACATCCATGTCATAGTCTTACTCCTGAAGAAGCAACCAGGGCGTGTATAAGGCTGAGATTATAAAGAGAGCTAGATGAAATTTGGCGTTAACACGATGATTTGGTCTGGATCGATCGATGGATCGATCCCTATGGAAGCGATTAAGCACGCGCAAGTGGATGTGATCGAAGTGCCTGTGTTTGATGTCTCAGATATTCCCATCGATTTTCTCAGGAAATCGATAGAAGAATTTGATTTCGAGTGCACTTTCTGCGCTGTCAACCCTCCTGGCAAAAATCCAATTAGCGACGACGAAGCAGTACGTGCCAACACGGTAAATTACTGGAAAGGTTTAATCAACAAAGCTGCCGAGATTGGCGTTGATTTAATCGCTGGCCCCACCTATGCGCCAGTGGGTTTTTTGCCTGGTCATCGACGTACGAAGGAAGAATGGAATTGGGGCGTTGATTTTCATCATCAGCTGGCCCCTCTACTTGAGGACACTGGTGTCGAGTTGGCTATAGAACCACTCAACCGCTTTGAAACCTATTTTCTCAACACAGTTGATGACACAGTGCGATTTGTGGAGCAAGTTGGATGTTCTAAGATTGGTGCTCTTGTTGACACTTTCCACTCGAATATTGAGGAGAAGGACGTTCCAGGAGCATATCGCACCTGCGGTTCGTATCTCAAGCATGTCCACACGTGTGAGAATGACCGTGGAATTCCCGGGACCGGACACACCGACTGGAAAGGTGTTTTGAAGACGCTCAAGGATCAGGGCTACAACAACAGATTGACAATAGAATCATTCAACGCGACGATCCCTGAGCTTGCTGCAGCAACTGCGATTTGGCGAGATCTTGCACCTTCACCAGATGACATTGCTTTCGAAGGGATAAGGTTCTTGCGGGAGCAGTGGGAGTTGATTTAGTGTGTGTCTTGGCGGTCGATTGGTAAAAAATGTCGACTAACACACTCGAAAAATCTATTGCACTCTCCAAAACGGTTGTTATTCTCAATCCAAATGCTGCCAGCGGACGGAGCATCAAGCAGCTTCCCCGTATTACGCGAGAACTTAATCAATGGCTCGATCACCCGGCGACAACACTGGTGACCGAGTATCCCAACCACGCAACGGAACTGACGAAACAAGCTCTCGATCAAGGTTATAACTTGATTGTAGCGGTGGGCGGAGACGGGACGGCAAATGAGATTGTTAACGGTTGGTTCAATGAGAACGATCAGCCCATCCATCCCGAAGCGCGACTCGGATTTATTCCTATTGGTACTGGTGGCGATCTGCGAAGAACACTGGAAATCCCGAACGAAGTTGATCTTGCTTCTCGGCTTATTTCATGTGGCCACTCTCGGAAAATCGATGTAGCTAAGGTGTCCTTGCTTTCCCACGAAGGTCGTCCGTTGAGTCGATATTTTGTTAATGTGGTGAGCTTTGGCATGGGTGGCGAAGTGTCAGTGAGGGCCAAGAATTTTATTAGCAAAATGAGTGGAAAACTGGCTTTTTTGTACGCTACGGCAGCCGTTTTTTTAACTTACAGAGGTAAACGAGTGCACGTGACTCTTGATGACAACCGAGAGTCGTCTTTGGATTTAATTGTTACGAACGTGGCGATTGGCAACGGCCGTTATCACGGTGGCGGAATGCA
>DJHJ01000007.1:7826-8161 GCA_002433055.1 Acidobacteriia bacterium UBA6623 | reverse complement strand
TTCGGGCCAGTCGAACAGCATCATTGAAGGGATTGGCATGCCACGTTTAATAAAAAAGTAGATGCTACGCCGTCGCATGTCCGTCCGTAGTGAGCCGGGACCATACATGGTGGTGTCGAGCAATTTAGAAACACTCAATAATGAATCTCGGATAGCCTCGGCTTCTAATCGTCGGGGTGTCCAGCGCCATCTGTAAATGTTGTTTAGGTCTAGAGAAGCGTTGGTTGCGTCATACCGATTGGAGAGTTGATAGGTTCTACTCATCATGATCATCTTGTGTAGTCTTTTTAGGCGCCAGTCGTGAATGATCAGGTCCCGGGCAAGCCAGTCTAATA
>DJHJ01000007.1:0-7520 GCA_002433055.1 Acidobacteriia bacterium UBA6623 | reverse complement strand
CCCGGGAAAGCCAGTCTAATAGTTGAGGGTGCGTTGGGCGATCACCCTGCATGCCAAAATCATTAGGGGTAGCCACGATGCCACGACCGAAGTGGTGATGCCACACTCGATTCACAATTACACGAGCTAGGAGGGCGCCAGCACCGTTGTCCACATCGGTAATCCAGTTTGACAAAGAGGCACGATCGAACCTGCTGCGGTTGTGCTCGATCGGTGGGTCAATTCTCCATCTTTTTTCATCAAAGCCGCTACGCATTAGCACCTGAACGTAACCTGGTCGAGCGACGTCGCCTTTTTGAGCCACGTCGCCACGATTAAGGAAGTAAGTCGCAGGGTAATAATGAGGATAAGAGAAGCCTGCTTGCTCCTCAGCGGGATGTGGGAGAGTAGGTAAACCTTCAACCGTAACCTGCATTCTAGTTTTTGGTGAACGTGGCTTCACATTCAGATGCAAACGAAGTTTCTCATTATGATCCTGTCGACTCTTTTTAGAGCGTACGAACCATTCAAATAAAGCCCCCTTTTGTTTTTTGGAAATAGCGTTTAGGCCTTCTTTCTTTAGCGCACCTAAGCCTTCGACGACATCTTGTGGAATGCCATCTCGCACGGTCACTTCTGGTCTGCTTTTCGAGGAGATCGACAGGCGTGGCCTACCAATTGTAAATTGTGTGTTAACTCTGAAACTCATGGTGACGATCAATCTTGTTCCACCTTCAAAACCGATCGGTTTATCAAAAGTGAAGACTGCTGCTTGGTCGACTCCGGTCTCCGAAGGTTTCAATAGCCACTCAATTCGATTAACAAGGTAAGTCTCGTCGTATGTCACCACAGTTTTTTCACCAGTGGCAGTCCCTGCAACGAGCTCTGCTTTGAATGGGCCCACCTCGCCAACTTGCATTGGCTGTATTTCGACATCGACCTGATTGAGATTAAACTGCCCAGAATGAGAACGTCCAGGACCCTTCCCGAACAACGAAGGATGAGTAAGAGCCTCTAGTCGGATTGAAGTAATGTCGGTGGCAAGAGTTTCCGCGGTAAAGGTGTACGTCGTAAACCTGGGATTAGGGCCCGTAGCAAGCAAGGATCCATCCTCAAGTTTTTCGAAGATTGCACTATCTACAGAATCACGAACAACTTCTGATTTGTGTGAAATTATGTCAAGCACCTGCCAAGATAGGTCTGTTACGAAGTCGTTCTCCCCTTTTTCGAGGCGTGTTAACCATTTTGAGAAAGGCTCAGCAAGATGTTTGTCGTGGTTGTCACGTAGTGTTTTTAGGGCTTCGTATTGCTGTTGCCACTCTTGTTTTTCTTTCAGATAATCTTCATGGTTGGGGGTGTAATCAATTTCAGTACGAATAGTCCGCCCAAAAATGGAGACCAGGCGGTAGTACTCCTGGCTTGAAATGGGATCGTATTTATGATCATGACAGCGTGCACAGCCAATAGTGAGGCCAAGGGTTGCTGTGCCCATCGTTCCAACCATGTCGTCTAATTCGCCATAGCGAGTTGTCTCAAACTCTGTTTCTGGAATCTGGCTTGGGAAAGGGCCAGCACCTAAGAACCCCGTTGCCATCATGGCTTGAGGGTTTTCTGGGGCTAGTTCATCCCCTGCTATTTGCCAGCGCACAAATTGGTCGTAGGGCATGTCGCTATTGAAAGCGCGGATTAAAAAATCACGGTAATGATAAGCCGCATGTCGATGCCAATCTTGCTCAAATCCATCGCTCTCGGCAAAGCGGGCTATGTCCATCCAGTGACGCGCCCAGCGTTCACCATAGTGTGATGAGTCCAACAGGTCATCAATTAATCTCTCATAGGCATCAGGAGAAGGGTCCTGAACAAACGCATCAATTTTTTCTGGTTCAGGAGGCAGTCCAAGCAAATTTAGATAAGCACGACGCGCCAGTGTAGCGCGATCAGCAATGGAATTTGGTTGCAGACTTTGTGATGTAAGTTCCTGATGGATAAATTGATCAATCGGGTTTGCATTCCAGAGTGAATCTGAAGCAGACGGTAGGGCTGTCTGTTCAAGTGGGAGAAAGGACCAAAAACTACTCTGGCGGTTCTTGCTTTTAGGTAGTGAAGTAGTTTCGATGCGATCTTGGGTAGTTGAACTAACAAGTGGCTGATCGTAGGGGACTCCGAGATCAATCCAACGGGAAACCTCATCGATGTCCTTATCCGATAACTTGGCTTGCTTGAAGGGCATGTGTGGTTCTTCTTCATGGCGGAGTAGTTTAATTAAAAGGCTTGACGCGGCATTTTCACCTAGGTTGCCACTGTCTATTAATGCTTCACGGTTCGATAGGTCAAAACCTCCCAATTTTTGTGAATCACCGTGGCATACTAGGCAGTGTTTAGTGAGCAGCGGGCGAACCCGCTGCTTGAATAACTTCAGCCCTTCAGCCATATCTTGGGCGTGCTGCGCTGAACTTGCAGACTGCCGCGATGGGACCGGTTGCTCAGCGCCTGCCAGAAGGGTCGAGATTAGATAAAAAGCCACGCAGGACAAGGAGGCAATACGTTTTGTCATACAGAAGCTGCCTGTGTCCAGCCGGTCGCCGATCATCCTACCCACAGATCAGTCAGCGCTTTACCATTGACCAAAGTACGAGGTTGCTCGAGATGGTTAAAAACTTCCTGGTTCGGGTCTATTCCAAGAGCGTAGTAAACCGTAGCGAGTAGATCATTCGGATGCACAGGTTTTTCTTTCGGCGAAGAGGCGGTCTCGTCCGACTCGCCATAAAGGCGACCTCCCGGAATGCCGGCGCCGGCTACGAGGGCAGTGTAACAGTAGGGCCAGTGATCTCGTCCATCAGGCGAATTTGTATTACCGGATGTGCTGACCCCCAACCTTGGGGAACGTCCGAATTCACCTACGGCAACGACAAGCGTCTCGTCCAACAAACCTCTGTCCGACATGTCTTCGAGAAGTGCTGACAAGGCCTGATCTAATTTTGGACAATGGAGGTTTTTTAATGGTCCAAAATTAGCTGCATGCGTGTCCCAAGCTGTTGTCTCGGGATTACCGTTCGCGACAGAAGGCCAATTTAACTGGACAAAGCGCGTGCCGGCTTCAATTAAACGGCGAGCCATCAAAGCTCCTTGTCCGAAGGTGAAGCGTCCATATCGGTCTCGCACAGCGGCAGATTCCTTCTCCAGATCGAAGGCATCACGAGCTTTACCCGAAAGTACGAGATCGAATGCTTTCCCATAGTATTTATCCAGCGCATAAGAATCAACAGCTTTTTCAAGGTCTCCCATCGAACCATTAATGCCCTTCAGTAGTTCGAAGCGATCTTGTAATCTCTTTTCTGATGTTTCTCTACGAAGTGTCAGATCGTCTAACTTGATCGATTGAGCAGGGTCTTGGTAGAGCCTGTACGGGTCATATTCCTTACCTATGAACCCAGCAGCTCCACCCTTGCCAATCACATTCGATTCTTGGAGGGGGCGTGGCATCTCCACGAACGGAAGAACGGGTTCTGTCGGGGGTAAAAATTTGCTGATCCAGCTTCCTGCAGTTGGAAAATCAATTGGTGAAGGCGGCTCTAGCTGGCCAGAAGGGGATACTTTATCGGGGGCGTAACCAGTCAACATCTGGTAGATGGCGGCCGTATGATTGAACAGCCCAGCTGGCGTGTAGCTCATAGAGCGAATCAATGTAGCCTTATCGATTGCCTGACCCAGTTTCGGCATCGTCTCACTGAGTTCTATGCCAGGCACCTTGGTTTTGATGGGTTTGAATTCACCACGAACGTTTGAAGGTGCATCGGGTTTGGGGTCCCAAATATCAATGTGACTCGGACCGCCTTGTAGAAAAAGCACTACTACCGATTTCGCCGCTCCAAAACCTTGTGCACCAGCAAAGCTGGAGGTTGCGGCCTGGGATGTTTCCTGTAGTGCCAAAATCTGGGAAAGCTGCATACCCATTAGACCTAGAGAACCAACCTGCAAAAAGTCACGTCTAGACACACCTTCACATGTCGTTGTTAGTCTACCCGGAATTCTTAACATGGTTACCTCCGCTAAATCGCGAGTGCACAGCACTCCGAACCATTGTACACCTAGATAGAATATTGATAAACCTAGAGTGTTTAGACGGAGTAAATAATTTTGCTGGTTTGCAACAAAATATGCTTGTTGTACAAGGTCGAGATTTGAAAGAGAACAGAGACTCTAATACCTCTATTGTCAAAATCCGAGGCATGGTGCTGCCTAGTACGGGATAATGGACCTCCATGCAGAAAGTTCTTTCTATGCGCTACGCTGATGCGGGCGTTAGTATCGAAGAAGCTGATCGCACTACTGCGAGCATTAAGCGGCTTGTTCGCGGTACGTTCAACAAAAACGTTTTAGCTGGCATAGGAGCGTTTGGTGCCTCTTACGCCTTGCCTACGGGATTCAGGAGGCCGGTTTTAGTTAGTTCGGCTGATGGCGTCGGAACAAAACTAAAAGTTGCTTTCGCCGTAGGTGTTCATGACACGGTGGGGCAAGACTTGGTCAATCACTGTGTCAACGACATTGCTGTTCAGGGTGCGCAACCTCTGTTTTTTCTTGACTATTTTGCAACCGGTAAACTCGAAAGCCGGATTGCATCTGCAGTAGTCAAAGGACTTAGCGTAGGGTGTCGCGAAAACGGTTGTGCACTCATCGGGGGTGAGACAGCTGAAATGCCTGATATGTACAAGGCCGGAGAATACGATTTGGCGGGTTTTATTGTTGGAGTGACTGAGCGCCACCAGACACTTGATGGAAGTAAGATTCGTGAAGGCGATGTTCTGATGGGCTTGCCCTCAAATGGACTTCACACCAACGGTTATTCTCTGGCACGAAAACTTTTGTTTGAAGTGGCCCGGCTTAAACCACAAACCAAAGTTGCGCTGCTTGGTACTACGGTTGGGAAGGAGTTGCTGAAGGTGCACCGGAGTTATCTCAAACCGCTTCAGGCTCTCGGTAATGCTAGGTTGCTCAGAGGAGCTGCGCACATTACTGGTGGAGGTATCACTGATAACACACCGCGTATATTGCCAAAAGGTCTATCGGCACAGATCAACATTGATTCGTGGCCGCGATTGCCAATATTTGAGTTACTCCAAGATATTGGCAATGTTGGTCAGAGCGAGATGCTGAAGACATTCAACATGGGGCTGGGAATGATTGTGGTTGTACCTGGGCGCAGTAAAAAACGCGCTGAAGCTCTACTGACGAAGATGAGAGAACCATTTTATTCGATTGGGTCTATTGTGAAGGGTCATCGAAGGGTGCGCTACCAATGAAGAAACTAGGGATCTTACTTTCGGGGCGTGGTTCGAACTTTGAAGCTCTCGCGGATAGTGTCGATGCGGGTAGGATTAATGCCGAAATTGCTATTGTGATCAGCAATAAACCGAATGCTCAAGGGCTTGAGCGGGCGCGCGAACGTGGTTTTGAAGCCGAGTGCATTCCTTCGAGAGGGTTCGGACGAGAAGAGTACGACCGTCAGGTGGTACAACGCCTCAAGGAGAAGTGTGTTGATTTGGTTTGTCTAGCTGGCTTCATGAGATTGGTAAGTGCTTATTTTGTCGGTGAGTTTCCAGAGCGGATTTTAAATATTCATCCATCACTGTTGCCTTCATTTCCAGGGTTGGATGCACAGCATCAGGCACTCGAGCACGGTGTCAAGTTCTCGGGCTGCACGGTACATTTTGTAGATGAAAACTTAGATGCTGGCCCGATCTTAATTCAGGCTGCGGTGCCGATTCTTGACAACGACACAGAAGAGTCTCTTTCTGCTCGTATTTTGTCCCAGGAACACCGGATTTACACTGAGGCAATTAACCTGGTAGTCGATGACAAGATTCGAATTGAGGGTCGCAGGGTAGTTCGAACTCTATAAACTATTTTGGCCTGACTATGAGTGGTGAAAAACACAATAAAACCCCTATCGAACACAGTATTTCAAGACCATGAACTCTACGATCGAACAGCAATTTGAATACTTAACTAAGGGCTTAGCAGAAGTCATCCGTGGGGAAGATCTACGCGAGCGCATGATTGCAGCTAAAAAGCAAGATCGGCCATTACGGGTCAAGGTTGGCTTTGATCCTACTGCTCCTGACCTTCATCTGGGTCACACTGTTGTTCTCCGAAAAATGAAACATTTTCAGGACCTTGGCCACACAGTTATTTTTTTAATTGGAGATGGCACAGGACTTATCGGTGATCCCAGTGGGCGCAATTTGACACGTCCACCAATGACAAGCGACCAGATCAAAGCTAACGCAGAAACCTATAAGAAGCAGGTTTTCAAGGTGCTTGATCCCGAAAAAACCGAGATCCGTTTTAATAGCTCTTGGTTGATGAAGCTTGGCTTCGAAGACCTCATTAAGCTCTGTTCTCACTACACCGTAGCTCGTATTCTAGAGCGCGATGATTTTAGTAAGCGTTTCAAGAGTGGCCACCCAATATCGGTTCATGAGTTTCTATACCCTCTAACTCAGGCCTACGATTCGGTTGTTCTCAAAGCAGATATTGAAATGGGAGGCACTGATCAGAAGTTCAACCTTCTAGTCGGCCGTGAAATTCAAAGAGATTTTGGACAGTTGCCACAGATCGTCGCAACAGTGCCATTGCTTGAAGGCCTCGATGGTGTGCAGAAAATGTCCAAGTCGCTCGACAATTACATCGGAATCGATGAACCTCCTGAGTTGATGTACCGCAAGGTCATGCAAATTAGTGATGAACTGATGTACAGGTATTACGAGCTGCTGACCGACAAGAGCTTAGTGGATATCCAAGATTTGAGCCACAAGATCAATAGCGGGAAACTGCATCCCATGGAAGTGAAGATGAACTTAGCAAACTCTATTGTGACTGACTTCCATTCCGCTTCTGAAGCGCGAAAAGCCGCAGAAGCTTTCCATAAAGTTGTTCAGATGGGACAAGCTCCCGATGATATGCCCGTGTTTACGATACCCGAATCATTGCAGGCGGATTGCACAGTTCGAGTTGACAAATTATTGAGAGAGATTGGACTGTGCAAGTCAGGCAGTGAAGCTAATCGAAAACTTCGTGAGGGAGCAGTGTCGATCAACGGACAAAAGCACCTGGAAATGACCCTAGATCTTGGCTCAGCCGATCAAGAACTGATATTGCAAGTCGGCAAAAGATGGGCAAAGGTGACAATCTAGCTCAGGTCAGTGCTGTTCACAGCTAGAAATTTGATCAGACTCTCACTAATCAGAGTGGAGGTCAACGCATGCGGTGGCGCGGTTGACTCTGGGCAATTAGAATGAATAAATTCTATCTATCTCTGCAAGTTAGCCACGGTAGCTCAGTTGGTAGAGCAGCGGTTTCGTAAACCGCAGGTCGTCGGTTCGAATCCGACCCGTGGCTCCATTGAAGGTCTGGTTTGGATTTCCATATTTTAGTTTTAAAGACAAGGGCTATGCTGGTGTAGATTTTTTTGTATAGCCGTTGGGGCGTCTATATATGTGTTCTTGGCTGTTAGGAAATAGGGTATTCTAGTGCTCATCGGA
>DJHJ01000027.1 GCA_002433055.1 Acidobacteriia bacterium UBA6623 | reverse complement strand
TGGCTGCGGCGGATGTGATTCGCAATAAAAAAATGGCGACTGTTCCCAAGTGCCAACTTGATGTTGAGTTTTCTGGAGGAACATTTGTCAACGAAGGGGGCGTCATAGACGGCAATCTAGTTAGTGGTCGAGGCTGGCAAGATCAATACCTCTACATGCCTGTCTTTATGAAGAACCTCAAGGAATATCAAGCCAGGAGAACGGCTGGAAGCTGAGGCTGATGTTTTTTTGACACATCGATTTTAATTGATCGTACCTTCACAGACGACTCAAGGCGGCTAGTTTTTCGATTGTAGCGTGGCGAACCGTTTCGACAGACAGTGCTTTAATGTCTTCGTATCCCCGGATTTGGTCGGGCATTCCTGCTATCTCGATACATTCAGAGAAATTGTCTTCTTTTATCTCCGTTAATAGGGTTTCGACTGTGTTGCGGTACCAGTCGATCAACTCGCGCTCCTGCTTGCGAATTCTGCCTAGGCCAAATAGATCAAGCGGTCCGCCTCGCAATCGCTTAAAGTTTGCTAATAGTCGCAAAATGGGTCGGAACCAAGGCCCCAATGATAGTTTTTGTTTGAACCCTAAAGCTCTCAATAGGGGTGGATGCAGATGGTAGATCACCTTGTGAGGAACCTTGAATTGTTCACTGATTTGACGGTCAAACTCCGGGTCGGATAGCAGGCGTGCAACTTCATACTCATCTTTGTAAGCCATCAATTTATGCAGATAGAAAGCTACAGTTTTCGTAAATTCGGTGCTGCCTGGCCGGATGCGATCTTCCACGTTGCGAACGTTTTTCAAAAATCGCTCATAGCGGTCGGCATAATCACGATCTTGGTAGTTGACCAGATCATGGACTCTGTGTGCGATTAGTTCATCGATGTTTTTAGAGGTATCTGACGGCTGATCTCTTTTGACGTAACTCGTCAAGCTTGCGGGGCTTTGATAGTATTTACGACCCCAACGAAAAGCTGCCACATTGAGTTCAGTAGAAATTCCATTGAGGCAAATAGCCTCCTCAATCGAAGAAGCCGCGAGCGGCAGCAAGCCAGCCTGATAAGCAATACCCAGTAAAAAAATGTTGGACTGCAAGTGATTACCAAAGAGCACTTCAGCAAATTCCGAGGAGTCAGCAAAAATGTTGTTTGTTGACTGCGTGCATTGATTGATGATATCTACCAAGTGCGCTTCTTCCGAGAGTACGGTCAGTCCCGATCGCACTGATTCTGATGTCGGAGTCTGGTGGGTATTGAGAACTGCCGTTGTGTGTTCAGCCGATACTCGTTTCAGAGTTTCTTTCGAGGCGGCTCCGATGATGTCAAAACCGAGCAGTAGATCAGTGGAACCATAACTGATGCGGTGAGCTGTCTCAATTGGTTCGGAGCTAATTGTCATGTGGGAAAGTACAGCTCCGCCCTTCTGAGATAATCCGGTTTGATCTAGTGTGATGACGTGATTGCCGTCGAGCAATGCAGCTACTGCTAGAAGGGCATTAATGGTTACCACGCCTGTGCCGCCAATGCCAGGCATCAAAATGTGATAAGGCTTATTCAGAAGGGCCTTTGTTACAGGTTCTTCTACGAAAATTTCAGGTAATTTTGGTAGCGATCGGTGTTCTGATGCGGTCTTTTGGCCGATCAACACCGAAACGAAAGAAGGGCAATCTCCCATCACACAGGAATAATCCGTATTGCAGGACGATTGATGTATCCGTGTTTTTACTCCAAAGTCGGTTTTTGTCGGATGTAGTGAAACACAGTTTGATTGGGTTACACAATCGCCGCAACCTTCGCACACTCTTTCGTTGATCATGATGTGACGAACTGGTTGCGGAAGTCGTCCACGGCTGAGGCGGCGACGTTTTTCGGCAGCGCACATTTGGTCGTAGATAATTACACTGACGCCTTGCTGTTTATCCAGACTCGCCAGCACCTTCTCCAAATCTTCACGCCGCCGAACTTTTACTAAATCAGCGAGCTGTGAACGGTCTTCATATCTCGATAGATCGTCGGTCAGCAAGTAAACTGGACTTACGCCTCCTGCTTCTAACTCTCGCGTAAGAGCAGGGACGCCTAGATCCCCTACCACCTCTTGACCTCCTGTCATCGCTACCCCACCGTTGTAGAGAATCTTAAATGTGATATTACTTTTTGCGGCGACTGCTGCACTAACTGCCAAACGGCCAGAGTGAAAATAGGTTCCTTCACCTATGTTCTGGAAAATATGCTCTCGGTCGGTAAATGGTGTCATTCCAATCCAAGCCGCTCCCTCACCACCCATTTGGAAGATATAAGCAGCGCTTCGGTTATCCTCACACCGCGTTGCCATGCCATGACAACCAATTCCACCACCGGCCATTTGTCCTTCGAGTAATAGCGTGGATCGATTGTGTGGGCATCCCGAACAATAACCTGGTGTGCGAGCTGGCACTGTTTTTTCCCATCGCGAAACGGGGGACTCACAAACTTTAATAGCGGCAATTCTTTTTTCTATTTCAGGTGTTGGATCAAGCCAGCGTGCCAGGCAGCGAGTTATGATTTCAGAGTCTAACTCTCCGTGTGTAGGAACAAAAGGGTTTCCGTCCCAATCGGTTTTTCCATATATAGCGGGACGTGGATTGGCATTGTAGAGCAGTTCGCGGAGCTGCAACTCCACGAAACTGCGTTTTTCTTCAAATACGACAACTTGGTGCAATCCTCGGGTGAATTCACTAATAACTTGAGGTTCAAGTGGGTAGACCAATCCTAACTTCAGAATTCGCAGACCCAATCTTTCGAGTTCTGTTTCATTAATTCGGAGACTGCGTAATGCATTTTGGAGATCGTAATATGCCTTCCCAGCTGTAATGATGCCAAGACGGTCTTTTGCGTGCGAAACCTTAATTTCATTTAATTTATTGAGGCGAGCAAACTCTCTAGCGGCGACCAAACGCCGTTCGTGAATTTCTCTTTCAAGCTGTAGAGAATATGGCACTATCAGTCGTGGTTGCATCACTTTCTGATAAGGTTGATTGTCGAAGGCTAGTTCTGGGTCCTCAATCTGGCAGCGCTCCGGCGAAACTTCTATCGTTCCTCCCCCATCGCAAACATCTGTAGCAAGCTTTAATCCACTCCATGCGCCTGAGAAACGCGACATCGCGATCCCGTATAGGCCATAGTCCAGTACTTCTTGAGTGTTCCCAGCATGCAAGGTAGGAATTGCGCAGTTGTAGAGTGAAAGCTCACTCTGGTGAGGAATGGTTGAGCTCTTAGAGATATGATCATCTCCTGCTAATACTAGAGCCCCACAGTGTTTTCCAGTACCTGCGAAGTTAGCATGACGTAGCACATCGCCACTACGGTCCACCCCCGGACCTTTGCCATACCAAATACCTACCACTCCATCTGTGTTCGCTTCTGGAATCAACTGGTAGGTCTGACTTCCCATTACGGCCGTAGCTGCAAGATCTTCATTGATCCCGGGCACAAAATGGATATTGTGATCTGATAGAAATTTTTCGGCACGCGCTAAGGCGATGTCGTACCCCCCCAAAGGTGACCCTTCGTATCCTGAGATGAAAGCACCTGTACGCAAACCCTTTAGTCGGTCACGTCTCATCTGTTCGATTGGCAAACGTACCAATGCCTGAATACCGTTTACGTAGACGACACCTTCTTCTAGTACATATTTGTTATCAAGCGAAAATTTTGTTTGCACAACTCCCTCAACCAACCATCAGTGAATGTCCATTCTGGCGCATGCGGTAGTTTTGGTTTTGGTGATCTGTTTGGGTCACAAAAACTGTGTGTAGACAACGACTGCCTCTGTTGGAGCGGTTCAATGACAGCATGGACTTGCTTTGTTAGGACAAAATCTTAATAAGATTAACCAATAGCTTATCGGAACCTGATTACCGCGTCACTATTCATTATCAAGATTATGTCACCGTCTATTAGTGTTGTTAGCTAATGGTTTCAAGACGTATAGCACCCTCTCATGCTTCTTGCTTATTTTGAGTGCTACATTGATAGATCACTATTGACTTTTCCATGCTGCTCGACTTGAAAAGCAGATATGGAGTTCGGGGTTTCATAGAAAAAATTTTCGAGAGTTAAGTTTTTCAAGTAGCTTGGTGAATTTATGTCTGAGGTTGATTTTCAACGTAAGCCTGTCATAGCGGGAAATTGGAAGATGTTCAAAACCGCTGTGGAGACGCGGCAGTTTTTTAAGGTGTTCAACACGCTCGTAGCACAAGTTGACCATTGTGAGATTGTGATTGCTGCTCCTTTTATTTCATTAGAAGTCGCGGTAGAGGAGACTGCAGGTAGCCCAGTGCAGATAGCCGCACAGAGTGTGCACTGGGAGGCGCAAGGTGCTTTTACTGGCGAGGTTAGTGGTCCGATGATTCGTGCTGCCGGGTGCAATTACGCTGTCGTTGGACACAGTGAGCGACGACAGTATTTTGGAGAGACTGACGAAACTGTCTATAAGCGTACTGCCGCTGCTCTTAGACACAGACTTACGCCGATCGTTTGCGTTGGGGAAAGGCTTGAAGAACGCGAGGACGGGAAGACTGAAAACGTTCTGACGCGACAATTTATCGAAGGTCTTGGTTCTTTGACCGTCGAGCAGTTCTCCCGTATAATCGTAGCGTACGAGCCAATTTGGGCCATTGGGACTGGTCGAACGGCGACTCCAGCGATAGCTGCTGAAGCTCACGAGGTGTTGCGCACACAGGCAGCGAAGCGATTTGGTGAAGACATCGCAGCCGGATTGCGCATTCTTTACGGGGGGAGCGTTAAACCAGATAATGTATCCGACCTCATGGCCGAGTCAGGTGTTGATGGGGCACTAGTGGGTGGGGCTAGCCTTGATCCACGGTCGATGGCACTGATTGTTAATCATTCTGGCGAGAGTTTTTGATCCGGTTTAGAGACTGTCAAAACGGAGTTCCGTATGGAAATCTTTCTTACTGTTGTTCACGTTGTTGTGGCCTTTTTTTTGGTGATAGTTGTGCTACTACAAAGCGGCAAGGCTGCTGATTTGGCTGGAGCCTTTGGTGGCATGGGATCCCAAACTGCCTTTGGCCCTCGCGGTGCAGCGACTGTACTTTCAAAGGCTACAACGATTGCTGCCGTTCTTTTTATGCTAACTTCCATCTCTCTTGGTATCGTCAAGAGTCGTAGTCAAGGAGTGGGGGAATCCGTAATCGAGCGTGTGGGTGCTGGTACTGAAGAAGACTCACCTACGGACACGAGCGGAGAAGGTCTGACAACTACTCCATCCGACGCAGGAGAGTAACTTACTTGAGTAGAGTTTCTCTCACGTTACCCAGCAGCCACACTACCTCCTAGTGCGGGCACCCACCTGTGGATGACCGGCAGTGTGTTAGCGCTGAGTTTCCTAAGTCACCGTATATCGATGGAATTTAGCTTCCACTAGCCATGTTTTGGGCACTTGGTGGTGGTGACTTTTCAGTTAGTTTGGGCTGAAGTTCGGGTTGAGGTTGTGTTTGTAGTCCCAGTGCTGTGCGTAGCTCCGTTTCAAGCTTTGTCCGAATGTCAGGGTTCTCCTGCAGAAACTTTTTGGTGTTTTCTCGACCCTGTCCGATGCGCTCACCTCCGTAGGAATACCAGGATCCACTCTTTGCAACTATACGGTGTAGAACACCTAAATCGATTAGATCACCTTCGAGCGAAATCCCCAAGCCATACATAATGTCAAACTCAGCCTGTTGAAACGGGGGTGCGACTTTGTTCTTTACAACCTTTACTCTAGTTCGATTGCCTATCACGCGATCTCCATCTTTGATCTGAGCGATACGTCGGATGTCGATACGTACCGAGGAGTAGAATTTTAAGGCGCGACCGCCGGTTGTTGTTTCTGGGCTGCCAAACATGACGCCGATTTTTTCTCGGATTTGATTGATGAAAATCAGACAGCAATTTGATTTGAACACTAACCCCGTGAGTTTTCGTAATGCTTGTGACATCAATCGCGCCTGTAAGCCAACATGGCTATCCCCCATTTCGCCCTCAAGTTCGGCGCGAGGTACTAAGGCAGCCACGGAATCGACAACTAAGACTTCTACAGCGCCAGAGTGAATCAAGACTTCGGCAATCTGTAAGGCTTGTTCTCCGCTGTCAGGTTGAGAGACTAGTAGATTATCTACATCCACACCCAATTTAGATGCATAAGCTGGATCCAGGGCATGTTCAGCATCAATAAAAGCCGCCATCCCCCCCAATTTTTGCGCCTGTGCGACGGCCGAAAGTGCCACCGTGGTTTTCCCCGATGACTCGGGTCCAAAAACTTCCACTACGCGGCCACGAGGTAATCCCCCGACTCCCAGAGCGGCGTCCACTGAAATTGACCCCGTCGGAATTGTGCCAACAGAGACAACAGCATCTCGTTGGCCCAATCGTAGAATTGATCCCTTCCCGTGTGCCTTTTCAATTTCTCCTAGCGCCAACTCAAGGTTGCGTGTGCGGTCTTTTTCATCCATGATCCACTGACTCCTTCCCGGTAGATAATCGGGGTGTTTGATGATTGTAGCAAAGGCGAATAGAAAGCGAAACAAGAATTGGTCTATTTGATGGAATAAATTCAGCCTGTGGTGAGCTTCAACACTGAAGCAACTCAATTAAACTCTTCGCCTGGCGGTTGTGCATAGTAGCCACGGCGAGCCCTAACTAAGGCAGTTTTGCCGCGTGCTCTAGCTTTGATTCGTACCTTATGGAAACTACCATCGGCGACGAAATCCTTCGGAGAATACAGGATGAAGTATTGGTGCCGCAGTTCGTTGGCAATGTTTGCAAAAGATTGTTGAAGATCACGGGTTCTACTGGGATGGAACACTAGTCCACCAGTTTCACGCGCAAAACGTCTCAGCACCCTGTCGCCAGCGGTTTTTTCACCAGTCCGGTTGGTTGAAATGGCGTAAATGACTGTTTCAGCTTTGTAAGCCATTTCAAGTGCCATGTCTCGTGTTACCGTACTTTGATTGTCTTCACCATCTCCCAAGACGACCAAGGCACGACGAAATTGTTCTGGAGGCCAATCTTCGGGGAGTTTATCGCGACAGGAGTAATAAATAGCATCGTAGAGCGCCGTTCCACCACCAGCTCGGGTGGAGTGAATACCGTTTGAGAGTTTTTCAATGTCGCTTGTGAAATCCACCAATAGTTCGGCACGTGTATCGAAGCTGACTACAAAAGCTTTGTCTTTCTCTTCCTGCAGCACAGATTGAATAAATTCTATAGCGGCTTCTTGTTCAAAGTCGAAGCGAGTACGGACGCTGTTGCTGGTATCTAGCACTACACCTATTCTCAGAGGAAGATCACTCTCACGGACAAATTCACGAATTGACTGTTTTTTACCGTTATCGAATACCTGAAAATCGTCCCGGTCTAAATCAGTAATGAAACGATTTTTTTTATCGGTGACGGTAAAAAGAAGAGGAACACGAGATACCTCGACGCGAATGATTGAATCAGGGTCGACAGATTCTCCGAGTTCAGCTTGTTCGGGTGTGCGCGCACTTTCTTGTGCCCAGATGAGGCCAGATATAATCAGACTCACAGTGAACATTGCTGGTGCAATACGTTTCATGTCTTACAGTGAAAGAGAGGAGATTAAGTCCTCACTCGATTATAACCCCAGTTGTTCGAGCAACTTTGTGAATTCCTTGGGTAAGGGTGCCTTGATAGCAACCTCATTCTGATTTTCCGGACAACAGAACCCTATAGAGGACGCGTGTAGGTAAAAGCGGGTGATTTGCTCAAGTCCCTTAGGTGAACCTGGTGCTCCATATAGTCGATCACCGACAATGGCGTGGCCGATCTTTGCCAAGTGAACACGGATTTGGTGAGTGCGACCTGTTCCAATGCGTACTTCAAGGAGTGAATACTCCCCTGTTGAGTTCGTTACGCGGAAATCGGTTTCTGCTGCACGTCCTGTCGCATGAGTCGTCATTTTGATTCTTTGACGAGTATCACGACAAATCGGCATTTCTAGTCGTGACCAGCGATGCCCTCCAATTTCCACAAGTCGCCCCTGTCGTGGCGGTTCTGATGGTTTTCCATGCACGATTGCCCAATAGACTTTCCGTACATGACGCGATTGAAACTGACTGGCGAGAGCTTGGTGAGCTTTGTCGTGTTTGGCAACTAACAAGACCCCGCTCGTCATTTTGTCGAGGCGATGTACGATTCCCGGTCGTAAATCACCACCTAGTTTTGAGAGGCTAGTGAAGTGATGAAGTAGTGCATTGACGAGAGTCCCTGATTTCGCAGTTGCGCCGCTATGTACCACCATGCCAGCGGGTTTATTCACGGCAACAACATTGTCATCTTCGTAGAGAATGTCAATAGATATATCTTCAGGGAAAGCTTTTAAGGGGTTTAGAGGTTGTGGGTGCACTCTTATCCTGTCACCTGTGCGCAAGCGTTTTGATGCCCGTGCCGGTTCTGTTTCTATCAGTACATGCCCGTTACGAATCCACTGTTGGATCCGAGATCGACCTACATCCACGAGCTGTTCTGCTAGAAAATGGTCGAGACGAGTGCCCTGGTTTTCTGGACCGATTTCAAACTCCACTGGTGCCTACTTAATGAATATTGCGATCAAATTCTCGACAGATATTTGGTGGTCTGCCATTAAATTGCGCTAAGGACTTTTTTTAGGCGTTCTGTAATCATTTCTACGTGTGAGCTCTCAACGATTAGCGGAGGTGCAATCATGAGTGCATCACCCGTGGCCTTAATTTGTAAGCCAGCCTCATATAGGCGGAGGTAGGTCTGATGGCCACGGTGGCCAACCTTTCCATCTGGTGCAAGGTCGACGCCTCCCAACATGCCATAGCCTCGGATATCGGTGATTATAGGCAAGTCTTTGAGTGAAAATAGTGCATCAAGAAAAATTGGTGTCATAGCTTGAGCGCGCTCAAAGAGACCTTCGCGTCGATAAATTTCCTGTGTGGCTAAGGCAGCAGCCACTACTACGGGTGCCGCGGAGTAGGTGTACCCGTGAAACAACTCTATAAGGCCCTCATCGGCAGCTTCGGTTATTGTTTCGTAAATACTGTCTTTGGTTGCGACTGCACCCATTGGCAGGCAGCCGTTGGTGATTGCCTTTGCCATTGTCATCAGATCTGGCGTTACGCCGAACGCGTCTGCACCAAAGGGAGTTCCGAGCCTACCAAAACCGGTGATGACTTCATCAAAGATCAGGAGAATTCCGTGAAAATCACAAATTTCTCGTAATCGTTCCAAGTATCCTTTGGGAGGGACAAGAACTCCTGTTGACCCGGCAACAGGTTCTACTATACAGGCAGCGATAGTGTCACCACATGTCTGTGCTAGCCTCTCCAGATCGTTGGCCAAATGTGCACCGTATTCTGGTTGCCCTTTGATGAATCGATTTTCTGGCAGCCAGGTATGGGCAATGTGATGGACGCCGGACAAGCCAGCCCCAAAAGCCTCTTTGTTTCGTCCGATGCCGGAAACTGATAGCCCACCAAAATTAACGCCATGGTAGGCCCGTTCACGACCAACTAACCGAACTCGATGACCATCTCCTCTTGCACGGTGGTATGCCAACGCAATTTTCAGTGAGGTTTCAACGGCGTCTGAGCCTGAACATGTATAGAAAATATGGTTGAGGTCACCCGGAGTGATTTCACTCAACTGCCGCGCCAGTTCAAATGAATCAGGAAACCCTAGTTGAAAATGAGGCGCATAGTCCAGCTCACCAAGTTGATGGTAGACAGCTTCGCGAATCTCCGGTCTATTGTGACCAGCAGCTACGTTGAATAACCCCGAGCAGCCGTCAAGAATTTTGTCACCGTGTTCGTTCCAATAATAGACGCCTTCGGAACGAGTTTGCAGTCGAGGAGCAGTTTTGAAGTCACGATTTGCCGTAAAGGGCATCCAGTGTTGCTCCAAAAAGCTGACAGGTTTTGATTTGTTGGCCAAGGTTCTTGTCTGTTATGCAGCAGCCGTGTATCCGTGCCTATGATAGTCCAAGGTGCTAGTTAAATGGAAGCCCAGTTAAAAATTCACCAATTCAATTTATTAGCTATCTAGCAGACAGGTACACTTTTTAGATTAACTTAACCTGAGACCATCAAAATGAATGAAATCTATGATTCCGATGACGCTTCTCTTTTCTCCATAGAAACAAACAGTCCAGGCCCACAAGGAAAACTCCCTTTGACAGCGGAGATGCTACGCACGCGACCAAGTGGTGACATTTTTGGTTGGACTCAGAACTCTGGTATGGGTTGGGATCCAGCAGAATTGGGGCGAGAGGAATATCTAATTCTTAGTACCCAAGGAGGCCTTCGATCTTCCGATGGTTCACCCGTAGCACTGGGCTATCATACCGGTCATTACGAGGTTGGTTTGTTAGTCGAAGCTGCTGCGCGCGAACTTCGTACGTTGGGAGGAATTCCATTTGCAGGGTTTTGTAGCGATCCTTGCGACGGGCGGACACAGGGCACTCCCGGAATGATGGATAGTTTGGCGTATCGAAACGATGCTGCGACAGTGCTACGGCGGCTGATCCGATCTCTACCAACTTGTTGTGGGGTGATTGGAGTTGCTACTTGCGATAAAGGATTGCCTGCGATGATGATTGCTTTGGCGTCAATGCACAAGATGCCATGTGTGCTTGTACCTGGAGGCGTCACTTTGCCAGCATCGGACGGTGAGGACGCAGGTGCAGTTCAAAGCATAGGTGCACGTTTCTCTCACGGTGAACTATCACTAGCTGATGCTTCGATTTTGGGGTGTCGCGCTTGTGGTTCACCGGGTGGAGGATGTCAATTTCTAGGAACTGCGGCCACTTCTCAGGTGGTTGCAGAAGCGTTGGGGTTGGCTCTACCTCATTCGGCTCTGTCGCCTTCGGGACAACCGATTTGGAAAGATATGGCTCGACGTTCAGCACGTGCGGTGAAGACGCTTAGACAACAAGGTGTGGTTGTTGGGAACGTTATTAATGAGGCTTCTCTGAGAAATGCGATGGTAGTACACGCGGCCTTTGGAGGCTCTACAAACTTGCTGTTGCATCTACCTGCCATTGCCTATGCTGCGGGGGTTAGTCGTCCAAGTGTAAACGACTGGCTAGAAGTAAATCGCAGCGTACCAAGGCTCGTGGATGTCTTACCCAACGGACCTATTGGTCACCCTACCGTACGTGTCTTTATGGCTGGTGGTGTGCCGGAAGTTATGTTGCATTTGCGACGCATGGATCTACTCGATACGTCTGTGCTGACTGCCGGTGGAAAGACTCTTGATGTGATTCTTGACTGGTGGGAAAATTCAGAACGGCGTAAAGTATTGCGTTCTGAGCTGAAAAGAAAGGACGGAATTAATCCCGAAGAAGTTATTTTCAGTCCATCTCAAGCTGCTGATCGGGGTCTTACCAGCACAATTACTTTTTGCCGTGGAAATCTAGCGCCAGAAGGTTCAGTTGTCAAAAGTACGGCAATTGACCCAGCTGTCGTTGACGAGGATGGTGTGTATCGCAATACGGGCCCAGCGCGAGTTTTTCTTCGTGAAACTGATGCCATCGAAGCCATTAAAAATGGTTCGGTCAAACCTGGAGATATTCTTGTGTTAATCTGCTGCGGCCCGTTGGGTTCAGGTATGGAGGAAATCTATCAGATCACCTCGGCACTAAAGCATCTGTCGTTTGGGAATCAGATTGCTGTTATCACGGACGCTCGCTTCTCGGGAGTTTCTACGGGTGCTTGCATTGGTCATGTTGGTCCCGAAGCGCTAGCCGGTGGACCGCTCGGTAAGCTTGTCGATGGTGATCGGATCTGTATCATTGTCGACCGCAAAAAACTAGAAGGCAGCCTTGATTTGGTTGGCGAACAAGAGCAGAATTACAGCGACGATGCCACAGATGCTGAAGACCTAGAACAAGGCCGAAGGAGAGGCGGCGAAATTTTAGCACGACGCAAAATGCGTGTCGATCTCACAGCTAACCCCGAACTGCCAGATGATACGCGGCTTTGGGCGGCCTTGCAACGTGTAGGTGGTGGAACCTGGGGAGGATGTGTTTTTGACGTCGATCGAATTGTAGAGTTGTTAGAGGCAGATTAGTTTTCTGGGAATACAGATTTTTTACCCAAGTTGACCTTGTTCTGGAGTGCTTTCAGGTATCCTGATTCACGGCAGCAATCTATTCATATGTTTCCCAAAATCGTTTTTGTCCCAGCTGGAATTTATGAGATGGGGATGGCAAACGGTCGTAGCGACGAACAACCTGTTCACGAAGTAAGTATTACGGAGTTCGGAATCGGCCAATTCCAGGTCACTAACCAAGAGTACGATCTGTTTTGTCAAGCAACCAAGCATCAACCGACGAAGTTTCGGCACCAAGAAGATTTCTCTAGTCTTCAGCAACCAGTTGTTGGTGTGAGTTGGTTTGACGCACTTGCTTACTGTGAGTGGCTCTCCGCTAGGACAGGTGACGATTATCACTTACCGACCGAAGCGGAGTGGGAATGGGCAGCACGGGGCGGGCTGTGTGGAAAACTCTACCCATGGGGTGACGAACCAGTTGAGGATCGCACTGGGTACTCCGTCCGTTGGCAACAAGGCCCTGAAGATGTCGGTGGCTCACAGCCCAACGGATTTGGCCTGTTTGACATGTGTGAGAATGTGCATGAGTGGTGTGCCGATTGGTACAACCCCATGTTCTATGCTGCATCACCGCGTTTTGACCCCTGCTGCAAATGTGAGGCTATGCGCAAATCTTCTCGAGGTGGTGCCTGGCGGCACCATATAAAAATTTCCCGGTGTGCTGCCCGCAGTAGCATTCCACCACATCTTGAATATGCCGACTATGGTTTTCGTGTAGCACGTTGCGAGAAGCAGACAACTTAAAAGAGACGGAACTAGCCAAGCTTCCCAAAATTACCCCTAGGGTCGTTTAATGGTGGCTAGGCCTGATTCCTTGTAGTCTGCTAATCCAAGAGCTTTGAAAATACGAATAAAAATCCAAGCAAGATCTAGTTCGCTGGCCTTAGCTCTGAAGCGAGCAGACATGGGGAATTCGTGGTGATTGTTGTGTAGGCCTTCACCACCTGTTAACAACGCCACCCACCGTAGATTAGTCGCTTTCTGATTGGGAAAGTTTCGATAACCAACCTTGTGGCAAATACTATTAATCATGGCATTGAGTAAAACGTAGAAACCGGCATTAAGCCACCAGACCGCATAGCCCATCGGTGCACCGATCCAAAAGTCCAGTCCGGCAATCCAGGGGAATGTTAACACTAGGGTTGCCTGGCCTAAAATTGGGCCAAATTTTCCAATCTTCGGAATACGGTCCAAAAAATCGTCTTCCCAGTTCGGCGTAAAGGTTTCGAGCGTTTTCTGATTCTTAATCTCTTTTTTATACATCAGTACGTTGAAGAAAAGCACATTCCATAAACCTTCCAAATAAGGGCTGTGCGGGTCGCCGTCTTCATCGGAAAATCTATGATGTTTGCGGTGCACTGCTGCCCACTCTCGTGGAACAATACCAGTTGCCAAAGTTAGCTCCAAATGCATAAGAAAACACAGGGCAGGATGCAGCTTGAGTCCGGTATGGGTTAGGCAACGATGCAGATAGATCGTCGTGCAAAAAGTCGAAGCTTGTGCAACAACAAAAGCCGTCCCCACAAACCACAGAAGAGTCTCTAACGTCATAGCACTAGTCATAAAATTTCCTGTCCACGAGGGAAGAGTCTAGGTGGCTTTCCTGATCTGGCGATGACGAGAAGGATAAGTTACAGAGATTTCACGAAATCACTCTAGCTGCCTAGTTTCCTATTCCCTTAACACTTGCCTCAGTCGTTATTATAAGTTGTTCCGATCTCCAAAACTCCTATCTCTAAGTGGTTTTTTGCTGAGTGCTGTCACTTCGTAATATATTTGGCGCTGGGTAGCCAACTTTAGGCTCTATTTTCAATCTTTCAATCCAAAAACGAATAGAGAATGCCCAGCACTGACAGCAACAAATTGGCTGTCTTCAACCTGGTAGGTCATTGGCGAGTTTGTCATACGTCCGCCGAGATTCATGCTCCACAGCAAGTTTCCGTTGAAAACATCCAGTATCACGAATTGACCTTGCATGCTTCCTGAGAACAGTATGTTGCCAGCGGTTGACATCAGTCCACTTTCTGACACCTCGGCCATCTTGAACTCCCACTCAAGCTCCCCTGTTTCTGGAGCGAGCGCCCGCACAGCCCCGTAACCCGGTTCTGTATCAGTTGTTGTATTGGGGTAAATTCCCTGCGGTAGACTGCCAACGTAGCGGTTACCACGTGTGTAGGTCGGATCGCCTTTGTAGTAGGTGCTGGGATAGCTTTCCCAAACAGAAAGGTAAAACAGTCCGGTTTGTGGACTGTAAGTTGGAGAATACCAGTTTGTTGCTCCCTGAACACTGGGATAAGTTTTTGTGCCCTCTGCAGAAGGTCCTTGGTTTGGAGCTCGGATAGGGCGACCTTTTTTGTCAATACCCTTGGCCCAGTTCTGGTAGACAAAGGCTTTGGCCACCAAGAATTCACCTGTGACGCGATCGAGGACATAGTAGAAACCATTACGGTTGCCCCATAGGATTAGTTTGCGTTGCTTTCCTTTGAACGGTCGGTCGACGAGGACAGGTATTTGAACTGCATCCCAGTCCCATTCGTCGTGAGGTGTGAACTGGTAATACCAGTCAAGTTTTCCGTTGTCAGGATTCAAGGCGATGACTGAATCGCTGTACAGGTTGTCACCTTTGCGGACATCTCCGTTCCAATCTGGGCTAGGATTTCCAATCCCCCAGTAGGTTAGATTCAATTCGGGATCATAGGAGCCGGTGAGCCAGACCGATCCGCCACCTCGTTTCCAGGAGTCGCCTTCCCAGGTTTCATGTCCCGGCTCACCCGGCCCAGGAATCGTGTAGAACCTCCAGAGTTTTTTACCAGTTCTAACATCGTGAGCCTGAAGGAAACCACGGATCCCATATTCACCACCAGCGGTGCCAATAATGATCTTGTCCTTGATGATGAGTGGGGCCAGTGTGATCGAATAACCTCCCAGGTAATCGACGACTGTAATGTCCCAGTTCACTGAACCCGTTTGTGCATCAAGCGAGAGTAAGCGGCCATCTACAGTTCCCATAAATAGGCTGTTTTTCCAAATTGCCAGACCACGATTAACTCGGCCGCAACATACGTTTACTTTGGTGGGTTCATTGTGTGTGTATTTCCAAAAACGTCGACCAGTGGCAGCATCTATTGCAACGACGTTATTGGGAGGTTCGGTCAAGTACATCACTCCGTCGACGACAAGGGGTGTGCTCTGGAATTTGTCGAGTGACTCGGCCTGAAAGACCCACTTAAGTTCCAATTCCGTAACATTTTGGCGGTTGATTTGATCAAGTTTGCTGAATCGCTGACTCTTGTAGGTGCCCGAATAGGTCATCCATTGTGAAGGTTCGTTCTCTGCATTGAGTAGACGGTCCGTACTAACCTGTGAAAAGCTTCCAGAAGCCGTCGCCGTCGCCAATGCTAGAATTTGTAGTGTTCTCATTACAATCGCTTTCTTCTCAAGCTCGAAAGATAGGCCACAATATCGTCAATCTCTTCATCGCTCAAGATACCTTCGTAGGAGGGCATGGCCGATTTTTTGTTGATGTTGTAACTCACAAGATCTTTTTTCATGAGTGACCGCAAGCGACCTTTTGAGTCAAGCACTTGAATGGAAAAGGTATCTTCGTTGAGTCGCTGTCCAGACACCTTCTCTCCCCTGTTTGTGAGAATTTGTACTGTCCAATGGGAGGGGAGGACTTGTTCGGCCGGTCGCAAAATGGAGTTTTTTAACGATTTAGAGGATCTGGATGATCCAATGCCTCCCAACGGAGGTGCTTTACGTCCACCTTTCCCACCAATCATATGACACTGCACGCAGCCACCTTTCTTAGCAAAGAGTAAGGCTCCGCGTTCCGCGTTGCCAACGAGTGTGCCCGGTTGCGCAGCTTTCGCTAACGTTCGAACAAACGAAACAAGTTGCCACAACTGTTTGCCGTCGAAGAAGGTTGCCACCATTTCCGTACCAGGGATTCCTGTTTCGAGAACTGAATAGAGTTCTTCATCACTCGCGCCGTAACGCAATTGACCAGTGAGATCTGCTCCTTGTCCTCCGTGACCACCACCACCACCGCTACCATCGAGACCGTGACAGCTGGCACAGTGGGATCGGTATATACGGCTTCCTGCCACGACATCTTCTGATGAAGTGAAAGGATTACTCTGCCTCTTGGGGTTTTGCTGTTGAGCCGCCAACGAAAGCAACCCGGCTAGGACCAGGCCTAGCGTCGAGATTGATAAAGAGATTCGGAGAATTTGCACTGTGTTAGTTCCTAATCATAGAAGGCGTGACAAGCGGGGAACAGGTCTGTGCTCGCAGAATTGATGACACCGTCGGCTATTTTAGCCTATCGAGTTTTGTACTGTGTGGTTCGACGTATCTTTCTTCTGTTTGTTCGATCCTAAGACATTTCCAGCGGACCACGGTCGGGCTACATTTTTCTTCGCGGGTTTTTAATTTAAACACTCGACTTGGGTTAGAATGTGGATGGTTAAAGCAGGGAGTTAAAACATGACACAGGATGCTTCACGACGTGATTTTTTTAGGACGACTCTTGGAAGTGCCGTGCTGGCCACGCTAGCGCAAAATGCTCTGGCCCAGCACGACAGCCCTAACGGTCTACCGACTAGGAAGCTTGGTGGAACTAACGAGCAAGTTTCTATCCTGTGTTTGGGGGGGTGGCATATCGGTGCAGTCGCCAATAAGGACCGTGGAGAAGCCATCCACATTATGCACAAGGCAATTGACGAAGGCATGACGTTCTTTGACAATGCTTGGGACTATCACGATGGCGGGGCAGAAGATGTCATGGGTGAAGCACTTGCTTCGAGTGGACGCCGAAACAAGGTTTTTTTGATGACTAAAAATTGTGAAACTGACTATGAAGGCAGCAGGCGTAATTTGGAAGAAAGCCTCCGCCGCTTACGAACAGACCGACTGGACTTGTGGCAATTCCATGAGATGAACTACGACAACGATCCTGATTGGGTGCTAGACAAGGGCGGCTTGAAGTATGCGTTAGAAGCACAGAAAGCAGGAAAAGTCCGCTTTATTGGTTTCACTGGACATAAGGATCCACGCATTCATCTGAAGATGCTCGGCAAACCCTATAAGTGGTCAAGTTCCCAAATGCCGATCAACATTATGGATGCCCATTACCGAAGTTTCCAGAAAGAGGTCATTCCGGTTTGCCTAGAAAAAAATGTTGGCGTCATTGGGATGAAGAGCCTGGGTGGTAGCCCAGGAGGTCCGGCTGGTCGCATCCCAAGTGAGACAAATGTGACAGCGGAAGAATGTATCCGCTACGCGCTTAGTCTGCCAGTCTCAACCCTTTGCGTTGGTATTGGTTCAATGAAAGATCTCAATCAAAGTATTTCCATTGGTCGTGGATTCAAACCTCTGGCCGATGATACGAAGGAACGTTTACTCGCCATGACAAAGTATGAAGGTGGTGATGGTCGCCACGAGCTTTTCAAGTCGAGCCAGCGTTTTGACGGCTCTCATCACCGAAAATTGCACAATTTTGCACTTACCTAAGTAGCAGCTCACTTTGAGAGCGTAAAACTTAAGATCTTGCCCTGAGGAGGTGGTTCTGTTCCACTAGTAGGGCGATGTCTGGGTTTCTAGCTATAAGCCATCTCTCTAAAAAGATTGGTTCCCGTGGCAGTGCGTCAACTCCTTTTTACTCTTTTGACAGCGGCGTTCTAGTCGTCTTGGTAAGTTCCATTATTTTTCTGGGAACTTTGTATAGTCCACCATCTTTGATGGATGACGTGGATGCGGTTAACGCTACCTTGGCACGAAATATGCTTGAGTCAGGAGATTGGGTAACAGGGCGTCTCAATGGTGTTCTTTATGTAGATAAGGCCCCGTTGAACTACTGGCTTATGGCCACTGCGTACAAGATCTTTGGGGTTCATGATTGGGCGGCTAGGCTGCCAATGGCACTTGCATCCATAGCGCTTTGTTGGGTGACTTTTAAATTCGCTTCGTGGGCTTTTTCGGTCCAAGCTGGGTTGTGGGCGGGGTTAATACTAGCAAGTTCGGTTGGGATGTTTTTGTTTACGCGCATACGTATTCCTGATGTTGCGCTCACTCTGTTTTGTGCCATGGCGATATACGCTTTGGTACGAGTGCTCGATGAGACGGAATGGAAAACCGTCTATTGGTCACTGATGCTTGGCGTTTGTATGTCAGCTGCTGTTTTGCTGAAGGGGTTTGTGGGAGTAGTGTTTCCAATTACCGTTGGGATTCTCTATATGTTTTTTACTGGACATCTTTTCTCGCGTACCTCATGGCTGTGTCTGCGTCCTCTTGTAGTTTTTGGAGTGTTTATCGGTCTGACTGCACCCTGGCATGTTCTGGCCATGATGAGAAATCCCCCATATTTCGACTTTACGCTTGTGAGCAGGCCGGGTGAATACCGTGGATTTTTCTGGCGCTACTTTGTCAATGAACAAGTACTGCGATATCTCGATGCACGTTATCCCAGAGACTACAATACAGTGCCACGAATTCAATTTTGGCTACTGCATGCCGTCTGGCTATTTCCATGGAGCACTTTCTTGCCGGCAGTTTTTGTGAGAGGAAACCCAAAAAGGACCTTAGGGTTAATCGATGAAAACGAGAACAAAAGAGGCTTAGTAGCACTACTGAGGAGGGTAGCGGTTTTTACTCGACGTTGGCTTGATTGCCTTGTAGCAACACGTGCAGGTCGAGTCAAATTACTTGCATTTATTTGGATTTTCGTAGTGTTGGGATTTTTCTCATTTTCAACGAGTCAGGAATATTACACTCTTCCTGCATACCCTGCTTTTGCATTGTTGATCGGATCGGCTCTGGCAGAAGGGGGTCATATTGTAAGGCGCTGCATGCGCGCGGCCTCCGTTATTATTGGCATAGGATTTTTAATTGTGGCTGGATTGCTTGTTGTCGTTTGGAATAATTCAACACCTGGTGACATTGCCACAGCTCTGACTTACAACCCAGAAGTCTACACATTTTCCTTGGGGCATATGCGTGACTTGACCCTGAACGCTTTTGCCTACTTACGTGTGCCGCTTGCTCTTGCGGCAGCAGCTTGCATAATTGGCGCTGTAGTCTCGTGGAATTCTAGAAAGTTTGCTCTATCTTCACTTGTTGTAATGATGCTGATTTTTGTGCATGCAGCACATCTAGCGATGGTGTCGTTTGACCCTTATCTATCGTCGCGCCCACTTGCTGAGACTTTGCGCAATGCACCTAGAGGAACACTCATTGCAGACGATCAATATTACTCTTTTTCTTCAATCTTCTTCTACGCCAATCGTGGGGGGTTACTACTCAACGGGCGCAAGAATAATCTTGAGTATGGCTCCAACGAACCTGGAGCACCTGCTGTCTTCATTGACGATGATGAATTTAGACAGCGTTGGTCCAGCAAAACTCGGTATTATCTGGCTACGTTTGCAAGAGAGCGATCTCGCTTTGAGAATCTAGTTGATCCAGCAACTTTAATTTTGATTACACGAGCAGGAGGAAAGTTGCTATTGACAAATCATCCATTAAAATCTGAGATTCCTTAGAGCAAAATATGCTACAAAAAACAGCGATGAGCATGATAAGTCGGAAATTTTTACTAACCTGAACAACACCAAGGAAACAGCGTTACACTTATATCCGATATATCCGAAGGAGTATGAGTTATGGATCGTAGATTATTTCTTTCCTCTGCGCTTAGCACAGCTGCTGTTACACGGGCATCACATTCACCCTTAGGTATTGCCTTTCTCGGAGGCAGCCACTCTCATGCCGGGGCAAAGGTAAGGCTGACACTCAAGTCACCTGAATGGAATGTAATTGGCATGTGGGAGGACGATCCGAAGGTGCGGGAAAGGTATAAGAAGGGGGGAAGGTATGCCCCAGATGGTATACGGTTTGCTTCTCGTGATGAACTTCTGGCCGACAAGAATGTCCAAGTCGTTGCTGTCGAGTCAGGGGTGCAGAATCATGCTCATGATGCTTTGCGGGCTCTGGAAGCTGGCAAACACGTACATCTAGAAAAACCTCCTGCGGTCGATATAGAATCGTTCCGTCGTGTGGTGAGATTGGCCGAAAAAAAGAAACTGCTCCTGCAGATGGGTTACATGTGGCGTTTTCATCCCGGTATCAACCGCATTTTAGAAGCGGCTAGGAAAGGATGGTTAGGCGATGTTTTTCTTGTGCGAGCGGTCATTAACACGAACGTAAAACCGCCAAGCCGGCACGCGATGTCAAGATTGCATGGGGGTATCATGTTCGAGCTCGGAGCACATGTGATTGATCCGATCGCACGGTTGATGGGCCGGGCCGACAGCGTTACGCCTTTCATTCGTAGGTCGGGTGTGCACACTGACCAACTCTCGGACAATACTGCAGCTGTACTGGAGTACCCTGGCGCTATGGCAATTGTGTCAAGCGCGAGTTTACAACCGAACGCTCATGAGCACCGTAGTTTCGAAGTGCTTGGAACTAAGGGATCTGCTTACTTGTATCCGATTGAACGAGAAACAAGACTTGAAATTGACCTTGCCGAACAGGCTGGTCCTTATTCAGCGGGACGACAGGAGGTCAATTTGCCGTCCTATGAGCGATATCTTGGAGAATTTGCTGAAATGTTACATTCTGTGCGCGATAGTAAACCGCTCTCGGTCAATTCCAGGGAAGATTTGATTGTTCACGAGACACTCGTACGAGCCTCAGGCATGGCCTGATTCTGTCAAACGTTATGGAGGTTACTGCTACCAGATTAATAGACCAAGCTCGTCAGGTTCGCCAACGTGCTCATGCGCCCTACTCGAGATTTTTTGTTGGTTCGGCTCTTGAAGCTGACGAAGGGCGGATCTTTACCGGCTGTAATGTCGAGAATGCTAGTTATGGCTTAACTGTTTGCGCCGAACGTGCGGCTGTTTTCAAAGCCATTTCTGAGGGGTGTCGAGAGTTTACCCGCATTGCTATTGTTACTGGAACAGAAGTGGGTACTCCTCCCTGTGGTGCCTGTTGTCAGGTGCTCTGGGAACTGTGCGGAAATCTAGAAGTTATTCTTGCCAATATGGACACCTGGATCGAGACAGTACAACTAGCAGACTTATTGCCACGACCTTTTCATGCTTCATTTTCATAAGGGAGCACCTTTTCAGGGTGAACACGTAGAGAGAGGAAGTATCGGCATCTTCCCTGGTGTGTTCAACCCTGTTACACGAGCACATCTTGCACTAGTGCGTGCATCAATCGAACAATACACACTCAGACAAGTTGTCTTTCTGTTGCCGACGAGCTTTCCACATAAGGAATATAGCGATACTGGGTTTGAGAACCGCATTTTGTTGCTACAGGCCGCACTCGCTGAAGATGAGCGTTGTGCGGTTGCCTCGTCTCAGGCAGGCCTGTTCTATGAAATTGCTGCTGAAGTTAGCGAATACTACCCCTTGAATTCCCAGCTATTTTTCCTTTGTGGTCGAGATGCTGCTGAGAGGATTGTTAATTGGAATTATGATGGCGCTTTGAGTTTTGCCCAGCAACTTGAAAAATTTGAGTTACTAGTGGCTTCCCGTGATGGCGTCTATCAACCACCACCAGCTCTAAAAAAACACATCCATACTGTTCATCTATCTCCAGAATGGAATTTGATTTCAGCTTCGGGTTTCCGCAGGGCGATTCTTCAGAACCAAAATTGGGAACGATTTGTTTCACCAGAAGTTGCTCGTATAATTCGCCAAAGGGGTATCTATGATTACGTGTCAACTCCTTCCGATTTTGGCAAAAGGTAATTTTTATTTCGATGTGCCATAATCACGGCGAATGAGATTTGCGATTGAGGTGTTACGACTGTGGTAAAGGTGACCCTAAAAGTCTCCGTGGTAGGCTTGTTTCTGCTCAGTACTTTGCCGGTCAGTGCTGAGTGGCTGCGGGAAAGTTTTGATGACGCAGTGATTTCTGTGCAGTTGATCCGTTCTGCTAACGACCTGAGATCTCTTTTAGGAACAGATTTAGAAGGCGATTATGTATTGGCGAAAGTTATAGTAGAACCCCTCTACAACTCCAAAGTTGTATTGGCACGGGAAGATTTTCTTATACGCTCCCGACGCAATAATGAACGTTCTTTGGCGATGTCTCCTCATGAAATTGCAGGAGGTTCAGTATTGGTGATGGGTTCGAGAAGAGTTAGCAGCGGTTCCCCTGGAATTTTTTCTCAGGAGAACGATCCAGTGATTATCGGTGGTGCTCCTGGAACTGCGACGCGACCCCGTACCCTGGGTGGGTCAGGGCGAAGCCTTGGGAACTCATCTGGAAGAAGCGGTCAGGAACTAAGCCTAGATTCCGAAGAGCGAACTACGACTTCTTTGCTCGATCGATTGGAACAGCATGAACTTCCCATGGGTGAGACTCTAGAAACCATCCAAGGTTACCTGTACTTCCAAGTCCCTTCTAGTCACAAGCTCAAGCATTATCAATTCACCTACGACGGCAGCGCAGGGGAATTTAGCAGGGGGTTTTTGACAAGAAAAATTAAACCGTAATTTCTCTTCTGTTGTAGCAAAGACTTCAGCCCATGCCATCGAATAGTGCGCTACTCAGATACCGCTCGCCAGCATCAGGAAGAATCACCACGAAAGTTTTATTTGAAAACTCTGGCTGTTTTGCTAGTCGGCAGGCTGCTGCTGTTGCTGCCCCGCAGGAAATTCCACACAGTAAACCTTCTTCTCTTGCCAATCGTCTGGCATAGTCAATTGCTTCCTCATCTTCGATTTGCTCCACGCGATCAATCATTTTCAAATCGAGTGTATTTGGGACAAAGCCGGCCCCTATCCCTTGTATTTGATGATGGTGTTCGGGCCGAAGCTCCTTGCCAGCGAGTTGCTGTGAAATGACCGCGCTCCTCGCAGGTTCAACTGCCACCGTGATCAGCGGATGGTTTTGTTTCTTTTTAATAAACCAGGATATTCCGGAAATGGTGCCACCTGTACCCACGCCTGCTATTAATACATCAACCTTGCCACCTGTGTCGTCCCAAATTTCAGGGCCAGTCGTGCGGAAGTGAATAGAAGGGTTGGCAGGGTTTTCGAACTGGTGGAGCATGACAAAGTGATCACCATTAGAAGTCACAAGATCTTTTGCCCGTTGAATTGCGCCTTCCATTCCATCCTCGGCCTTTGTTAATTCAAGATTGGCCCCCAAAATGCGTAGTACTCGTCGTCTCTCGACGCTGAAATTTTCTGGCATGGTCAGGGTTAATCGATAACCTCTAGCTGCGGCGACGTAGGCCAGAGCGATGCCCGTATTGCCACTGGTGGGTTCAATTAGCTCCATGCCGGGTTTTAGAATTCCCCGTTCCTCAGCGTCCCAGATCATCGAGGCGCCGATGCGACATTTGACCGAATAGGCGGGATTACGGCCCTCTACCTTACCTAGCAAGGTTACTGGTGAGTCACCGCCAAGGATTCGATTAAGGCGTACCAAGGGCGTTTTGCCGATGCTGAACGAGTTGTCGTCAAAAATTTGCGCCATAGTGTTGTCTCACAAAACTCGCAAACGATTCTAGCTCAACGTTAGTGTGCCTTCAAATCTCCCAATTAGCAGCACGATGAGTATTTTTCTCGCGCCAACGCTCTACAAGATCCGCAAACGTCGTCTTGTCAATTACTCCTGAGAGTGCCTGTTCTACTTGGTTCCAAAATTCTGGGAAAGGTGAATTTTCGGGGCTGCCGTTGCGATACATCTTGCGACCCGGTGACAGCGATCCTTCGATATGACGCAACACCGCGCCAATCGTGATTTCGGTTGCTGGTTGGGCAAGGAAGTAACCTCCATCTGCCCCTCTACGTGACTCTAAAAAACCACCTTTTTTGAGCTGTGCCAAAATCAATTCCAAAAATTTCTGAGGAATTTCCTGGCGCTGTGCTATATCAGCAATCTTGACCGGTCCAGGCGCATCCCGCCCTGCCAGGTCGAATACAGCTCTCAAGGCGTACTCACCTTTGACTGATACGTCCATTTGACAATCTCTATCAACTTACTAGAGATTAAGGCACTTTTGGTGATGTCGTCAAATTAAAGATATTTGATCTGATGTAGCTTGACGCATTTCGTAATACTTCTGCGAACGTGTTCACACGAGAAGTCAAAGCTATCAAATGGTAGGTCTATAATCAGAAAGTTCCTATTTGGTGGTGATCAATTCACGCTCGAGCCAGGCCAGGTAATCGGGCGAGCCACCTACGATTGGTACGACAATTAGCTCTGGAAGATCATAGTCATGAAGTTTTTCGATTACACGTCGGACCTCGGTAATAAGATCCCGAGAGGTTTTAATCATCAATAACACCTCTGCATCGGTCTCAACTTTACCTTGCCAGCGATAAAATGACTTTACTCCAGGTAATACGTTGATGCAGGCAGCAATACGATTCTGAAGCAAGTGAGTGGCTAGCTTTTCCGCTGTTCTGACATCTGAGCAGGTAGTATAGGTAAGAACTTTGTCGGTCATAGTGGCTCCCGGTTGATCCTGGTCAAAGAATACTTAGCAGTCAAGATTAGTAACGTTACCATGACCAGGATAGCCCTGAATTATACTGGAGGAAATGGGGCTTCCAAAAGTGGCATGGCTACGTATTGCCCTAGGGGCAATAATTGTTTTAGGTATTTTGGTGTTCTATAGATTTTCTGTGCACGACCGATTCATTGCGCTCAGAGAATCGTGGGAACAAGAACGCACAATTGAGGCCAAGATTCTTGAGTTGAGGGAAGAAAATATCGATCTTGAAGAGGTTATAGAGGACCTCAATCCAGATGGTAGGGAGATTGATCGAATTGTTCGTGAGGATCTTCGCTGGATAAGACCTACAGAAAGCATGATTAACCTTCCTGAGAAGGAATAACCTCTTCTAATCTAACGGTTTGTGTCTGAGAAAAGGAGACCTGCCAGCGGTTAAGCTATTGTCCTGAAGGTTTACTCACGCTGTCTGCTTGTTGTATCGCTGTTCCTTGACGAAGCGTTGCCGTTTTGCCCGCAACGCTAGGTATTCGCGAGCCTCTTTGTAGAGGCGATGCCTTTCGCTTTTGCTGGAGAGAGCCTTTCGGACGATTCTCCAGGCAACTCGTGGTCGGAAATAATACTCGTCGTAGAAACGCTCAACCCAGTCCATAATTTCTGCTTGGTCCAAATCCTCGTAAGTGATATTTGGTAGTTGATGTCCACCTTCATCGGTCATGCTGCCATGTGTCATAAGGTGGTTTGATTCAACGTATTCGTAAAATTCAGTGCCGGGATAGGGATGAGCGACTGAAACCTGAATAGTTTCAGTGTCCATTTTTTTTGCGAAATCAATTGTACGACGGATCGATTCACGTGTTTCGCCGGGTAATCCGACGATAAAATCTCCGTGAATTACAAGCCCTAGTTTCTTGCAATTTTTCGTAAACCTTTCTGCTTGCTCGATGGTCGCTCCCTTTTTGATGTTTTTAAGAATTTGAGGATCGCCAGACTCATAACCGACAATTAGGAGTCGACAACCGGACTCTTTCATGGCCTTGAGTGTTTCGTAGTCTACGGTTACTCGCGAGGTGCAAGACCATGTGAAATCGAGGGGTTTAAGTTTTTCACACAGTTCGATCACGCGCGACTTCCGAATGTTGAAAGTGTCATCGTCAAAAAAAATCTCTCGCAAATTTGGAAAATTTTCCAATGTCCACTGAACTTCTGCTGCCACATCTTCTGCTGAACGTATCCGCCAACGATGCCCCGACAGAGTCTGAGGCCAAAGACAGAAAGTGCAAAGCGCTGGGCATCCTCGCTCAGTGTAAAAAGCGAGGTACGGATGTAACAAAAAGGGGACGGTGTAGCGTTCAACATCAAGGTCACGTTTATACGTTTTAGTCACCCACGGCAGTGAATCCAGGTTCTCAATTTCTGGCCCTTGTGCATTGTGGACGAGACGGTCGTCATTTCGGTAGCTAACATTTAAAATTTCTTTGATTGGTTTGCCGTTGGCGAAGTCAACAACCGCATGATCAAATTCCTTACGGACTATGAAATCAATTGCTAAGGAGGCTTCCAGGCTCTTTTCGGGTAAAGCTGTAACATGAGGACCCACAAAACATATGGAGAGTTTGGGATTGGCCTCCTTCATTTTTTCTGCAAGTAGGGTGTCGTTATCGAAACCAGGTGTCGAAGTAAACAAGACAAGAAACTCAAAGTCTTGAGCCATTTCTATTGTTTGCTCAGGCGTTATTTTGTGCGGTGGAGCATCGACGACCTTGCTACCTGGCAGCATTCCCGCTGGGTAGCACAACCAAATGGGGTACCAGTAGGATTCAATCTCACGCGTAGCGGGCCACCGGGAGCTTGCGCCTCCGTCAAAATTCTCAAAGGAGGGTGGATTGAGAAAAAGAGTTTTAAGTGCCATGAAAGCCGGTAAGAGGTACAGAATAACAGATCTTTGAACTTGTCAAGGTACATTAGGGCAGGACAAAAGATTCCTCTCGGCCCGTTGCTCTAGCTATGGCCTCTGCGGCCTGGTACCCGCTACGAACGGCCCCTTCCATTGTTGCTGGCCAACCAGTTTGAGTCCAGTCCCCTGCCAGAAAAAGATTTGGATATTTGGTCGTGGGAAGTGGACGGTATACCTCGAGACCCGGAGTGCTTGAATAAGTCGCACGAGTTTCTTTTACGACATGAGCTTTGATCAGTCTGGCATCAAGAGCTACCGGGAAGAATTCACCTAGCTCACAGCAGGCCATCGCGATGATTTTCTCACGTGAGAGAGGCAGAAGTGAACGTGAAGAGCTTACTACACACTGAAAATAGTTCGCTGATTTCCGAAACACCCATTGGATCGTTCGATTAAGCAACACAGCATGCGGCAACGTGGTGATCTCGCGATCAAACCATAAATGGATTCCAGTAATGGGGGAATGTTCAAATCTTTCAAGCGGTAGTTGTAGGCTCGGTATAAGTTGATTGATGTACTCGAAGGGTACGGCACTAACATAGTAATCTGCTACGCGATCAGTTGGGTCTATATGTTTGATTGAAGAACGAAGATGAACCCGAACATTTTCTCCAAGTCTGTTGTCCAGCTCCAATGGGTAAAGTTCACTTAGAGGTACGGCAGGGATACCTATCTGATAGCTAGCCCGATTTTTCATTACACCTTGCAGAAAGACGTGAAATGCAGGGCGTGCTGAGACGCGTTCGAGTTCTTCATTCAGAGCACTAATTAGGATCGGTCTCCAAAAGTATGAGACCGCCTTTTCAGTTGCGCCGTGTGTGGTTAACCAATGTGCAATTGTAATATTGTCAAGACGGGGGTTTTGGCGTTCGTGACGCATGGCTGCTAACGCTGTCAAAATTGAGTATTTATCAGTTAGGGTTAGCCCTCGAAACATTAACAGAGAACCGATAAGATGTGCTGGAGCAGGCAGCCAACCTGGCTTCAATATGTCTACCGCGCCACCGGGACGAACGAAATGAAGCCGATCGTGGAAGTGAATCTTTTCTTTGACCCCGGTACGTTCGTAAAAATCCAATAGGTTTGTGAAACACCGCAACAGGACATGCTGACAATTGTCAATTTGTTCAGAATGCTCGTCGGCTGGATTCAATGGGAAAGAAGCTGCACGACCACCAAGAAAGGGGCGTATTTCGTGGAGGTCAACCTCGAACCCAATCGAACCTAAGGCAGCGGCAGCAGATAGTCCGGCTAGGCCTCCTCCAACAATAACTACGCGAGGTATGACGGCCTCCTTCCAGTCAATCGCAACTTAAAAGCTCGCAAGGTGATCCAAGTTTTTTCTAGGCTGCTCAATGCTGCACGGTGTGTAAATACGTCGTAGCGGCACTCACGAATGCGTTGCAAGATGTTGTAGTAGATTGAAATCATAGCCCAGAGAGCAGGACGTGCAGGAGCATTCACCATATCAAGCAGTGGTTCGACTTCAGAGTAGTAGAGATTTGCACGATTCCACTCGAATGCCATTAGCTCTTCAAAGTGTTCACCAGGTTCACCAGTCAACAGTTCTTCTGTGCTAACCCCGAATCGCTCTAGGTCTTCTTTCGGCAGATATACACGCCCCATTTGAGCATCTTCGGAAATGTCACGCAGGATGTTGGTGAGCTGAAATGCGACGCCACATTTTTCCGCTAGACGAAGTGCTTCCGGGGAATTATAACCCCAGATGTGAACACATGTCATACCTACAACCGATGCAACTCGATAACAATAACTGTAAAGGTCATCGAAAGAACTAGGTTGTCGAGGAGACAAATCGCTCTTGACGCCCTCGATTAAGTCAAAGAAATATTCTCGCGGGATGTTGTAACGTTGCACAGTGTCGTGAAGAGCTGGCAGGACTGGGTTGCCTCCATAATGACCTTTGAGTGCGCCTTCAAGATCATCTTTCCAGTTGCTGATTGCTATGACCCGAGAGCTAACAGGAGTTCCGATTCTATCTCCTATGTCGTCCGCATGTCGCATGAAGCTGTACACAGCGCACATAGCGAGTTTTTGATCTGGTGGAAGAAGCAGGAAGGCATAGTAGAAGTTTCGTGCTCGATTTCGCGCTACACATCTGCAATGTTCAAAGGACTCTTCCAAGGTAGCCATATGATCTAATCCGGTGAGCGGGTTGGTCGTATATATAAACGGTTTCTTAGCAGTCTACGTGCTGCCACACCGAGCATTAACCTAAGGCGCTTTATTGCACCGAGCCTGGGACGATGTCTTATCGTGTCGTAATTTTGGTGACGAATCAACTCTAGAATCGCCATGCCGCCGCGACTGAATAGCTCTAAATCAACCGCCAAGTGACGGTCCACATGGTCTGCCAACGGAAGGCCTTTGTTGAATAACTTTTTGGTTTCCTCCACCAGTTCTTTCATGAGGGCACGGAATGCAGGGCTTCCGCGACCGAGATTTAAATCTTCTTCAAACATTGCTGGTGAGTAGTCAAAAGACCGCATGTGTTCAAGCGGAATGTATAGGCGTCCGATTGACCAATCATGTGCGACATCTTGCCAGAAATTGGTCAATTGCAATGCGGTACAAGTAAAGTCAGACAAGCGACGACGTTCTTCGTCCTTGTAACCGCAAAGATGCAAAATAAGATGGCCAACTGGATTAGCCGAGTAACGACAGTACATCAGTAGTTCATTGTGTGTGGCGTAGCGCGTTATTGTTTGATCTTGGACAAAACCACGAATTAGGTTGTTGAATGGTTCCTGAGGTATGTTGTGTTTGTGAACCGTCTCCTGCAGTGCCACATAGACAGGGTGGGTAGCTTTCCCGCGGTAAAGGTCAGTAAGCTCTTCCTGCCACCAGTCGAGTAGATTTAGACTTCGTTCAGCACTACCTGATTCATCACCTAAGTCGTCTGCCCAACGACAAAAGGCATAGACATTAAAGAAATCCTGCTGAAGTTGCCGTGGTAGCAACCAACTGGCAAGATGGAAATTTTCGTAGTGGGATACAGACAGACTTCTTGTATAGGCTAACGAGTCCTTGAGTGACCAAGCAGAGAATCTCGTACCGTGCTTTTCGACAAAATCAATAGGTTGGAGGAGGGGATTCACTTGCCATACACACGCATGTAACGTCTCTTAGAGTTGTCTTCAAGCATAGTTGCCGGGCTCTTAGATAAATGGCCAAGTCTAACCGAGTACCTACACAAAGAAGCTTAGTAAATCTAGATACTACGGCAAAATTGCGGTTTTCAAATGTCCATTGTGACTCATCATCTCACGGAAAACCGACAACAAATCTGATAAGGGAGCTTCATTGATAACGAAGTCAGCCGAACGAAGATCGCTACGGCGAATCACCTCTAATGCTTGTCGAATATGTCTCGGTGTATGGTGGAAACTTGATTTAAGCGACACTTCCGAATAGTGAACCAGGGAGGTGTCTATCGGTACGTGGCTATTGCCCGGGCAGCCACCAAAAAAATTAACCGTGCCACCACCTCTTACCATACCCATAGCGGCTTGCCAGGTGTCGGGTGTGCCCACTGCTTCGATTACCGCATCCGCACCACGGGACGAATCCGTGTAGTTCCGCACCTGGTTTACCCAGTCGACATCATCCACAGCGGTTACAAGTTCTGATGCACCCATCCGTTTGGCGCGCTCAAGCTGTGTCGGACGGCGCCCCACGGCGATCACACGAGCTCCATTTAGGTGAGCTAAGCGAATGAACATCAGGCCTATAGGTCCCAACCCAATCACCGCCACGGTGTCACCCTCACGGATACCAGTTTCTTCTATACCGCGTATAACACAAGCTAGCGGCTCCACCATTGCCGCATCTCGATAGGAAACGCCATCTGTGATTTCATGCGTATTGCAAGCTACTATAGGGCCCGGAATACGGACATATTCCGCGTAAGCACCATTATTGAACAGGAGGTTTTCACAAAGGTTCTCCTGATTCCGTTTACAGAAATAACAGTGTCTACATGGTGCAGAATTTGCAGCAACCACGCGTTGGCCAATGTGGAAGTTCGTTACGTCTGGACCAACCGCTACTATATCGCCGGCCAATTCGTGTCCGAGTACTGCTGGTGGTCTGATCATGCGGGCATGGTAGCCGCGCCGAAACACCTTTAGGTCCGTACCACACGTCAGGGCAACCCGGACCTTGACTAGAATGTCGTCCGACTTGACCGAAGGCACGGGAACTTCTTCAACGCGGAGTTCCTCCCTGCCATATAGCATCGCGGCCTGCATGGTCTGTTTCACGTACGAACTCCTCAATAAGAACTTGAACAATCAATTCTGTGGGTGTACTACTAATTTCAGAGACCCACTGGTCGGACTGTGCGCTAGCTCAATGCCGTGCTCCAAATCACCCAATGGAAGGCGATGTGAGATCAGCTCTTCCTCCGGAAATCCATTTTGCCAAACTATCTTCGCTGCTTCCTCTTGTAAATCAATTGCAGCACTGTAGGAGCCGAACACCATCCTCTCTTGGGCACAGATCAGGGCACCCGGCAGTGTGAAGGTTTCCTGATGCGATGTTTGCGCAAAGAGCATTATCCGTCCCCCAGGTCGTGAAGCGTCGACCGCCTGCTCAACAATATTTGGTGCAGATGCAGCTACGATAACAACATCTGCGCCACGACCGGAAGTTACACGTTTGATCTCTGACGAAATATCCTGCACTAGTGGACTCCAAGACTCCACGGCTCCCATCCGCAATGAAGCTTCTACACGTGTGCGTAATATGTCCGTCGAAAAAATGTTTTTTACACCTGATTGTGAGAGTAATATCGTAAACAGCAATCCTATGGGACCTTGTCCCACCACCAGTACTGTTTCCTCTCGTGAGGTGGCACATTTTCGCAAAGCTTTTAAGCAGGTGTTAACAGGCTCAACGAAGCTAGCTCGATCAAAACTAACTCCCTCTGGAATTTTGATGACTCCACGTTTCACGATCCAGTCCATGACCTTTACATACTGTGCAAAGCCACCGCCAGCTGGCTCAAACCCAGCACCTACACCAACTTTTTTGTATGTCTCACACTGAGCAAAATTGTCGTGACGACAGTAGAAACAGTTGAAACAAGGGATATGGTGAAACAAGCAAACTCGGTCGCCAGGGGCTAGTCCCTGGACGCGTTCGCCGGTGCGCACCACAACGCCTGCCGTTTCGTGTCCGTAGATCCTAGGCGGTGGAAGAAGGTCATATTTGATCTTCTTTAAATCTGTGTGGCAAATACCGCACGACTCCACTCTTACCAGAAGCTCGCCAGGTTCTATTTCAGGTACTGGCAACTGTTCAAGACATAACCGACTTGATCCTCGGTAAACTGAGGCGTCCATTGAGTTTGGCACTACTAATGCTGCTGCACTCATGATCCAAATTAAACGTTAAACTTTGCTCTACTGAAAAAATCTGCCAGCGCAATACTTGCCTGGTCTGAATCAATTTTCAGTTGCCACAATCTATTCCAACAGCTCGGTCGCGTCAAAGCCTGGCTAAGTATGCGCCATTCTGAAAAAGTACCGTTAGATCTACGTGCTCTGTTAAAGTCAACCGGAAACGAAACGTCCGCTTCATCACTTACCACACGAACACAAAAAAACGGCAATTTTCTGGCTGCTGCCTCTGCTGCCACCGCTGACGCTTCCATGTCTACTGCACTTACTCCAAGTGAACGGAGCTCCTTTCGATCGTGAGCCGTCTGCACCACTTCGTCGACTGTTAGTAGCGACCCTTGCGCAGGCTCCCTCACTCTCGACCAGACCGGCAACTTTACAGCATACTGCAGTTTTGACTCTTGCTGTACAACACGAGTCGCTATGAAAACATCTGATAGAGAAAGTGTTTCATCGAGAGCACCAACAAAACCGGTAGAAATGACCGCAGTAACAGGTTGTGAAGAGCAAATTGCGCGGACTGCATAACTAGCATTTTCACGTCCTGGGCCATGCGCCGCCAGTAGCGCTGGACCGGATGGTAGCACTGTTCTGGCTTCCCAGCGAACTCTTGCCTGAGAAGCGGTCTGTTTTACTCGATCGAAGGCCGAAAACTCTCGACGATCTGCACCCACTACTAACAATATTGGTTGTTGCGAAACCATTGTACTGCGCGTTCGAAGGCTTGTTCGACTGGACCGGCTACGAAGCCGATTTCACGTTCGGCCTTCTCCGATTTGACGAACATCCTCTTGCGTGCCATGCGAACAGCGTCCAGCGGCGCAAGCGGTGTTTGCTTCGTAAATTTTGCGGCTATTGTCGAGGTTAACCCATAAGCGTACGCTACTGCATAGGGTATACGAACTTTTGGGGCAGGTTGTCCGCTAATCTTTGACAAGGTGCGAAAAATTTCCCAGAGCATCATGTTACGTCCGCCCAAAATGTAGCGTTCTCCACTTCGCCCTCTTTTCATTGCAGTTAAGTGCCCCTGAGCAACATCCCGGACATCAACGATATTCAGACCGGTTTCCAGGTATGCCGGCAGTGCTTTTCTAAGAAAATCTACAACAATCTTTCCTGTCGGAGTTGGTTTCCAGTCATACTCTCCAATTGGTGCTGTTGGATTGACAATGATAACCGGAAGCCCTAGTGAAGCAAACTCGAGAGCGATTCGCTCTGCTAGGTACTTCGAGTGCTTGTAGGGTCCCGCGGCTTTTGTAACAGAAACCGCGACATTCTCATCCCCCTCTTCGTTGTTCGCAGGCATTCCTATGCAGCCTACCGTTGAGGTGTACACGACTCGTTCTACGCCTTCCTCTAAAGCGATTTGAAGAATATTCCGAGTGCCCTCGATGTTTGAGGTGTAAATTTCCGCTGGATCTCTTGCCCACAATCTGTAATCAGCCGCCACGTGGAATAATTCCTGACAGCCTCTCATCTTTCCCTTTAAGGAATTCACATCGCGCAGATCTCCGACTACTGTTTCCAAGTCAAGTCCAGATACTCTCTCTCTATTGCTCGAGGGCCGTAAAAGAGCCCGCACTGAACGACCACTCTTTATGAGTACGCGCGCTAGATGCCCGCCTATGAATCCTGAAGCTCCAGTCAAAAATGTCACTGTACGTTTTAGAGAGCATTGTCAAGCCTGGGCAGCACGGGGGGTTTTACACCTCAGTTTTGTCTAAGATAATGCCCATCTGAGCATCCTCAAACTGTCACCCATTTGCGCGTTAACTCCGAGTGCAGCTGAAGCTTCGTACCCACAGTGCACCAGGCAATGTTCGCATCGAGAGTCGTTGCCGTAGCCGTATTCCTCCCAAGGGGTTTGGTTCATCAAATCATCGAAGGTTTCCCAGTGTGCATCAGTGATCAGATAGCATGGCCCCTTCCACCCGCGAATGTTGTAAGTGGGATTGCCCCAGGCTGTGCAGGGCAGTTCGCGTTCACCTTTCAAAAACTTAAGGTATGCTGGCGTTGATGTCAGCTTAAATCGTCGAAAGATTTGGTCAATGTTTCTAAACTTCTCATGTACTTCTTGGCGGGTCAGAAAAATTTCACGGTCCCCTACGGCTGCGTAGCCATACGCAGGTGACAGCATATGTCCATCTACTCCGAGTGGTTCGAGAAACTCAAACAGAGCTTCAATCTCCTTCATGTCAGTTTCACGGTACACGGTAGTGTTTGTGCAAACCATGAAGCCGGCCTTCTTAGCTGCGCGTATACCATCGATAGCTTCGTCAAACACTCCCTCCCGTTCAACAGCTAAATCATGGGTTTCCTTTAGGCCGTCTAAGTGGACATTGAAGAAAAGTTGTTTGCTTGGTTGAAATTCATGCAAGCGTTTGATTAGAAACATCCCATTAGTACATAAATAAACGTGACGTTTACGTGCAATGATATTTTTCACTAGCGCCCCGATTTGGGGATACATCATTGGCTCACCGCCACAAATCGAAACAACAGGCGCACCACATTCGTCCACTGCAGACAGGCATTTCTCGAGGGGAATACGTTCAGTGATGGTGTCGTCGTATTCACGAATTCGCCCGCACCCAGTACAGGTTAGATTGCAGGCGTGTAGCGGTTCCAGCATTAACACGAGTGGGAAGCGTTTACGTAAGTATGGGTGCGAGACGTTTTTTCTGGAAAGCCGCGTCGAGGGCGGTTTGTCGGCGATGATTGGGAAAGGGTTACCGCCTTGGACCCGTGTAGGGTCACCTTGCCAACGAGCGGGTGGCCGAAGTTTGTTTTTGGCCATATAAAAGCCAAGCCGGACTGCAGTTTCAAGAGGAATACGCATTGTGTTTTTTAAGAACAAGAAAGTGCATTAATATGGATGTCTATCGCTAGGTGCGGCGGCCTGTTCCCTCCGATGCTGTTATATGCTGCGACAAAGCCAACAAGGGAAAATATTGTCGGTATAGGTCGTACTTCAGGTAGAAAACACCCGGGAAACCAGTACCAGTGTAGCTCTGTTCACTCCATGACCCATCGAGAAGTTGAGTGTCTAGCAAGTATCGCACTCCCGTTGTAGTACTGCCAGACTGATTGTCTCCTGAGGCTATTAATCCCATGAGCGCCCACGCAGTCTGTGATGTAGTACTTCTACCTTCAGTTTTGTACCTTGGATTGTCATAACTAGCACAGGTTTCCCCCCACCCGCCGTCTGCATTTTGAATTGAGCGTAGCCACTCTCCAGCACGGATGATGTATGCTTCACGCGGGTCTTCGCCTGCAGATGCTAGACCCCTCAGGGCGAAGCATGTGCCGTATATGTAGTTCACTCCCCAACGTCCAAACCAGCTTCCATCCTCTTCCTGCGTTTGTTTCAGAAACTCTACCCCACGCCTTACTGCTCGGTGCGAATGACCGAGCCCTGTCACGCAAAGTGCCTCGAGAACTCGTCCGGTCAAATCTGGACATGTTGGGTCAAGCATAGCGTTGTGGTCGGCAAACGGAACATGACTCAGTAGACGATTATTGTTATCAACATCAAAAGCACCCCACCCACCGTTGCTGGACTGCATGCTGAGCAACCATTCGATACCACGTTGTTTTGCTTTCTCCTGCATTTCCGGGTTGCTAGATTTTGCATAGTGGAGCCCCAAAAGCACCTGAGCTGTGTCATCGGTGTCGGGATAAAATTCATTGGCAAATTCAAAATACCATCCTCCCGGTCTGCCAGTCTTATTTTTCACTGACCAATCGCCATTGTGTCGGGCCTCCTTGGTTAGCAACCAGTCAGCTGCGCGATTCAACGCACTTTCAGCATTGCTAGTACAGATGGCTGAAACTCTTCCCACAGCAAATGCCGTTAATCCGGTATCCCACACCGGAGATAGGCATGGCTGCACTCGCATTGCCCCATCGTGTTCATTGCCGTCCTCAACAATCAACTCTTCAAACTTTTGAATTTGCTGTTTTAGCAAGGGGTCATCAAGACTGTAACCGAGCTCGGTTAGCGCCATAATACAGTTCATCATTGCTGGAAAAATAGCGCCTAATCCATCTGATCTTTCGAGGTGTTTGATCATCCAGTGACTGGTCGCTCTAATTGCATTGCGTCGCACTCTCTGTATTCCAATACGTTCCCAGATCTTGAACGCTTGGTCTGCGAGGCAAAAGAGGCCACCAAGGCTAAGTAAGTTGGGCGTAGAGGGCTCAACACCGGTTGACAGTTCGTTTAGGGTGATTTCTTCCGGTACCGGCCGTGATGATTTTAGTGCTCCAAGAATCGCTAATGGGGCTATGATGGTGCGTGTCCACGACGACATTTCGTACACGCTGAATACTGCTCTAGGTGGGAGCAGAAAGAGCTCTGGTGGAATTGAAGGAGTTTTGGCTCGATCATACAGCCCAAAGAAACTCAAGTAGATCTTGGTGTAGCTATTAGCTGCTTCGACTCCGCCTAGTTGAAGTATCCGCTCTTTCGCTTGGGTTAGCTGTGGTGTATCGATGCCAATACCGGCGAGGCGAAGAGCAAGGTAGGCTTTGACTGAAACACTGACGTTTGCTGGTCCACCCTGGTAGATGTTCCAACCCCCGTCTGGAAGTTGTCGACTAAGAATATATCTTGCCGCCCGCTTGATGCGCTTCATCGTTGGTGGGCCCCATGAACCAGTGGTTGGAGGATAAAGCCATAGTTGGAGCAGGATGTAGTCAGATTCGAGGGAAGTATCGGCTTCTAATTCTCCTACCCAGTAGCCTTCAGGTGACTGCTTACTCAGCAGGTATTCGGTGGCGGCTTTCAGTGACGAGAGAATCTCGGACTGCTGGGATAAAGCAACACTTTGTGCAACCGCTATGTTCAAATGCTCAATTCCTCACTCGGTTGAGTTAAAGATCCTTCGCATGTTTTGCAGACCTTCAGATTTTCGCAGATCGAAATCTCTAATCTCATCACCGATTCCACTTCACACGTTAGCGATCTGAGTAAGCTCTTTTTTATGGTCTGTGAGCTCGGGAGGCAGAGGGAATATAATGTCTTCCTCAATGACTTCCACTTCTTCTACCTTGTCAAAACCAAACGTTCTAAGATGATCAAGTATTCCTAACACCAATACTTCCGGTGCAGATGCGCCTGCCGTAACTGCCACACGACTTACGTTCTCAAACCAGCTTGCTTTCAGTTGAGATTTGTCGTCGACGAGAAACCCTGGCACGCCTAGATTTTCACCAACTTCGACAAGTCTTCTTGAATTTGAACTATTTTCTGATCCGACTACTAATAACAGATCCGAGCGTGGAGCAACACGTTTTACAGCTTGTTGCCTATTCTCAGTGGCATAGCAAATATCTTTAGCAGGCGGGCCCTGAATGCTAGGGAATCTTTTTTGTAACTCCTCAATGATGACGTTTGCTTCGTCTAAGCTGAGTGTTGTTTGTGTTAAATAGTACGTATTCTTCGGGTTCGGCACCTCGACTTGTTGTGCTTCCTCGGGTGATGAGATCACTATAGTTCGCTCGGGTGCTTCACCCATCGTCCCAATTACTTCATCGTGGTCGCGGTGACCTATGAGGAGAATTGTGCCCTGTGTCTCAGCGAAGCGGACTGCTTCCAAATGTACCTTCGTGACAAGTGGACAGGTGGCGTCGATAATACGAAGACAACGTTGTTCAGCTTGTTGTCGCACTTCGGGGGCAACGCCGTGTGCACTGAAGACCGCGCGGCCGCGTTCTGGAACCTCGTCTAGTTCGTCCACAAAAATCGCCCCTCGAGAGGCGAGGTCAGCGACTACGTGTCGATTGTGCACAATTTCTTTACGAACATAGATTGGCGGACCGTATACCTTCAGGGCTAAATCGACAATGTCGATTGCCCGAACAACCCCTGCACAAAAGCCACGTGGCTTTAGAAGGTAGACAGCCTTGTCAGTTTCTTTCTTCCCAGTGTGTAGGTTGTTATTCACTATCGAATCCATCAGTGTGGCTGTGCCCTTTTTTTGAGATCGATCCTGCTACGAAATTACTCTCGAAGCTACCACCTATAGCTTACAGCAGCTTTCTACAAGACTGCTGATAGAATTAGTCCGAATTTGAAGTGGTCTGGCGTATTCGACCCAGGCGATCGAGTGACAGATGACGGCCTGCCCACACGACATGGTTTCCGAAGAAGCTAACACACCATAAAACAAACGCCAGAAGATCGGCCAAGAAAATCAAGTAACCATAGCGACGTACCGTTTCTGATTGGACTACAAAGTGGCCAACACTCCAGGCGGCCATGCCACGTAGGGCCAAACAGCAAATAGCAGTGACAACTGGAACAGTTTGACCGTCACAAACAAGGAGCGCCAACAGGCTCCAAATCGTGCCATGGGTGAAAATCAGTCCGGCATGTCCGCGAGGTCGAGATAAACGCACGGTGCGGGACCATCGCAGCCAGTGTTGCAAGACTTCACGCCAATTTGTGGTTGGCAAGACAGTTTCTACAACTCGTCGAGATAATACAACCCGTCGTCCAACCTTAGTGAGATGGTTGCCTAGTTGATAATCGTCGGCTAAGAACGGCCGTAATACTTCAAAACCACCAGCTTCTTTTAGGTCACTGTTTCGGAATGCTATTGTTGCTCCAAGTGCAAAACTTACTCCTTGGGTGCAGCTAGCGGTCAACACCAATCCTTGAAATTCTGCAGATACCCACAATGCTTCCAGTAGAGAGACTAGGCCACCACCAGGTCGAGCCCGGTAAAGGCAGGTCACTCCTCCTACATTGGGAGCTTCCAGTTCTTCGACGATCTCTCGAAAGTAGTTTGGCTCTACGACAATGTCGGCATCATTCACCAGAAAGGTGTCGTGGTGCGAGTGATGAGCCAGCCTTTCGAGTTGCCATATTTTAGGATTACCGGCGAGTGTTGGGCCACACACAATGGTCTTAAGAGGTAAATCAGGGAATTTGGAACTCAGTCGGTCAACTACTTCAGCTGCAGGGTCATCCAGAGATTCCACTCCAAGCAGCAGCTCAAAATCGGGGTAGTCCTGCAGTGCATGGGTCAGTAGATTGGTCTCCAGGAACGGGTCAGCACCACGGAGAGGTTTGAGCACTGACAGTGGAGGTGTTGATGTCGAACTGCCACCGTATGGCAGTCTGTGTCGAAAGCGCCAAGTGCAACATATGACAACCAAATAGTAGAGCGAGGCACATACTGCCAGAACGACGGCCACTAACAATGTTGGCTTGTTTAGTAATTCCATCACCGCAACCTTTAGTAGGAAATCAACATCACACCGCAGGTTACCAACACAGCACCGGCCCAGCGGCGTTGGGAGATAGTCTCACTCAGAAACGTTTTTGCTAATAGTATCTCTGCGACATAACCTGCGGCTGTTGCTGGCACAGCAAAACTTACGTCGCTTATTGAAATAAGTGCCATGAAGGAAAAGAACGACACAGTATAGGCGAGTAAGCAAAACCAAATAGCGGTCATTCTGACAACTTGACGTGCATTTTGGATTAGCGCCCCAGGGTGAAAATCATCGATGGGTCCAATCTGTCGCATACAGGCAGTTTTCAGAAGATCGCCGACGACAGTGCCGCTAATGGTTAGGAGTAAAAGAAAGAAGTTCAAGATACACCATTTCCGAGTTGTCGATTTATGGTTGATGGTGGAGTTGACCCGACGAGACTGACTCCGACAGTGATGAGTACCGTGCCAATCCAACGCCATGTCGAGATTGATTCTCCCAATATGGACCACCCGAGAACTGCAACCAGCACATACCCTACCGAAGTGACGAGTAAAACGTAACTTAGGTCAGCGCGACTTAGAGCCAACCCATGCGCAATGAAGAAAACCAGCAACAAGACAACCCCTGCGATCACCCACGGGTTAGCCATGGCTGCGATACCACCCCGAATCATATCCAAAGGAGAGTAGGATGCAATGCTGCCAAACTGTTGCATGCCGTAACCGAGTGTGACGTTTCCTGCTGCGTTGGTCACTATGACGATCAACAGTAAGTAAGTGGTTTTCATCGCAGATTTACATGGAACCTTGAGAGTGTATTCCTTTGGTTGAAGATCAGATTATGTTAGCAAGAGGTCTTTTCTGTGTTGTTGCTACGGTGTTGTGCAGTTATAGTGGAGCGCAGTCCGCCACGGGGTGTGAATTCACCTACTAGTTCTGCGCTGACCGGTTGAATAGCTTGCACCACGTCAGCCAGTATGCGGTTAACGACGTTTTCATAGAAAATACCCAAACCACGATAGGCCAGAAGGTAGTATTTGAAAGATTTCAACTCCAGGCAAAGCATATCGGGTTCGTAAGTGAGAGAAAGTTTCCCAAAATCGGGCAAGCCCGTCTTGGGGCATATCGAGGTAAACTCCGAAATTTCGATTGTTATGCTATAGCCCTTGAACTGGTTCGGCCATGTTTCGATGGAAGGGAGTTTCGCATCGAGACCAGCTTGGGCGTGTTCAGCGGTATATTCAGACACGGTGTTGAGTATTGATTATGCCTGATTGTGATTGTGTAGGTGAGATCTCACGAGCACGCATGTAGTGAGGTATGTTGCTAGAGCACCCTAACGGATGCATGTATTGACTAAAATCACTTTCATCTTCTTTGACGCAGAGATTTTTGCACCGTTGATGTTGAG
>DJHJ01000041.1 GCA_002433055.1 Acidobacteriia bacterium UBA6623 | reverse complement strand
GCCTTCTTGCGCGTAGCTTTCTTTTTGGGGAGTTGGGTCGCTTCGGCCCGTCTAGCACCCTTGTGAGCCTTTCTTGCCATATAATATCTTCTCCCTCGACTTAAACTAAAACACATTGCCCTACTGTTTATGCACAGCAGTTTCGGCGTCCTGTAGAAGTGCTAATTCAGTCGAGTTGCCAAGGGTTATAACAAATTTAGAAAAATCAGGCAACCCAAAGAGCGTTACGAACCCAATATTAACTACACAGAAAACCCGTGTCTCATCACGCCGAATACATGTATTATCAAACAACATATAGCCTGATTAAATAATTCCAACCCCTTGAAAATCGTGTTGTTTCGGCCGCCGACTTAATTTCCGTCACAAGAACATTGGCAACTCATCAACTGGAAATATTAGAGCCATTAGATATAATCAAGTATTGCCTCAGATTTCTTGGTTTTTCCCCCTCACAACTAAACCGTCATTAGTGTTGGTGATTATGGTGTGCGTCGGGGCCGCTACAGGTTGTTTGGGACGTACCCGTGTCGACCGATCTGTATCCACCCCCAAAGCTACAGCAACAGTTGAGGAGCTCACCGAAAAGCTAGAAGTCTTCGGAGACATCCGTACGATGAAATCAACTGTCGAGCTGCGTCTCGCAGTTGTCACCAATGAACAATCGAGCAAAAAAAGAAGGACCAAAAGTAACAGAAAAATACAGAGAGTGCAAGAATTTACAGAAGTTAGAGGATTTATTTTGATTGAGCGGCCTGCCAGTATCAGGACTATCGCCGAAGTGCCTGTAGTCAAAAGCAAGGCGTTTGATATGGTCTCCGACGGAATCGAATTCAAGGTGTATATCCCACCCACTAACCGTTTTTTAATCGGCCCTGAAGCAATAGCAGAGTCACCAAAGGATCGTATTGACCGCGTTCGACCACAACACCTGCTGGAAGCAGTCTTGATCGATCCACCAAGGCAAAATGAACCGTACCGCATGCTCGAAAACGTACTACATAGGAAACGCGCCTATCAAATCGTCCACCTTATGGGCAAGGATGAAAATGGAAAAGTAAGATTGTTACGAAAAATTTGGTTTGACCGCAGTGACTTAGAAATTTCCCGCATTCAGATATTCGATGATCTTGCTGACCTGGTAACCGACGTTTCTTATACGGAATGGTCAATGGCAAAGGAGTTGCCTTATCCTCAAACAATTTTCCTAACGCGCCCCAAGGATGGATACGAAGTGCAGGTCCGCATTTTAAATCCCGGACTTAACGAATCCCTTTCCAAGCGCAGTTTCGAGCTAGAGGCCCCTGCAGGCACCAAAATCGAACGTATCGGAGAAAAAATGAAAGTCCATCCCGAGGGGACAACGTAGCGTGATCAATAAAATGATCGCCCGTAACCTCACGCACCGTCCGATTAGGACCGCATTGAGTGTGCTGGCGGTCGCGGTTGAAGTGACGATGATACTGATGATCGTCGGCATCTCAGAAGGGCTATTGTCAGAATCTCAGCGCAGAAGCCGCGGTGTCGGCGCCGACATCATCATTCGACCTTCGACCAGTAGTGCCGCCCAGAGTTTAGGAACAGCTGACATTCCTCAGAAACTACTTGAGCGGCTTGCTGAGATCTTTCCCGAAATTAAGATTACTACAGGTACGGCACTTACAACCCTAGGCAATTTACAAACTATTACGGGTGTGGACTGGGAACGTTTTACCGAAATGGCTGATGGAGTCCACTATCTCGATGGAGGACCCCTTAAGAACCAATACGATGCGATTGTTGACGAGGTTTATGCACGCTATAAAAAAGTTCGTGTCGGTGACACGCTGAACCTACTCAACCATGACTTTCGAGTGGTGGCAATCGTCGAGAGCGGGAAGATGTCCCGCATATTCATTAAACTCGAAACCATGCAGGAGTTAATGGGTTGGCATGGGAGGCTCAGCCAGCTCTACCTGAAACTCCATGACCCAACAGCAACCGCTGCTACTATTACCAAGATTAAGGCTTTACTGCCGTCCTATCCGATCTACGCTATGGAGGATTTACTCTCCCAAGCAGCAGCCAACCTACGATCAATGTCAGCACAATCCATAAACGTGATTATTGGTATCGCTGTAACCATCGGTTTTTTAGTTGTGATGTTGTCCATGTATACCTCAGTCCTGGAACGAACAAGAGAGATTGGCATTCTGAAGTCCATGGGTGCCTCAAAAGCCTACATCACACGAATAGTCATGCGCGAGACGCTGGCTATGTGCATAGTAGGAATAGTGTTTGGGTACTTGTTTGCATATAGTGCCAAGGTGGCTATTGAGACTTTTTTCCCGTTGATAGCAGTTTTAATTTTGCCCTCATGGGTGTTTTGGGGGGCTTTCATTGCAATAGTTAGTTCCTTAGTAGGGTCACTCTACCCCGCAACCAAAGCTGCACGACAAGACCCGATCGAGGCCCTGGCATACGATTAGTAATGGCGTGATTTATGGTACATGACTCCATCATCGAAGTAGAAGGACTAACTAAGGTCTACCACATGAGCGGAAGGGTGGAAGTGCCCGCACTTCGTGGTGTTGACCTGAGTGTGAAGACTGGCGAATTTGTCGCAATACTCGGCCCGTCAGGATCGGGTAAGTCAAGTTTGTTTCACATCATAGGTGGACTCACTCCTCCCAGTACAGGCTGTGTTCGTGTTGCAGGTCACGATCTAACAAATATGACCGATAGAGAGAGGACTGCTCTTAGGCGACACAGCGTAGGGTTTGTTTTTCAAAGATTCAACCTATTACCCACTCTTAGTGCTGCAGAAAATATAGAAATCGCCAAGCATATTGCTGGAGACCGTCAGACGGACCCAAGGTTCGAGAACTTACTCAGCCTACTCGGTATAGAGCACCGTTTACATCACAAACCACACGCCCTCTCAGGTGGCGAACAACAACGTGTTGCAATTGCTCGTGCCATTGTTAACCAACCTCCCATTTTGTTGGCTGACGAACCGACCGGAAATCTTGATTCCCAGAACTCAAAAGCTGTGCTCACTACTCTGAAAACGCTCAACAAAGAACTAGGTCAGACTATTCTGATGATTACTCACAACGCCGAAGCTGCAGCCTTTTGTGATGCACGGACACTCCACATGTTGGACGGAAAAATTCTAGCGGAGGAGTCCACCGGTAGGCAGTAGTCTGAGATAAAGCTGTGCTACCATTGGCTGCGTTGCCATTTATATAAATCTCGACATGCTGTGGTTTGAAGTATGGTCATACCCTATCGTATGAATGCATGTTACAGTGATATTCACTCAATCGTCCCGTGAACGAAGCTGGCCTCCCCAAACAACTGCCCGATGATACTGTGGGCAACCCGGACGGCAAGTCCGCATTTGCAGAAAGCGATGCTGGCGGCATTGATTTCAAGATACAAGTAGAGCGCTACGAGGGCCCTCTTGACCTTTTGCTCGACCTAATTCGCAAGCACAAACTAGACATCTTCGACATTCCTATCTCTCAGGTAACATCACAGTATCTCGATTATATTCGCCGTGCAGACGAACTGAGTGTGGAGCTTGGTGGTGAGTTTGTTTTTATGGCAGCAACGCTGATCCAGATTAAGTCAAGAATGTTACTGCCAAAAAATCCAGTGGTTGCGGAAGATGAACAGGAGGATCCTCGCGAAGAATTGGTACAACGACTCATTGAATATGACACCTTCAAACAAGCCTCTCAAATGCTGCTGCAAAAACGAGTTGTTGAAGAAAACACGTGGTCGAACCCTCCTCTTGAGAGTTTTCTGGATAAGAATGATGACCCGGGATTAACGGTATCAGCATTTGACCTAGTCCAAACTTTTCAAGAAGTCCTTGAGCGTGCCAAAAATCGCCCTAGGTTCGACATACCCGAGAATGACGTTTCGGTCGAGAACAGAATTTCTTATCTAAAAAACATGCTACTCAGCGAAGGACGAACAATCGGGCTACGTGATGTTTTTGAGAGACAACCAAATCGTCGTTCCCTAATAGCCACGTTTCTGGCAGTGTTGGAAATGGTCCGCATGCAGGCTATCATCTTGCGACAGGATAAACTGTTCGGAGACATTGTGATACGGAAACACAAAATGTTTGATGTCGTTTTCAATAGTGATCGACTTGATGTTGCCTTAGAAGGAGAGCCCACCTAATGAGTTCCCAAGAGCAATCGGTTTTATCTGCCACGCTGCCTGAAGATCACGTTCGTCGTGCTTTGCTTGAAGCGGTGATTTATGTAGCTGAACAGCCTCTAACTCCGGCACAAATCAGCGAAGGCTTGGGTTTTCCGCTTAGTACAGTAACAGACGATTTGGATAGGCTTATCAAGGATTACAAAGACGCCAGCCACGGTATAGAAGTACGAGTTGTCGCGGGAGGCTACAAGATGTTTACTAAAGCGGAACATCACGAAGCTGTGCGTAATTTTGTAAAAACGTTGCGACCAAAATTCAAACTTTCACTACCAGCTCTAGAAACTCTCTCGGTAATTGCATATAAGCAGCCGGCTACAATCCCTGAAATACAAGCAGTTAGAGGTGTCAACGTAACCGGCGTTATACACACTTTGCTAAACCGCAAACTGATCAGCACAGCTGGACGCAAAAAAGTCATGGGGCGCCCTATGATGTATAAAACAACTAAGGAATTTTTGGTGCAGTTCGGACTCAGTGATTTATCTGAACTTCCAAATTTAAAAGAGCTCGAGGAGTTAAGTCGTAACGCATTGAGTGAAGGTGGAACGGAGAACACAGAAAGTCCTGCATCAGAAGTCACAACATCCGACCACCAAGGCTAATAGCTAAGGCCACAATGAGTTCGAGCTACAAAACAACAGGGGTTTTTAGGTAAGATAGCTTCGATGACACGACGAACTTTTTTAACTACGACTGCTGGAGTGTCGGCTTTGCGTGGCCAAGCACACCTGGAACCTTTCCCTGTGCGAGGGTTAAATCTCTCAGTTACATGCGATATGTTTCGTGGTCCTGACCGCGGCTTACCCGAGGATGACCACAAAGCCGAGGCCTGGGGAAGACCTACACAAGGTGTCCGGCAAAGAAAATATGACCCCGACAGTGCTCTAGCTATGCTCCATGCGGCTGGGTATCAAGCTTTTGAAATGTTTAATTGGCGTGATGTGGATGAGTTGAATGCATACAGAAATGCACAAAAAAAATACGGCCTCAATTGTGCTTGCCTAGTCGCAAATAAAGGTGTTAGAGCTCCCGGATGTAGTCTGAATAATCCATCAGAGCATGAAGGCTTCCTACGTGAAATTGAGCATGCAGCTGCAGCTGCAAAGTTAGTGGGATCAAAACGTTTGGTGGTGTTAAGCGGTATGGACCGCCCTGGCATCTCCCGCTCAGAACAACTTGACCACTGCGTTGATGGCCTCAGAGCTGCTATACCTCTTCTCGAGCATCACGACATGACAATTATTGTAGAGACAATCAACACTTTGGTAACACGTCCTGGGTATTTTCTCTGTTGCTCAAAAGAGGCCTTCAGCGTAATGGAACGAGTAGCAAATGAGCGTGTCAAATTATTGTTCGATATTTATCACGTGCAAATCATGGATGGTCATATCATTCCACAAATTCGCAATAAGATAGAGATGATAGGGCACTTCCAAGTCGGTGACCACCCCGGACGTCATCAACCGGGCACTGGTGAGATCCATCACCGCAACGTCTTCCGTCAAATTTACAACTTGCAACAAGCTGGGAAATTCGATGGCTATGTAGGGCTAGAATATCACCCAACCGTGCCACTAGGTCAGACGCTAGGCGCAGTACGAGAACTGGCAAACTTTGGGTGATTTTGCAGTCACTCTGGCGGAAAAATGTTTTAAGGTGGCAGTTCGTTTGAGTACTACTTTGGACAATCTCGTGCCCTACATTTGCAGAGTGTTTTGTTGCTTTTACATTTTGATTACCCTCGGAAGTTCTCAAGGTGGTACACAAATTGAGTTTGTTCACGGCGATGACCAAATCAAAATCCGACTCGATGGGCGTGATTTCTCAACTTTCTATTTCGGTCGTGATGTACCAAAACCCTTTTTGCACCCTCTGCGCACTATAGATGGAATCGTCGCCACTCGCAGTTTTCCTATGGAGAAAATTCCAGGAGAGGTCCGTGACCACAGCCATCACCGCGGAGTTTGGTTTGCACACGGTGATGTCAACGGATACGACTTTTGGGCAAATGAGTTTGAAAGCAAAGCTGAAAATAAAGGACAAATCGTTTTGCAGTCAATTCGACACACTACAGAACTGTCATCAAAACGGGGAACCATTGAGGCCACATTTGAATGGCGTTCGCCTAAAGGAAAGTTGCTGTTGACTGAAAATCGTACAATGACATTCCATGTAGGTTCTCCCAACCGTGTTGTCGACTTTGATTTTGTCCTCACAGCCACTGACCAAAAAGTGCGATTTGGCGACACCAAAGAAGGTACTTTTGGAATTCGAGTTGCCACCGAACTAGAGGAAGCACGTGTTGGTACAACTGGCATCCTGCGTACGGGTCGTATTCAGTCTGCTGAGCACAAGATCGGGGAGCTCGAAGTTTGGGGAAAGCGTTCGCGTTGGGTCGATTACAGCGGTTCGATTGCAGGCAAGACGCTTGGTATAGCTATCCTCGATCACCCCGACAACCCAAGACATCCAACATATTGGCACGTGCGAAGCTATGGCCTATTCGCAGCTAATATTTTCGGGCAACATGATTTTCATGCTGACCCAAAGCGCGACGCGAGTCTAACGCTCAAACCACACACAGCTTTACGATTTCGCTACCGCGTTGTTCTGCATCCTGGTGACACGGAAGCTGCCAACGTGCAAGGGCTATACAACCGATACATTAGCGAGTGAGATCATGTCATGACCCCAGTTTTTCGACTACAAGTTCCGCCACTTGATTAAGTAGTGGATAGTACTGCAAGCGTACCTTATAACCCATTTCTACGTCTTCCAGGGCGAGTCTCTTTTTGCCAAGAATCTTAGAGGTTTTCTTGGAGGTTTTGACTTGTTCTAGCCCGTTCGGCTGTGGAAAAGTCAGCTCGATAGACCTTCCGTGTTTCTTTCCTCTGTAAATGGTAATTGTTCGTTTGTCAAGATCTACATTCTCGACAACACCCTTCATCTTGACAATCTTTAGAGGCGTAGAAGGCTGGTCAAGAGGAGCTCCTTTGTCGTCCAGATAAGGAGCATTTCTCGTTTTGTCGCTGGGCGAAGTAGAAGTAAACTGACCGAAACCAGGTAGTGCTGTCACTACGACCAACAAGATAAGAAATTTAGACCGGGTAAAGATCATAACTCTTCTTCCAATCATCCTACAGTATCCAGTATTGTGCAGCTGCTAAACACGCAGCACTAAGGCCCAAGGGGGCAAATTAAATGCAATAGCTCTCATGAAGAAAGGAGCCATGGTGGTCCCCGGCGGTATTGCCGCCGAAGACCAGAGCCCACAAGGGGCGTGTCCGCGTGGACAAGGCTCCATTGTACACTCTTTGGACCAAGCGTTAAAATATATCAGCAGACTGATTAACATTTCGTGCAGGTTTATTAAGCTGACAATGAAACGCCCTATCACACTTGTCACGGGTCAATGGGCAGATGTACCTCTCTCCGAACTAGCAGCAAAAGCTTCGTCATGGGGTTACGATGGTCTTGAATTAGCTACTTGGGGGGATCATCTCGATGTTTTTCGTGCGTCCGAAGATCTCGACTATTGTGAATCACAAAAGGAAATACTCAAAAAAAATCACCTTGAGGTTTGGGCCATTTCTTGTGCGATTGCCGGACAATTGACCCTCGACCCTAACAACGATACTCGTTCTGATGCCTTTGCTCCCGCGAACTGCTCCGGAGACCCGGAAAAAAAGCGTGACTGGGCGATCCGCTCAGTGAAAGCATCAGCCCGTGCAGCACACAACATGGGGGTTTCAGTGGTCACAACGTTGATAGGGTCATCAATTTGGCACTTACTCTATAGCTTTCCGCCCGTTTCTGAGAAGACCATTGCCGCGGGGTTTAACCAATTCGCTGAGGTCTGGAACCCAATCCTCGACATATTCGATGAATTGAATGTGCGTATTGCTCTTGAATGTCACCCAACTGGTATTGCATACGACATTGTTACCGCGGAGCGAGTACTGGACATGGTAGATCAGCGAAAAGTTTTGGGGTTCAATTTTGATCCTAGCCATCTTTTTTGGCAGTATGTTGACCCAGCTCTTTTCATCCGCACGTTCTCTGATAGGATCTACCACGCCCATATGAAGGACTGCTGTTTGCAGTTGAATGGTCGTAGCAGCATTCTCAGTTCACACCTAAATTTTGGTCATCCCGAGCGGGGTTGGGATTTTCGCTCGCCAGGTCACGGTGAAGTAGATTTCGAAGAAATTATCAGAGCGCTCAACGAGATAGAGTACACTGGACCTCTTTCAGTCGAATGGGAAGATGCTGGTATGGATCGCGAATATGGTGCAGCTGACGCAAGAAAATTTATTGAACATCTGAATTTTACTCCTTCTGAAAGGAGCTTCGACGCCGCTTTTGGAAAATAAAGCTAGCTTTCAAGCTTTAGCTTGCCCACGTCTCCGAGTGACCACACATTGCAAAATCAGGTTGCGTTTTAAGCAAGTGCATCGACTGCGTCGAGGCTTGCTGCTCGATAAGCAGGGTATATAGTACCCAGAATAGAACCGATGAAGGAGATTGCCGCCGCCCAGGCAATATGACTTTCTAGAAATTGCACCATCACTAGTGGAAAGCTGCTGCGAATTAGGAACTGAGCACCGTGACCAAATACGATACCAACTAGTACTCCTAATGTGGTAAGAACGATGGCCTCTTGTAAAAAGATTCTGACAATGTAAAACGGAGAGGCTCCAAGGGATTTCAAAATGCCAATTTCACGGATACGATCGAGAACAGCTGTATACATTGCTAGTAAAACCACAATAAAGCCAACCGAAATAGCAATCCCGACCACAACTGCTATAAATTCCTTAGCCATGCCTTTAGTCTCGGCCGTGAAAAGGGAGATAAACTCTTCCATCGAAAAAATCGGGGTTGCCGGCAGTCTCTTTTTGAGATCAGCTATCATCACCTGCGTCTGCTCCGAATCCGTTAGCTTGACGTAAATTTGGCTTAGTTGTCCCAGGTCTCCGGTTAACTCCTGCACTGTCTTAAGAGGCACAAAAATACGAGACAGTTTGCCTGTTTCTACAATACCGACAACATTAAAATCTCTATTGAGCAACCGCAAGCTTTCTCCAACTGTAACCTCTTTGTGCTTGGCGTAAACCTCATCCACCACAACGTCAAAACGTCCTTTGAACGGCCCTCCTTTTAAATAGTCAAGGCCTCCAGCCATCTGAGCAAACTTCTCCATTTCAACACCAGTAATGGTGTTGGTATCTGACTGCATTTGAACGATTGCGCCAACTGCCAATTTCACCCCGGCAAGAGCTTGGATTTCATCAATCAGTTCGTGAGATAAGCCGACCCCTCGACTGTTTGTGGAGCTGGTTGGAGGACGAATTAAGATATCAGCCCCCGTTCCGGCCTTGCGACGATTTGCTTCCTGAACAAGCCCTTCAGTTGTGCCCCAGATCAGCAAAATTAGACAAATTTCGACAGCAATGGCGGCTACAGTCAAAAAAGTCCGCGTGGGGCGATGAGTGAGATTACGAGATATAATTTGATACGTCACAAGAAAAAATTCTTAAGCTGGCTTGGTCTATGTTCACTGAATATAGC
>DJHJ01000023.1 GCA_002433055.1 Acidobacteriia bacterium UBA6623 | reverse complement strand
CAGTGAGGTTGTAGAGTAACGCGACAGTTTGTGAGGGCTAGAAATGGCGAGAGAAATTATCACTCTTGAGTGCACGGAAACGAAGGATCGTAATTATACGACGACGAAGAACAAGAAGACTACACAGGGTCGTTTGGAGATCAAAAAGTACTCGCCGCGCTTGAGGCGTCACACGCTGCATCGCGAGGTAAAGTAGTGGGTCGGGTGTGAGCCACCGTCTGAGTGCTGACGAAGACGCTACGCTCAGGCGTACGAATTTGTAGGGGCGTAGGTTCAACGGTAGACCAGCGGTCTCCAAAACCGCGAGTGGGGGTTCGAATCCCTCCGCCCCTGCCAGTTGTGAGGGCGGGGTGATGGATAGTGTTAGATTTGTGATGGCGAAAATATGGCTACATTAACAAAGGTTAAACATGGCTCCAAGGGTGGAGTATTGGGCCGCCTCAGGGGTTGGCCGACACGTTTTAGTGCTTACGTGGAAGGCATAAAGCGTGAGATGCGATTGGTCACGTGGCCAGGTCGCCAACAAGTCCAGGCGACCACGGTGGTTGTGTTGGTTACGGTTTTTGTGTTTGCGTTTTATTTTGGTGTTGTCGATTATGTGTTGACTATTGGGCAGACAGAGCTGTATGGCTATTTTCGGGTGCAGTAAAACTTGCATTGGCATGTGGGGTATTTCTCCACGGATCGTGATGGGCAGGCTTGATTTGAGGGAAGGTGGCATTGTCTGGTGAGTGAATTGGAAAACCAGGAATCGTTAGAAGCAGTCGAAACCACTGCACAAGATTCAGTGGCGCCAGATGACGCGTCTGTTGCTGGAGATTTATCAGAGGCGACCGTGGCGATGGACGAGGAGTCTGAGTCTGATATGTCGAACGTGGAACAAGTGACTGCCGAATCTGGAGAAGATGAAGTGGCCGCTGTTGCAAGCGAAACGGATGCAGAACCCACTCCTGCGCCAGTGGGTATTCCGGGTGTGGATTGGTATATCATCCACACGTACTCCGGGTTTGAAGGTAAGGTCAAGGAGAGCTTGCGTACACGGGCAGAGGCGTTCGGCTTCGGGGATCGCATTGGTGAGATTTTGATCCCCGCTGAGGATGTTGTAGAGATGCGTGCGGGTAAAAAGATTACTAGCCGGCGGCTGCTCTATCCTGGATACATAGTGCTTCAGTTGAAAATGGACGATGAATTATGGCACGTGGTCAAGAACACACCTCGCGTGACTGGATTTGTGGGCGGTGACCCCTCGCCGACACCATTGACTGCAGACGAGGTGAATCAGATCTTGTACCGCCAGACTTCGTCGCAGGAGCGACCGCGACCGAAGATGTCGTTCCAGCACAATGACCGTGTCAAGATCGTTGATGGCCCTTTCACTAATTTTTCTGGAACAGTGGAAGAGGTTAACCCTGACCGTAGTACGTTGAAGGTGATGGTGACTATTTTTGGTCGAGGGACACCGGTCGAATTGGAATATTTCCAGGTTGAGAAAGAAAAGATTTAGATGGTCTTAGGTAGGGGAGCATAGGAAGAGCTAGATATGGCTAAGCGAGTTACAGGTCAGATCAAACTACAGATCATGGCGGGGAAGGCAACACCAGCCCCTCCGGTTGGTCCAGCTTTAGGGCAAGCAGGAATAAATATTATGGATTTCTGTAAAGCCTTTAACGCGAAGACGTCCGAGAAAGAGCTGGAAGGCTTGATAGTGCCGGTTGTTATTACGGTCTACCATGATCGCTCCTATGACTTTATCACCAAGACTCCACCGGCAGCAGTGTTGATCAAGCGCGCGGCAAGTCTAGCAAAAGGTTCAGGGGAGCCGAATCGTACCAAGGTAGGAGAGTTAACACGGGCACAGATTGAGGAGATTGCAAAACAGAAAATGCCCGATCTTAACTGCAACGATCTCGACGCGGCAGTGCTGGTGATCAGTGGTACGGCACGCAGCATGGGGGTTCGTGTGGTTTAAGCTGCCAACTATGATTAATGGTGCGGTTTTGAGGCTGTTGCACTAGAGTGAGGCTAGAAGCAGGATTTCTGTGTAGCCCCACTGGGAGGTCTCTCAAGTGAGCGGACCGTCGGCACCAAATGGGTGAATTATGGCGAATAGTAAGGGTAAAAAATACCAAGCGGTTCTGGGAAAGATTGAAAAGAGGCTCTATCCACTTTCTGAGGCGGTCCCTTTTCTTAAGGAAAACAAAATTGCCGCTTTTGATGAAACTGTAGAGGTTCATATGAATCTCGGCGTTGATCCGAAGCATGCTGATCAGATGGTACGGGGTACTGTGGTGCTGCCGAACGGTCTAGGAAAGTCAAAACGTGTGGTTGTGATAGCCACTGGCGATAAAGCGGCGGAAGCTGAACAGGCAGGAGCAGAGTTTGTTGGTGGAGAGGATCTAGTGAAGAAAATTCAGTCGGGGGGCTGGTTGGATTTTGATGCTGTGGTAGCGACACCGGACATGATGAAATTTGTTGGCCGACTGGGAAAGGTTCTCGGGCCGCGAGGGCTGATGCCAAATCCAAAGACCGGAACGGTCACGCCTAATGTTGCACAGGCAGTTGAAGAAATCAAAGCCGGCAAGGTGGAGTTTCGAGTTGATAAGGGCGGTGTTGTGCATGCACCGGTTGGGAAGTTGAGTTTTAGTCAGGAGAAATTGGTCGAGAATGCTGATACCTTGATTCAGGCGGTATTTAAGGCTAAACCGACAGCAGCGAAGGGTCGCTACGTGAAGAGAGTTAGTATCTGCTCTTCGATGAGCCCATCGCTTGATTTGAGTGTGTCGGAGCTTGCGAGTTAATTGAACTTTTGGCACGAGGTTATTAGCAATGAAGCCGAAGACAAAGAAAAGTGGTGATTTTGATCGTATTCGAGAGAATCTCGCGCAGTATTCCACTGTCGTCCTTTGTAATTTTGAGGGTTTGACGGTAGGGCAAGATCAGGATCTACGTAGGCAGGTGAGAGCTAGTGGTGGTGCCTATCGAGTGGTTCAGAACAGGTTGGCAATGCGCGCAGCCAAGGGCACCGATTTTGAAGGAGTACTGGAAGGATTGAAAGGGATGACCTCTTTGGCGTACGCCGAAGAAGATCCATTGGCATTAATGAAAGCGCTTGTCGCCTACGCCAAGGAAAACCCAGCTTTTCAGTTTCGTGCCGGCGTGGTAGAAGGACGTACGCTAGACGTAGAGGCATTGAATCAATTAGCGTCGTTGCCCGGCAGGGAAGCAATTTATGCAAAATTACTTTACTTAATCAACGCACCAGCGCAGAAGTTGTTGAGTGTCATGAAGGCCCCCGGGCGAGATTTAACGATTGCTCTCGACCAGGGCGTGCAAGGGAGTAAATTCTCCGCTTAGCAAGCGGTAGTTGGGGTAAGGCCCCACGATTGTCAAAACTAAAGAGACGAATTCTATTATCAGGAGCAAAACGATGGCGGATGTGAATGCGATTGCCGAAGAGATCCAAGGCTTGACCCTAATGGAGGCTGCGGATCTGGTAAAGACTCTAGAAGATAAGCTGGGCGTATCAGCAGCAGCGGCAGCTGTGGCGGTGCCGTCTGGTGGTGGAGCAACAGCCGAAGTGGCGGCGGCGGAGCAAACCGAGTTTTCGGTAGTTCTTACTGCTGTTACCGGCAACAAAATTGCTGTTATTAAGGCTGTTCGGGAAGTGACTAGTTTGGGTCTCAAAGAAGCCAAAGAGTTGGTTGATAGTGCCCCAAAACCTGTCAAAGAAGGTGTTACGAAGGACGAAGCTGAGTCCTTGCAGGCAAAGCTAACGGAGGCTGGTGCCTCAGTTGAACTGAAGTAGGGCCTTGGCGTGGGCGGTCAGTGCCAAAGGGGGAGTGTATCCTGGTTTGCACGCTGACCCATTGTATTGCTACAATACTACACGTCGGAGCGCGTGGATTCGTCTGGGTTTGTATCTTTACATTTCATTGTGCCGTAGGTTTGGCCGAAAGTTCGCTTCCGGGCGGTGTAGCGATTTTTCGGGTGTCCTAGGCTGACTGTGTACACCTGGTCTTTTTGAGGTAGATAGGCAACCTCAAACCCTGCTCTGGTATGGATTGATTGATATCGCGCTTGAGTGTGTCCGCCCAATGTGTAGTGAGTTCTTCGTGAAAAACATTTTGAGCACTGGTTTCTGACCTTGATGTGCGTCTTTAGTTGCTCAGTGTCTCCAGCATTTGCGTAACCGGCAATGTGGTTGGTGAAGCTGGACCTCTCGGGAGTTTGACCCTATGGCTACCACGACTGTTACTGATCCTCAGCACTTATCTGAACGTTACGATTTCTCGCGTATTCGTACGACGGTTCCTATACCAAACCTGATTGCAGTACAGAAAGCTTCCTATGAGCGTTTCCTGCAGATGGATCTGCTGCCGAGTGAGCGTGATGATGCAGGTCTGCAAGCTGTATTTAATTCAGTTTTTCCGATTACCGACTTCCGGGGCTTGAGTCAACTGGATTTCGTTGAGTATTCGATTGGTGACTGGGAGTGCAAATGTGGGCATTTACGAGGCCTGCATCACTTGCGCTCAGATTGTCACCATTGCGGTTCGACTACGCAGACCGACCCCTACGGGCCGAGTGAGTTAGCTTGTCACCAATGCGGTAAATATACCGAAAACTCGGTCACTTTTTGCCCCAAGTGTGGTGACCCGGTGAGGTTGAAGCTTAAGTACGATGTCGATGAATGTCAAGAGCGGGGCATGACGTATTCTGCATCCCTGAAGGTGACTCTTCGGCTGACGATTTTTGAGAAGGATGCTGAGAGTGGCGAAAAGGAAATCAGGGATATCAAAGAACAGGAGGTGTTTTTTGGTGAAGTCCCGCTGATGACTGAACGTGGCACATTTGTCATCAGTGGAACGGAGAGAGTGATTGTTTCGCAGTTGCATCGTTCTCCTGGAGTTTTTTTTGAATCTGCAAACCGGAGAACCTATTTCCTGGGAAAACTCATCCCGTATAGAGGGAGCTGGGTAGAAATCGAATATGATGCCAAAGACCTGCTCTATGTGCGGATTGATCGTAAGAGGAAATTCTTAGGCACTGTCTTCCTTAGGGCCTTAGGCTTAAAGACCGACGAAGAGATTCTGCGATGTTTCTATCACGTTGATCAGATCAAGGTAGGTAATGGTGCGCTGTTCCGGATGGTTTCGGACGGTCTAATAGGGTCTCGACTGAGTCAGGCATTAGCGACCAAGAAGGGAGATGTGATTGCTCCTAAGGGCCGCAAGGTGACGCCTCATCTGCTCAAAGAAATCCAGAAGGCGAAAATTGAGCGGTTGTCCGCTAATGCGGCTGATCTGGAGGGTGCCTTTTTTGTTGCGGATGTGACCGACCCCGAAACGGGTGAAGTTCTAGCAGAAGCAAACGAGCCAGCAACGGCGGAAAAGTTGGACGCTCTTTGTGGTTCGGCCGTTGAAAGTTTTGATGTCTTCTTCCCTGGGAGCGATGAAACTGGAGTTGTAATTTCCGAGACTATTAAGAAGGACACTGTCAAGTCACAGCAGGATGCTCTGATAGATATCTACCGTAAGCTTCGCCCTGGTGATCCGCCGACTTTGGAAACTGCTACACAGCTGTTTCAGGGCATGTTTTTTGATCCACGCAAGTATGATTTTTCTCGTGTTGGTCGGATGAAATTCAATATTAAGATTTACGATTCGATTGATGCTGCTCCTCTAGACAGAAGAACACTTGACGCACGAGATTTTTATGACACTATTCGTTATCTTCTTAAGCTTCGCCGCAATATAGGTGAGGTTGACGATATTGATCATCTAGGCAACCGTCGTGTCCGAGCAGTTGGTGAACTGCTGGAGAATCAATTCCGTATAGGCTTGGTGCGAATGGAGCGTGCGATCAAGGAGAAGATGTCAGTCTATCAGGAAATATCGACAGCGATGCCGCATGATCTGGTGAATGCTAAACCTGTGATGGCTGCGATCCGTGAGTTTTTCGGATCGAGCCAGCTATCGCAGTTTATGGATCAAACTAATCCGTTGTCTGAGATTACTCATAAGCGGCGTTTGTCGGCATTAGGTCCGGGTGGTCTATCGCGAGAACGGGCAGGGTTTGAGGTGCGTGATGTACATCCGACTCACTATGGTCGTATCTGCCCGATAGAGACCCCGGAAGGCCCGAACATTGGGTTGATTAGTTCATTGTCCTGTTTTGCAAGGATTAATGAGTATGGATTTATAGAGAGTCCGTATCGTCGAGTTGAAAATGGTGTCGTTATTGACGAAGTGCGTGTGACCAGCAGTGGCGATTCAAAGCTTACAGTGGGTGACGTACTCGTTCGCGACGCAATCGATAAAGTTAACACCGCCTTGGGCGGAAAGAAGCGCCTAGCAGGGTTCGAGCCGTATTGTCATTACCTGTCGGCATGGGAAGAGGATAAATACACCATTGCTCAGGCTAATATCGAAGTTGACGATAAAGGCCGTATTGTCCCCGAGTTAGCCAATTGTCGTGTTGCTGGCGATTTTCAACTCAAGCGTCGTGCAGAGATTGAGTTCCTTGATGTTAGTCCCAAACAGCTAGTATCGGTTGCGGCCAGCTTGATTCCATTCTTAGAAAACGATGACGCCAATAGAGCCCTGATGGGTTCGAATATGCAACGTCAGGCCGTACCACTATTGCGTGCCGAGGCCCCGCTCGTTGGAACTGGAATGGAAAGGGTTGCGGCGCACGATTCTGGCGCTGTAGTGCTTTGTCGGCGTAACGGAATCGTTGATTCTGTAGATTCTGAACGCATTATTGTTCGTGTTGAGGGAGCGGGACATGAAGGTCAAATGTCGCGCGAAGTTGGATCTGACATCTATCAGTTGGTCAAGTTTAAACGTTCAAACCAGAATACTTGTGTCAACCAAAAGGCTTCTGTAAAGAAGGGAGATCGCGTGAGCAAGGGGCAAGTTCTTGCTGACGGTCCCTGTACTTCGTATGGTGAGTTGGCCTTAGGGCGCAATGTGTTGGTCGCGTTTATGTCATGGCGGGGGTACAACTTTGAGGATGCCATCTTGGTTAGCGAGAAATTGGTTAAGGAAGATTACTATACGTCCATCCATATTGAAGAATTTGAAGTCGAATCGCGTGACACTAAGCTTGGCCCCGAAGAGATCACTCGGGATATACCGAATATTTCAGAAAGTTTCCTGCGGAATCTCGACGAAAGCGGCATCATCAGTATCGGTGCCACGGTCAAACCTGGAGATATTCTGGTTGGCAAAGTAACGCCCAAAGGTGAAACGCAACTAACACCAGAAGAGAAATTGTTGAGAGCAATTTTTGGTGAAAAAGCAGGCGATGTAAAGGATGCTTCATTGTATTGCCCGCCCGGCATTGTTGGAACCATTGTTGATGCCAAAGTTTTCTCTCGCAAAGGCGTAGCAAAAGATGAAAGGGCTAAGAATATAGAGGAGGCCACGGTTGAGCGCCTGCGGCGTAACCTGGATGACGAAAAGAGGATTCTATACGATGAGCGAGCCAAGCGACTCGAGGTTCTCTTGGGCGGCAAGCGGGTAGAGGCTGATTTACACGATGAGCGCACAAATAAGAAGCTAGTCGACAAAGGAGTTGAGCTCACCAAGGATCACTTGACATACATCAGGGCCCGTGACCTTAAGAGGATGAAGCTAAAAGGTAAACACTCTGACCTCCACGAGAGGATCGATGAGATAGAGGAGATGACGGTTCGTCAAATCCAAGTACTTGAAAAGCTGACTGAAGAACGTGTGGAAAAACTCAAAAAGGGCGATGAGCTTACACCTGGTGTGATCAAAATGGTTAAGGTCTACATCGCAATGAAACGAAAACTGTCGGTGGGTGATAAGATGGCCGGCCGACACGGCAATAAGGGTGTAATTGCTCGAGTCCTCCCAGAAGAGGATATGCCTTTCTTGCCTGATGGTAAGCCTGTCGAGATAGTGCTGAATCCTCTCGGCGTGCCCTCGCGGATGAATGTGGGGCAAATCCTTGAAACTCATCTTGGGTGGGCGGCGGCCGCACTTGGATTACAGTTTGCTTCACCGGTTTTCGAAGGGCCACGGGAAGCACTGATCAAGGAGCGCCTGAAGGAAGCAGGGCTTCCGTCTTCAGGCAAAACGAAACTCTACGATGGGTTGACGGGTGAAGGATTCGATCAGGAAGTGACTGTGGGGTATATCTACATGCTCAAGTTGTCACATCTAGTGGACGATAAAATCCATGCTCGCTCGATTGGTCCGTACTCATTGATCACTCAGCAGCCGTTGGGTGGAAAGGCGCAGTTTGGCGGCCAGCGTTTCGGCGAGATGGAGGTTTGGGCTCTGGAGGCTTATGGGGCAGCTCATATCTTGCAGGAATTGCTAACGGCGAAGTCGGATGATGTCCAGGGACGCGCAAAGATCTATGAATCGATTGTTAAGGGAGAAGCTGCTCTCGAGCCGGGAATCCCTGAGTCGTTCAATGTTTTGATTCGCGAGTTGCAATCGCTTTGTCTCGATGTGGAGCTGACCAAACAACAGCAAGATGTCGTCCAAATGGCACTCGCAGCCGATTAGGGAAGAAAATTGTTCAACTTAACCCGGAGGTTGAGCATCATTTTTGGTTTGGCCGGGAACGGGGGAGGCTACTTTGTATCGATCCAATCCTTATGACCGCACGCAAGTCGTGGCTGAATTCGACAGTATCAGGATCGGTTTGGCTGCGCCGGAGAAGGTCCGTAGCTGGTCTCATGGTGAAGTGACCAAGCCCGAGACTATCAATTACCGCACATTTAAACCAGAGAGGGAAGGCCTTTTCTGCGCCCGTATTTTCGGTCCGACCACAGATTGGGAATGTCTGTGCGGCAAGTATAAGCGCATGAAGCATAGGGGTGTCATCTGCGACAAATGTGGTGTCGAGGTCACTCTTAGCAGGGTGCGGCGAGAACGGATGGGGCACATCGAGTTGTCTTCACCGTGTTCCCATGTGTGGTTCTTTAAAGGGCTGCCCAGTCGCATTGGTCAGTTACTTGATATTACTTTGCGTGAATTAGAGCGTGTACTCTACTTTGAGGCATTTATAGTTGTTGACCCCGGAGAAGTTGAGGGGTTGTCGGCTGGCGACGTGTTGACAGATGAGAACAAGCGTCAGCTTGATCTCAAACACCCTGGCGGGTTTGTTGCCCTAATGGGTGCTGAGGGTGTCAAGGAGTTACTCAGGAAGATCGATTTACCCGTGTTGGCGTCGGATCTTCGTGTGAAGATGAAGGAAGAGACATCACTACAGAAGAAGCTGAAGTTTTCACGCCGTCTTAAGGTGGTAGACGCTTTCCGCAAGTCTGGCAATAAGCCGGAGTGGATGATTTTAGATGTTGTTCCCGTGATCCCCCCGGAGTTAAGGCCGCTCGTTCCATTGGACGGAGGCCGTTTCGCCACATCCGACCTGAATGATCTTTATCGTCGCGTTATTAATCGCAATAACCGTTTGAGGAAGTTAATGGAGCTGACGGCCCCCGAGGTGATTGTTCGGAATGAAAAACGCATGCTTCAGGAGGCCGTGGATGCATTGTTTGACAATGGTCGCAGGGGGCATGTTCTGCGTGGTGCCAACAATAGGCCGTTAAAATCTCTATCGGATACACTCAAAGGTAAACAGGGTCGTTTTCGCCAAAATCTTCTCGGGAAACGAGTCGATTACTCAGGTCGTTCCGTGATTGTCGTTGGCCCAGAGTTAAAACTGCATCAATGCGGCCTTCCGAAACAGATGGCGCTCGAGCTGTTTAAACCCTTTATCTATCAACGATTAGAGCAGCGTGGCCACTGTACGACGATTAAGCAGGCCAAGGAATTGGTCGAACAGCGAGATACCGTTGTTTGGGATATTCTCGAAGAGGTCATTAAGGACCACCCGGTTCTTCTGAACCGTGCACCCACTTTGCACCGTTTGGGAATTCAGTCTTTTGAGCCAGTCCTGGTAGAAGGCAAGGCTATTAAGATTCACCCGCTAGTATGTACGGCATTCAATGCTGATTTTGATGGTGACCAAATGGCGGTGCACGTTCCGCTTTCACCTGAGGCACAGGTCGAGGCACAGGTTCTGATGCTTTCGGCGAACAATATCCTTTCTCCTGCGAATGGAGCTCCAATTTCAACACCGACCCAGGATATGGTTCTTGGGGTTTACTACTTGACCAAGCAGCGAACTAAGGCGTCTGGTGCGGGTCGCACGTTCGGCAGTGTTGAAGAAGTGCTTTTGGCGTTGGACATGGAAGAAGTTGAAATGCTAACGCCGATTAAACTCTACTACACCGGCACAGTTATAGACTTGACCAACTCTTTTGATGATCAAGATGTCTTACACGCTGAGTCTCTCGATTTCACTAAGCAGTATTTAGAGACGACAGTGGGCCGGGTAATTCTCAATGACCAGTTACCAGAAGAAATGCCTTTCATAAATGGTCTTCTCAAGAAGAAGGGCCTAGGGCAGTTAGTCCAGTATTGCTATTTGCATTTCGGTCGTGAGAAGACTGTTGAGGCGGTCGACAAGCTGAAGGATTTGGGATTCCAGTCTGCCACGAAAGCCGGGCTTTCGGTTGGTATCGATGACATGGTTGTTCCGGAGGAAAAGGAGCGATTAGTCAAAGGAGCTCAAAAGGAGGTTATGTCAGTCGAGCAGCAATACCTCGATGGTGCGATTACGCATGGTGAACGCTACAACAAGATCATAGAAATTTGGTCGAAGCTTACTGAGCGTGTCTCTGATGAAATGTTTGACGGTATGGAGTCACAGGACGAAAGCGGAGAGGTAATCAACCCAATTTATATTATGGCTGACTCGGGTGCTCGTGGCTCGAAGCAGCAAATTCGACAGTTGTCCGGCATGCGAGGCCTGATGGCCAAGCCGAGTGGTGAAATCATAGAGACACCCATTACTGCCAATTTCCGTGAAGGTCTGAATGTGTTGCAGTACTTCATTTCAACCCACGGTGCCCGCAAGGGCTTGGCTGATACGGCACTGAAGACAGCCGATTCAGGCTATTTGACGCGGCGCCTAGTTGACGTGGCGCAAGACGTCATTATTACAGAGTCCGACTGTGACACCTCTCAGGGGATTTTCGTAGAATCCATTGTTGAATCGGGAGAAATAATTGAACCATTGCGCGATCGGATTGTTGGTCGTGTATCGCTAGAGAAAATCCGCGACTACGAAGGGGCAACTATTGTTGCAGTCAACCAAGAAATCACTGAAGACTTGGCAGCAGCAATTCAAGCTGCCGGTATAGAACGGGTAAGGATTCGCTCGGTTTTGACGTGTGAGGCCGAACGGGGAGTTTGTAAAATGTGCTACGGGCGCAACTTGGCGACAGGGCGTCTAGTAGAGCGCGGAGAAGCGGTTGGTGTCATTGCGGCCCAGTCGATAGGTGAACCTGGCACACAATTAACGATGCGTACCTTTCACATAGGTGGAACCGCTTCCAGGGTCTCAGAACAGTCGACACAAGACGCAAAGTCGGACGGATTTGCAAAATTTATCGATGTGTTGACGGTGCGCAACAAAGAGGGGCATATGGTCGCGATGAATCGCAATGGCATCGTGGCGATCGTCGATGAGAAGGGCCGAGATAAAGAGCGATACCAGGTTGTCTACGGTGCGCATTTGCTGGTTACCGATGGGGATGCCGTGTCATCTGGGCAGGTCTTGCTCGAGTGGGATCCGTACACTTTCTCGATTCTGACTGAAGTTGGAGGCCAGTGCCACTTCCTCGACTTACAAGAGGGTCTCACTCTTCAGGAGCAAGTAGATGAAATAACGGGAATGTCGCAATGGGTGGTTACCGATTCACCCGATGAAAAGAAACAGCCGAGAATTGAATTGCGGGATAAAAAGGGTAAGACTCTGAGGAAATATCTCATTCCAACCAATGCTCACCTGATGGTTCGTGATGGAGATGCGATTCATGATGGTGATGTACTGGCAAAGATTCCACGTGAAACAACCAAGACAAAGGATATTACGGGTGGGCTGCCTCGCGTAGTCGAACTGTTTGAAGGCAGACGTCCGAAAGAAACTGCTGTGATCTCTGAAATAGACGGAGGGGTCCGGTACGGTGAGATCAGCAAGGGACAACGGAAAATATATGTTATGGCTGAGAACGGTACTGAGTGTGAATACTCGATACCTCGAGGTGTTCATATTAACGTTCAAGAAGGGGAGCGTGTGAAAGCGGGAGAGCCGTTGATGGATGGCCCACGTGATCCACACGACATACTTGCCGTGCTAGGAGAAAACGAACTGCAAAAGTACTTGGTAAATGAAATTCAAGAAGTCTATCGACTGCAGGGTGTTAACATCAATGACAAGCATTTAGAGGTGATAGTGCGGCAGATGATGCGTTGGATCAAGGTTGAAAGTGTGGGTGATTCTGAGTTTCTTCTCGAGCAGATCGTCGATAAGTTCAAATTCCGGCGTGTCAACGATGAGTTGGTCGCTAAAGATGAACAGCCAGCCGTGGGGCGACCGTTGTTGATGGGTATCACGAAGGCCTCGCTGGCAACAGATTCGTTCATATCGGCAGCTTCATTCCAGGAAACTACACGTGTTTTGACGGAGGCTGCGATTTCCGGCAAAGTGGACCATCTGCGTGGTCTCAAGGAAAATGTGATTGTTGGGCGACTGATTCCAGCAGGCACCGGACTTGATATTTACGGGAATGTTAAGATTGCCGGCGAGGATGAGGTAGAGGAAAATGTTCCCGAAGTCGAGTTTCTTAATAGCATTCCCGGTTATGGGGAAGACACTCCTCTGGAATATCCAGCCGAAGAGGTGACTCAAGAAGCTGTGGCAGTCCCCGAGGATCAGCAATCGTCAACTGAACTAACCAGTGAATAGGTTTTCTGTCTGCTACCCCCGCGATGGCTTGACAGCTATTGCGGGGGTTTTCTTTTTGTGCGCCAATCAGAGCTCGTTGTAGTGGGAGGGTCGGATTGTAGGACAATTGGCCCTACGACACGCTAGGATTAGGGTGCGCACGGGACTCAGATACGGTGGATTTTGCTCAACATGTTAAGTCGTCGGTCGATATCGTCGCAGTAATCGGCGAGTCGGTTAGATTACGGAAACAGGGACCTGAAAGATGGATAGGTCTGTGTCCGTTCCATTCTGAGAAAACGCCATCTTTCTCAGTTCATCAGGGCATGCAATTTTACAAATGCTTTGGGTGCGGTAAGGGTGGAGATGTTTTCAATTTTCTAATGGAATTGAGTGGCCTGAGTTTCTTCGAGGCTCTTAAGACGCTAGCTGAACAACAAGGCATTCCGTTGCCCGAACGCACAGCAAGTGATTTGTCTGATGCAGAGAGTCGTCGACGCGAGATGTTTGTTCGGATGCATGAGATTGCACAAGCACTTTTTGAAAAGCAGTTTGCATCTCCTGCAGGGTCGATAGTTCGTGACTACCTTGCCGGACGCGGAGTGAGTCACGAGATGATCAAAGAGTTTGGATTAGGTTTTGCGGCTGGAGGCAATCAACTACGACAGCAATTCACAAAGGAAGGAATCAGTGAAGAGTACTACGAGGGCTCGGGACTGATAGCGAAGAGTCGTGAACGTTCGGGCTTCTACGACCGTTTTAGAGATCGTCTGACGTTTCCCATCAGGAATGAAACTGGCAGGATTGTTGCCTTTGGAGGGCGCGCCGTTCTGCAGGGTCAGCAGCCAAAGTATTTGAATTCACCGGAAACTCAGATCTATCACAAAAGCTCAGTCCTCTATAACCTCAACAAGGCACGGCCAGCAATGCGCAAAGAGAATTGTGCTGTTCTGGTTGAGGGTTACATGGACGTCATTGGCACCTATATGGCAGATTGTATGGCGGTGGTAGCAACTTGTGGGACAGCTCTTACGCCGCCGCAAGTGCGAATCTTAAGGCGCCACGTCGGATCGGTTGTTGTGAATTTCGATCCAGATTTGGCTGGACAAAGTGCTGCACATCGCTCGATCGATCTACTCCTGCAGGAGAGCCTAGATGTACGTGTGTTGTCGTTACCTGAAGGGTTTGACCCAGCAGAATTTATTCGCCAGAAAGGTGGAGAAGAGTATCGCATACTACTCGAAAAGGCACCGAGCTACCATGTCTGGCTGGCTGAGAGAGCGCGTGCACAATTTGATTTGCGCACAAGTGAAGGACGATTAATGGCTCTTGAATTACTGATGCCTGCCATCAATCTTGCTCCAGATAAGATTCGACGGGTTGCGCAGGCTGATGAAGCGGCCGCTTGCCTTGGAATTGATCCTGGCTTGGTGCTGGAACAATTCCGTCGTGCAGCTATCGATCGCAAGCCAGTCAAATTCCCCGTCTCATTACTTGAAGGGCTGTCACAGAGTGAGAAGCTTTTAATACGCACATTGCTCGCATCAGAAGAAGCGCGACAGGAAATGTTGACCGTGTCAACCGAGTTAGTTTTGAGTGAAAGCCTTACCTCAGCGAGCATTTTCGAGGCAATTGCTGCGACGTCAACAGATGATGTGTTTCAATTCAGTGGAGTCGAGGGGCGCCTAGAGGAAAAGGATCGAGATAGGCTTTCTCTGATTATGTTTGAACGGACGGGAGGCGAAATTTCACTCGAGGATGCGCGTAAGGCGTTAGGAGCCCTCAGGCGGAGCAGTTGGGAAAAACGATATCGTGCGGTGAGAAAGAAAATAGAAGAGGCAGAAAAATCGAGCAATCGTGAGGAGGCTCTGCGGTTATTGAAGGTAAAGGTGGAATTGGAACGTGAGCGGAAAGAGTTAAGCCATATTTCAACAGTTTCGAGCCCTTAATCCCCTGCAGAAGAGGTTTTAACCACTTTAAAAGGGAAATTCAACGAGCAACCACCGTTCAGTGGTTGACACTTGGGATTCTGCTTGGATAACATAGCTCGAGGGGAGCTGTTGGTACCACGTTGTGGATACAGATTTTATCTGTATAGCGAGTTGGTTTCGCAGCTGGTTTGAGGTAGTATAAGGGCTGGCCACTATGTAGGCCGATCCCAGGGACGTAACTTGTTGAAGGGGCAGGATCTTTCGGCAAAGTTAGAAGGTCCTGATTTGGTATCGTCAGAGAGCTCGTGCCATAGGGCTCGTTGTGGGGGCGGTGCCTCTTTAAGTATGGGTTATTTGGCGTGATGCGTCTTCCCCCGCTTGCTGTGCTGGACAGAGAGATTGTGTAGTGCAGATGATGAGGGTCAGGGCGGTTTTGACGTGTGTTGGGTGTGGTATTTAGGAGCGTTTAGCAACGGTGCCGACATTTAATCAGTTAGTTCGTAAAGGCAGAAAAGTCCCTAAGTATGGGACTGCGAGCCCGGCCCTGCAAGCTTGTCCGCAGAAGCGGGGTGTTTGTACTCGAGTGTATACCGTGACGCCGAAAAAACCGAATTCGGCACTACGCAAGGTGGCACGTGTTCGTTTAACAAACGGTATAGAGGTGACCACCTATATACCGGGAGTGGGGCACAACCTACAGGAACACTCGATCGTATTGATTCGTGGCGGACGTGTAAAGGATTTGCCTGGTGTAAGGTACCACGTGATACGAGGTACTTTGGATGCGGCTGGAGTTAATGATCGTCGCCAGGCGCGTAGTAAGTACGGCGCAAAGCGCCCTAAGTGAGAAAGATATGCCACGCCGTAGAGAAGTCCCCAAAAGAACGCCACAGCCTGATGCGATTTACAATTCGACGTTGGTGTCGAAATTTATCAACTGTTTGATGGTAGACGGCAAGAAGTCAGTTTCTGAGCGGCTTTTCTATGCTTCGATGGACCAGTTGCGTGAAAGCTCTGATGATGACCCATTGAAAGTTTTCAAGAAAGCAGTGGAAAACTGCAAGCCGGTCGTAGAAGTGAAGTCACGTCGGGTAGGTGGAGCAAACTACCAAGTTCCGATTGAGGTTTCGTCGAGTCGGAGGACTAGCTTGGCGATACGTTGGTTGATCGGATATGCGCGCGGACGCTCGGAGAATAACATGGCAGATCGCCTGGCTGCCGAATTTATGGAGGCTGCATCCAGTCGAGGGTCTGCCATCAAGAAACGGGAAGATGTGCATCGTATGGCGGAGGCGAATAAAGCTTTCGCACACTATCGCTGGTAAATGGTTGAAGAGTTAAAGATGCTGAGTGTGGATTGAGTTATGTCTGCAAATGTCTCATTAGAAAAGTACCGCAACATAGGTATAGCGGCCCACATCGACGCCGGAAAGACGACGACGACTGAGAGGGTTCTGTATTACACCGGACGTTTGCATCGAATGGGAGAAGTCCACGACGGCACTGCGACCATGGATTTCATGGAGCAGGAACAGGAACGAGGTATCACGATTACATCTGCCGCGACAACCTGTTACTGGCGGGACTGCCAGGTTAATATCATCGATACGCCAGGCCATGTCGACTTCACTGCTGAGGTTGAGAGGAGTCTGCGCGTTTTAGATGGCGTAATTGCAGTTTTTGATGCTGTCGCAGGAGTGCAGCCACAGTCGGAGACAGTCTGGCGGCAGGCTGATAAGTACAATGTGCCGCGTATTTGTTTCATTAATAAGATGGATCGAGTCGGAGCCAACTTTGACTTCGCTGTTGGTACCATTCGTGAACGGCTTAAGGCCAATCCGATTCCAATTCAGATACCGATTGGCAGCGAAGCAGAGCTGCGTGGTGTTGTAGATTTGGTCGACATGAAGGCAATACTGTGGCGGGACGATACGCTTGGAGCGAAGTACGATACTGCTGAGATCCCCGAAGACCTGCAAGAACTTGCAGCGGAACGTCACGCCAAATTGATCGAACAGGTATCGGAACAGGACGATGCTCTGTTTGCGAAGTTCGTTGAGGGTGAGACAATCTCAAATGACGACTTGCGCCAAGGTGTCCGCCGGGCAACTATTGCCATGAAGATCACGCCGGTGCTTTGTGGCTCGGCCTTCAAGTACAAGGGTGTACAACGACTGCTTGACGCCGTTGTTGAGTATCTTCCCTCGCCGCTTGAAGTTCCGGCTGTGGATGGCACCGACATAGCAGGTGAGAAATCTCTCACACGGTCCGCCGACAACGAGGCACCCTTTTCAGCGCTAGTATTCAAGATTATGACTGACCCTTATGTCGGGCAGTTGGCCTTTGTGAGGGTCTACTCAGGGACGTTGCAGGCTGGCGGTTCAGTGTACAACGTTGCCAAGCAGCGCAGTGAGCGAGTAGGGCGTCTGCTTGAGATGCATGCCAACAAGAGAGAGGATGTTGAGTCAGTTAGCGCTGGGGACATAGTTGCGGTTGTGGGCCTTAAGACAGTTCAAACAGGTGACACCATTTGTGATTCAGACGCACCGATAGTTCTGGAGAGAATTGAATTTCCTACGCCAGTGATTTCACTTGCTGTCGAGCCACGCACTAAAGCTGATCAGCAGAAAATCGGTATGGCTTTAGGGAAGTTAGCCCAAGAGGATCCAACTTTTCGTGTGATTACGGATCCGGATACGGGTCAGACGATCTTGTCCGGGATGGGTGAGTTGCATTTGGAGATCCTGGTCGATCGCCTGCTGCGGGAGTTTCAGGTTTCCGCCAATGTTGGCAAGCCTCAAGTTGCCTACAGGGAGACAATTCGCAAGAGGGTTTCAGCTGAAGGGCGTTTCGTGAAGCAATCGGGTGGTCGTGGCCAGTATGGGCATTGTTGTATTGTTCTCGAGCCAAATCCAGCGAGCGGCTTCGAATTTGTGAATAGTATTACGGGCGGATCGATACCGCGCGATTTTATCCCGGCTGTTGAGCGCGGTGTACGGGAAGCGATGGAGACGGGCGTACTGGCAGGGTATGAAACTGTCGATGTAAAAGTTACTCTTGAGGACGGCAGCTTTCACGAGGTTGACAGCTCTGAAGTGGCATTTAAGATAGCTGGTTCAATGGCCTACAAGAATGGCGCCCAGAAGGCTTCTCCAGTTTTACTCGAACCCGTTATGGCGGTTGAGGTTGTTGTCCCAGAGGAGTACATGGGAGATGTCATGAGTGACGTTAGCAGCCGACGAGGTCGGGTGGAAGGTATGGAGCTTCATGGCGGCTCTCAGATTGTAAAAGCTACAGTGCCTTTGGCGGAGATGTTCGGTTATGCCACAGACTTACGTTCACGCACGCAAGGGCGTGGCACTCATACGATGCACTTGAAGGGTTATGAAGAGACTCCTGCTCAAGTGGCCGAAGAGATAGTCGGCCGTGTTCGAGGAGGCGTATTAAGCTAGTTTGGTTGATAGAAGACTTAACGAGAGACGAGTAGACATTTTAGTAGCAAGCGGAGAAAAAAAATGGCGAAGGAGAAATTTGATCGCAGTAAGCCGCACGTGAACGTGGGGACAATTGGTCACATTGATCACGGCAAGACGACATTAACGGCGGCCATCACGAAGGTGCTACAGAAGCACGATTCATCGGTGGATTTTCGTTCGTTTGATTCCATTGATAACGCACCAGAAGAAAAGGAACGTGGAATCACGATTGCGGTAGCGCACGTGGAGTATCAGACCGGAAATCGTCACTATGCCCATGTTGATTGTCCAGGTCACGCTGACTACATCAAAAACATGATTACGGGTGCGGCGCAGATGGACGGAGCGATATTGGTAGTAGCGGCGACTGACGGTCCTATGCCGCAGACGAGAGAACACATTTTGTTGGCGAGACAGGTAGGAGTTCCCTACATCGTAGTTTTCCTAAACAAATGTGACGCAGTAGATGATCCGGAGCTATTGGAATTAGTGGAGCTTGAGGTGCGAGAGCTGCTATCGAGTTACGATTTTCCGGGTGACGACATCCCAGTGGTCCAGGGTTCTGCTTTGAATGCATTGGATGGAGTCGAAGGCGCGGAAGAGCATATCGACAAGCTGATGGCAGCGGTGGATGACTACATTCCGACGCCGGAACGAGAAAAGGATAAACCGTTCCTGATGCCGATAGAGGATATCTTTTCGATTTCAGGACGAGGGACAGTGGTGACTGGTCGTGTTGAGCGAGGAATGGTAAAAGTCGGCGAAGAAATGGAGATCGTCGGCTTCCGAGAAACCCAAAAGCGTGTAATTACGGGTGTGGAGATGTTCAAGAAGCTGCTTGACCAGGGCGAAGCGGGTGACAACGTAGGTTTGCTCGTTCGCGGCTTGGAAAAGGACGAAGTCGAACGCGGTCAAGTGGTGGCAAAACCAGGATCGATCACGGGGCATACAAAGTTCAAGGGCGAGGTTTATGTACTGAAGAAGGAAGAGGGCGGGAGACATACGCCGTTCTTCAGTGGGTATAGGCCACAATTTTATTTCCGGACAACGGATGTCACGGGAGTAGCGACATTACCCGAAGGGACAGAGATGGTCATGCCGGGCGATAACGTGCAGATGGATATCGAACTAATCTCGCCGGTGGCGATGGATAAGGGCTTACGTTTTGCTATCCGTGAGGGAAGTCGTACGATCGGTGCCGGTACTGTCAGTGAGGTTGTAGAGTAACGCGA
>DJHJ01000040.1:13821-141802 GCA_002433055.1 Acidobacteriia bacterium UBA6623 | reverse complement strand
CTCCTCTAAGTGCTTTGTTATGAGCAACTCGATTTAGAGTTTATAGAGCTGAAAAGTGGGGACTCTCCCCACTTTCTCCTCTAAGTGCTTTGTTATGAGTAAATCTATTTAGAGTTTTTAGAGCTGAAAAGTGTAACATAAGTTACACTTTCGCCTCAAAGCTTTTAGAAGATTAGTTCATTTCTGCTTTTTAGGCTTCTTTTTTTCTTTCCTAAAAAAAGGGCCTTAGACGCCTCAGACGTCGTTTTGTTTGTGGACCTATTTGTGGACCAGATTACAAAAAAACAGCTAAGTCGTTTAGATTCAATAGAGATTGGTGGAGGCGGCGGGAGTCGAACCCGCGTCCGGAGAAGTCTATCGCAAAGAACCTACATACTTAGTCCGTTCAAAAATCTCGGCCTATCCCTTGGAGCGGACAAGAAAGGACTGACCCAGTTCGGTTAATTTCAGCTTATAGCTACGAACAGAAGCCTATCGCCAATCCCACGGAATAACACCCATCTCTGAAGTGTGGGCCCAACTTAGAGGGTGGCCGACTAAAAATTAGGCGGCGTATGCTAACTGCGTATTATTGTTGGCAGTTGTTATAATCCGATCGTTTAACGGGAGCTCGGAACCCGGTATGCCTCTCTGCGACGGTGCGACCCCGTCGAATCCATTACGCCCCCCTCTGACCATATATCATAGCGCGTGGGGCAGATTTTAGATGCCATCCCATCGTTTGGTCTTCGAATGTGGCAGCATGACTAAGTCTAGTAAACGCTCCACGGTGGCACTGACTAGGTCATCAATTGTTTTCGGGTGTTGGTAAAATGCCGGCATTGGTGGCGCAACGACAGCACCCATTTCTGTTAATGTGGCTAGCGTTCGCAAATGGCCCAAGTGTAAAGGTGTTTCCCTTACACATAGGACAAGTCGGCGTCTTTCTTTCAATGTGACGTCCGCAGCCCTTGTCAGCAAATTAGAGGTTGTTCCACTTGCGATTGATGACATTGTGTTTATGGAACAAGGGACAATTACCATACCATCAGTGAGAAATGAACCACTTGCCACTGCTGCACCAATTTGTTCATTGGAGTAACAAAAATCAGCCAGATCCTTGACTTCTTGCACGGTTGTCTCAGTCTCTTGATGCAGAGTTTTTTCAGCGGCACGTGTAATTATTAAGTGCGTTTCTACTTCCTTTTGTGGTTTTAAGGCTTCTAGTATTCGGATACCATAGATCGATCCGCTAGCACCGCTCAATCCGACCACGATTCGCTTCATGTATTCCCTCAGAGTCCACTACAGACAGAAAACGTCCGCGGACCTATTCGACACACAGACCGCTACTCCTAATTATAAAGTCACTTTCTTTGATGCTGCTCGAAGTTTCACTGTCCACCAGGTGGTTGTTACTCGATATTTCCACACTAGCCGCTCTACTGGTCGTAGCATCGATTTGGATTGTGATACGAATAAATCTTTCAAGGCTGTCGTCTGTGACATAAATCAATTCCTAAATCAGCAACTTCTGTGTTGGGTGCGTGCAGGAACATCCGGTACGGAGCATGTTTCTTATGATATCCTTCTAGAAACTTCTTGAAACAAGTCCTAGAGATATGTTTTCTGAGGTTTGGAGATGTTACCTCAAGAATAAGTGTTATCGATATGAGATGTTGTTTCTCCGGTAGAGAAACCCCCGCTGAGAAGCGTTTTATTCTTTACTATCCACCCGCTATGGCACACCAGAAGTGGGAGAGGTCGGTCTATGCTTGCGCCAGTGCTGGAGAGACGATCAGAGAAACCGTGGAACGTCTACGGTCGTTTTTCAGACGATATGTTTTTAATAGCAAGGTGATTTCCAGGCTTGCCGCAGGTGTGGTGGGCATGGTTCTGTTTTTGCTGTGGCTGAGGGCAGCTTATGTAAACTGGATGGCATTAGGTCCTCTGGTGCATTGGGTGCACCTGGTGGTCTCAATTATTTTGATGTCAATCGGAGTTTTTCATTTGCGACGTTTTCTAGCTCGTCTGCATAGCTGGAAAGAGTCGGGACGGCAAGTAGTGTTGGAAGAGCTGGACCAGATAGGAAAGATGAGTGCGGGTTTATCTGATGACCCCACTGCTGAAGAAGTTGCACTTGTCATGCGCCGTCGCTGCCCTGATGTGGTTTCTCAAATTGCTTTTGAAGGCAGCAACTTTCATGCTTTTACGTACCTAGATTTTATTCTATTTCCTGAGCTCAAACATCCTGCTAATGAAAAAGAACTACCTGATGAGCACAGTTTAAATCGCGATGCCTACTATGTGGGTGAGCTCGTATACGACAGCTGGCGAGTTTTCCATAAGGATGATCGCCACTTAGACGATCCTCGATTCGCCGGTAGTGATGGCCGGCGTGGCGTTCTATGACGATCTACCAGGAATGAATCGACTGAGTGACTGGTTAAGTTCAGCTCTTTAGTTATTATTTTTGAGCATCCCGACGTCCTCTTGCTAGCCATATTTGGGGTTGGCCCTTAGTATCTTTTTCACTCCATGCTACCGCCAAGCGACCCAAACTTCCACCGACCACGACGGGATAGGAGACCGACTTCTGATGACCCGGGACTAATATTGGTTGCGAGATCTGTCCAGAATCATTTATCTCAACGATATAAGGGCTAGTAGGGCTCCATCCACCCTTCGCCACTGGATCGCGTCCTTGGAAAGCAATAAGGATGCGTCCGTCATCTGCGAGGGCGAATGAAGGGTGGTTAGCGTCAAGAATCTCTCGGGATACGAGAATCGGATCGCTGAAGTTGTATCCACTGTCATCTGAATACGATACCCGTACACCAGGATTGCTCCCATCTCCGTCGGAATACCAACTGATCCATAAGCGGTTACCTCTGCGAACCATACTCGCTCCAGCATGAGGGCAACCGTTGATTTTCCAGTTGTCAAAGGCAACGCGGACAGGGCTTCCAAATGTTTTTCCAGCATCTTGCGAAGTTGCTACTGCCATATCTCGTATGTTGCCAGGATAGACATGTCTCCAGGACACGTGGACTAGGCCTTTCCTGTCTGCTAGCACAGTTGGACGACAACAGGGGCATACACCATGGACCACCGCAGTATTTTTCTCGAATGATTTTCCTCCATCTGTTGATTTTGCAAGGTAGACAGAGGACGTTCCTGGAGGTCCTTGGTCGCGGTCTCTTCCGTCTAGCCATACCACATAAATATGTCCCCTGGGAGAAACCGTCATTGATGAGAATGCATTGGTAGAAGGTGTTGCTTTATCGGTAACACGGATGGGTGGTAGCCATCTATGACCAAAAGCTGGTGATTTAGAAAAAAGGAGCTCGGTTCCTAACCCCTCACCGGTTCGCTCTTCCCACAATGCATAGGCTTCTATTCCGTTCCCGAAGGAAAATGTTGGGCTGTTTTCACCATGAGAACTGATTCGACTACCCTTCCGGCTGATCAGTGTTGGTGGAGCAAAAGAGTCTCCACCGTCATGTGAGATTGCAAGGCCCAGTTGGGAATTACCATGGTTGCCACTCACAGCTAGAAGATACAGCGCTCCAGATGCCCGTACCGAGATTTTGGGGTCACGCGATGGCGTCCCATATGTTGCTAATGGTCTGCTGGGTTTTGGCTCAAAGCGGTAGCTTACGGGCATCGGTTCTATACTGAGTCCCGACCATGTAAAGAGAGATATGTAAAATCCAATTCCGATTAGAAACGAAAACACCTTTTTCATTATCTCCTCTAAATTCTCCTCTTCCAATCTAGAATACAACCCGAAGTGCAAGTTGGATATTGCGTGCTGGGAAAGCTTCGGTGTAACGACCGAAATTCGGATTAAAGCCAGTGGGCTGTCCACTATCACGTGCGCGTGTGACACCGAGAACATTGTCAATCTCGTCAAAGTTGGTTGTATTTAGGGAATTAAAAATTTCGCCACGAAGTTGTATTTTCACTACTTCGGAAACTGTGAATTCTTTAGATAGGCCAACATTCCAGGTGTAAAATCCGTCACGACTCTCTGTATTACGGCCAATTGTTCCAAGTAGCCCTGTGGCTGGCTCAATTTGAAGGGCCGTTGGCAATCCTCCGACTACTTTAATCGCATGTGCGTTGCTCTTGTTGCGAGTTAGTGTTTCTGCAATTTCGAATATACGGTTGTTATCGGTTCCCGTGCGGTTGTCCGTACCAGTATAGAGTGAATAAGGACGCCCTGATTGTAGGGTTGTGACACCAGATATAGACCAACCTTTCCAGAATGAGTGATCGTTTATTGAGGGCAGTTGCCATAGGTAACTGAAGGTCAGTGTATGAGGGAGGTCGAAGTCGGAACGACCACGATCGAGCTTAAGGTTGGTTTCCTCCAGTGGCAAGATTTCGCGAGCGAGGCGTGTGTTTTCGGTAGGCAATTCTGAGACATCATCGATGAATTTTGACCATGTGTAGGCAGCCTTAAAAACAAAATTTGATAAGCGTTGATTCATGCCTAGTTGGAATGCATGATAGTTGGACGACCCTGAGGTTTCGAGGCGGTTTATAACACCTATTGACGGATTTGGACGCGAACCCTGAGAAATATTTTCTCCTCCGTTTGGAAGTCGAACCCGGGCAATCTTTGATCCTATGGTTCCGACATAAGCTGCAGTGACGGTGGTTTGAGGGCTCCATAGCTCTTGTTCGATTGTAAGGTTGTAGTGTTGAGCATAGGGTGTTGCAGTATCTTGGTTAGGAATGGTGACCCCACTCGGTGTTGCTTCTCTCGCATTTGCGAGCAAGTTAGGCAGTTGCGGACGAAATGCACTCAAGGTGACAACATTTGGCGGGTTAAATCTTGTTAAACCCACAAAATCCATCTCAAGAGCGTTGTAGAAAAGACCCCAGCCGGCTCGAACAACTGTTTTTTTCGCGGTATTCCAGGCTAGGCCAAACCGTGGTGCGAAGTTGTTTTTGTCAGTTGGAAATTTTGCTTCGAGCGGGATACGATCATACATCTCAGTAGGCGAGGTGAATAATTCATAGCGCACCCCAAGATTCAGTGTCAGGGTTGGGGCAATGCGCCAGTCATCCTGGAGGTATACGTCCCATTCGTTACGACGAAGGCCGATGTGCGGGTTTCCTATATTTCGTGTGTAGCTGAGTGGCTGTCCAGCTAGGAAAGAGTTGACGTTTGGAAAAAAAACCGTACCTGCGAAGCGATTGTTTACGGTGCCACCATCGATGCGGTTCTGCCGAATCGATGTGCCGAACTTAAAACTATGGTTGCCACGATTCCAAGAGGTGTCGTTACTCATTGAATAAACATTCACTGCGATGTCTTTACCCATGAAACTGATTGTTCCAGCTGGACTTAGACCGGGCACGACCATAAAGCCGATTTCACCATGGATGGTTGGATCACCAATTGCTAGAGGTTCAATCATATCGTCGAACTGAACAAAGCGCATGTACCCAGCACGATATTCATTGACTAGGTTTGGTGTCGCAGTGTAGTTGTGATGGGCAGTGATGCTTTGAGTCTGTCGATTACTGAGTATATGGTGCCCAACGAAGCCCCCAAGATTTTTCAGATCACTATCGTTGGATGTGAGATTGTTTCGAATCATCAGGTTTTGATTTGTGGTCAATGCGATGTCAGTTTTAACCATGTAGGTATTTTGTGTCGATGGTGCTGGTACTCCTTGTGCAAAGATTCGTGAACCAGATGGTGACTCAGGGTACAGATCCACCAATGGTTTGACTGCAGACACTGCTTGTGCACGTTGTTCTGTAGTCAATGATTTGAAGTTGCGTACTGCATCACCACGTGTCCAATTGCTTTCATAGTTTCCAAAAAAGAAGGCTTTGTCGGGTTTGATCGGACCACTAGCAGTGAAACCCGTCAAAGTTGTACGACCCTTTGACTTTTCGTTTTCGAAAAAATTCCTAGAGCGCAGTGCAGAATTGAGATGGTAACTATAAACGCTGCCGTGGAACTGGTTCGATCCGCGTTTGCTGACGATACTTATAATAGATCCGGAATTACGTCCGTATTCTGCTTTAAAATTGTGAGTGATTACTTCCATACCTTGAACAGCTTCTTGACTGATAATCTGTTCTGTTTTACCTCGACCTGCTATAAATCCTGAACTGGGATCATTCACTTGCACTGAGTCGATCATATAGTTGTTATTTCTTGGGCGTTGCCCGTTTACGGCAAACGGTCTGTGTGCTAAAGGTGAGTAGCTAACACCCGGTGTCGTTAAGGCTTGCGTATAAAAATTTCGACCAGCAAAACTATTGCTTGCATTTGGTAGATCATTCATTTCCCGAGCGTTAAAGTTGCGAGAGCGTTTCGTATCATCCAATTGCAGTACTCGCGGTGCTAACGAGCTGACTTTGATCGTTTCAGAGAATGTTGCAAGTGTCATGTTGACATCAAATTGGAGTGAGTCTCCGAGACCCAATTCGAAAGCCTCACTTTTGAAAGTATTGAACCCACCGGCAGATACTGTGAGTGAGTAAATGCCTGGATCAAGAGCCGGTTGACGATAAAAACCAGCGTCATTCGATGTTGTACTGAGTTGCTCCCTGGTTTCGGTATGAAGAATTGTGATTATGGCGGTTGTGACTATGGCTTTTTGAGGGTCAAAAATAGTACCAGAAACACTTCCTTTAATGTTCTGTGCAATACCCAAAGGAGCTAGAGTTGAAACTACAAGGATAGCCAGAGAATAATAAATATAGCTACTAATGTGAATCATAAAAACAACTACTGCTTCCAACAGAAAACTTGAAACTCGGCCCTAGCTAGGGTCAAAAAGAAATAATCACGCCTTGACACGTTGTGCCAATAAGCTCGCGTAATCTTTCCAGTGAAGGTGTCTTTCTACACTAAACGTGAGGTGGAGGGAGTAGTACTGGCAAGGCCCGAAATCTTGTTTTTACAGTGTATGACGATACGACTTGTGCACAGCTCGTTGAGGGGGATAATTTTGTTGTTCTCGACACCATGTATTGATCTCCCACAGGAAGTGCAAAGTCGAGCATGTTGGAGTCAATACACTTCGATCGAATGGAGACCCTGACAGGCGATTGCTCAGTCGGTTTACTATCTTTGGCTTTTGACTGAAAGGTTGGGAAATGCCGTTCTTCTATCGGTTGATGACAGCTCGATTTCCCTGCCTCTAGAGCCTTTTTCTCTGCCCAGGCTCTACGCTGGCATGCCTTTTTACACGAACAAGCCTCCAGATGTATTGGGCAGTTGTTCTCTTTGGTGTCGTGTGCTATCAACTGCAAGCTGCCTGTCAGCAAAAACAGAACCAAAGCAACTGCTTGCAATCGTTCAGTTAGTTTGTGCTGTCGCGACATCATCAGCTCAAATACGAACCCATTTTACCACTAAATAAATGTTGTGAAGTTCTTGCGGACTGTGTAGTTATGCTGTTTTTGGTGCGAACGGGGGGAGTCGAACCCCCACTCCCTCTCGGGAACTAGAACCTAAATCTAGCGCGTCTGCCTATTCCGCCACGTTCGCATGTTGAGGAATCTTCTCTTTGGTCGCTGGGCATCTGTTATGTTACTGGTTCGAAAGAGTTGTTTCCGCTAACGAATATTGTAGCGATCAAGGTTGACTTGAGCGATGCAATGCAATTAGAGAGGATCATTTTGGTGCTACGACTGATTACAATAATGAGGACAATCTGCATCGGTTTGTCGAAATACGAGACCAGTGACGACAGCCAGTGCTAGATTGGCTGTTGTTTGTGTGCTAGCTTGTGAACTTCAATATGAATCGCTGGGAACGCATCTACAACTCTTCTACCTACCAGGGTATGATCGCTCAGAAAACTCGCTTTATAGTGGCCTCTACGATTTTTTTCGTTATTTTTTATTTTGCTTTACCGGTTCTAGTAGGTTACTGGCCTGAGGTGATGTCCCGCGAGGTGTGGGGTGTCATTAATTGGGCGTATCTCTTTGCATTTTCACAGTTTCTGATGGCATGGGTGTTGGCATATTTCTACACGATTCGAGCCGAGCGTTTTGATGAGACATCAGCAAAAATTTTGGCTGATACAGCGGAAACAGAAGAGAACATAGAAGACGGAGAAGGGGAGTGAGATGTCTCTTCCGTTGATAATGTTTTTGGCTTTTATTGCCGCTACCCTCGGTATTACCTACTGGGCCGCCCATAAATCTTCAGGTGAAAGTGCCTATTTTGCTGCGGGTCGACGTATCACGGGCTGGCAAAATGGTCTCGCAATTTCTGGTGACTACATGAGTGCAGCCTCATTCTTAGGCATTGCTGGACTGATAGCTTTCTATGGATATGACGGTTTCATGTACTCAGTGGGGTTTTTAGTCGCTTATCTCACAGTCCTTTTCATCATCGCGGAGCCGCTTCGCAATACCGGAAAATACACCATGGCGGACGTTCTTGCCTACCGTCTTCGCGCACGTCCCGTAAGGGCTTGGGCAGCTTTGAGTACATTGACGGTCTCGACGTTTTACATGATTGCCCAGATGGTAGGAGCGGGTGCTTTGGTGAGCTTACTACTCACTGATGCTGGGATTAGTTTTTCTGGTGCAGTGACTGTAGTTGGTGCTTTGATGATTGTCTACGTAGTTTTTGGTGGTATGTTGGCGACGACGTGGGTGCAGATTATCAAAGCTGTTCTGCTTATGAGTGGTACATTTCTGTTGAGTTTTTTGGTCTTGGCTCATTTTGGTTTTGATTTAGAAGGATTCTTTGCGGCAACATCTCAAGTCAGTTACCACGTTGACGGTGAAATGATCACACAGAATTTCTTAACGCCCGGACTCTACTACAAGCCTCCCTACGGGGCTCTAGATCTGATTTCACTAGGCATGGCATTGATCTTCGGTACAGCTGGACTTCCCCACATACTAATCCGGTTTTATACGGTGCCAGATGCCAAGACTGCTCGAATGAGTGTCTTTTGGGCGATGTTGTTGATCGGTGCGTTCTATATGATGACCACTTTTTTGGGTTTTGGGGCGGCTACGATTGTTGGCCGCGATGCAATTTCGTCAAATGGGGGTATCAATATGAGTGCCCCTTTGCTGGCTGAAGCACTTGCCGGTGATTTTTTCTTTGCCTTTATTTCTGCTGTGGCATTTGCTACGATTCTTGCCGTTGTCGCGGGATTAACTATCAGCGCCTCAACCTCATTCGCGCATGACTTCTATACCAATGTGATCCACCATGGAAACGCGCGTCCACCGGGTGAAGAGGTGCGTGTGGCTCGCTGGACTGCTTTGATCGTTGGTGCTGTGTCGATTGCGGTTGCCATAGTCCTAGGCCCAACAGCCAATGTGGCATTTCTAGTAGGTTTGGCTTTTGCTGTAGCTGCATCGGCGAATTTACCAGTGTTGATATTTTCTCTTTACTGGCGTAAGTTCACTACACGTGGTGCAGTGTGTGGGTTAGCTACTGGTCTATTTTGTTCCATAGGGCTTATTTTTGTTAGTCCTAGCTTTATGGGAGTAGACGGCCCTGAGGTTGTTGACTCCGCCCGTCGAATGATTCAGGCCCCCGCTATCTTCCCACTCAAAAATCCGGGCATAGTCAGTATTCCACTCGGATTTCTTGCAGCTTATTTTGGTTCTGTTTTTTCGAGCGAACCATTAGCAGAAGAAAAATATACGGAACTTAGCGTTCGTGCGAATACTGGCCTTGGTGCGGAAAAAGCTACTGATCACTAGATTTTCGGCTTTGCGTATTTGCTCACAGGTTTAGAATAAATCTGCGATCTTGAATTCCGAAATTTCAATATCCTCTTTGTTTGTGGAGTAGACGACCCACAAAGAGCCTGTGTGCTCTATAGCATGTGGATATTGAAATCCGTTCCTCCCTATGCTTTCTCTTCCAGGCGACTTGCGGCGCATCGGTGGGGCGTCCTTGCGAATTGCAACTGGATTGGAAAAGGTCCAACCATCGTGACTGAATGCGATTGTCAGAGGGTAGCGGTGTTTTGGATTTGAATTGTTGATCAAGAAGTACGTACCATTTGAGAATCGACCGGTGAAGTTTTTGCTGGTTGCATCAGGGTAGTTTGTCAAGACAGGCGTATTCCAAGTAACTCCTCCATCTTTGCTCAAAATCCGAATTAGGCGCCGAGAGGAGTTATTGTCTCTGATAATCATATGTACGAAACCGTCATCCGTGGAGTACCAGGTAGGTTCCTCCATCCTGTCGAAGGGTGAATCTGCTGCCAGCGATCTGAAGGACCACGAAGGATTTTGGATGTTGTTTGACAATGCCATCGAGACGTTCACGGCATCATCACGACAAGCCATGCCCCAAAGTGTCCCCAAGCGTGTGGGTGGAAAATTACTCATACAGTTATCGGCGAAGACGTCCTTCTCAACCCATTCCTCTTCATCCCAAACAAAGCGCATGAGTCGCAAATTCTTCCAGACTACTCCTTGTCCATGGTTGCCATAGTCGGCACTTTCTATATAGGCTCCGAGGGCCTGTAGTGTGCCGTCATTCACCAAAAAACCTCGTGCTATCCACCGCCCGGGACCATTCGGTCCATCGGGATCATTCGCTAGGTTGCGTGCCGGGCTCCATGAGTGTCCATCGTCGCTCACTGCGTAGAGTAGCCTCTGGTCGGGGTCTTCTTCTTTGATTTTGCTGGATGACCACATCGCCCAGAATTGACCCTCGAAGTGAATAAGGTACGAGTGAAGGTTGAACTCCGATATATTTTTTTTGCCACGGTAAACAGTGCTATGTGTGGCTGACACTTGCAGTAAATCCATTGGTGCTGCAAATTGAGTAGGGTCCTTGGCCAGTAGTTCAGCTCGTAATTGCTGTGCAACGGCTTTTTTGGGTTGCTGTTTCGAGGTGCATCCACTTATTAAGTGTGCTACTAGAGTGCAACACACTATGGCAAAAACCATGCTGGATGAGGTGTAGTAGCATCTATTCATGTTGGGCTTGCCTCACAGGTGCAGTAATAAACGATTCGAACAAGAGTTTGCTGTTGTAGAATCGGTTTTCTAAACTCGTTTGCACTTGTCGAGTACTATACCAGGAGGGATTTTGTTATGAACCGACGCACTTTCCTCTCGAGCAGTCTAATAACGACGACAATCGCAGCCTCGGTAACTCAGGTTAGAAGTAACTCCCCGAGTTTTAACCTCAAATATGCTCCTCATCCGGGGATGTTTAGGTATTCGGCTGGCGAAGATATTTTTGATCAAATCCGTTTCTCTGCTGACCAGGGTTTCACCGCTTGGGAGGACAACTATGCCTGGCGAAGGCCGAGAGAGATTCAGAGTAAGATTGGCGAGACACTTAGAAGATTGGGCATGACTATGGGAGTTTTTATTGCCTTCGCTGACTTTAAGACAAACGATTTTGTTACGCGGACAGACATTGAATATCAGCGCTTCATCCGAGATGAGATGCACAAAGCCGTGGAAGTTGCAAAACGGTTGAATGCGACTTGGACTACTGTGATTCCAAACTCGGTGAACCAAAAGTTAGACCCAGAATTTCAGCGGTCGAATTGCATTGCGAACCTAAGGGCAATGGCGGAGGTTTGTGAACCCACTGGCCTGGTCATGGTGTTAGAACCTTTGAATTGGTACGCAAATCACCCGGGGCTTTTTCTACGTAGTGTGCCACAGGCCTACGCGATCTGTCGGTCTGTCGACTCCCCTAGTTGTAAGATCCTCAATGATCTTTATCACCAGCAAGTTGATGTCGGAAACCTGATTCCCAATCTGGAATTAGCATGGGATGAAACTGCCTATTACCAAGTTGGAGATAACCCGGGCCGTAAGGAGCCCACGACTGGGGAAATAAATTACAAGAACATATTCCGCTTACTGCATCATCGCGGTTTTGATGGAGTCATTGGAATGGAGCATGGCAACAGCCGTCCTGGCCGGGGAGGGGAGCAGGCAGTCATCGCAGCTTACAGAGAGGTAGATAGTTTCTGAGACTTGGTTTAGTGAAATAGTGCATCTGACACTTCGGCTACGATGTCAGTGTTCGATTTGTCCAAAAATCCATACCATCAAGCCGGTTGGGCTGGTGGTTTTACCCCGTATTTAGTAGCTGTGCGACATAGGTTGTCCCAAACTCCGGGGTGTATTGGGACACCATCAGCTTCTCGTTCTGCCCGAATTCTTTCCTCAGGCTCTCCGGGAATGAGAATTTCTGATACACCCGGTGCGAGACGACTACTCTTGACGTATTCTATAACCCCTGCAACGTCATCGTCGAACAAGTCTGATCCACGCACTTTCTGAACATCGATTAGTGTCAACATGAAACTATTGCCGACTCGCTTTGTGTCAGCACGGCTACAACCTGCACCTGAGAGTGCACCGGCAAGAATATCGCTAGCCAACCCTAGGGCAAAGCCCTTGTGGCGCCCAAGTGGCAGTAGTGCTCCCACAGGTGGCCCGTAGAAATCGTTTGCGTCAGTCGTTGGGTTACCCTCTGCATCGATGATGCAATCCTCGGGAACTGGTTCTCCGGCTGTGCGCATGTTGCGCACCTTTCCTTCTGCAATCGTGCAGGTCGAAACGTCTACCACGATAGGAGAATCACCTTTCCTCGGGATTCCGATAGAGATGGGGTTAGCGGATAGTCTCCGTTCGATACCCCCCCATGGTGCAACAAGCTGGCCAGCGCCATGTGTGTTGGCAAATAACACTGCAGCCATTCCCGAGCGAGCAGCCATAGCCGTGTAATCACCGAATCGTCCCATATGGCAGCACTGTTGCCCTGTGATGATTGCGGTGCCAGCTTCACGGGCTTTTTGGATTCCCAAGTCGGTTGCTTTACGTCCCATTACTTGGCCGAATCCCCAGTCGCCATCTATCACTGCGAACGAGTCAGCCTCACTGACAACTCTGAAGGTTGCTCGCGTGTTCACCCAGCCTTTCTCCATCCATTCGACGTAGAAAGGTACACGCATAACACCATGCGAATCGTGTCCGACTAGGTTAGCGTCAACAAGAGCCTTGCTCACAATTTGAGAATCTTCATCGCGAGCTCCGGCCGCTGAAAATATGGCAGTGGAAAAATCTGTTAGTTCGTCTGCTGAAAACGTGGGCATAAATATACTTTAGCTAAAATTGATATCGTCAGTCCTGAGGTGCGTTTTGATGCCGATGAGTGGTCACGTCACCTACACTAGAATTAACTATTTGTGGTTTTGATTAGATGTCTAACACTACTTCGCAGTTGATGGTGAACTTACCTAATGGGCAAGAAGACACCAAAGTTGGTAATTATTTCGTTTCGAATTACCCTCCGTTTAACTGTTGGAACTCCCAGAACGTCGGGTTGGCTCAGGAGCGTTTTAGACGATCCGGCCCCACGGATGTGCCCCTTGGGATGTATGTTCACATCCCGTTCTGCCGTAAGAGATGTCATTTCTGCTATTTCCGTGTCTACACGGACAAAAAAAACAGAGATATTGTCAATTACTTAGATGCAATAAAAGTGGAGGCCTCCCGGTTGGCTGAGACGGCTTTTATCGGCGGACGTAAGGCAAGTTTCCTCTATTTTGGAGGTGGTACGCCATCTTATCTCTCACATGAACAACTCAATGATTTGATCTCACATCTGCGAAAAACTTTCCCTTGGGACGGAATGGAAGAGATTGCTTTTGAGTGCGAGCCAGGTACACTCACTCAAAAAAAGGTGCAAGGACTTCGCGAACTAGGGATAACGCGCCTAAGTCTAGGGGTGGAGAATTTCAGTGATGAGATTCTGCAAACTAATAATCGTGCTCATCGATCGATGGAGGTATACCGTTCATACGACTGGATTCAGGCAGCAAAATTTCCACAGGTTAATGTTGACTTGATTGCTGGCATGATCGGAGAAACGGACGAAAACTGGCACCAGGCCATAAGGAAAGTTATTGAGCTCAACCCCGATGCAGTGACAATCTATCAGATGGAAATTCCTCACAATACGACGATACATAAAGAAATGCGCCAAGAGGGACGAGATATAGCACCTGTCGCCACCTGGAACACGAAACGGCGTTGGGTGGCTGAAGCGTTCGCAGCCCTTGAATCGGCTGGCTACACCGTTAGTAGTGCTTACACGGTTGTCAAGGATCCCCAAAGGACAAAATTTCTCTACCGTGATTCTCTCTGGGCAGGAGCCGACATGTTGGCACTGGGTGTTTCTGCGTTTGGATATCTTAGTGGCGTTCATTATCAGAACGAGAGTCATATCGAGCCTTATGTGAAATCGATTCGAAAGGGTTATTTTCCGATCTGGCGAGCTGTTGGTATGACTACTGAAGAAAAGATGATTCGACAGTTTGTATTGCAAATGAAACTGGGTCGTCTCTCGACCGATATCTTCCAGGAAAAATTTGGTGTCGATATCAATAGACGATGGGGTTCAATTTTTGAAAGATATGAACAAGCGGGTTGGCTATCTCGTCATGGTCAAACCATCGAATTAACTCGAGAGGGGTTAATGCAGGTTGATCGGCTTTTGTTTTCCTTTTTCTTGCCGAAACATCAAATTGACTAAATTGTTTTGACAAGGAAGTTCTTTTTTTAATGAAGCGCAATGGCAACATGGCGACTAGTACACACTATGACGTGATAGTTATCGGTGCCGGCCCGGCCGGTTCGACTGCAGCGGCTATTCTAGCCGAGTGTGGACGCAAGGTGCTCATCCTAGAGAAGCAGAAGTTTCCTCGCTACAGTGTTGGTGAGTCACTGTTGCCCTATTGCTACTACCCGCTCCAACGCATTGGCGCTCTTGAAAAAGTGCAGCAGGCGTCATTTATCAAAAAATATAGTGTTCAGTTTGCTTCAATCGAGGGTCAAGTATCTCAGCCCTTTTATTTCTTTGAGCATCTTAAGCAAGAAGCTGCACAGACTTGGCAGGTTTGGCGCAGCGATTTTGATCAGATTCTTCTCGATAACGCGGTAGAAAAGGGCGCTGTGGTGATGGAAGAGACCATGGCTAAGAGATTGCTGCGTCGAGGGAAATGCAACGTCGGAGTAGAAGTGAAAGTGAGTGATGGGTCGACGCGATCCCTCTACGCACCTATAACGATCGATTGCAGTGGACGGGATGCTTTTTCTGTAAAGCGTAATGGGTGGCTCATTCGTGACCCCAAGTTAAACAAGATTTCTATTTGGACTTATTATCGTGGTGGTCTGCGTGACGAGGGATACGATGAGGGCGCTACCACTGTTGCATATCTACCGGAAAAAGGTTGGTTTTGGTATATTCCACTGCGAAACGACGTAGTTAGTGTTGGTATTACAGCGGAGGCTGATTATCTCTATCGAGAAGGCAAAGATATTCAGAAAATCTTCAATCGTGAGATAGGCGTAAATCGTTGGATATCCAAGCACTTGGAGCCGGCCGAGCGAATCCGTGATTTTCGTGTTACTGGGGAGTATTCCTATCGATCTCGTTATTGTGCATCTGATGGTCTTGTTCTTGCGGGTGATGCTTTTGCTTTTCTCGACCCAGTTTTTTCTTCAGGAGTTCTTTTGGCCCTAAGTAGTGGTGAGGCTGTTGGTGCTGCTGTTGAAGCGGCATTTGATGCTGGCGATTTTTCTGCAAGTCGCTTCAAGAAATATTCGACTACACTGTGCGACGGCATCGAATCAATGAGAAAGTTGGTATATGCTTTTTACGATGATGCTTTTAGTTTCGGGCGCATATTTCGAAAACATCCAGATTTACGCTCAGATATGACAGATTGCCTAATTGGAAATCTGTTCCGCAATTTCGAACGGTTATTCAAGGCAATTGGGGAATTTGCTGAGGTTCCCGAAGAACTGAATTACGGCGGCCCTGATACTCATGTGACCGAACTGAAAGATTTTTAGACCAAAGTGTCACATTAAGCGCACAAGACTAAGGGCCTCCGTTGGTAATTGTGAAAATAGTCCCCATTATTTTCTTACCTGTTCTAACAACAAAAATGTTGTTACTCTCTTGCGGTCGCAAGGCCACTACGTTACAAGGAATGAATGTCTCCCATACGCAGTCGCTTGAAATTGACTCTTTATTCGTCTCCGTCTAATACAGGTTTTGACACGCTACGCCGAGAGTCCGTCCTTGAGCGAGTACGTAGTGTAGACGCACAAGCACGTGAAGAAGGTTTAGCATCACTCGTTTCTTCTGAGGATGACTTAATTCCAGTCGGCATGGAAATTAACGAAATGGGTGAAGTCACTAAGAATGGCTACGGTGTTTTGAACCTTCCATGGCTTACTGAGCAGCATCCAGAGTGGGTGGGTTTAGTACGAGAAGAAATGCGTCAGATTCGTGCTGCGATTCAGGAGGAGCACGGAGAGTCGTTGCGGTACTTGATTTGGGTCGGCATGGGCGGTTCCGCCGAAGATAAAGCATTCTATCAATCTGCGGGTCTTTTCAGCACAGGTATACGTGTCTACATTCTTGACTCGACTGATCCGGCTAAGATGAAAGCCATTCTGGACCATATAGAAGCTACGGCGAAACAACCTTTAAAAATTGCACTGCGTAGGACGCTGATTGTTGGCATGGCAATGGGGATGACCTCCTATGAGCCTGTATTGAATTTGGAAATTCTGCATGCGCTTTACAGAAAACTAGGTATATCTAGCCAAGCAAATTTTATTTACATGACATTGCCTGAGTCTATTCTGGACCGTTTTGGGCGTAGATGTGGGTTTCGGCGTGTCGAACTGCAACCTGATAATGACAATACCACTGCTGGGCGTCACAGCGGACCTCTGACTCGCGGCAGTCTCTATCCTCTGGCCCTGGCTGGGTGCAACTTATCCAAGTGGATGTCAGGGGCAATACTCGACGAAACAGAAGTGATGGCTGCTTTTGAACTGGCTGGTTTTCTACAGGAAAATGGACTAGAAGGACGAGATAAACTGACTCTGTTTTTGCCTCGAGAATGGCGAGGTGGTGCAGTCTGGACCAAGCAAGATTTCGAAGAAAGCTTGGGCAAGAGCGAAAACGTTGGCATTAAGGTGGCAATTGGGGAACAGATCAAACCATCGAACTATTTTCCACCCAAAGAACCTATGCAAGATCGATGCTTTCTCTGTGTCAACGTACGAGGCCTCAGCAATCCTGAAGCAACCAAAGTTAACGTTCTTCGTAGGACTGGTTACCCCTTGGCTGTGTTGCGGCTACACGGCGATGTAGCTCTTGCACGTTACATGCAGTTTATACACTATACGGTTTTTGGATTAGCATACTTACGTCGAATGAACTTCGTCACTCAACCGAATGTTGAGCTTTACAAAACAATTGCCGGTAAGATTTACACCACGGCCAAGAAAGTTGGCGGTACGACCCGAACAAAAGCATGGCGCACAGCTGTTGATGGCGCTCATAGTATTCGATGGCGTGGTGGTTTGACTGTTCATTTGGACGCATTGCATCGTATTGGTGCCATATCGGAAGAAGATTTTCGTTCTGAAAATGGCAATGCTGCTGCCATTTATGCGACTGTATTGCATGCATTGCTTGCTAAAGGTAAAATTTCCTATGGCGAGTTGACGTTTTTCGGTGATACTCGTTATCAATCGCCTGGCAAAGCCTTATTGCGAACTCTAAATCAGGCTGCGGAAGCTGTCTTCCGTTCCAGATTGAAGATGCCAGCCGATGTCTACGAAGGGCCGGCTATGAACCATTCCTACCATGAGATGATAATTGGTTATGGTCACGGTTTCTCAACCGTTTTACTAAGTGAGAAAGTTGCACTCTTGAAAAAGGTTGACTATCCTCCCGACTATCACCTGGCACAGTGGCTTGCTACACAGGAAGCTCTAGCACGTCGAAAGCGAGCGGTTGTGGGTATCACAATTCGTGACCTGAGTGATCGTAGTAGACAGACTGTCAAGGAGTTTTTTGCTGAGGTTGGACGTCGTGTAGGACACCGTCGGAGCTAATGATATGTCACATTGGAAAGCGACAAAAGGACGTAAGAAACCTAAGCAGTCTAAAGCTGGTGCTGTTGGGTGTGTTATGGCAATAGCACTGGTACTACTCTTTTTCATTTGGAGTTTCTCCGCGATAATACGTACTTGATCTGAAAGCTGACATAACTCAACTTGAGTTATGTCAAAGAGCCGGCTAGTAACTCTTTTCAAAGTGTGTAACCGTATGTGAAACTGCACAGTTGCTACCTTTTTGACAACACTTCCGACAATATCTCCTATTCTGTAGATCATGTCCTGTGATGAATCATCCCCTATTCGATCTCCCGTCGCCCGAATAATTCCGTACACACAGATGGTCCATGGTGAGACGCGAGTCGACAATTACCACTGGATCCGTAGACGGGAAGAGAAGGAAGTGATCGCCTATTTGCAATCAGAAAATGCTTATACCGAATCAATGATGGATGTCACAAAGAATCTACAAAACAAGTTGTATGCCGAGTTTGTGAGTCGCATTAAGGAAACTGATTCTGATGTGCCGACCCGTATAGATGACTATGAATATTATTCCCGTACTGAAACAGGTAAAGAGTACCGTATCCATTGTCGAAGGCGCGTAGGTGACTTTTCTCTTGATCATAATCAAAACCCAAAAGAAGAGATCATTTTGGACGAGAACCTTGAAGCTGAAGGGAAGGATTATTTTCGTCTTGGAGCTTTTGAAATTAGTCCCAATCATTCTATGTTGGCCTATTCTTTCGATGTGACAGGATCGGAAGTTTACATCTTGCGAGTGAAAGACCTTGAATCGGGGGCACTCCTTGAGGATGAAATTAGCAACGTCTACTGCTCGGTCGAATGGGCCAATGACAATCGCACCTTCTTTTACAATACTCTCGATGACGCCAAGCGTCCCTACAAGTTATTCCGTCACATCCTAGGCAGGAATTCAGACCTTGATGAATCCGTATTTCATGAGTCCGATGACGCGTTCTATCTCAGCCTGAGTAAGACACGTAGCAAGAAGTATTTGTTGTTGGAACTAAAAAGCAATACGACTTCAGAGGTGCATTACTTGGATGCCGATCTTCCTGATCACTCCTTTTGTGTGATTGAACCACGTCGACGCGGAGTAGAATACGATGTCCATCATTGCGGTGATAGGTTTTTAATACGCACCAACAACTGTGCTAAGAATTTTCGTTTAATGGAAGCGCCTCTCGATACACCCTCTCAAGAATACTGGAAAGAGGTCATTCCGCACGATGACAAAACCCTACTCGACGGAGTGAGTGTTTTTAAAAATCATCTAGTAGTTTGGGCTCGTGTGGCAGGTTTAGAGAGTATTCGTGTTCTTGATTTTCGTTCTGGTAAAACTCACGAGGTCAAGTTTGAGGAACCGACTTACAGTATTCGTGGCTCATGGAACCCTGAGTTCGGTAGTACTACTCTTCGTTTTTCATATGAATCATTGACTACGCCTCGTTCTATTTTTGATTACGACATGGAAACGCGTACGCGTGATCTTAGAAAACGCTACGAAGTCCCTGGAGATTACGATCCAGCCAATTATGCGTCGGAACGTATCTTGGCGACTGGACAGGATGGAGTTCAGATCCCAATTTCTCTCGTTTACAGGAGAAAATTCATCAGTGATGGCCCCAGGCCTTTGTTGCTTTATGCCTATGGTTCCTATGGAATTGTTATCGACGCCGATTTTTCTTCTGTACGTCTCAGTTTACTGGATCGAGGTTTTGTCTATGCCATTGCCCATGTTCGAGGCGGAGAAGACCTAGGAAGATGTTGGTATGACCAAGGTAAATTACTTCATAAGCGCAACACCTTTGAAGATTTCATCGTAGCAGCCGAACACCTTATCAAAAATGGGTATACGAACCCAAAAAATTTAGTTATTCAAGGAGGCAGCGCAGGAGGACTGCTTGTGGGAGCAGTGTTGAATATGCGTCCTGACCTATTTTATGCTGCCATCGCAAAAGTTCCATTTGTTGATGTCATCAATACCATGCTAGATTCTTCGATTCCTTTGACCGTAACGGAGTACGAAGAATGGGGTGATCCAAACAAAAAAGTATTTTACGATTACATCTTGTCCTATTCACCCTATGACAATGTTGTGCGTCAAAGCTACCCGCATTTGCTAGTCACGGCAGGGTTGAATGATCCACGTGTACAGTATTGGGAGCCCGCCAAGTGGACGGCAAAGCTCCGTGCCCTTAAGGTCGATGACAATCTACTGTTGCTTAAAACCAAGATGCATGCGGGACATGGAGGTTCGTCTGGGCGCTATGAACACTTGCACGAGAGAGCATTCGAATATGCATTTCTTCTTTCTGTGTTGGGTGTTGATGAATAGTTTCACTCATAGCCCTGCCAGGGAGTCTTCCACCCACGAGAGCATCTCACTCTTGGCTGTCAAACTAGGTAATATTGCAAACAGGGGACTTCGGATTTGGTTAGTTTGAAACGTGACTGTTCAGTAGAGAGGCAACTTTGTCCTTTGCCACTGCACCTACTACCTGGTCTACTACTGCGCCGTCTTTAAAAAGTAATAGAGTCGGAATGCCACGCACTTGATAGCGAGTAGCGATCTGCGGATTGTGGTCAACATCTAATTTTCCGACCTTAGCCTTGCCATGATATTCTGTTGCAATTTCGTCGACGACTGGTCCCATAGCACGGCACGGACCGCACCACTCTGCCCAGAAATCAACCAGAACGGGAACCTCTGACTTCAGTACTTCCTCGTCAAAAGAGTCATCGCTGAAATGTAGCGTGTGTGGTTCGGCCATTGAAAATCCTCCGCGTCTTTAAGTGCCTTTCAGAATCTGACTTATTAAGATTAGCAGATACTGTAAGTTGTAAAAATGGAGTTCCACCGAAAGCAATAGCCGTTACCTTTTGATTTTGGTGTCTGTGTTCTGGACGAGACCTCTCACTGCTCTACTATTGTTTTCTGATGATTCTAATTTGTTAGTAGAGTAAGGTTACTTATATGGCCTGACTAGCATTGTCAGTAGTCAGGATTTCTGCTGGAGTGGTCAAACACCTGACTGGAAAGCCTGCGAGTAGCAACGGTAGGCCCGTATTAGGACAAGTCGACTAATCAAAGCGTGAAGTTATCACCAAATTTTTTTGATAAGTTAAGTGGTCATCCCGGAAAATTTTCCCGTGTGTTAGAGCCAGGTGTCTGCAATACACAGAGTTTTTTCCTTTCCAGTACAGCCACATCCAATTTCGAGGACACGTTCAATGATTGGATAGTAAACGATAAAGTTCGACGGCTTTGGACTCGTGATGCCTCTCTTTGGAGTATGGGTAACGAGGCTCAATGGCTCGGGTGGCTTGACATCGTCGACGAACAAATTTCGAACTTCGGGCATTTGCGAGATCTTGCTGAGGATGTCGGAAAGGCTGGATTCAGAGACGCTATTGTTCTTGGCATGGGTGGGTCTAGTCTGTGTTCGGTGGTCCTTTCTTCAATTTTCAAGCCGCAGTCGGGATTTCCCAGATTGCACGTTCTTGACTCGACTGATCCAAAGCAACTTAGGACATTAGAAAAAAAGATTGACTATTCGACAACTCTTTTCATTCTTGCTAGTAAGTCAGGTAGTACGCTCGAGTTGGAAATTCTGCAACGATACTTTTTTAATCGTATTCTCGAAACAGTTGGTACAGTACAAGCCCCTAATCATTTTATTGCTATTACTGATCCCGATTCTAAACTTGAACGCATTGCCCTTGATCAAGGCTTCCGTCATGTTTTTCAGGGAGTCAGATCAATTGGTGGACGTTATTCAGCCCTGTCGAATTTTGGCATGGTTCCAGCTACGGTCATGGGGGTTAATGTTCTGAGCTTTCTTCAAAATAGTAATCAAATGGCCTTAGCTTGTTCTCCAGGATCTTCTGACTCAAACAACCCTGGTGTTGCTCTAGGAGCCTTGCTAGGCAGCTTAGCTCTTGAAGGTCGTGACAAAGTCACGATCCTGGCTTCGTCCAGTGTATATGATCTTGGGGTATGGCTTGAGCAGTTGCTAGCTGAATCGACCGGAAAATGTGGCAAGGGGATTATTCCAGTAGACCGTGAACCCGTTGGCCCGCCTGCAGTGTATGGTGATGATCGTGTTTTCATTTACATGCGACTTGCTGAAGATGAGGATGATGAACAAATCCAAAAGCTTGGTGAATTGGAGAGTGTTGGGCAGCCGGTCGTACGCATAGAGATTCGTGACGCCTACCACCTGGGACAGGAGTGGTTTCGTTGGGAAATTGCAACGGCAGTTATCGGATCAATCCTTAAAGTCAACCCCTTCGATCAACCGGATGTGGAAGCTGCCAAGATTGTGACGCGAGAACTCATCAAGTCGACCAAAGAGCCAATTCCTTCACCGATTGAGAGACCTTTCTTCTGTTGTGAAGACATTAAGCTTTTTGCCGATGAGACAAATATTTCGGCCTTATGTGCAACTTCTGGCTCACATCTATCACTTGCGGATTATCTCAGAGCACACTTTAACCGTATTAGCCCGGGAGACTATCTAGCCCTATTGGCTTATATCGAAATGAACGCTACACACGAAGAATCACTTCGGAGATTGCGTGTTGCTATTCGCGATGCGAAATGTTCAGCGACTTGTGTGGGTTTTGGTCCGCGATTTCTGCACTCCACTGGTCAGATCTACAAGGGAGGTCCGAATACGGGGGTATTTTTGCAGATAACCTGTGACGATACCGTCGATTTGCCAACACCTGGACGGAATTACAGTTTTAGTACTGTGAAATCAGCCCAGGCTCGTGGCGATTTTGAGGCCCTTAATGAACGAGGTAGGCGTTCCTTGCGGGTCCATTTAAGTTGCGATGTCTCTGCTGGGTTAACCACACTTGAAACAGCTGTATACGAAGCCCTACGCTAAAAATCTTGGCTCGCTCTCCCTTCAGAAAGGGACCGTGAATGCGCTCTGCGATCGTGTCAGGAACGTGTAAGCGGTACTATTCGTCCTCTTCGTCGGTTCCGTCGTGGTCCCGTTTTGCCGCCGTGATCACTTTCTCAGCGATTTGTTGCGGAACAAAATCGTAGTGACCGAATTCCATAGTGAAAGAACCACGTCCTTGTGTCATCGAAGTCAGTTCATTTGCATAGGTCAACATCTCAGACATTGGAACCTGAGCACGCACAATCTGACTCGAACCTTTGGTGTCCATACCTTGAATTCGTCCGCGCCGGCTATTCATATCGCCCATAATGTCCCCAGCAAAGTCAGACGGTGCAACGATTTCTACGATCATGATAGGTTCGAGCAATGCTGGACTCGATTTTTCCATCGCTGCCCTGAAAGCCTTTCTTCCCGCTAACTTAAAAGCTAGTTCTGAAGAGTCAACGTCATGGTATTGTCCATCGTAGAGTTCCACCTTGAAGTCTACTACTGGGTACCCCGCCAGATACCCAGTACCAGCGGCTTCCAGTATGCCTTTCTCGACAGCAGGGATGTAAGTTTTTGGAATTGCGCCACCAAAAATACTATTGACAAATTCGAATTCTTGCCCTCGTTCGAGAGGCTCCATACGAATTCGGCAATCACCGAACTGTCCATGACCCCCACTCTGTTTTTTGTGGCGACCTTGCACTTCGGCACGTCCTCGAATTGTTTCCCTATAAGGGATTTTAGGGGCTTTTAGTTCGACTTCCACGTTGTAACGTTTTTTGAGCCTACTAACAATGATTTCCAAATGTTGTTGTCCGTTACCAGCCAAAAGGAATTCCTGGGTCTGTGGGTCGCGATAAAAGTTAAGGGCTTGATCTTCTTGGAGTATTTTATTGATACCCCCGCTTAGGCGATCTTCGTCTTGTCTGGTTTTAGGCTGAATAGCGTAAGCAATTGCCGGCAAGGGGATTTTGGCTTTTGGAAATTGGATTGGTTTCGATTTATCTCCCAGGCTGTCGCCAGTGAGAGTCTCTTTGAGCTTTGCAATGGCTCCAAGGTCACCTGCATGAATCGAGGTGACGGGCGTCAGTTCTTTTCCTGATGCGATAGATATACGGGCAAAACGTTCCGATGCTGTCTTTGTGAAATTAAACACATTGTCATCGTTATTAAGTATTCCCGAAACGACCTTAAAGTAAGTCACTCTACCGGCGAAGGGGTCGGCGGAAGTTTTGTATACAAAGAGTGAAAGTGGATCTCCATCGTCAATTTTTCGCGATGTTTCGCCATCTGCTGAACTGACTTCTTGATGCACCACAGGAGATGGAGCATAGGATTCAAGGAACGAGAGTATTAGGTCAGTGCCGACATTTTGCGTTGCTGATCCGCATAACACAGGAAAAATTTTTCTTTCAATAATACCTTTTCGTAACCCGGCCAGAATTTTTTCAGGTGGTAGCGTCAGCTCCTCTAGGTACTCATTGAGAAGATCATCGTCGCACTCGGCCACCATTTCGATTAACGACTCACGGGCTGACTCGACTTCAGAGGACAAATTGTCAGGAATATCAGTCTCTGTTCCTTTTCCTTTGCCGCCGAGTTCGTACGTATAAGCTTTTTGTTCTATTAAGTCGACAATACCGCAGAAGTTCTTTTCAGTACCAATCGGTATCTGGACTGGGACAGCTCCACGTCCAAGCACTTCCTGGATGTCTGTAAGCGTACGTGAAAAATCCGCACGTTCTCTGTCGAGCTTGTTGACCAAGACCACACGGGCAAGGCCATATTCCTCTGCATACCCCCATGCTTTCTCGGTTTGTACCTCAACACCAGAAACGCTGTCCACCACTATCAACGCGGTATCGGCAGCAATTAAAGAACCTTTTGTATCGTTGATAAAGATGTTATAACCTGGCGTGTCGATAAAGTTGAGCTTTGAGCCTTCCCACTCGACGTACGCAGGTGATGAAGTAATGGTCACCTTACGTGCTATCTCTTCTTCGTCAAAATCCGTAAGTGTATTACCTTCATCAACGGCGGTCAGTCGAGTAGTCAAACCTGTGGTGTACAAAAAGGAAGCCACCAGACTTGTCTTCCCGCAGTCGCCGTGGCCGGCAATGCCTATGTTGCGGACATCTTTACCTTCATAAACCTTCATTTGCAAACTCCAAGCTGTCGATCTGAGGGTGCAGTTGATATCGTTACACGTGAGTGAAACACCTCAGTGATCGTTACAGAAACCAATTTAGCACGCAAGCGATTGTAGCAGCCCTGGGTCGGTGGCATCTATTTTAGGGGAATATTCCAAAAATACAAAATGGAATCATTGTCGTTGGTATAAAAATAAGTAAGTTGTGTGAGCAACTTTGAACTGGGTTTCTACAATTTGATCTAGGTCACAGTTTCTGCGAAACGGAAGACTGCTGGTCGTGCGACTCTTAGATAGTCTTCCACATCAAGGAACAATGAATCAGTCAAAGAACCAGCATTGAAAGCGATCCGTTTATTTTCTGTGATTGATGAGTCTACGTACAGGTCAAATGGCAGAATAGGTTCCCCGAATGGCGGTATTGATCCCGGCACCAAGCCTGTTAGATCTCGCAGCTCCGCTGCAGAGGCGAAGCGCAGTTTACGAGCTCTGAAATGGTTCCGAATAGCCTGTGAGTTTAAGCGCAGCGCAGCGCTAAGAACGAAGAGTCGAAAAGTGTTTCCCACCTTAATCAACAGTGCTTTCCCTCCTATCCGTATATCCTCTTTGCGGATCCTTGCTGAATCTTCGGAAGTCAGGGTGGGCTCGTGATGCAGTACTCGGTAAATCACCTTTTGTTCATCGAGATAGCTGCAGATCTTCTTGAAAACGAATTTGTCAGACATCAGTATTAGCATGAATGACGACCCAGAGTGCGGTCAATCAGTTGCATGCAGATTAAGCGCCGAATTTGTCGCAAAGTAAGTATGCCAATGCTGTCGACCTAATTCATATTGAGACGACGTGAGGCAATTACTAGAGGTTAAATGTCAATTACTCTACCTCTTGTGATGACTTGCACCATTCATTGAGTGTTTCCATAATTTCGTGGGCAGTGTGTCTGAAGTGAAGTGGTGTTATGGAGATATTGCCATTTCGAACTGCTTCATAATCAGTACTGTGTTCTGGGTTTTCACAGAAGGGTTGCTCATGCATCCAGTAATGTTTCGAACTGTTCAGGTCGTCATCTTCTCCTATCACACTTCGTGAGATATGCTGTGATTGCTGTGTGATGCACACGTTTTTGTAGCACGGGTGAGGAATGTTAACATTCAGAGATAAGCCAGGCGGCAATCCATTTTCTAGCACCAGATGGCTTAGATGCACGGTAAATTTTGCAGCTGATGCAAAGTTTATATTTTTCTTGGCACCTACCGAGACCGCTATTGATGCGATGCCATGTTTTGCTGCCTCTGCGGCTGCAGCGACGGTACCCGAATAGTAAATGTTCTCGCCTATGTTGAATCCGTTGTTGATTCCAGAAATCACAAGATCAGGTCGAACGTCGAGTAATAGTGTAAGAGCCATCATCATTGTATCGGTCGGTGTGCCATCCACTGCATAGCGGTTTGTTCCGGCTTCGTGGTACCGCAATGGATGGTTAATTGTAATGGATCGCCCAGCGCCGCTCTGTTCCTCCGCGGGTGCGACTACGTAAACTTTTCCTAATTTGTTGGCCATTCGCTCAAGCGCTTCAAGGCCCGGCGCTCTAATTCCATCATCGTTTGTAAGAAGAATCTGAGTCATAGACCAGGTGGTCAGTGTTTGGCGAGTAGAGAGAGTATGTTATTTAGTTCTTGCCTAATGCTGGACAGTGCCGGTGGAGCACTCTCCAACTTAGGAGCAAAGGGTAGTTCTGATTGCCCACGTGCCTGAACGGGGCGACGTTTCGGCTTGGAGCGGTCACGGAGTACTTTGCGAGCTCCTGCTATCGTGTAACCCTCGTCATAGAGTAGACGCTTAATTTCCAGCACCAACTCTACGTCTTTACGGCGGTATTGTCTCTGACCGCTACTCGTTTTTTTGGGTGAGAGTTGAGAGAATTCGGTTTCCCAGAACCTTAGTACGTAAGGTTCGACATCCGCCAGGCCGGCTACGTCGCCAATACGGAAAAATAGCCTATTCGGGATTGTGGGAACTTCTATGCCCTGCATGAGAGTGCTTATGTTACCAAACCGAAACACTGTGTTGAGTGTTTAATTACGTACAGCGCGATTCTGGAACATTTATTTTATTTTTCGAATGACTTGTACAGGTTGATGACTTGCTAAGTTTTTTTTTGTGCCACGGGGAGATTTTCGTTTACCATCTCTTGATTGTTCATTTCTGAATTTACAGCCGCAATTCGTGAGTCTCTCAATCCCCACAAGTAAGCTTTCACTGGGACCTTTAGTTGTCCTGGAACTGCTTTTTGAATCAATGCAATACGCTTTGGGTCATCTGGTGTATCGAGCATTCCACCGCTGTGGACTGCACGGGCTACTTTCATGCCTATCACACCTACATCAGCTTTTTTGGCTTTGGTTAAGGTTTTGTCGATGAATCTGTAGTTAACAATGTTGTAAGCGATCATTGCTACCGAGTACATGCCGGTGTCGACTGCTCCCTGCAGTACGCCGGCTGGGTCTGTATGGGATGAAATACCCAAATGTCGAGCTTTGCCTTCTTTTTTGAGTTGTTCGAAGGCTTCAAAGATCTCAGGAAACCTGGTCGCTTCTTCATAGCTAGAGGCTCCATGTGGACATATCAGGACATCTAAATAGTCAGTGCTGAGCCGTTTAAGACTTTCTTCCACTGAATGGATGATGATATCTCTGTAGTTTTTTTGGCGATTGATTTTTCCTGGAAATCGACTTTCCATAACACTACTAAGCATGAAGTTTCGATATTCGCCACGTTGCCATTTTCCATATGTGGCAAAGTAATCTTCGTGGAGTGCCGGGGCGGCATCCAGACGGTCGCGTACTGTGTGGTCAACCTTCATCCTTTCCGATGAGGAAAGACTTTCGTACAAGTCTCGAAACAAGCGATTACGATTAACGTCCCACTGGCTAACCTTGCTTGCCAGAAAAACCTTTTCCCGCTTGTTGCTACCCTCGATAACTCGAGAAAATCCGAGTTCACTCTGGCCGTCGGGGTTACCATAGGCAGCTGCGGTGTCGAGATAGTTGAGGCCGCGTTCGATGGCTATCTCGACATGACGATAGTTTGTGGGTGAAATAGTGCTTCCTCCTTGGACTATCTCAGAAATCATAAAGTTTGTCCGACCGAGGCGACGGTATGCCATATCATGCGCGCGATTGCGCCACTCTCCGGATATATGATCGTCCGCAGCCTTGGCCTTGGTGTTTAAGCCTGCCGCTATCGCTATTGCTGCGGACTCTTTTAGGAAATCTCTTCGGTTGGAGTTTGATGATTCGGAAAATGGCATAGCACCATTGTAGCGTCAGCATGTAAGCAGAAATTATGATATTTGGTCAGTATGCTAAGGAAGAATCTACCTAAGCTTGACAAGTTTATGTAATGTTCAATTGATCACCCGAATCAATGGTCTACACGTGCTATCATTTTTTTCGTTTCGCTTACACTGAAGTATCTTATGTCAGCACGTGTTCTCAACGGTAATGAAATACGAGATCAGATCCTAGACGAGGTCCAACAAGGAGTTCTGGAGCTGTCTGCTCGTGGTGTACAGGTTGGACTGGCAGCAGTTCTCGTCGGTGATAATCCGGCTTCAGAAATCTATGTGCGAAACAAAATCAGAGCTTGCGAACGTGTTGGCATTTTTAGCGAGAGGATTACGCCAGGCAAGGATATTTCTACTGCCGATCTTCTAGCAATTATTGAAGAACTAAACTACCGCAAGGATATACACGGTATTCTTGTCCAACTTCCACTTCCGACCCAAATAGACGAGAGCAAAGTTTTACTAGCTGTTTCACCCACCAAGGACGTTGATGGGTTTCACCCTGTCAATGTAGGAGCCCTCGTTACTCGTCAGATTGGCTTTGCACCTTGTACGCCTGCCGGCCTAATCCAGATTCTCAAGCGAAGCAATATTCGTATTGCTGGTAAACATGCAGTGATTCTAGGGCGCAGTAACATCGTCGGTAAACCGGCGGCTCTATTGTTACTGCACGAAAATGCGACCGTAAGCATCTGCCACTCACAAACCACCGACCTAGCGATGATGGCACGCGAGGCAGACATCTTAGTAGTTGCTTTGGGTCGTCCCGCTATGGTGACACGGGATTTTATCAAGCCGGGTGCTGTAGTTCTCGATGTGGGCATTAATCGCTTGCAAGATGCCGGAGAAGTCAAGAAAATCTTTTCTGATGATCAAAAAAAACTGGAGCGTTTCCAAGAGAAAGGCACAGTTTTGGTAGGTGATGTGCACCCTAGTGATGTGGCTGAAATGGCGAGTGCCTACACACCCGTTCCCGGTGGAGTTGGTCCCCTGACCATCGCTATGCTTCTATCGAATGCTCTTGAGGCCGCTCGCAGGAGTTCCGAAAATTAGCTCATCAAGACTCTATTGAGATCCAGTAAAGGCCACGGACAATTACGTCATCTTGCTTGGATAAAGGTGCCTCTATTCGGATTCCATCATTTCGTCCCAACTTACTTCACGTCGTAGAGTTGCCGCCATAGATCCTAATATTGCAGTCAATGTGCTCTCCGCGCCCTGTATACCTGTATTTTCAGGTTTGCCATCGGCAACGCGAGCCACGAATGACTCAATCGCATCCTGTGTTACGGTCGTTGGCGAGTCTTCATATGCAACATGACCCTTCCGGCTAGTGGGTTTGGTCGTGTCAGATTCGGTGTTGCTATGATGCTTCCAATATTGTCGACCTGGATGCCCTTGGGAAGTTTCGACCATGTCCGTGGCTGTGAAAAACTGTTCCTTGACGTCTCTGTAGTAACGCGGAGCTAAAACCGATCCTGTCAAGACTGCTTGAACTTCTTTGGGGTAGTCGTATATCACATAGGCGTGGTCTGTTAGATCACCTTGTGTACGGACTGTGCGACCACCCGTACCGATCGCTTTGATCGGCAAGCTTTCAAGAAACCAGTTGACGACATCCATCGAATGCACTTCATTGCCAGTGATTGCGTGCCCATTCATTGCTTCCCAGTGCCCCCACCGACGTGTTAAGTATCTCTCTCGATCGGTAGTGGGTCGCGGCAGAACCTGTTCTTTTTCGGGTTCTTCGCCTTTGATGAAATCGGCTCGTGCCATGCGAATCTCGCCGATCGATCCGGAATCAAAAAGTGCCTTGGCTTTCTTGTAGACGTACCCATAGCGCCGTTGTAAACCAATGGTGAGGTTGAGATTACGATCTGCGGAATCGGCTGCTCTCATGATCCGTTTACAACCTGCCACCGTGTTTGCAACGGGTTTTTCCAGGTAGATATGTTTCTTGGCTTTGATTGCTGCCTCGAAATGTTCGGGGTGTAAGTGATGGGGTGTAGCAATGATTACTGCATCCACATCGCTAGCTAGCAACTCGCGATAGTCCTTGTAGATTTTCGGGTTCGTAACATCGATCTTCTTTTTTGCAAGTTCGATCTTCTCATCGAGAAGGTCCGATAGAGCTACGACTCGCCCTCGCTTATCTTGTTCGGCAAAACGAGCTAGACCGGAACCTCGGCCACCACTCCCGATTAAGCCAACCGTAACTGCCGAGTTTGCTGCACTTCCAACGACGGCTGAAAAGGGAACGATCGTTGCAGCTTTTACTATATTCCTACGCGATAATCCAAGATCCTTAGTTGCCATCATGTACCTCCCAAAGTCGAACTACCAGAACTACTTTACTCTAAAACGAGAGTTCGAGGTTGTGAGGCCACCCTTATTCGGATTCCATCATTTCGTCCCAACTCACTTCACGTCGCAGATTTGCTGCCATCGACCCTAACATTGCCGTTAAAGTGCTCTCTGCGCCTTGTACGCCTATGTTTTCTGGTTTTCCATCGGCAACGCGAGCGACAAATGCTTCAATCGAATCCTGAGTTGTGCTTCGTGGTGAGTTTTCTTGCACAACTTGTCCTCTACCCTGATAGTGTTTCCAATGTTCCTGCGCAGTTTCAATAACGTCCGTGGCTGTGAAAAACTGTTCCTTGACGTCCCTGTAAAAAGGGGGGGCTAAAACCGATCCTTCCAACACTACCTGAATTCCTTTGGGGTAGTCGTATAGTGCGTAGCCGTGGTCTGTTAGATCACCTCGCGTGCGGGTTGTGCGGCCATTCGTACCGATCGCTTTGATCGGTAAGCTTTCAAGAAACCAATTCACGACGTCCATCGAGTGCACTTCGGCGGCGACCATCCGTCGGCCTGCCGTTTCTTCCCAGTGGGCCCAACGGGGTACACCTTGGATTCCTGTTCCAGTTTGATATCTCTCTCGAGCAGTAGTGGGTCGTGGCAGAATCTGATCTTTTTCAGGTTCTTCACCTTCAATAAAACTGGCTCGTGCCATCCGAATCTCGCCGATCGACCCGGAATCAAAAAGTGCCTTGGCTTTCTTGTAGACATACGCATAGCGCCGTTGTAAACCAATAGTGATGTTGAGATTACGATCTGCGGAATCTGCTGCTCTCATGATCCGTTTACAGCCTGCCACCGTGTTTGCAACTGGTTTTTCCAGGTAGATATGTTTCTTGGCTTTGATTGCTGCTTCGAAATGTTCGGGGTGTAGGTGATTGGGTGTAGCAATGATCACTGCATCCACATCGCTAGCTAACAACTCGCGATAGTCCTTGAAGGTTTTCGGGTTTACAACACCGATCTTCTTTTTTGCGCGTTCGATCTTCTCGTCGAGAATGTCCGATAGAGCTACGACTTGTCCTCGCTTATCTTGCTCGGCAAAACGAGCGAGGCCGGGACCGCGTCTTCCACTTCCGATTAAACCAACTGTGACTGCCGAGTTTGCTGCACTTCCGGCGACGGCTGAAAAGGGAACGATCGTTGCAGCTTTTACTATGCTCCTACGAGACAATCCAAGATTATTAGTTGCCATCATCCACCTCCTAAGGTCCAACTACCAGAACTACTCTAGCTCAAAACAAAAATTAGCGATAGACGACAGAGTCGGTGTAGCTTTATTGACGTTCTGAAATTGAAATGTAGAGAACTGAATGGGTGTATGATCTGAAAACTGTGTTGAAGGGTGAGGGGTGGCACTGGCCCATTGAGTTGGGGGCAATTAGGTTATTTTTCAGTATTGCGGTAGATCACTTTTACCCATAAGGTACTTGTCGATGGCATGAGCGGCTTTGCGGCCTTCTGCAAGAGCCCAGACTACTAGAGATTGACCACGACGAGAGTCTCCAGCTGCAAAAACTTTTTCGTTGGATGTTTGGAACTCCTCGAATGTTGCGAGGATATTACCCCTCGGATCCTTTTCGATTTCTAACTCATCGACTAATCCTTGATGTATTGGTCCTAGAAAACCCATAGCGAGTAAGACTAGGTCAGCCGGCACTTCGAATTCTGAACCGGGTTTATCTTGGAATTTGAAGGGACGGCGGTTGGTTGCCGGGTCTACTGCTGGCCATTCTAGTTCAACGCCGCGCAGTGCTCGCACATGGCCATCCTTGTCTCCTAAAAATGCCTTGGTATTGACAGCCCACTCTCGTACATCACCTTCTGCATGGGAACTTTCAGCCTTGAATGTAAAAGGCCACAATGGCCAGGGAAATGCGCCTGGTTCGTCACGAGTCATCGGAGGTTTAGGCAGTAACTCGAATTGCCGTATCGATTTGGCCCCCTGTCGCCGTGATGTTCCCAAGCAGTCGGCACCAGTATCGCCGCCACCGATAATGATTACGTGCTTTCCTGAAGCAGTGATGTCAAAGTTTGAATCAACCTTGCGTCCACCCACTCTGCGGTTCTGCTGAGGCAAAAACTGCATGGCATAGTGAATACCGTCAAGATCGCGTCCTGGAATATCTAGGTCACGAGGGTTTTCAGCACCCGTTGAAATTAAAATTGCATCGAACTCTTTGAGCAACTCTTCTCCAGAAATGTCAATTCCGACATGAATACCACATCTGAAAGTAACCCCTTCCTCTTTCAGCTGTTCAACTCGACGGCCAACAAGATGTTTTTCCATTTTGAAGTCAGGGATTCCAAGTGCGAGCAGACCACCAGGAATTTCATTTTTTTCAAACGTTGTTACTAGGTGGCCAGCACGATTAAGTTGTTGCGAAGCAGCTAAACCTGCCGGGCCAGCACCGATAACAGCAACCTTTTTGCCAGTCCGTGTAGTCGGAGGTTCGGGTACTATCCAACCCTCTGCCCAGCCTCGTTCAACAATTGACTTCTCTATCGCTTTGATTGAAACAGGATCTTCATTGATTCCCAGTACACAAGCTGTTTCGCATGGGGCAGGGCATATTCGGCCGGTAAACTCTGGAAAGTTGTTTGTTGAGTGTAATTCGCGGAGTGCATCTTGCCAGTGTCCACGGTAAACCAGGTCGTTGAAGTCGGGGATGATGTTATTGAGCGGGCAGCCAGTATGGCAGAACGGTATACCACAATCCATGCAACGAGCACCTTGAACCTTGAGGTCCGGCTCTGTCATCGGTTCGTAGACTTCTTTGTAGTCTTGAATACGAATGAGTACGTCACGACCTTCTGGGGTCTGACGTTCGTATTCCATAAATCCAGTTGTTTTTCCCATTTGCTTGAAATAGTTTTTCTATCCAACGATTCAGGCCGACACTAAAGCTTTTTCAGCACTCATGCGATCGGTCAATGCTTTCTTCAGTTCTTTTGGAAACACTTTGATAAACTTCGGCAGTCTTGTCTCCCAATTATCCAGCACCCACTGACCCTTTGGACTACCGGTGTACGATACGTGGCGCTCGATCTGTTTCTTCACAAAGGTTATATCCGCGAGTTCGTTAAGAGGTTCCAGATCAATCATCGAGTGATTGGCTGATTTTTCCGCGAAGTCGCCCGACTCGTCTAATACGAATGCGAAGCCGCCGCTCATGCCGGCACCGAAATTACGACCAGCACTACCCAAGATGATCACGCGGCCATTAGTCATGTATTCGCAGCCGTGATCGCCGACACCTTCCACTACCACTGTTACACCGCTATTGCGGATACAGAAACGTTCTCCTGCCATACCGTTTACAAAGGCTTCACCCGATGTGGCTCCGTAAAATGCGACGTTCCCGACGATGATGTTCTCTTCGAATACAAAGCTTGAACCTTTTGGGGGGTAGACTATCAGGCGACCACCTGATAGGCCTTTTGCAAAGTAATCGTTGGCGTCACCCTCCAGTGTCATTGTTAGGCCTCGGGCACCCCAACATCCAAAACTCTGTCCTGCTGATCCGTTGAATTTGATATTGATCGTGTCATCTGGCAAGCCGTCCGAGCCATAGCGTCGAGAGATCTCCGCGCTGAGCATTGCCCCAACAGTACGATTTGTGTTTACTATGTCGGTTTTTATTTCGACGCGTTCTTTGTTGTCTAGTGCCAGCATAGCTTCGTCGATCAAGTGGTTGTCAAGCTGGACTTCAAGTCCATGATCTTGTGTTTTAGTGCGATGTCGGCCGATACTCTTATCAACTGGCGGATTAAAGAAAACTTTACTGAAGTCTAACCCCTTGGCCTTCCAATGATCGATCGCTTTTTTTGTGTCAAGCATGTCGACCCGTCCAACCATATCGGTGAGCTTACGGAAACCTAGATCAGCCATGATTTGGCGCAGTTCTTCGGCAACAAAGAAGAAGAAATTGATGACATTTTCAGGCGTTCCTTCAAACTTTTTACGCAGAGCAGGGTCTTGAGTGGCGATACCTACCGGACAAGTATTTAAGTGACACTTTCGCATCATAATACAGCCCATTGAAATCAGTGGTACGGTTGAAAATCCAAACTCTTCGGCGCCTAGTAAAGCACCGATAGCCACATCTCGACCTGTCATCAATTTACCGTCCACTTGCACCGTTATACGGCTACGCAGATCATTCATTACCAGGACCTGTTGTGTTTCAGAAAGCCCCAATTCCCAAGGTGTTCCGGCGTGGCGAATTGAACTGATTGGAGAGGCGCCTGTTCCTCCGTCATGGCCGCTGATGAGTACTAAATCGGCGTGCCCCTTTGAGACGCCAGCAGCAACAGTTCCGACACCGACTTCTGAAACAAGTTTCACCGACACGTTGGCATTTTTGTTGCCGTTTTTCAAATCGAAAATTAACTGCGCCAAGTCTTCAATCGAGTAAATATCGTGATGTGGTGGAGGTGAGATGAGACCCACGCCTGGTGTTGAGTGTCGTAGCCGGGCGATTGTCTGATCTACTTTATGGCCGGGAAGTTGTCCACCTTCACCCGGTTTGGCGCCCTGCGAGATTTTTATTTGTAACTCGTCAGCATTGACCAAGTAGTTGGATGTTACGCCAAAACGCCCTGATGCAACTTGTTTGATGGCGCTACGGCGCCAATTGCCATCCTGATCGCGCACAAAACGCCTTTCATCCTCTCCACCTTCGCCAGTATTGCTTCTCCCCCCAATGCGATTCATGGCAATGGCCAAGGTTTCGTGAGCTTCTGTGCTAATCGAACCAAATGACATTGCGCCCGTACAGAAGCGTTTTACTATCTCTTTTGCCGGTTCAACTTTCTCTAGCGAGATTGGCGCATCAGATTTCTTGAATTCAAACAAACCCCTTAAGGTGCACAGGGTTTGGTTTATATCGTTGATTGTGGTAGAAAATTCCTGAAATGTTTGGAAGCTATGCTGTTGTACTGCATGTTGCAGTTTTGAGACCGTTGTCGGATTCAGTAGGTGTTGCTCACCACGTGTGCGGAATTGATATGCGCCACCAACATCCAAAGTAGTTACTGCATCAGTAACTGGACGGTAGGCGAATTCATGCCTTTTCGTGACTTCTTCGGCCAGAACATCTAAGCCAACTCCTTCAATTTGTGAAGTCGTCCCTGTAAAGTAACGCTCGACGACAGTACTGTTTAGGCCGACTGCTTCGAAGATTTGTGCCCCATGGTAACTTTGCACTGTTGAGATGCCCATTTTGGACATAACTTTCAGTACGCCTTTCTTGATGGCGAAGATGTAGTTTTCTATCGCTCGATCAAGGTCGAGATTTGCACTCAGCATGCCATCTCGGTGCATTCCCTCGAGGGTTTCAAATGCTAGATAAGGATTGATCGCATTTGCACCATATGCGATCAGTAGACAGAAATGCATCACTTCACGCGGTTCCCCGGATTCGACAATGAGTCCAACTTTGCCGCGTGTGGCGGTACGAATCAAATGATGGTGCACTGCTGCTAAGGCCAGCAGGTTCGGTATCGGAGCAAGTTTTTCATTGGTTTCACGGTCCGAAAGGATTATCACACTGTGATCGCTTTTTGCAGCCTCTTCTGCTTGTAGGCAAAGGCTATCAAGAGCTTTCTGTAAGCCATTACCTCCACTCGAAGGATCGAATAGCGTAGGTAGTGTCTTAGCTCCGAATCTAATTGTTCGTGATGTCCCTTTATTTGCTCCGTATTCGACTGAGCCAGGCTGTCCCACGCCCCGCAACTTTTCGAGCTCGTAGTTGGTGAGCACAGGTAGCTCTACTCTCAGAACATGTGCGTGTTCAGGTGTTTCATCGAGTAGGTTTCCCTGTGGCCCTACATAGGTGATCGTGGACATCACCAGCTGCTCCCTAATCGGATCGATGGCGGGATTAGTAACCTGTGCAAAAAGTTGCTTGAAGTAATTGAAAAGCAACTGAGGTTTATCTGACATACAAGCCAGAGGAGTATCGACACCCATTGATCCAACCGGTTCTTGGCCCACTGTAGCCATAGGGCCGAGTAGGATGCGTTGATCCTCCATGGTGTAGCCGAACATTCGTTGTCGCTCGAGTAGAGTTTCAAAATCCGTGCCTCGTACCGTGACAGGGTCGGGCAATTCATGGGTATGGATTAATTGCTGGTTTAACCATTCGCCGTAAGGTTTGCGAGTTGAGTACGTTTTTTTGATCTCCTCGTCTTGTACGATACGACCTTCCGCAGTGTCGACCAGAAACATACGCCCGGGTTCAAGACGTCCCTTCTGGCGAATATTTTCAGGTGCGAATTGAAGTACGCCTGCTTCGGAACCCATCACGACAATGTCATCATGTGTCACATAGTAGCGAGAGGGTCGCAGGCCGTTACGGTCCAATACGCCACCGACGTAGCGACCGTCCGTGAAAACAATGGAGGCGGGGCCATCCCATGGTTCCATCATGGTTGCGTGGTATTCGTAAAAAGATTTCTTGAAACCCTCCATATGATCATGCGAATTCCAGGCTTCAGGGATGAGCATCATCATGGCATGCGGCGTCTCTCGACCACCTTTGACAAGCAATTCAAGGGCATTATCAATCATCGCGGAGTCACTACCGGTCTCGTCTATGATGGGTAGCAACTTCTTTATGTCGTCCCCGTACAGTGGTGACGAAAAAGTTGACTCGCGCGATCTCATCCAGTTAATATTTCCGCGCAGCGTGTTGATTTCACCGTTGTGTGCCAGATAGCGAAATGGTTGTGCTCGTTCCCAAGTTGGAAACGTGTTAGTTGAAAATCTTTGATGGACGAGTGCGATGGCTGAGCTGAAAAGCTCGTCGCTGAGATCTACGAAATAGTCTGGGATTTGTGGGGCAATTAGCAGGCCTTTGTAACAAATCGTACGGGCTGACATTGAGCAAGGATAGAAACGAGGGAGTTTTTGCCGCAGCGCTTCTGATTCGGTTCGTTTGGCGATTACATAGAGCTTGCGTTCCCAGGCGTCTCCCTCCAGATCTTGGGCGTTCGGACCTCGACCTATGAACACCTGTTTGACAGCCGGTTCCGACTCACGTGCCAACCAACCGATGGCCTTCGAGTTAGTTGGCACATGTCGCCACCCAAGCAGTGTTTGGCCTTCTTCCTCGATCACATGTTCGACCATGGCTTTAATGTCTGCATGATCGCTCTCGTCGGCGGAGAAAAATAGTTGTCCCACACCGTAGTGACCTTCCTGTGGCAGGTCGATTCCCAGTGCATCGCATTCGCGCTCAAAAAAGCTGTGTGGTACTTGTAACAGCAGTCCCGCGCCATCTCCTGTTTCTGGATCACACCCACAAGCACCACGGTGCGTGAGATTAACCAGAACCTCGAGGCCTTTGCGGACGATGTCATGTGATCGTCGACCCTTGATGTCAGCGACAAAACCAATACCACACGCGTCGTGTTCGTGTGCAGGGTCGTAAAGGCCTTGTTTCGGCGGTAGGCCGTAGTTCAACATAAATCAAAGCCACCCACGAAGCATAGTTCCTACCACTTTAGGAAGGCCTTACCGGAATGGGGTACCCCCGTGCGGGGTCCTCGTCGGCGCTCTTGCTTCCAGTGAAAAGTCTATCTACCTCTGAGTCTTTTCTGGTTTTCCAGAGGTGAATCTGCCCGATTATTATAGCAACCGGAAGTAGAGCTCCATATTAATAAGTAAAACTTATACCGTTAATTTTCTCAGGGCGTTGAGTTAAGTACTTTATGGAGATTCTCGATCCTCTTTGTTTTTAGCATTTAAGTTAAGTGATGCCGAACTTAAGCCGAGTCTTGCTCAGGAATCTGTTGAGTAGATTCACCCATTGAGAGATCGTCGTATATATCTTTTCGTGTGATTCTTACGTTTCAAAACTCGGTAGATGTGTGCAGTGAAGGTATACTAGTCGGTGGTGTCTCCAGCGCGGCATATGCCCACAATTCAAACCAAAGCGCAATTAATGACAGCCTCGGAAATTGACCGTACACTGGTTCGATTGGCTCATGAGGTTGTTGACAAAAACGATACCAGTGAACAACTTGCGGTGATTGGCATCCATAGACGAGGTGCGGTACTTGGGGAGCGTCTTTCAGATAAGGTTAGTCAACTGAGAAGCCGTAAGGTAGCTTATGGCAGTCTCGACATCAAGTTGTATCGGGATGATTTGTCGGCCGTTGCAGATCACCCTGTAGTCAGCAGTGGAGAAATTCCTTTTGCAATAGATGGTCTGGACGTGATTCTCGTTGACGACGTTCTTTACACGGGTAGAACGGTGCAGAGTGCACTCGGATCCTTAATAGCGAGAGGCAGTCCACGTACTATTCAGTTGTGTACGCTGATTGATCGTGGTCACCGCTTACTACCAATCGAGGCAAGGTTTGTAGGTAAGGACGTCGAGACATCTATTTCGGAGATAATTGAAGTTAAGCTGATGCCTATAGATGGCGAAGAGCGTGTTCTGTTGGTGGAAAAAGAGAACTAAGGATTCAGAACTGTAGCACTTGTGAACTTGATAGAGCAGACTATGAGATAGAGTGATACGAGAACGAGACCCGATGGCACTTTCTTCATTCTTTTCTGAAAGACCTTCCGACCTTATTCGGCGAAGCTTATTAGATATTGAAAATTTAGCTCGAGAGGATCTGGAATGGCTTCTAAGCCGGAGTCAGCATCACCAGCCAATGCAGGCTGAAGCTGTCAAAAAGCTGAACACATTGCGAGGTAAAACGATAGTCAATCTATTTTTCGAGTCGTCAACGCGTACACGTGCTAGTTTTGAAATCGCAGCGAAAAGGTTGGATGCAGATACGATCTCAATTTCGGCACAAGGCTCGAGCTTATCAAAGGGGGAAACGCTTGTTGATACGCTCAATACTCTTTCGGCGATGCGCCCTGACGCGATAGTGATGCGTCATGCCGCATCTGGCGCACCTCACTTCCTGTCTAGATTTTTGCCAACACCAATCGTCAATGCTGGTGATGGCCGTCATGAACACCCTACTCAAGCTTTGCTCGATGCAATCACAATTCTTGACAACAAATCTTCACTAGACGGATTGAATGTAGCGATTATCGGCGATATAGCACACAGTCGTGTTGCACGATCTAATGTGCATCTCCTATCAAAATTTGGCGCGAAACTTGTTTTGTGTGGACCTGCTACGATGCTGTCTCCTAATATGGCCCATCTGGCGGAGCGTATCCGCTTGACTCACAACATTGAGGATGCAGTGACTGGTGCGGACGTTATTATGATGTTACGAGTGCAGCTTGAACGACAAAATATGCTGCCATTTCCCAAGAACGAATACTTTCAGTTCTATGGACTGGGTATAGAGCATTTGAAACTTGCCAAGTCTGATGCCATTGTGATGCACCCGGGACCGATAAACAGAGGGCGCGAGCTTTCTTCTGAAGTTGCTGATTTTCCCCGCTCGATGATCTTAAATCAGGTTGAAAACGGTGTAGCTGTTCGTATGGCTGTTTTAGAGAGGGCTTGCGGTGTGTCCTAGCAAAGTGCAATTAGAATTGTATATTTTCGATCGGCGTGCTCTGTAATCTTTGTAATGACCAAACTACTAATCAAGAATGGCCACGTTGTTGATCCTGATTCTGGACAGGACGATGTATTAGATGTGCTGATAGAAGATGGGCGAATCGCAGCGCTTGATAGAGCGATTGAAGCAACAGATGCTGAAGTTAAAGATGCTTCTGGATTGATTGTTGCACCAGGGTTCATTGACATCCATGTGCATCTTCGTGAGCCAGGTATAGAACATGCAGAGACTATTGAGTCAGGTGCGCGAGCTGCGGCAGCTGGTGGTTTTACTTCGGTCTGTTGTATGCCTAATACGATTCCAGTGAATGATAGTCCGACGGTGACGAGTTTTATTGTCGAGCGGGCACGGCGCAAAGCGATCGTAAATGTATTTCCGATTGGTGCAGTCACGAAAGGTAGCCAGGGAGAACAGCTTGCTGAGATTGGAGCAATGAAGAAAGCCGGCGCTGTTGCTGTCTCTGACGACGGATTACCGGTCATGAATTCAGGTGTGATGCGGAGAGCGATGCAATACGCTAGTTCTTTCGATATGACTGTTATCGACCACTGTGAAGATTTGAACTTGAGTTTGGGTGGCGATATCCATGAAGGTCATCAAGCCACAAGGCTTGGATTAGGCGGCATTCCTTCCAGTGCAGAAGATGTAATGGTTGCGCGTAACGCTATTCTGTCCGAGTCAACTGGTGCTAGGTGCCACATCGCCCATATATCCACAAGGAACTCAATCGCTATTGTGCGACAAGCACGACAACTCGGAATCCCAATTACCTGTGAGGTCTCACCTCACCACTTCACGCTAGTCGATACGGACATTCCCGGATACGATAGTAACTATAAAATGCGACCCCCGTTGCGTACAGATCAGGATATAGAGGCTGCGATCGAGGGTTTAGCAGACGGTGTAATCGATGCAATTGCGACGGATCACGCACCACACACCGGCAACATGAAGGCACAAGAATTTGAACGTTGTCCATTTGGTGTAACTGGTCTGGAAACGTCAGTGGGGCTGTCGCTTGAACGGTTGGTGGTTCCTGGTACGATCAGTTTGATGCGCATGGTTGAACTTTTTACGACCGGTCCAGCAAGTGTAATAGGTGGCCTGATGCAGGGAACACTGCGAAAAGGTGCTGAGGCGGATATTACAATTTTAGATCTTAATCGTGCTTGGACTTTTGATGTCTCTGAATCAAAGTCGAAGAGTAAAAACTCTCCATTTGACCGCAGAGAATTTAAGGGCGGACCGGTAGAGACCATCGTACATGGGCGGACTGTTTGGAGTGCGGAAAAGGGTTGTATAAACCTGACGGAGTAGTCAGTTTTCAGACATTTGTGCACCTGAATCAATTCCATAGATAGTTTGTTTTTTGCGCGGTTCAACACTATCAAGTTAGTGAGCTCAGATCGTGTTTTCAGGGGAGGGTCGTGTATTCCCGCCAACCTCTGATTGACTCAGTCTGCTAGTGCCCAACTGGGATCGAGTGAATTGCTCTCCATGTGGTTCATGCTGAGCAATGCTCTTGGTAAGCCTGCTGTAGGGCTGCTGAAATTTGCGATGGGTCACGACCTTCAATCTCATGACGGTGAAGCATGTAGACTGGGGCGCCATCACGAAACAACACAACCGATGGAGACGATGGTGGATGATCCGAGAGGATCTGCCGCACATGTGATACGGCTTCAATATCACCACCTGCGAAAACCGTAGCTACCTTGTCAGGTTTTATTTCACTTTCAAGTGATTTGATGACTCCCGGTCTTGCTGATCCGGCAGCACAACCACACACCGAATTCACCACCATCAAAACGGTTCCGCTATTTGCAGTCAGAACTTCGTCCACCTGTTCTGGGGTACGAGTTTCAATGACTCCCAAACGCGACAACTCTTCTCTCATTGGGGCTATCAAGTATTCTGGATAAGCCATCCCCTATTCCTTCCCTGCGACAGTCAGCCCTAATAAGAATTGGGACTGAGTGCTATCTATCGGACTATCCAAGTACTAAAGTTTCACTAATTTTAGCCGAAAGTTCAACCAAAGGTGTCCAATGCCTGGCCCCATGGTATTTCAAACTGTTGGTTACTACGAGTATAATGACGATACTGCAAGTGTCGAAGATCACTTTACTATCGATTGGATTCAGTTTGTTTGTGCTGGGTTTGCTTATATACTCCACCATGGGTTTGCAACAGTACTCGTGCGAAGTCTGTATGACTTATAACGGCTCAACCAATTGCAGTATTGCGAGAGCTCCCACGGAGGAAGAGGCAACTCGTACGGCCACTGATGTGGCCTGTGCAACGATCTCTTCCGGCATGACTGAGAGCATTGAATGTACCAACACGGTCCCCTCGAGTGCCTACTGTTCCGAAAACTAGAAAGATTGACCTTTACTCGATCAGCTAGCAATTAACTGGTGTCGAGTTGTGGTGACTGGAAACATAAACAGTGACCTTCGTTTCGGTATGTTTTTGGTAATGGGTATCAGTTTGGAGTAAGCGTTGCGAAGTTGTGGTGGGACATTCACCTGCCGATTTGAGATTATGCTCATCAACTGTAAAGCGTTAACTAATGCTTGGCCACGGAAGTGATTATTGGTTACAACAAATGTTTTGACAGTTTGCTGTGAAACACTTTTGATTCGAGAACTCCAAGCCGCAAGTTGTTCCGTCGAGTACAGATAGTTGTAACGGGTTTGTTCCGAGGCTCCGTTGTGCAATGAAAAAGAGTTACTTGCGGAGGAATTCCATTCGGCGTAGTTTCGCCCGTGGAGGCGAAAGTATCCGATTTGGGATGTAGCGTGTGCTGTAACTGGCATTGAGTGAGGTGATTGAGGTTGGTCGATATTCGCGAACCCAATTTCTCTATCGGTTAGTTGGCGCAGAAGATCTTCCTGGTTCCAATCGACATGACGCAGTTCGGCCACCAATGGAAAATCTCGAAACGCCTCTCGGAGACGAGTTAAATAGTTTTGATTTTCTTTACTGGCACGAAAAGACGATGGGAATTGCATTAGTATGGCCCCAAGTCGTCCAGCCTCTAGGAGTGGAGCAAAACCGTATTGGGCCGCTCTCACATCTTCTCGGCGTAGTATGCACTCGTGTGTGAATATTCGACATAGTTTAGCGGTAAACTGAAACTGTGGAATATGCTCTACTTGTTTTAGCCAAACAGCAGTGATCTCGGGTCTCAAGGGTTGCTCAAAGGAGCTTTTTACCTCGATCACTGGGAAATAGTTTGCTAAGTAGGAAACTTCGTGGAAGCCTCTTGGTCGCGGTACAGGGCAAGCAACATGTTGCCAATTCTGATATGACCAACCAGCTGGCCCGATATTGATTTGAGACTTCATTTGTTCGCTCAGCATTCTTATATTGTTCCTATTTTGTTCGCCTATTGAAGTATATACATCACCCTGATACCAGTCAAGTACTTTTTGGGAAGAATATTTGGTCAGATTTTTGCGGACTAGGCCTGATTTAAAAGCTTCCTACGGTCATACCTGTCATTATTGACTGTCAATGAGGGCTGCATCCGAACATGACACTCGTTACTGCAGAAGCCTAATGCTTTAACATTTATCAATGGTTATTTTCATCTTTTGCGTCTTGGTTTTTACGCTTGCGACTTGTGATTGAAAAGGATATGCTTCGGATTCCGTGTTAGTGAATTGTGAGTGGTGGCAGTGTGACAGTGCATGGAGTAACAGAGATGAATCAAACGGCGATGACTTGGCTGGTATATGCGTTGATGACTGTAGGTGCATGGGGTGTTTACGGCATCTTTCTACACAGTGGACAGATAGCTATGGGAGACCCATCTAACGGTCGCTACAAGGCTTTTTTATTTGTTGGTATTGCGTATTTCTTGACTGCAGTTTTAGCTCCTCTTACGGTTCTGATTTTGAATGGATCTGATTGGAACTTTCCAATCAAAGGAGCGTCTCTATCGCTGATTGCCGGAGTTTTTGGTGCTATTGGCGCCTTTTGTGTCTTGTTAGCCTTTGGTGCGAAGGGAACTCCTGCGGTTGTAATGTCGATCATTTTTGCCGGGGCTCCGATCGTGAACGCGGTTGTAGCTATAGTGATGCATCCTCCAGTAGGTGGATGGTCGGGAATTCGTTGGCAGTTTGTTGGTGGAATACTTCTTGCTGCTATTGGGGGATGTTTGGTGAGTCTGTATAAGCCAAACCCGGCACCGCCCAAATCCGCTGTTTCTCAGCCTTTCAGTGATTCGCAATCCAGCATTTGAAATTAAGCTGGTTAAGATCGGCGCTAAACGTCAAAGAAAGAGCGGTATTGCTTAGGGAGGCGGACGGGTTTTCCATCGAGGTTGCAAACCAAATGCTGGGTCGCACCGGTGGCAAGGAGTTGACAATTCCGGGCACGCCGCATTTCGTAGGCAAAGCGCAAGCTGCGTGAACGCAAGTCAGTAACCCATGTAAGGATCTGTACTTCATCATCGAATTCTGCAGCTGCTCGGTATGTACACTGGGCTTCGGTCACCGTTAGCATCACACCGCCCTTGCGTTCCATGTCACGGTATTGGAACCCTGCTTGGTTGCAGTACTCAACACGGCCGACTTCCATCCAAACTAGATAATTAGAGTAGTAGACGATACCCATCTGGTCGGTTTCGGCGTATCGTACCCGGAGTCGTGTCTCGACTTTTCTCATGACTCCAATTGTGACAGGTTCCCCCTAAAAGACACCTCATAATTTGGTCTCCAGTGGTGTTCAGTTGGCATTGAGACCACTTTGATAATTAGATATCACGAACGCAATGACACTCAGAATGACCACTACAACGGGTTTGTGGACTTACAATTATGTTGTCAACCTGAAGGGCTCATTCCTTAACCAGATTTCCTATGAAGTAGTACCAATAACTGCCATTTGCTTTACATTCTTTTGTGGCTCACGCTACGATACGAGTTCCGAATGGTTAAAACCGAGCGCGAGTATAGGCAAGATATCGTAGATGTGGGTAGACTCGTCTTCGACAAGGGATGGGTGGCTGCTAACGACGGTAACATCACTATCCGCCTCGACTATGAGAGGATCTTAGCTACGCCAACAGGTGTGAGTAAGGGGATGATGCGCCCAGATGATCTCATAGTGTTGGACAATGACGGAAAGAAACTTTCGGGGAACCTAGAAGGCACTTCCGAAATTGCCATGCATCTGACCATCTATAAACTGCGCCCCGATGTTATGTCAGTAGTACACGCTCATCCGCCTGTAGCGACGGGTTTTGCGAGTGCTGGGCTCTCTCTAAATAAAGCACTTTTACCGGAGGTCGTGATTGGTTTGGGGTGTGTTCCACTGGCCGATTATGGTTTGCCTGGCACGCCGGCATTGACTGAACCAATGATGCCCTTAATTCCGAAATATGATGCAATATTACTGGCTAATCATGGCGCTGTCAGCTACGGAAAAGACGTCCATCAGGCTTACTTTCGAATGGAGACTGTGGAGCATTTCGCACGGATCAACTTTGTTGCGGAGATGCTTGGTGGTGCCCGCTCTCTGCCGCGTGGTGAGGTAGACAAGCTTTTCCAAGCACGTGGGCGCTATGGCGTCCAGTCAAATTCTGTACAGCAGCCTGGCTGCCCGGTTACTGCTGAAGATACTGTTGCTGGAGGAAATCAGTCCGACAAAGAAGAGCGCTTTACGGTTACCCGTGACGAGTTGTTGCAACTGGTCGAGGAGGCTGTACGGGCGAGGCAATAGAATGCCGAGGAGGTAGTAAATTCAATGGGCGAAGCCCTGGGAATGATTGAAACAAGAGGCTTGGTCGCTTTGATCGAAGCCGGAGATGCCATGGTCAAAGCTGCCAACGTCAAGTTGGTTGGCTGGGAGAAGATAGGGTCGGGATACGTCACGGTGCTTTGTCGTGGTGACGTTGCTGCTGTGAAAGCTGCCACAGATGCAGGTGCAGCAGCGGCTCGCCGTGTTGGTGAACTTCTCGCTGTCCATGTGATTCCGAGACCTCATACTAGCTTGGACGATATTTTCAATATCGATTCTAAGTAAATTAGGCTAAAGAAGGACGCCTGGGATGATTCTTGCGCGTGTCGTAGGTACAGTTGTGGCTACCCGCAAAGACCCTCGTTTGGAGGGGCGGAAGCTGCTCGTCCTACAATTAGAGTCACCTAGAGGTAACTCTAGAGATGACTTTAGGGTCGCCGTAGACACCGTGGGAGCAGGTGTTGGTGAACAAGTTATTGCGGTGCAAGGTAGTTCTGCTCGTATGGCGGAGGACTGTAAGGACAGTCCGGTTGACACGGCTATCGTGGGCATCGTTGACTCGCTCGACTTAGATGATCCAGTTAGGAAAGAGGGTTAACTATGCGCTTGGGGCGTGTGGTTGGGCGTTTGTGGTGCTCTGTGAAGAATGAATCTTTGCAAGGCCAGAAGTTAATTGTGATTCAGCCCATTGACTCGAGTGGTCGAGATAATGGTCATGAACTGGTAGCCCTTGACGCAGTTGGTGCTGGTTCGAGAGAGATTGTTTACTGGTGTCGAGGCCGCGAGGCATCCTTTGCATTTAGACCAGAAAGCGTAGGTACGGATGCATCGATTGTTGGGATTGTAGACGATTTCAGACGAAACCAAGATGGATTAACTGGGCGAGGAACTACAACGTGATCATAGGACGTGTTGTTGGCGAGACTGTTTCCACTAAGAAGCATCCTAGCCATGAAGGCTTGAAGTTGCTCATTGTGGCACCAGCTGATTTACAGGGGGAGCCACTCGAAAGTGTTACTCCTTTGGTTGCGGTAGACCCGATGGATGCTGGCTTAGGTGATCAAGTTTTGCTGGCGATGGACGGTTGGACAGCTATGACTGCCATGGATTTGCCCGGTTCTCCGATCGATGCTGCCGTGATCGGTGTTATCGACCATATTGATGTGTCACGAGATCTTGTTCCGTAGTCCGTTGATAGTCTAGTTTTTCAGTAAAGATCCGATGGAACCGATTACACATTACGTAGGAGGATGCCCTCAAGCCCCCAAAGATGAGGTGTTTTCGGAAATTCGCAACCCAGCTACAGGGGAATTACTTGGTAGAGTTCCAGCAGATGGTGGCGAAGGTGCTTTAGCAGCTGTCGAGGCTGCTTCTAGAGCGTTTTTAGACTGGCGCCGCATACCTGCGGGGGAACGAATCCAGTACCTCTTTGGATTCAAGCAGTTACTCGAAGCTAACTTCGATGAGATCGCTCGGACGATAACTCTTGAGAACGGCAAGACCTTAGCTGAGTCGCGTGGTGAGCTGCGACGTGGAATCGAAAATGTTGAGGTTGCTTGTGGTATCCCGACCCTGATGCAGGGCTACAACCTTGAGGATATTGCACAAGGTATCGATGAGATTATGATCCGTCAGCCTTTAGGTGTTGTTGCGATCATTACGCCCTTCAATTTTCCATCTATGATCCCTCTCTGGTTTCTACCTTACGCATTGGCTTGTGGCAATACTTTGGTCCTTAAGCCATCTGAAAAAACTCCATTAACTGTTACTAAAATTATCGATTTACTCGGGCGCCTCGACTTGCCACCAGGTGTTGTCAATGTAGCCAATGGCTGCAAAGGGGCCGTTGATGTTTTACTAGATCACCCAGATGTAAGAGCAGTCAGTTTCGTTGGATCAACCCCTGTTGCAAAGTATATTTATGCCCGGGCTTCAGCGAATGGTAAACGTGTGCAATGTCAAGGTGGGGCAAAAAATCACGTTGTTGTGATGCCCGATGCGGACGCTGAGATGACAGTTAAGATTGTTAGTGATAGTGCTTTCGGTTGTGCTGGTCAGCGTTGCCTGGCAGTTTCTACCGCAGTGACGGTCGGTGAGGCACGGGATCATTTCCGAGATGCTATCGTCGATGTTGCATCTTCGTTGTCAGTAGGTTCTGGTCTTGACGAAAGTGTTCAGATGGGGCCAGTCATCACATCGCAAAGCAAGGAACGCATAGAGGGACTTATCGAGCAAGGTGTAGCCGAAGGAGCTAAAGCTGTACTCGATGGTCGAGGGGTCAAAACTTCCACTCATAAAAACGGAAATTTTTTATATCCGACAGTGCTCGATAATGTTTCTTCAGGGAGTACTCTGTCAGAGACTGAAATATTCGGGCCCGTTTTAAGTCTTGTTCATGTAAATACTATCGAAGCAGCGATTGAATTAATTGCGGCAAACCCATACGGAAATGCTTCTTCAATCTTTACAAGTGACGGTGCGGTAGCCCGCAAGTTTCGCTATGAGGTGCCTACGGGCAACGTTGGTGTCAACATCGGTGTAGCTGCTCCGATGGCATACTTTCCTTTCAGTGGCTGGAAAGACAGTTTTTTGGGTGTCATGCACGGACAAGGGCGTGATGCAGTCGAGTTTTACACTGACAAGAAAGTTGTAGTGGAACGATGGCCGAAAAACTGGTCACGAAAATTCTGAAAGCCTCTTTGCTAAACCTATAACCAGATAGCTATTATTCTGTGGCGCATCGACAGTCCGGATGCTCGAAATAAGTGCCAGTGAGGTGTACTACTAGTAGCAATGGATATCATTTTCTGCTTTTCAGGAGCAGCGTCCCAGCGAAGAAGTAACCTAGTGCAAAAAGAAACAGAAATGGGAGAGATACCCAGTTTCCTGTTAGTAATGAGTAGCCCAAGAAAAAAGTGAAGTAGCTCCCTGCAGCAAGATGAACCGCAGAGAGCCATAAACTGGGATTACCAGTTGAGTTTGGCAACGTGGGTGAACGTCCGGCAAGTTTAGTGGTTCGTTCAAACGGGGAGGGAATGTTGAAGATAGCTTCCATGACTGCACGAGCATTTGTCAAAGTAAGACTAATGCCGATCGCGGGCAGCCACGGCATAAGCAAAAAGTTCTTCTTCCAATCTTGCGGGTGAAGTTCTCGTTGAGCAAGTAGGTAAAAGGAACAGAGAGAAGAGAATGTACCCAGGAAGATTGGTAGATCATAGTAAAACAAGTAATCGCTTTGGCTTTGGTGACGAATCACAACGGTTAGTGGCAGTAGAAGAGTTAGGATGATCATCAAAGGGAACGAGAAGTTCGAGGCAAGATGAAAACACGCTTCTAGTTTGATTTTTCCAGGCAGGTTTGACCGCATGAGATTAGGGAGTGTTTTTTTTGCTGTTTGCGTCAGCCCTTTTGCCCAGCGTGCTTGCTGAGTTTGAAATGATGCTATATCAAGGGGTAGCTCAGAAGGTACTTCGACGTCTGGCAAATACAGGTGTTTCCAACCTCTCATTTGTGCCCGGTAACTCAAATCGGTATCTTCGGTGAGAGTGTCATGTTGCCAATTACCGGCATCTTGAATCATTGACCGGCGGAGGACGCCGGCTGTTCCGTTGAAATTAAAGAAGCGTCCTGAGCACGATCGGGCACCATGCTCGAAAACGAAATGTCCATCAAGCAGTATGGCCTGCAACCGGGTAAGAAGTGACTGGTCTCGATTGCGATATGTCCAACGAGTCTGTACTACACCGACTGAGGGATCACTAAAGTAGTGAACCGTTTGGTGAAGAAAATCGGCACTAGGAGAAAAATCAGCATCGAAAATCGCGATTAAGTCACCACGTGCCCAGGTTAGCCCGGCTTCTAGTGCGCCAGCTTTATAACCTTGTCGGTTTGGCCGCCAGCGGTACTCTATCGGGCATCCCTGGGTCTCTAGACGATTGATGGTATCGATTGCTATTTTGCTAGTCTCATCGGTTGAATCGTCCAACACTTGTATCTGCAGTAGTTCCCTTGGATAGTCGATTTGGCTAATTGATTCGAGCAAATTTTCGATAACGTGCGGTTCGTTGTAAATTGGCAGCTGTACAGTCACTGTGGGAAGTTGGTCAAACATGTGCTTGGGCTGGTGAATGACTTTATCGTGGTGTTTGCGATGAAGATATATCAACTGATACCTGTGGAACCCCAAGATGCTTAATATGACCATCAGTGTGAAGTAAAGAGCTAACAAAACCCATTCGAAATAGGTAATCTGGTATGCACTCGGAGCTGTGACAGTCAGCCAATCTGTCACGACCACTAGAACCACTTTAATTTCCCCTGGTGTGGGCAACATGTGTGGAGAAATGGCAAGAGGCTAAAAAGAGGTTTAACTGTCAAGTGCTGAACCGTCATTACGGACTACTTCTGTTGCTTGCTGTCATGATGGAGGTGGCGCTTGTCAGCCTGCATGGCACTAGGCAGAACCCACCACACGTTGTGGAGTTCATCACGGCATACCTAGTAGCCTCCCTATCCTACCTGGTTTCTTGTTACCTGGTCATCAATAAAAATCAAGCTTACCTTGGACGTGCGGGAGTGCGATTCATTTGGAGTATGGCGATTTTGTTTCGATTGACAATGCTACCCCTAGATCTTCAGCTGTCCGAAGATCTACATCGTTATCGCTGGAATGGCATGTTGCAGGTCGCTGGAGGTAATCCATACACCGCAGCTCCAGAGAGTCCTTCTTGGAGTCACATACAGGATGAAAGTTATCGATCAATCCCCGGAAAACAACTACCGACTGTGTACGGTCCAGTACTGGAAATGGTCTACGCTGCGACATACACAATTACGGCTAGTGTGACGGATGACCCTGTACGGCAAGCATGGTTTTTTAAAATCCCTTTTGCATTGATCGAGTTGATGGTCGGCTGGGCATTAGTGGGTCTTCTGCGCGTTTTAAATAGGCCGCCGAGTTGGTTGTTAATATATCTTTGGTCACCACTCATTATCGTTGAATTTTGGGGTCAAGGACATAATGACCCTCTGGTTATGCTCTTTGTGGTCCTTGCTCTCAGTGCGGCTGTGTCCTGCCGTTGGCATAGAGCTTGGAATTGGCTATCAGTAGCAGTCCTGACAAAGCTTTGGCCGCTTCTTCTGGTACCTCTTTTTATCTTGCATGGCACGGTGAGGCGACTTTTTTGGAGCAAAACAACGTTTTCTATTCTAGCTCTTGTCTCATTGTTGCTTGCCCCGTACTGGGACGGCATTGCTAATTGGGGAGCGACCCTGTCAGTTTTTACCGATGGCCGACAAAATAATGCAGGCATTTACGCTGTGATCCTAGCCATTAGTGGCGATGATTATCGCTTGACTACAGCTGTAACTATAGTCCTACTGCTGGCTATGTTGCTTGTATTAGTTACCTTACGATGGGGGATTGTTCAAGGGTCTATGGCGGCTGTAGTTGTCATGCTACTTCTTTCTGCAAACTGCTTTCCCTGGTACCTTGGCTGGCTGGTTCCTTTCATAGCGATTTATCCCAATATTGGTCTACTTCTTTGGACAACCTTGATCGTCCTGTCGTACCACGTTCTGATTGATTACACAGTCTTGGGAATCTGGCATGACAGCTTTGAATTGCGTCTTCTACAATACCTACCTGTATATGCGATGTTGTTGTGGAGTACCTGTCGTCTCAAGTATCGAGTTCGCGAGCGACTTGAGAAGTCCACGTGATAGGACCACCATATAGATATAAGGTTTACAACCTTATATCTATTCTGTTTCGGTTTTCTGCAACACTCCTGCTAGGTAGTGCGTTGCCCAGTTATCGTGTCCCGCTAATCTAGCGATTTTGACCGCTACGTCGCTGCCAGGTTTGAGATCATCTTGGATCTTTTCAATGTCTGAAACGCGTTGAACCTTTTTGCGATTAATCCCCACAATGATGTCATTGCGTAGGAGACCGATGTCGTCGGCGAATGAAGCAGGTGTTACCTTGGTCACCAAAACACCTTCGAGATCTCTGTAGCCTATGCGGTCACGTGTCTCTTGGTTGAGATCTTTGACCGAAAACCCTAATATCACCTCGGTCTCACTTCCTCGGGCTCCTTTCGGTTGCTGAGATACTCCCGCTCGTTCGGAAAATAGTTCGGCACGGTCCTCGATTTCCACATCGAGATTGACATGTTTGCCATTTCTCACCACTACTACGCTTATACTCGAACCCACGGGAGTTTCAGAAATAATCGCGATAAGTTGGTCTCCATTCTTAACCGGTTGATTTCCGATCTTGATGATCACATCTTCTTTTTGTACACCTCCTCGATCGGCCGGTCCGCCAGGTTTGACACGGCCAACAAGGACGCCTCCGTCAGGAGCTCCGAAAGTGCGCAGAAGTGCTGGTGACTGATTTGACTGGAATTCGATGCCAATAGAACCACGAGCCACCTTCCCATGCTGAATAATCTGGTTGTATACCCTCGCGGCGTCATTAGAAGGAAGCGCAAAACCTAAACCTTGAAAACTTCCCGAGTTGGATACGATGGCGGTGTTAATGCCGATTACTTCACCACGAATATTCAGCAATGGACCGCCGCTGTTGCCGGGGTTAATAGCTGCATCGGTCTGTAAAAATTTCTGAAATGGTCGTGGACGTCCAGCGGCTACTTCGCGTGATTTAGCGCTAATGATTCCAACTGTGACCGTTTCTCGATACCCGAAAGGTGACCCTACAGCAATCGCCCAATCGCCAACATCAACTGTTTCAGAATTACCTATAGCCGCAAATGGGACTTCACGGCTGATTTCTATCTTTAGGACCGCAATATCTGTTTCGGCGTCTACTCCAATGATATTTGCCTCATATAGTTTAGTGTCATCATCAAAGAGCCTAACGCGGATACGATCGGCACCTCCAACCACGTGATTGTTCGTAATCACGTAGCCCTTAGGGTCGACGATGACTCCCGACCCTTCACCGGGGCGCCGTCGCTGTCGTTCTCGGGGCATTTGTCCACCGAAAGGGTTTTCTGGCATTCCAAAAAATCGTCTAAAAAAATCCTCTCGGGAGTTGCCTTTTGAAGGAGCTCGACTAGATTTTTCTTGGAATTCCACTTGGATGTTGACCACTGCCGGACGAACTCGTTTTGCTATTGCTGAAAACTCATTTTCGATTGGTATGGCTTTTGGAATCAATAGAGGGGTGGCATCTGGTGCTACTGGTTGCTTGCGGGCAGCGCCAACATCACTAGAGATCAATGTCCCGATGACTATACCAATCGTTAGTGTCAACAAGACTAGAGACCCAGGAAGCCACTTACTATCTCTGATCTGATTCATCACTAGAAGGGTTCGTCTACGTTCCATGCAAAATTCTCCTGCAACTAATTTGGATTGACTCTTGTCATCTTTTGTGACGTGCTAAAACGGTATTTGGTTTACCAAGCTCGCGTTTATTATAACTGGAGCGAGAAGTCCGACGTGGATCTTGTAAGCCATAGACGTGATGCACACCTAACTGAAATCAATGCCAAGTGGAGAGTGCATAATCTATTCATCTAGCAGAGGTATTTGTTTCAATCGGGTGTTCAGATTGGACTGGCCATGTGACCTATGGTCGGCAGCATTACTAAAATTAGCGATCGTGCGGCTGTCTGGTGGTACGCTGCTCGCTATACTTTGGTAGAAGTGATGATGGAGCGTGTAACCAGTCCGAGTTTTCAGAGGGCAATCACCTTTGGTTTGGCAGCCCTGGTGATTTACCTTCTATATGAAGTAACTAAGGTTTTTTTGGCGCCGTTAACCTGGGCGGCCATCCTGACCATTTTCCTCTTTCCAGTTCATAGAAGAATTTCAAGATGGATTCCAAGCGCGAGTGCATCAGCCATAGTTTCAGTAGTTTTAGCAATGATTTTGCTGGTTGCTCCTATGGCTTGGCTAGTCCCTGCTTTTACCGTGGAGGCTGTTTCTGTAGCCGGCCAGTTTCGTTCTGAAGAGGTGTTACCAAAAGTCAGGGTCTGGATCGAAGAGCAATTGGCACGATCGCCAATCCCTGTTGGTAGTTTGGACGATATAGTTGATGAGGTAGGAAGTCGAACAGGTAGTCTAATTGCCAATTACTCAGCTCGTTTTGCTGGTAATATTGTCGGTTTTCTGGTGGACTTGGTAGTCATGGTGACGACCATGTTCTATTTGTTTCGAGATGGCCATAAGACGGTTCAGATGTTGCATGACATTTCTCCATTGGATGGTGAGTACAACGAGCGGATGCGTGGTGAGGTATCTGGTCTTATTTCGGTGACAATTTTGAGTGGTTTTATTGTGGCCTCTGTACAGGGCCTGATTGGAGGGTTGGTATTTTGGGTTCTCGGCATGCCATCTCCTATTTTCTGGGGTGTGATGGTTGCTTTTTTAGCTTTTTTGCCAGTGGTTGGACCTTGGTTGATTTGGATTCCAGCGGCCGTCGGAACCTTTGCAAACGGTGAGACAGGAAAAGCCATTCTCCTGATTGTGTTCGGATTTCTATTGATCAGTGGTGTGGACAATGTTTTGCGACCCATTTTGATAGCTGGTCGAGCACAACTTAATGGTTTACTGGTTCTCGTCGCCGTATTAGGCGGCATTAGTGTATTTGGATTGCTCGGTATTGTGTTGGGCCCTCTTGTTGTGGCGACTGCAGTGGGAATGCTGAGAGCCTATCATCAAAGTTTGCGTGATCAACAAGAGGTTGAGTCGCTCGAGGGGACGACGTAAGTTAGACCCTCTTGATTCACCTTTGGTAGAATTTTTCCAGGTGCAGATCTTGGACTTGGGTATCGCGAAATGAGAGAAGCTTTATGAATTCAATAACAAGAAGAAGTGCGTTGTTTGGCATGGCTGCTTTGAGTACAGGTGTATCAGGTGCTGAGGTGGTCGTGGGAGATGCAGCACCCGATTTTACCCTGCCAGCCACTGACGGAAGCAATGTGAGCTTATCCGACTACCGAGGCAAAAACAATGTTGTTCTGGCTTTTTTCCCAAAAGCTTTCACTGGTGGTTGAACACGTGAAATGAAGGCTTACCAGGCTGGTATTGCTAATTTCACTGACAGTGATTCGGTTGTTTTCGGAGTAAGTACAGACGACATTGAAAAAAACACACAGTTTGCGAAGTCCCTGAGTTTGGAGTTTGCATTACTGAGTGATGCCACAGGCGATGTTTCGAAGAAGTATGGCATCTACAATGCTGCCGCCAAGATCTCTAACCGGACAACTTTTGTTATTGATAAAAACGGCAAGGTGGCCCATGTAGAGTCTGGAGGTGGAGCTATCGACATTGCTGGTGCGGCGTTAGCTTGCAGTCGGTTGAACAAGTAGTGGTGTATTGCTTCGGCTGATACGCCGACACCTACTCATGCTGTAAGACTGGCAATGTTCACTTGACTAAGTGCTCTGTTTGTTTGGTTTGAGGATATGATCCACAGATTCAGTTTTCTACAAAGACTGATGATCTGCCTTTTTTTCTGCTGTCAGATAGGGCTGTCACAACCGAAACAGTCTCCATTGTCAGGAACGATACGAGAAAACCCTATCGATGGGATGTCCTATATTTGGATTTCTTCAGGTAGCTTTAAGATGGGGTGTCTGAGTGACGACTACTCCTGTGACAGTGATGAGTTTCCTCGTCACGAGGTACGGTTGACGCAAGGATACTGGATGGGTTTAACAGAAGTTTCCGTGAAGTCGTATGTTAAATTCACCCAAGCAACTCAAAGAACTTTGCCCGAACCACCACCATTTAATAAAAATTGGCAAAGAATAGATCACCCAATCGTACGTGTTAAGTGGCTTTCTGCAGAGGCATTTTGTCGTTGGGCTGGAGGACGTCTCCCGACCGAAAGTGAGTGGGAATACGCCGCCCGTGCCGACAAAACGACGAACAAGTTTCCTTGGGGAGATGAAGTAACTCATGAGCATGCAAACTACCGTGGTGTTGGATGGCAGGACGCTTGGCTCTACACTTCTCCCGGCGCGAGCTTTAGGGCTAATTCATGGGGTCTACATGAGATGTCCGGAAATGTTTGGGAGTGGTTATCTGATTGGTATTCTGAAAGTTATTATAAAGTCTCACCAATTGAAGATCCACGCGGGCCTCATCAAGGAATAGAGAAAGTTGTACGAGGTGGATCCTGGTTTACCACGTCTCGTGTTCTCCGCATATCAGATCGCTTCAAAGTTATTCCTAACAGCTACAGTCATGATGTTGGTTTTCGCTGTGTCTGTGATGAACTCCCAGAAGAACTTATACCGACTGGATAGAGACTAATTTTCATGAAAAAACCACTTATTGTAATACCAGATGATGATCCGGCTGTGATGGGCCCGAGTGAAGCGTATCAGGAACTTAAAGGTCGTGTTGAAATTTCTTACTACGACTCATTGCCTAGTTCCGAACAAGAACTAATCAAAAGAGTGCAATCTGCGGAGGCAGTAATAAATATTCGCGCATCAGTTGATTTCACCGAGGCTGTTTTCAGTACATGTCCAGCCCTCAGAATCGTTTCACTATGGGGTACTGGAACAGATCACGTTGACTTGGAGGCGGCTGTTCGTCATGGCATCACGGTGACCAATACTCCTGGCGTATCAGCCATATCAATGGCCGAGCATTGTCTGACTCTTATGTTGGCGACCGCGCGTCGCATTCCGGAGATCGATTTGGAAACTAGAGCTGGTGGTTGGCCACGCGCCTTTGTGACACAGCTACATGGTAAGACACTTGGTGTCATTGGGCTGGGTGCCATTGGGCGCCAAACAGCTCGCATTGCGAAAGGTATTGGTATGAGAGTTGTTGCTTGGACAGTGCATCCGAGTGTCACTCTTGCTGATGAATTGGGCGTTGAATTAATCGAACTGGAAGAACTCTATCGCTCGAGTGATATTGTCAGTCTGCACCTGCGCCAATCCCCTTCAACAATCGGTTTGATAGGTGCTCGAGAGTTTGAATGGATGAAGCCAACGGCGATTTTTATTAATACGGCACGCGGGCCAATTGTAGATGAAGTGGCACTAGTTGAAGCGCTTGAGAAGAAAAAGATTTCCGGTGCAGGGCTTGATGTTTTTGATGTGGAGCCACTCCCTAGAGGACACCCTCTTATGAAGCTACCAAATGTCGTGCTAACACCACACTCTGGAGGGATTACGCGGGAAGCTCTTGAGGCTGGACTCAAACTGGCCATTGATAATGTGTTCAGTTTTCTGGATGGCCAACCCATAAACGTCGTCGTTGCACCGTCTGCTGTATAGAATTTCTCAACGAAAACATTAGTGAGAATCTTCACATGCAATCTAAAGCGAATCGATAATCTTCCGAGCACCTCTCGACAATAGCTGCTCAGCTGTTTTTTGGCCCAGTGACTGCGCTTGGCTCGGTTTGCTGCTGCGGCGGGCTCTGATTACTAATTTTCCATCGGGTGAGACAGCCACTGCATTGAGGGTTAAGATGTTGTTCTTTAGTACTGCATGTGCTCCGAGAGGCACGTGGCATCCACCTCCGAATGCGGCCAATAGAGCACGTTCGGCGGTCACCATCTTTTCTGTTTCTGTGTCATGGATCGGACGGAGCAAGGCTAACAACTCGTCACTGTCAGAGCGTGTCTCAATAGCTAGTGCTCCTTGTCCAACAGCGGGAATCATAACGTCAGATTCAAGAATATCGGCAATGCGGCTCTCCAGGTCGAGTCGATGAAGCCCAGCGGCAGCTAGCAAAATAGAATCGTACTGATTATCATCCAACTTCTTGAGCCGAGTATCGACATTACCACGAATCTCAAGGATCTCAACATCCGGTCTCAGATGTTTCATTTGCGCTGCGCGGCGCAACGAGCTGGTCCCGACTCGATCCCCATGGCATAACTTATTGAGACTACGGCCGACCAGCACATCTCGTGGATCGGCTCTCTTTGGAATAACTGATATCGAGAGGCGTGTATCTATCTCCGTTGGAATGTCCTTCAAGCTATGCACTGCTAAGTCTATTTTTCCATCGAGAAGAGCTTCCTCAATTTCTTTGATGAAAATACCTTTTGAACTGCTCTGGGCGCCTAGCGCGGACAGACCTACATCCGTGATCCTATCTCCGGTTGTTTTGATGACAGTTATCGAGGCTTTGATGCCGAGGGTATTTAGCTGTTTTTGGACCCAGCGGGCCTGCCAAAGAGCCAGTTTGGAGCCACGTGTACCGATCGTAATGGACTGCATGCAATGACCTGACTTTTTACAATACTCAACTAAATGATCTTATGGTCACTTCTTAAGATTGAAGGCACGTTTGACGAACTCCACGAAGTGCAGACTATCTGAATTGCCTGCCATCTTCTTCATTTCAACAATGGGCGGATGAGCGATCTTGTTCACGATTCCTCGGGTGATAGCCTCGATGGTTTGTTCTTGTTCTGGAGTTAATTCACCAAGTTTTGAACGATGACGCGTTATTTCGTGTCTGCGTATATCGTCGAGTGCAGACTGCATCGATACGATAGTGGGTGCGACTTCATCCGTTTCGATTCGGTGCATCATCTTTGCTACTTCTTCTTGGACTATGGACTCAGCGAGTTCTGCATGGCGACGACGTTCGTGCAAGTTTGCATCGGCGACTTGCTGTAGATCGTCAATGTCGTAAACGAAAATGTTGTCGATCGTATTAATTTCAGGGTCAATATCCCGTGGCACCGCAATGTCGACTAGGAATAACGGTCGGTTTCTGCGCGCAGTAATTACACCCGAAGCTGTTTCCTTTGTGAGAATAAATTCTGATGATCCAGTTGAGGAAATTACAATATCAACTTGCTGAAGGACTCTAAGAAACTGGTCGAATGGAACCGCTTTCCCCTCAAAGGATTTTGCCATCTCGATGGCTCTTTCGTAGGTGCGGTTTGTGATATAGACATGGGAGACACCGGATTGTTGCAAGTGTTTGGCGCTCAGTTCGGACATTTTCCCGGCTCCCACGAGGAGAACCGAAAGTCCGCGTAGGTCTCCGAAGATTTTCCGTGCTAGCTCTACTGCTATATAGCTAGTTGAGACGGTCAGTTGACCAATGCCGGTCTCATTACGAACTTTGCGGGCAGTTCGAAGTGCATTGCTCACAATCACACCGAGCTGTCCTTTTATGGCTCCGGCCTCCTTAGCAGCAATGTAAGCAGATTTAATTTGGCCAAGAATTTGTGGTTCGCCAATCACCATCGAATCTAGACTAGAGGCTACACGGAATAGGTGGCTGACAGCGTCACGATTGAGGTAACGATAGAAGAAGGGTGTCGTCTCTGTAATGGTAGATTTTCCGTTTAGAAAGGCTTGGACTGCATCTGCAGCATCGTAGTCAGAATTGCTTTGCACTAAGAATTCGACTCGGTTACAAGTCGAAAGGACCATGGCCTCGGAAATTCCAGGCCGTTCTGTAAGTGCAGATGCCAACGACCCACTAGAACTTTCATCAAAAGCTAGCTGTTCGCGCACCTCAACTGGCGCAGTTTTATGGCTCAATCCCAGTAGAAGAACATTCATGTTGATTATCGCTGCATGAAGGAGTGGACGCCACTATTCGTGATCCAAGTTAGTGCTGCCGAACAGAACCCCAAAATTGAAAGGTAGGCGGCCTTGCGACCTCGCCAACCGATTGCTAGCCGGCCAAAAATCATACCTAAATAGATCAACCATGTCAGGAATGACAGGGCGATAGTAGGGTCAACGACCCAATTGGCACCCCATTCAACAAAGGCCCAAACACTTCCTGTAATGAGAGCTAAAGTGCAAAGTGCAAACCCAACAGCCAACGAGTAATAGGAGATGTCATCCAGAGTGCCGAGCGGAGGTAATCGGTAGTAAAAGGTTCGTGGACGTTTGGATTTCAACTCGTTTTCTTGGATGATGTACATCATGCCAGAGCAGGAAGTTAGAAAGAGCGCGGCAAAACCAAGTAAAAATAGGACGACGTGCAGAGGTAGCCACCAGCTCATCAGAGAATGCCCCTTCCAAGCAGTCACTGGCGCTGCTAGGCTCCCGACTAGCGTGAGTAGGAACACCGTAGGGAAGACGAAAACTGCCAAGCTTTCATATTTGTAGCGCCAATAAAAGAGCAGGAAAAAACATGTGATCAAGAACCCAATTAAGGAAGCCATCTGATGCAGTGTTGACACTGGAATTTTCCCGACGGTAATCGTCTGGTCAACAATTGAAACCAGATGTGCGGCAGCGCCCAAAAAAAACGACAGCACGACCGTTTTAAACATCTGCTGCTTTCGTTGTATCACTGTTGCCAATGCATGCCATAAGCCCAGCGAATAGAACAACAAGGCAACGTGTAGCCAGGAGGTGCTCGATATTTCCATTTAGGGTCATTATAGCGTTGGGTTTGGCAAGTACCAGGCAAACCGATGGTCGAAATATGTAAAATCAACGGGATAGCTTTTGGTAATTGAAAGACTGTTAGGTTATTTTGAGCGGTTATGACTGCTAAAGAAAATCTCAATCGCTTAGGTGTCACTTTACCCCCCGCACCTCCTGCTGTGGCGAATTATGTTGCTTGGGTCCGCACAGGCAATCTTATTGTTCTCTCAGGTCAACTTCCTTGGGAGGGATCGGTATTGAAATATACTGGACGGTTGGGTAGCGATTTAACCACCGCACAAGGCTACCAAGCTGCACGACTTGCAACGATCAACGGCTTGGCACAGATTTACCAAGCAACTGGAGATTTAGAGAAGGTTGTCCACATTGTCCGATTGGAGGGAAATGTTTTTTCAGATGAGCAATTCACTGAACAACCACAGGTTCTTAATGGTGCATCGGACCTATTGGTGGAAGTTTTTGAAGAACGTGGTCGTCACACTCGAATTGCCTTGGGTGCATCAGCGATGCCGCTTCGAGCTGCGGTGCAACTGAGTTTTTGGATAGAAGTGCAGGGCTGAACCTGAACTAGTTAACGTGGTGTAAGATTTTTCTACGGCAGTTTAGAACCTAAACGAGAAGCTTGCTGCTTAATTGGCAACACTTCTGGAAACGTACGCGAGTATTTCAACGACGAGAATAAATTTAAAAATTGGAAGTGTAGGGGAGATTTGTGCCGATTTTTTAGCAAGGATGCTTAGGGTTTGCATGTGCAGCGGTGAATGTGGTTCTAGGTGATACGGGCCGTCGAGAGATGGTTACTATAGGTGAGCTTTCTGTTGTTCAAGTGGAGCATCCTCTGGGGGAATACAAAGATGAATGGGCTTGACCTGTCTGATTTTCCCTGATAAAGTTCGGTACTTTGAGCATGAAGTGTTGGTTTCTTGGCCCGGCAGTTTTTCCAATGATGGTTATGTACTGCTACAGCTTAAGTACGGAAGTGGATTCACGTTGAGATAGTGAAGAGGCCATGTGTACCTCCAGAATACTTGGCACACTGCACCGATATTTTTTGGAAGAGGTTAGTTAGTTTTAGGTGGGCATCTAATAGGAATTTGACATACTTTGAGTTTTACTTTGGTGAAGAGGTGTTGGAGTCTTGATTGGGTGTAACAGCAGGATTTCTCGTACAAGTGTAGATTTTTTAGGAGCAAATAGCTAGACCATGGCAAGAACAGCGGAAAAACCCGCACTTGTGGTTGTAGAGTCGCCTGCAAAGGCTCGCACTATCAACAAGTACTTGGGTAGAGATTATGTAGTCAAGGCGTCTCTTGGACATGTTCAAGACCTACCGAAGAAGGATTTGGCGGTCAACATAGAAAGTGATTTTGAGCCTACTTACGTAGTCATCGATGGCAAGAAAGGGTTAATCGATGAATGACGCAAGGAGGCTAGAAAGGCATCGGCTATTTATCTAGCCGCTGATCCGGATCGTGAAGGTGAAGCGATCTGTTACCACCTTGCCGAAGTGTTACAAAGTAAGCGCAAGGAGACCCTTAAAATCTATCGTGTTCTTTTTAACGAAATCACTAAGAAGGGCATAGAGCAAGCTTTTGAAAAGCCTGGAACTATTGACCTCAATCGAGTTGATGCTCAACAGGCTCGCAGAATACTGGACCGACTTGTTGGATATAAGATCTCACCACTGCTATGGGACAAAGTTCGCCGAGGTTTGTCTGCAGGACGCGTACAAACGGTTGCGTTACGTCTAGTTGTCGAGCGTGAGCAAGAGATTAAGGCTTTTGAGAAGAAAGAGTATTGGACAATTGATGCTCGCCTGCGTGCTCTTTCGGCACCGCAGTTCGTTGCGCGTCTCGCTCGCAAGGACGGAGCAAGTATCGAGATTGGCGACGAGAAAAGCTCGAATACCATTATCGAGGCAGTCCGTGAGTCTGATTGGGTCATTGATTCAGTTTCTAGTAGAGAAAGAAAGCGCAACCCGGTGGCGCCTTTCATTACTTCCACGCTCCAACAAGAATCAGCTAGACGTGTTCGTTTTAGCGTCAAACGCACCATGATGCTTGCACAGAGACTCTATGAGGGTATTGAGCTAGGACGAGAAGGTGCTGTTGGGTTGATCACCTATATGAGGACGGACTCTGTCCGTGTTTCTGATGCGGCAATTACCGAGTGCCGAGGTTTCATTCAAGAGCAGTACGGTAGTGCTTACCTGCCACAGAAGCCAAACCTATACAGGACTAACAAGAAAGCACAGGACGCCCACGAGGCAATTCGTCCCACTTCGGTCAAACACACACCCGACCTACTGAAAAAATATCTAAGTGAAGATGAGCTAAAGGTATACACACTGATCTGGAATCGCTTTGTGGCTTCGCAGATGATGCCAGCTTTATTCGACCAGACTTCGATTGAGATCAATGTTGAAGGACGCGATAAAAGTAGCTATCTGTTCCGTGTCTCTGGCTCGGCTCCAAAATTTGATGGATTTCGTCGAATTTATGAAGAGGGTAAAGATCAAAAGGATCAAGAGGATGTTGACCTGAAGACCAAACTACCGGTAGTGGTCAAGGGTGAAAAACTGACTCTTAAACAATTTCTTCCTCAACAACACTTCACTGAACCGCCACCACGATTCACTGAGGCGACACTTGTCAAGGAGTTAGAAGCACGTGGGGTAGGACGTCCTTCGACCTATGCAGCTATCCTCTCGACGATTCAAGACCGAGAATACGTCAAAAAGACCAGAGGTCGTTTCATTCCAACGGAGTTAGGTACGATCGTAACCCAGCTTTTATTGGAGGCTTTCGACGACATCTTCGACGTTGCTTATACGGCCAAGCTAGAAGAAGAACTTGATGAAATAGAAGATGGCAACCGTAGCTGGCGCGAATCAATCGGTGCGTTTTATGACAAATTTTCCAAGGATCTAGAGAATGCTGCCAAGACAATGACGGATATGAAGAGACTTGAGCGCCCGACGGATTTGAAGTGCGATAAGTGCGACAGATCAATGGTCATCCGATGGGGACGTCACGGTAGTTTTATTGCTTGCAGTGGTTATCCTGATTGCACCAACACTCGAGAGCTTACAGTTGATCTGCCAGATGTTGACAGCTCTGATCTTTCCAAGATGGAGGGAGAGACTGATTACTGTCCTAATTGTGGGCGGCCGATGGCTCTGAAGAGAGGACGATTTGGCATGTTTCACGCCTGTACCGGGTATCCCGACTGCAAAACTACTCGACAGGTCGGCGAGCAGGAACGCAAGGCCGATGTCCCTCTGGATGAGAAATGTCCTCAGTGTGGTAGTCAGATGATGCGCAAAACAGGTCGGTTTGGTGAATTTACGGCTTGTGGTAACTATCCAGACTGCCGTTTTATCAAACAAGAGACGATCGGACTAGCTTGCCCTCGCGCTGGGTGTGAAGGTGAAATTCTCCAACGTAGATCAAAGCGTGGCAAGATATTCTATGGCTGTACTCGTTATCCTGACTGCGATTTCACATCATGGGCCAAGCCTATTGACATGAAATGTCCCGAGTGCGGTAATCCGTATATGGAAGCTAAGACTTTGAAAAGTGGGTCTTTTTTGCAATGTCCCAATGGTGAGTGCAAACATAAGATGGCTGCTGTCGAAGAGGCTTCTTGAGGCCAATAGATCTACTCTGATGGTGACACCGATATTGACCTGATTCAACGGCGGCACTTGAATTCCATCGCTGCATGTCTAGGGCTCCTGTTGTATTTTGTTCAGAAATAGGGTGTGTATTCTCTGTTCGTTGCTGAGTTCAGGGTGAAATGTTGCTGCCATTAGATGACCCTGTTCGACCAGGATAGGGGCGTCATCATAAGCGGCTAACACTGTTACTTTTTCACCGATACGTCGAATTTTTGGTGCTCTAATAAAAGCTGCTTCTATTGGTCCAGCTACTGTCCGCTGGATGAAGTTGTCCTCCGGTTCGACACGACGAATTGAGCTTTCAATTTGTCGCCCGTAGGCATTGCGTTCGATTGTCATATCTATCAACCGAAGACTGCGTTGGGCTGGAGAACGTACTTCGACCGCCATCAGGATTGCCCCCGCACAAGTTCCCAGTACTGGGAAACGCGTTGAGAATTCAATCAGAGGTCCGTGTAGATTTTCACGCTCTATCAGGTTCAACATTGTTGTACTTTCACCACCAGGAAGGATTAGCCCTGCCACTGAAGAAAGCTGTTTCGCTTGGCGTACCTCAACGGGATCTACACCAAGACGTCTTAACATCCAAGCGTGTGCTTTGAAATCTCCTTGCAGGGAGAGAATTCCGATTTTCATGGAGATCTCGCTCATGAAGGCGCGTTCTGATAGCTTACCAGCCGCGAGTTTGCAAAAGTTCCGTCTCGTCTAGCTTGCCTGTTTCGAGGCCTCTCATCGGTTCTCCCAGTTCTTCACTAGCAGCTAATAGTTGTTCAGGATTATCAAAGTAAGTTACAGCTTTAACGATCGCTCGTGCTCGGCGTTCTGGATCTTCCGATTTAAAGATACCCGAACCTACGAAGGCTGCTTCTGCACCGAGTTGCATCACCAGTGCTGCATCCGCTGGTGTTGCGATACCGCCGGCTGAGAAATTTGGCACTGGGAGTTTGCCTTTTTCGGCAACGTACTCGACCAATTCGAGTGGTGCCTGCAACTCTTTGGCCGCGGTTGGTAATTCTTCTACAGCTCTCACGGTTAGCTGGTTCATGTCCCTTTGAATAGTACGCATGTGACGTACTGCTTCAACTACATCTCCTGAGCCGGCCTCTCCCTTTGTGCGAATCATGGCTGCACCCTCAGCGATACGTCTCAGCGCCTCTCCCAGATTGCGTGCGCCGCAAACGAACGGTACCTTGAAGTCTCGTTTAGAGACATGATGTGCTTCATCGGCAGGGGTCAATACTTCACTTTCGTCGATGTAGTCGACTTTTAATGCTTCGAGGATACGAGCTTCGGTGAAGTGACCTATGCGCACTTTTGCCATTACTGGGATGCTGACAGCTTCCATAATCTCGCGAATTTTCGTGATCGACGCCATACGCGCGACGCCACCCTCTTTACGGATGTCAGCTGGTACTCGTTCGAGAGCCATAACCGACGTCGCACCTGCTTGCTCAGCAATAACGGCTTGCTTCGCATTGGTGACGTCCATGATGACACCCCCTTTAAGCATCTCAGCCAAGCCAACTTTTAGTCTAAAACTGTCGGTCAAATACATATGTGCCTCCACTAAATCGGCGCCGTCGCGGCCTGAGATTTTTTGTCACGGCCTTACCCACTCGTAAGTATAACTATGAAAAAGAAGATGCATGGCAGTTCTGAATCGAAAACTGCTTTATGTATGTCTAGCACTGATGTGTGTTGATGAAGTTGATCGGGGTGTTGGTGTACGTCGAGATGTCGGAAGTATGACGTCAAAGACCGTACATAGGGCAAGGATGATTCAGAAAAAAGTTTTCGTTATAACGCTGTTGTTTCCTACCAGCTAATATAGGGGGGCAGTGTCGGTAGTAGTTGTTGGATCTCTCGCTAATCTCGTGACGGTAACTGGTGGCGTTTGTTGGCGATATTTGCTCTGAAGTGATCGAGTCACATGCTGAATTCAGACCGAGTTGTAATAGTTGTCAGACCGTTCGGTATGATTTTTAGAATTGTAGTTTTTGCGGTGTTGCTGTTGACATCTAGCTTAGTTGTTGTCCTGGCAGCCGACACATCAATCCTCCGAGGAGTGTTGCAAGTAGACTCCAAGATGGATACAGAAGGTAGCACATCGTTGGTGCTGCTGGATGCGACCGGCAGAAGAACGACACTGTATGGTGATCTATTTGTCGAGGCACAGCTTCGAGATAGGCGCTTAATAGAGCGGCAATGGGAGCTTGAAGGTTCTTTTGCTTCTGATGGACGTTTTGAAATTTACAAACTTTTCACCGTCAAAGACGGACAGCGCTATCGGGTAACTTATTACTGCGAGATCTGTCACATTTACACGCATGAGCCAGGTCGATGTATGTGCTGCCAGGAGGAGACTGAGCTTCGCGAAGTCCCTGAGTCTTGAGTCACTCGGAGGCTTTTTCCGAAGCCCTACTTTGATTCTTATTCAATATGACTTCTTCGCCCAGGCCGTATTCCGCAACTCGATCAATAGTAGATGGGGTTGAGGTAATACATCTAACAGATAGAATTTCCGGAATAGAAGTCTTTATCGCTCTTTCGATTGGGAACATCGCCTATCGTATGGATGTAAACGGGAAAAACATCCTTTGGTTCCCATATGAATCAGTGGGTGATTTTTCAATAGCACCCAGACTTTGCGGAATTCCTTTTTTGGCTCCATGGGCCAATCGCCTTGATGACCACGCATTTTTTAGCGATGGAAAAAAGTATATGTTTGACCGTAGACTCAACAATTACAACACGGATTCTAGAGGGTTCCCTATACACGGTTTGCTGTTTTTTGCCTCGCAATGGAAGGTAGATAGCCTTTGCGCCAATGAGGAAGGTGCCTCTGTGAGGAGCCATTTCGAATTTGGTCAACATGCTCATCTGATGGCTCAGTTCCCTTTCGCTCATACCATAGAAATGACCTATTGTCTTAGCCGTGGAGCACTTGAAATTGCCACTAAAATAAACAACACTGGCACTCAATCAATGCCATTATCCATTGGTTATCACCCATATTTTCGGCTTTACGATATGCCACGTGAACGATGGCAACTTCATCTGGCAGCTGACAAAGTGTGGAGTTTAGATGACAGATGTATGCCTACGGGAAAAATGGAACCACTCGCAACGGTTTTCGGTCATGACCTCCCACTTGTTCTTAAGGATTTATCTCTCGACCATATTTTGGGAGAACTGCTGAGAGATGAACAAGGACGATCAACTTTTTCGGTTCGTGGTGAAAAACAGCAAATTAACATTGCCTATGGCTCAAGGTATCAAGCATCTGTCGTCTACGCACCTACTGATCATGACCAGAATTTTATTTGTTTTGAACCTATGAGTGGAATCACTAATGCTTTTAATCTTGCACATCTGGGGATCTATGAAGAGTTGCAGACTGTTCCGATCGGAGAGGCTTGGCAGGAGAGCTTTTGGATCTACCCGAGAGGCTTCTAAAAGAACCCTGAAGCGTATGGGGGCATCCACCTTATCTCTTGATAGCCAGTGAGTGTCAACACAGAAGGTTTGCCAGATGATAGATTAAAATCAAACTTGATCGAATCCGTGCCATGCCGAATGGTTTTGTGCGGGGTAGGTTTTATTTGGTCCAGAGTGAAAGGGTTTTTGATGCTGTTCAGCCGCCTAATTTCTGTTCTTATACTTCTCATTCTTCCACTGCTGTCAGTTAGTGCACCTTCACGGCCTGCATCTTTGAAGGTTACAACGATGGATGGTCGTCAACTAACACTGGATCAGATGAGGGGTAAAGTTGTTTTGGTGATGTTCTTCTCCACTGATTGTCCTCACTGCCAGCGTACAGCGCAGGCTCTCAGGCCGCTATATAGGGAGTTTAGGCCACAAGGTCTGGAGATAGTAGGGATTGCAATCAACCCTTCAGCGTCCGGAAATCTCCAGTCTTTTGCAAGAAAATACGGTGTAGAATTTCCCTTGTCTTTAGGAACTCGCGGAGACTGCACACGCTTCGCCGGTATATCTGTGATGGCGCGTTTTTATGTACCGTATTTATTTTTTGTGGATAAAAACGGAATTATTCGTCAACAGCACGATGGCTCGGACCGTCTTTTTTACCGAAATGAAGCACAGAATATCCGAACCGCAATTCAAACATTGCTTAAATAATCTAGGCACAGTAACATCTCAAGCCCTAAAATCTTTGTTCGATAGTCTCAATTCGGGAGGCTAGTTCACCTTTGAGCTAGATTGGAAAAGACTATTAAGTATCTACTGAACCAAGAATCCTGGACCAGTTTCCAGCCGTTGTTCTGTCAAGGTGACTTGCAGACGATAGCTGGGCGATATTGGCCTAATCCTTTTACAGAGGCTGATCATGTGACCGAAAAAAAGTTGTTTACTACAACCAAAGACACTAAAGTGCTCGCTTATATCAATAGAACGCCGACAGAGCGAAAACTAGGGACAGTGTTAGCGGTACATGGGCTTGCGGGGTCGGCCAAATCTCCCTATATGCGCGCGCTTGCTAATGCAGCTCTCACTCAGGGCATGGATGTTGTTCGACTCACCGTGCGAAATTGTGATGACACCGAAAATCTGACGCCAACCCTCTACCACTCTGGCCTCACGGAGGATTTGTGTGCCGTTGTTAATCGGTTGGCTCCCGAACCTCTTGTGGTGATTGGGTTTTCAATGGGAGGTAATATCTCGCTGAAACTGGCCGGTGAATGGGGTGCTTCACCTCCCGCCCATGTTCGTGGAGTATGCGGAATATCTGTTCCTATTTCTTTGGCTAAGTGTGCCCAAAGGTTAGGTCACTGGCGCAATAAAATTTATGAAACTCATTTTCTGCATGAGCTGAAACGTACAGTGAGAAAAAAGCAACGGTTAATGCCTGCTCTGTTCAAAGAACTACAGGTTTCCAGTGCAGATAGCATCTACGACTTTGATGATCAAGTGACAGCACCAGCATTTGGGTTTCGCGACGCAGATCACTACTACGAACAGTCGTCATCCATCAATTTCCTGAACTCCATTCGAATACCGACACTGCTGGTTCAGGCTAAGGATGACCCTTTTATTCCGTTCGATGTTTTTAAGATGACAGAGGTTGAGACGTGTCCATATATCCAGTTAGTAGTGACTAAGCATGGTGGCCATGTCGCTTTTCTGTCTCGATTATCTCCGCGGTTTTGGATGCAAGAGTTGGTTGCAACTTTTGCAACAAAAGCTCTATTGATGTGAGCTTCCTACGAGATGAGTTAATCGTTGCCGTTGGAGATTTCCCAAACCAAATGGATTCCAGATCCGACGTGTCGTTAAATGTAGTGGACTTTGCGACAAGTAACTTGCAACAGTAGGAATGTGAGACAGGTTTTATTTCTCTTTTTTGCTACTTTTCTCTCAGTTGGATTACTGGTTTCACAGTCTCCCACGTCCAAGTTTTCCTGGCCTGAAGGTAAACTTGCAGCTGTTACTCTTACGTTTGATGACGCAAGGAGTAGCCAGGTCGATGTTGGTCTTGAACTATTGAATCGTCTCGGTGCCAAGGCGACGTTCTATGTCGTCCCCATAAGGGTTGAGGAGCGTTTAATAGATTGGAAACGACTTGTTGCTAGTGGCTACGAAATTGGCAACCACACATTGCAGCATCCGTGCACGGGAAATTTTTTGTGGTCAAGAGACGCGGCTCTTGAAAGCTACACACTTGAGGAAATGCGTCAAGAGTTAATCGTAGCGAATCAACGCCTAGAAAAAATGCTGGGTGTTAGACCCACGACTTTTGCATACCCGTGTGGTCAGACGTTTGTGGGTAGAGGAACCCAGACGCGGAGTTACGTCCCCATCGTGGCAGAATTGTTTCTAGTCGGTAGAACATGGCTTGATGAGACAGCTGTGGATCCGGCTTTTCTTGATCTGGCTCAGGTTACAGGCGTTGAGATGGACGGCAAGAATTTCAATGAAGTGAAGGCACTGGTGGAAAGTGCTCGAAATGAAGGCCAATGGCTCATTTTGGCGGGTCACGAGACTGGAAACTCAGGACCACAGACGACGCGGTTAAGTATGTTGAAAGAACTGATCCCCTATTTGAAAGATGTCAAAAACCAGATTTGGTTTGAAACGGTAGAGACTGTTGGGAGCTACATTCTCGACCAGCGTTGATTTTTCAGGCTTTCTATGTTTCCCTACAATATTATTTCTTACTGTGAAGTCCAAGTTCGAGATTAAGCCGATCAGGTCGGAGTGATCTTATTTCAGTGCTTCAATGGGGGTTTAACACGTTCGTACACAGCAAAGGTAGTTGGGTAATCGTTTTTTTTGTCGGCCGGGTAAAATTCTTTCTGGCGAATGTGCCATTCATTCATTTTTATTTCGGGGAAGAAAATATCACCTTCGACTACCGCATGGATACGTGTCAGGTAAAGACGTTCGCAGAGACTTAGAGCCTCTTGGAAGATGGCTGCGCCACCGATCACAAAAGACTCGAACAATTCGTCAGCGTCTTGTGTTACGTCATTGGCATGACGAATTGCATCGGGGAATGAGTTAACAACAACAGCCCCGAAGGCTGAGAATCCAGTATTGCGCGTGACGACAATAGATGTTCGATTTGACAGAGGATTACCGATCGATTCAAAGGTTTTCCGACCCATTATGATGGGGTGTCCCACCGTCAACTTCTTGAAGCGTTTTAAGTCTTCAGACAATTTCCACGGGAGTTTATTGTGATACCCGATCACTCTGTTCTCGGCGACGGCAGCTATGCAAGAAAGAATCATATGGCGACTTTTGCCTTGATGCTCGGATGGGGGTTGTACCTACTGAGAGTAAAATCTTCGTAATTGAAATCGAAAACGTCCTTGATTTCTGGGTTGAGTTTCATTGAGGGTAGTGTGCGTGGTGTACGTTGCAACTGTAATCTCGCTTGTTCGATGTGATTGTTGTATAGGTGAATATCGCCAAAAGTGTGAACAAAATCACCGGGATGCAATTCACACACCTGGGCGATCATCAGCGTGAGTAAGCTGTAGGAAGCGATATTGAAAGGGACTCCCAAGAATATGTCGGCACTTCGTTGATAAAGTTGGCAAGAAAGTTTGCCTTCCGCGACATAGAATTGAAACAGGGCGTGGCACGGTGGTAGTGCCATTTCTGGAATTTGGGCTACGTTCCAGGAGCTGACGATCAAACGACGAGAATTAGGATTGACTCTTAGTTGTTCAATTACAGCTGTTAACTGATCAATGGTTTGTCCGTCTGGTGCTGGCCAACTTCTCCATTGATGTCCATAGACCGGCCCGAGTTCTCCAGCCTTATCTGCCCATTCATCCCAGATGGAGACACCATTTTCCTGTAGATAGCGAACATTCGTATCTCCTCGAAGAAACCATAATAGTTCGTAGATAATAGAACGCAAATGTAACTTTTTTGTGGTGAGAACTGGAAACCCATCCTGGAGGTTGAAACGAATCTGACGGCCAAAAAGACTACGTGTGCCGGTTCCAGTACGATCATTCTTTGACGAACCAGCTTCTAGGGTCTCACGCAAAAGATCTAGGTAGGTTTGCATGGCAAAAACTAAATAAGCCGCACTACATATTTTTGCAGGAATCGACTTCGGAACCAAGTCTAACTCGGTTGTATCAACAAATGTGTTGATTGATAGCTATGAGAATGCGGAGAGTGGTAGATTAAAACCAACTCAGTTTCTAATGCTTCGATATAAGACAAGGCATTGTTTCGGCAAAGATCAATTGCTAATCTGGAACTCGTGGCGGTGCCGATACGTCTATTAGGGTAGGTTTGCAGATAAGTGCTCCGAAACTGAACATACTGATGAAAACATTTACTAGGTTGTGGTCGGTAAGCCTCGTGGTGGGTCTGGGAGTGACCTTGGTTTCTACTATGCTAGGGCAAACCAACCAGGCTAACCCGTTCGATGCTAGAAGCCTAGCGCCGTTTATCCCTACACCATTGGAGGTGGTAGATCGTATGCTTCAACTTGGTGATGTCAGTAGCAGGGATACGGTCTACGATCTGGGTTCAGGTGATGGTCGTATTGTTATTACTGCGGCGCAGCGTTATGGAGCTAAAGCTGTAGGTGTTGAGTTGAATGCGGATCTTGCGAAACGGACACAAGCTCGCATTAAAGAGCTTTACATCGCCGATCGGGCCAAGGTTGTGGAAGGCGATGTCATGGACGTGGATCTCAGCGAAGCTTCTGTAGTTACACTGTACTTTCTTTCCTCATCAAATATGAAACTGCGGCCCAAGCTAGAAAACAACCTTAAGCCGGGCACGAGAGTTGTGTCACACGATTTTGGGATTTTTGGATGGACGCCGGTCAAGACAGAAACTTTTCAACACGAGTCTCGTACACATACAATTTTCGTCTACCGTGTGGGACGAAATGGACCGTAAGCTCTCTTTTTTCTGTACTGAATTTTCTAGTCATCGACTGACAGCTGACACCTGCGATTCTAATTGGTGTTAAGTGAGGCTACAATAGCTTTTACATGGTGCAAAAAAAGAAAGAGCCTTCTTTTGAAGAAGGGCTAGATCAGTTAGAAAAGGTCGTCAAGAAGCTGGAAGACGGTGATCTTCCGCTTGAAAAATCGTTGGAACTCTTCGAACAGGGTGTCAGGTTGAGTGATTCCTGTCAGAAGCAGCTTCGTGAAGCTGAACACAAGGTGGAAATTCTTCTCAATAAAAATGGGAAGATCGAAACGGAACCACTCCATCTCGATGATTCTGAGTAGAGCCGGTGAACCTATCCGATTATTTAACGTCGAAGACTGCAGTAGTAGAACAGGCCCTCAGTGATCTTGTTCCTGCGGTGGACGAACGCCCAATGACCATACACAAGGCTATGCGTCATAGCCTCTTCGCAGGTGGTAAACGCATACGGCCAATTCTTTGTGTAGCTACTGCAGAAACGGTCATGGGGAACGAAGTTTTCGACAAATACGGCGACACGGATCCGGTTTTGGTGGGTTTGATTACGACGGCTTGCTCGTTGGAGTTGATACATACCTACTCTCTGATTCACGACGATTTGCCAGCACTAGACAACGATGATCTGCGTCGTGGAAGGCCAACTTGTCACAAAGTCTTTGGGGAAGCATTAGCGATTCTTGCCGGCGATGCGTTGTTGACTAGAGCTTTTCAAATACTGGCTGAGATGCAAGGTCCCTTGCCATGTGCACCGGCACAACTTGCCACAGAATTATCGAAGGCGGCAGGTACGACCAATGGAATGATTGGTGGACAGGTCGCAGACCTCGAAGCCGAAGGCCACAGTGTAGATGCTGATGAGCTTCACTATATTCACCGATCGAAGACTGGAGCATTAATTCAGGCCTCTGTTCGTATGGGGGCTGTATATGCGAATGCTGGGGAGCAAGATTTCAATTCTCTTAGTCAATATGGTCACGAAATTGGTCTTGCCTTCCAAATCGTTGATGATATTCTCGATGTTACCCAAACATCGGAAGCACTAGGCAAGACTGCTGGCAAGGATGGTGAACAGAAAAAGGCAACCTTCCCTTCGCTATATGGACTTGAAGCTTCACACCAGAGAGCGGAACAGCATTTCGCTGATGCGTGCGGTCATTTAGAACACTTTGGTGATCGTGCAAAATGGTTGCGGGCACTTGCAGAAAAGATCGTAAATCGCACGTCATGAAGTCTAGAGTTCGCATTGATTGTCTCTTAGTCGAGCAAGGCTTGGTAGATTCACGGCAAAAGGCACAAGCAATGATCATGGCCGGTCAGGTGATCGTGGATAACCAGAAGGTGATTAAGGCTGGGCAGCTTTTTGCACCAGGTGTCATTCCGCAACTAATAGGCGAACGGCCTCGTTACGTGAGCCGTGGAGGGCTTAAGCTTGTGGCGGCCTTGCAGGAATTTTCGATTGATGTCGATGGCCAGGTTTGTCTCGACGTGGGAGCTTCGACAGGTGGCTTTACGGATTGCTTGTTGCAGGCAGGAGCAAAAAAAGTTTATGCCGTAGATGTGGGCACTAATCAGCTGGATTGGCGGTTGCGCATCAACAAAAGAGTTGTAGTGCTTGAAAAGGTCAATGCTCGTCACCTTGATTCCACTGATATTCCTGAGCTTGTTGACTTTGTCTGCTGTGACGTGAGTTTCATATCTGTTACGCTGATTCTCCCGGCATTGGGAAAGTTGATCAATTCCGATTCTAAGTTGGTGATCTTAGCGAAGCCGCAGTTCGAAGTGGGGCGAGAGTCAGTCGGCAAGGGTGGTATAGTTGATGACCCAGTACTTCATCGACAAGTTGTTGCAAAGATCCGGATTGCAATGGAAAATGCGGGATTCAGATTTGTTTCAGAAGTCGAGAGTCCAATTCGTGGCGCGGAAGGTAATCGCGAGTTTTTGTTGTACGGTTACAAGGAAGCATCGTAGACCATGATCGAGTCTGTCGGCATTGTTGCTAAGCCTGGAAGGGACGACTGTTCTACTCTTCTCGAGGAGTTGCTGGATCGGCTAGCGGTTCATGATGTTCGCGTCAGTTTGGACAAGGTTGCCGCTGGTTATTTGGGGCGCTCGAAGGGATTTGACCGCCAGAAACTGCCTGAGAAGTTCGATCTGATAATCGTTTTGGGTGGTGATGGCACGCTTCTTTCGGTAGCCAGGGGGATTAAGTCTGAGAAGATTCCTATTTTGGCGGTGAATCTGGGGGGGCTTGGATTCATGATGACCACAGGCCCTGACGAATTGGTAGATCATCTTGGCCGAGTTTTAGCGGGTGATTTTCATACGCAGTGCCGCTCGGTGCTACGTGTGGAGGTTATTAGAGATGGTGAGTTGATCGGTGACTACAACGCACTGAATGACGTTGTTGTCAACAAATCTGCTGTAGCACGCGTTTTACTGCTGGACGCTTATGTTGACGGCGAATTCGTTTGTAGCTACAGAGCTGATGGCCTTATAGCTTCAACACCCACCGGTTCGACAGCTTACTCATTAGCTGCTGGAGGGCCTGTTATCTTCCCCTCGGTTGCAGCTATTTGCGTAACTCCTATTTGTGCCCATACATTGACCAACCGCCCGGTGGTTTTGCCAGAAATGTCTACCGTAGAGGTCGTTATTCAGCGTGGCGATGATGACTCGTACTTGACCGTTGATGGCCAGATTGGGTCATCCCTACGTTTGCATGACCATATTCGTGTGCAGAATGCCGATCACCAGGTACAGATTGTTCAGCCGAGCAAGGTATCTTTCTTCGATGTCTTAAGGCACAAGATGAAGTGGGGGCAACACTAGATGCGGCCGAGAAGCCTCACCCGCAAGTGATCACCTACTTGTCAGAATGCATCACTTGCAGTTTGGTTGAGTTAACTCACAACAAGCTAAGTAATTAGGTCATGCTTGCTTGTTTTGTCCAGAGTAGCGAGTTTACCGGATGATTTTCTCCGATGCTGTTCTCCAAGGCTAAGCCAGAAAGTGCGGCAATAGTCTACAGCCGACCATGTGGCGAACAGCACTGCAGCCCACAGTGTAAGGTAGGCCATATCCGCGACTACCGGTGAGTAAGGTTCAATCATCAACAGTGACACAGCCACCACCTGGATGACCATTTTTGTTTTGCCCAGATCGCTAGCTGCAATGGTGTATCCCTTTGATAATGCGATTCCACGTAGTCCAGTTACTGCAAATTCGCGGCCAACTATAATAAACACCATCCAAGCAGGCACACGGTCTAACTCCACTAAACAAATGAATGCTGCTGAGATTAGTAATTTGTCTGCCAGCGGATCAGCTAACTTTCCGAACGTAGTCACTTGGTGTCGACGGCGTGCCAGGTAGCCATCCAAGAGGTCGGTTCCTGCAGCTGCCAAGAAAATTACCAATGCCAACCACTCGGTATTAAACGGAATACCGCCTATTTTCACCTCCACATTACGCTGGAGCATAACTGCTAACAGTAGCGGGACAAAAAATATCCGCAGAACTGTAAGAGTATTTGGAAGGTTAATCACGTTCTAGCTCGCGTGGTGTCTGTAACTAGTGTGAATGCTGCACCTCTACTATATTTTGTGGTTCTGTCCTCTGTCAATTTATCAAAAAATAACATCACGACGTTTGATACAGGAGTGGCCTCTTCTGCTGCGCGGACGTTACCATATAGAATCGAGAGTGTCGTTCTTGAAGCATGTCCCGTGCAGAGGGGCACTGCAGTAGGACAGAAAGAAGGAAGGTCCACAACATGAGACTAGTTACCTTTACGACTGGAGATGATGCGAGAGCTGGGATAGCCGTCGGTGATCAGATCATAGATCTTGCGAGTTCAGGTTTCGAAGATGTTTTGTCGTTTCTAGAGGCGGGCGATGCTGCTGTGGTAACCGCCAGAGACTTGGTGACGAGCCCGCGAGAAGTATTCAGCCGGTTAGATGTAGAACTGCTGGCACCAGTTCCCACACCACAGAAATTTATTTGTATTGGACTCAATTACCTTGATCACGCTATTGAGTCAGGTAAGGAGGTTCCGACTACTCCAGTAATTTTCACGAAGTACAATAACGCTGTGATCGGACCGGGTCACCCGATCGAATTACCCTCAGTTTCCGATCAAGTTGATTATGAAGCTGAGTTTGCTTTTGTAATAGGCAAGAGCGGTAAAAATATTCGAGCTGAGGACTGGGAAGAATACGTTTTCGGCTACACCATAGTTCACGATGTTAGTGCGCGTGACTGGCAACTGGCTACTTCCCAATGGACGATAGGGAAGACCTTTGATACATTCGGTCCGATGGGTCCAGAATTGGTATCAAAGGAAGAGATTACGGATCCTCACAATCTCCGAATCAGTCTTGAGCTTAACGGCCAAGTGTTGCAGGATTCGAACACTTCTCAATTGATCTTTAATATTCCAGCGCTGGTGGAGCATCTTTCAAAAGTAATGACACTTTCACCTGGAGATGTTGTTTCGACAGGCACGCCTCCTGGTGTTGGCATGGCTCGCAAGCCTCCTATTTTCATGAAGCCAGGGGATGATGTGGCGATCACGATAGAAGGTATCGGTGAACTGCGCAATCCAGTCGTACAGGGCTCGTAGGTGTGTTTCTGAGTGAAAATTCGAACGGGTTTGCCTCATGATTCGTGACGGTATCTATTATGGAGTCGGATTCGGGTTGGCAACTGTGGTGGTTGCTTTTTGGTTGGACACGTTAATCGCCCTCCCTTTGTTGCTAATGGGAGCCTTCTGCATGTATTTTTTCCGTGACCCTGAACGCAAAGTTCCTGAAGGCTCGGTGGCTGTTTCTCCAGCGGATGGGAAGGTGGTTCATGTTTGCGATCTCGGTGGTGGTGCGTGCCGCGTGAGTGTTTTCCTAAACATTTTCGATGTCCACGTGAACCGAATGCCCGTAAGTGGGATTGTGACGTCTATGGAGTACAGGCCGGGTTCTTTTAGGATGGCTCATCTCGAAGATGCTTCAACACAGAATGAGCAGAACAGTGTGACGATTAGGGCTGAAGACTGCCATGTTACAGTCAAACAGATAGCGGGGCTCATAGCTCGTCGTATAGTGTGCAACAAAAATGTCGGCGATGTTGTGAGTAAGGGTGAACGTTTCGGTCTGATTAAATTTGGTTCGCGTGTTGATATTTGCTTTGGCCCAGAGTGGGAATTGGCCGTAGCTGTTGGTGATAAAGTCCTCGGTGGAAGTTCAATTATGGCTCGGAGAGCAACAACGAACCTCGTTAAGTGAGAGCAGAGAAGGTAGGTTTTTTTATGGTTGAGATGAAGGGGCAAAAAAATCGTCACCACGCCTATGCGTTACCAACTTTGTTCACAACGGGTACGCTGTTTTGTGGCTATTACTGTTTAATGAAGACCGTTCAGGCTATATCTTTACCGCCTGAAGCTGTCGCACAAGCTGCCCAACTCTATGATCATGCAGCGTTGGCAATCGGCCTGGCGGTCTTCACCGATGGCATGGATGGCCGTATAGCTCGTATGACCAACGCTACCAGTGATTTTGGGCGTGAGATTGACTCACTAGCTGATGTCATTACTTTTGGGGTGGCACCAGTGACTTTGGCTTTTGCCTGGGGAATTCGAGCTCCGGAGATGCGTCAGGAATTGTGGTTTGCTAACTGGTTGCCGACCATAGGCTATCTAATGACTTTTCTGTACCTCACTTGTGGGGCGGCGCGATTAGCCCGTTTCAATGTACAGAAGAATCCACGGCCAAAGAATCCAGGAAGACCGGACAGGCGTTATTTTGTTGGTTTGCCGATTCCTCCCGCTGCTGGGATGCTGGCTGCCATAGTACACTTTTGTGGAGGTTATCCGATTGAAAATTGGTTGCCTTGGGGTGTGTTGTGGTTGGCTTTAATCGCGCTACTAGCGTTTTTGATGATTTCTACATGGCGTTATGCAAGCCTCAAGGATATGGGTTTCTCGAGAATGCCTGCCTTGCTCAGAGTTGTTTCGTTGGCAACTACTATTTACTTGATTTGGAATTTTTCCCAGCCGGTACTTCTAGCTATGGCGTCGGGATTCGTTCTGAGTGGAATCTTGACTCGTGTTGGTGGATTACTGAATCGAAAATCTAATGTAGAGCCTGAAAATCAAGCCCACGAATCAGTTACAGAGGGTCCATGACAGGGTTCAGTAGGCACTTCTCATCGATTTTAGAGAGGTGCGACCCTACGAGAAGTTTAACGGCGGTGTTTGATGAGGTATGAGTTGGTAGTGGCTGGCCTATGCGTGTCTCTCGTAGTTTCTTGTGGTTACCACTTTGTCGGATCAACAAATACGATTCCTGATCACATTCAGAGTATTTCTGTAAAGACATTCCAAAATGCGACCACGGAGTATAAAATTGAACAACACATAACAAGGTGGTTCGTGCGAGAGTTGATTTCTCGCACGCGGTATCAACTCGTTGATGATGACAAAAATGCAGATGCGGTACTTAACGGCACGGTCCTGAACTTCTTAGTTTTTCCAGCAGTTTTTGATCCCAGTAGCGGTCGTGCTACAAGTGTTTCCACAATTACACAGATTCACATCACTCTACGAGATAGACGGACTGGTGAAGTTATTTACGAGAATCCACTGTTCGAATATCGTGAAAGATACGAGGTGAGTACGTCCTCCGAAGCCTACTTGGAAGAGCGTGAGGCAGCCTTAGTGCGCACGAGTCGCGGTATGGCACGTGACTTGGTGTCTGCGGTTTTGAGTAGGTTTTAATTAGTGAATAATGTATAGAGCCTTCACTGTTATCAGAACGAACTGTTAAATTCTCTGGTGCTCAAACATGACTCCGAAACAGTTTCTTGACAACTTGGGAAAAGGGGAAGCGCAACCGATCTATCTCTTCCTGGGCAGTGAACTCTTCTTTAGAGATCGCTGCCGTCGCGCTTTGACTAGTGCAGTACTTGGTCAATTGGGTACAGAGGCCGGCAACTATGAAGATCTGACGGAGGTTGATCTACGTGATCAGAACTTGACGACATTAATCGATGAGGCGCGAACTATGTCTTTGTTTGCTTCGGCACGTTTGCTGATCGGCTCTCGTTCTGAGGCGTTGATACCACGAATAATAAGCACCAAAACAGTTGAATCCTTTGAGGTTTTGCGTGACTATGCGGAAGCTCCAACACCGGGAACTGTACTCCTCTTTGAAGCTATTGATGTTGATTTTGATACCCGTGACGACAAATCAAAAATAGACCGCCTAGTCAAGCTTTTTGGTGACACTTGCGCGATTGTCGAAATGAAACGACTGTCAGCGGAGCAGATGATGTACGAATCGACCGAGCTCGCGAACCAGTTGAATCTTGAGATTGGTCCGTCACTTCTTGATGACCTCATTGAAATATTGGGTGGTGATATGGGGCTACTTGCGAATGAACTGGAAAAATTATCCCTTTACGTAGGTAGTGACCGCCCAGTAAAAGCCGATGATCTGGACTTGTTGATTCCAGCGGCTCGACGCCGTGGTGTGTTTGAATTTTCTGATGCTTTGGCGCATGGCGATAGAGTTCGTGCTCTCTACATTCTTGACACGTTAGCCGAAATGGGTGTCTCCTGGCCCATGCAAGTCAGTCTCATTGCAGGACTTTTTCGACAGGCTCTGGCCATGAAAGAGGAGGGTGCTCATACTGCTCAACGAGTCTTGAGCGTATCGAAACAGAATGGCATAAGAATGTGGCCACCTCGGGCTCGCCAATTGATTGAAGTTGGGAGACACTTTTCCTCAAAACAACTTGAACGGGCTTTAATGAAGCTGGGTCAAGCTGATCGCGACTTACGTCGCGAACGACCGAACGACCGCATCATCATGGAGCAGTTGGTAGTATCTTTGTAATCGTATACTGACCGTGGCCGACTACAAGGACTTGTTTTCAAGTTCATAAGATCGATCTGGAGATATAAACAATGCGGAGCCCCATTTTTGCGAGACGCAACTTTTTGCAAAGTGCGATGGGTGGAGTAGCTGCTCTAAGTCTTGCGACATGCAAAAACAACAGCTCGTTGTCGAAAATAAACTTTGAAGCCATAAGATCTCCAATTCTGTTCAAAGGTGATGCCGTCACGGCTTTCCGTGACCCGACTGTTGTGTATGACGGAGGTATTTTTTGGCTTTATTACAGCTATGTTCTCCATGAACTAGACGGCAGAGGATATAACTATACCGCCTATAGTACGAGCAGTGATCTTGTAAATTGGACTGACCCACATATATTTACGCCACGAGATGAACGGCTAAATTATTGTGCCCCCGGCAACGTTATTCGTTATGAAGGTGAATGGATCCTCTGTCTGCAAACCTACCCTAGGCCAAATTTTCAGAGAGGTGGAAATGAGGATTGTCGCATTTGGATTCGTCGTTCCAAGAATCTGGCTGACTGGGGTGAGCCAGAATTACTCAAGGTGCGAGGTCCGGAGGTGGCGTTTGAAGATATGGGCCGTATTATCGATCCCTATTTAATTCAAGATAAGCATGAACCAGAGAAGTGGTGGTGTTTTTTTGATGACAATGCAGTAAATATGTCGTTTTCATATGACCTGAATACTTGGACCTATTTCGATCGTATTCCGGGAGGTGAAAACGTCTGTGTTTTAACTGAAGGGCGTGATGACTATCTGATGTTTCACTCTATTAATGGTCATGGTGGTAACGGTATAGCCATGAAAAGATCTCGAGACCTTAAAGCTTGGGAAGATACCGGGTCGCTGATTACTCTTGGTCAACAGGGTTGGCCTTGGGCACAGGGGCGTATTACTGCTGGATTTGTTCTTGATCTGCGCGAAGAACTGTCTGTCGGTAAGTATCTGATGTTTTTCCATGGTACGGGGCCCGAAGATGAAAGCGTTATTTTTAACACTCATGCCTGTCTTGGAATCGCCTGGAGCGATGATCTGGTGACTTGGGACTGGCCTGGCAAGGGAGCCTCGATAGTAGCGATGTGAGAATGTCACTTAATTCTCGTTGCTTAACCGAATGTTATAGGACTCTAACGGACAATAATGGCTCTTATTGATAACCGCAAGCATCGTCTCATCCTGCTTCCTGCTCTATATGTAGCTCAGGGAATGCCCTGGGGGTTCATGACGATTGCGCTAATTAGTTATCTCGCTGAGCGAGGCATAGGAGATACTCAAGCGGGAAAACTTGTGGGGTTAGCTCTTCTTCCCTGGACTTTTAAAATTGTTTGGGCGCCTCTGATTGATACCGTGACAATCCGTTCGATGGGCCGACGACGTTCGTGGATCATTGGAGCGGAATTTCTAATGGCGGTATCACTTTTAGGGTTTCTCACGATGGGTGACCTAACCGGTAATTTGAGACTGCTGGGTTGGATGTTTTTCATACATAACTGCTTTGCTTCCTTGCAAGATGTGTCCACAGATGCTCTGGCGCTCGATATTGTGCCACCGAACGAACGAGGGCGAACGAATGGGTTGATGTGGGGATCAAAAATGGTTGGAAAGGCGATTGGTGGTGCAGGTTTGGCAATTGTGATCGATGCCTGGGGGCTCACTGCGGCAGTCTTTGTGCAGCTCGCAGTATTATTGCTGATCATGCTATTCCCGTTACTCATGGTCGAGAAACCTGGTGATCGGAGACTTCCTTGGAGTCGACCAGTAGGTTCTGATGACTCACGACAAACCACTGGCGAGAATTTTCGCAGTTTTGACAAAGTTGTCGTTGATTTGCTGCGTTCGTTTTCCCTCAGAACAACAGCAGTATTCTTGATCTTTGGTGTCATGCATGTGGCAGCTCAAGGCATTGTCGAAATAGTTACCAAAACACTGTACACACAGCAATTGAAATGGAGTTTTGTCGAAGTGTCGCAGGTGGCTGGGTTGGCAGTTTTTGTGGAAATGCTGGGAGCGCTGGGCGGTGGTTATCTTGCTGATCGCCTCGGCCATAGAAAAGTAATAGCCACTGGGTTAGGGGGCTATGGACTGCTGGCGATTGTTTTTGCTATTTTTCCTGAAAACTGGAGTACAAGTTGGTTTGCTGCAGGTTATCTCTTCCTTAATCCTGGCATTCTGGCTTTTGGCATAGTCGGCTTTTTCGCGATGGCGATGCGTCTATCCTGGACCAAATCAGCTGCGACGATGTTCACGATTTATCTGACCACAGCAAACATTGGCCATGTTGCTGGCAACTGGCTAGTGGGCCCTCTACGAGACGAGATGGGGTTCTCTTATGAGCAGACGTTTTTATTTGCAGGACTCATCGCTATTCTGCCTTTACTTTTATTGTTCTTGGTCAAATCTAAGGACGTTGATCTGGTACGAGATACGTAACACCAAATTGATTTCCTTTGACCTTGTGGATTTCTTGTGAATGAAACGCAGTATCCTTGAAAAGTTATAAAACCTTAGTCGGGCACGGGTGCACTCACTGGCGTACTAATGCAAGGTTTTCCACCCCGTTTAGTTTTTACCATCAGTAAGTATCGAGCCAGGAAGGTCAAGTAATTGTATTAGGTGGCTATTGGACACTATTTATCCTCATGCAAGACAGCTTCTAGCAACACAGTAGATCCGGCCATGGCGACCGCCTCCAAGATTGCAAAAGGGAATGAAAGAGCGACTAGGGCAAAGTAAAGAAAGTTCTTGAGAGCGGTGCCAACAGAACTCTCATGTGTCTCCCTTGCAGCCCGCACAGCTGGCTCCCAAGAAGGCAATAGGCTCGTTGCAACTGATGCAGGATTGTCGCGCAAGGAGAAGAATTTTCTGCGCACGACGTGAAATCCGCACGTGGACAACAGGTCTTCGAGGTCGTCTGTGCGGAAATGTACTAAATGGCGTGGTATGTCAAGGGCACTCCAATGTCGACCAAACAAGAGGAATTGCCATGATGATGCGTTGGTAACCTGAATAAAAAGTTTTCCTCCTGGCCGCAAGAGCTGACGGACAGCAGATAGGCAATCTACTGGGTTTTCGACATGTTCGAGAACGTGTAGCATTACCACAGCGGAAAATGATTGAGCGATGAAAGGCATGTCTGGTGCATATGCGCGTACAGTTGGAAGCCCTTCGCATGCTGCTATTTGAGTAGCAGTTGGTGAGAAATCCAGACTGATTGAAGGCCGTCCATTTCGGTGCATTTCTTGTGATAACATTCCACCACCCGCACCAATATCCAAGGTTAAACCTGACGGCGCCGACGAGCTCGTGATAAAACGTACGTGATCCCAGATTGCAACACGTCTATACAATTCTGTCAGGAGTCCCAATAATGTTTTTTTCGGCTTCCACCAATAATGCTTGGGGTGGTACGACACGTATTCATCCGGTGTAGGTTTTGGTAGGAGTCTAATCAAAGTACATGTTGAGCACTCTATAACAGAAAATTTTTTCTGGGTGGTTTGGTACAGGTGGTCCGAACCTTGAAGCAATATTCTGTAAGACTGGCTTTCACAGCGAGGACAGAGTAAACCCTTGTCTGATAGGTGATTGCCCAATTATGAGACCTTTCCAATCAGTTCAGCAGGCCAGGATGTCTCGGCGGCAGCATCGTTATTCAGTAGAGAAATGTAGGTTTCTTTGCAAAGATCAAGATCCTGATTATTGGAAAATAAAAACATATAATTACATTTGTTTTCTATAGTTTGAACATCTGAAAATAGAAAATACTTTAATAGGTTAGCGGAGTTGTTCTGGGCCCCATTGTCGACTACGATGAGTTCGAATGAGCGATATAATTGGCAGTGCAGCGACTCCAAGCAACCTTTTAGTAGATCAGGTCGGTTGTGGGTGACCACTCTGACGGAAATTAGGAGGGGGTTGAGTGGTCTAAGTTGTTGTAAATATGGCAAAATTGTACCCTTACTGGGCCCTTGTTGTTTGATTGCAATTAGTATACCCTGGTGGTGGTCACTACTTAAGATAACGATGTCTGAATTCGGCCAAAACTTCAAAGAGGCACGCCATGTTCATGGTTTGACTCTGCTGCAGATCTCCGACAAAACTAACATAAGTGTTTCATTTCTCAAGGCGATAGAAGATGAGTCTTTTCATTTACTTCCGGGTGGAATATTCAATGTAAGCTTTGTGCGTCAGTATGCAGCGGCAGTCTCTTTGGATGTAGAGAAAACTGTCGAAGACTTTCGCAGCCTCTGTACTGTTGATGAACTTGACACAAGGGGCCATTTGCAGACTGATTTGGGCGTGGGCACTATCCGGATGGCGACAATACAAATTGCAGAACAGTGTGCGGACATAGTACAGAAACGTCGTGATCTTCTAACGAGCTTGGGGTCGGCTTGCCTGCTTTTTTCCTTAGGTTTGGGTCTTTACTGGAGTGGAGCGGACAACGATACATCTGATGTGAAAGCTCATCTAGATCGCACAAGTAAAGTCAAAGAAAACTCTCCTGAAGTTTCTGTAGTGGATGATGTGGCTAGGAATTTTGTCTCTGATCTGGTTGAGGTTGACATAGAGGTTGTCGAGACCGCTTGGGTCCGTGCAGTCTCCGATGGTCGCAGAGTCTTTGAAAAAAATTTGAGCCCCGGTGACAAACGTTCAATCAAAGCCAAGGAATCTGTCCGGTTGTTAATCGGAAATGCTGCAGGTGTTTTCATCGCTCTCAATGGTAAGCCCCAACCATCTGTCGGTAAGCGAGGTCAAGTCTGTCGTGTTGTGTTGACAACTGAAGGGATGGAAGTAGTGGCACCACCTTCCAGCCTGCCTGCACACGTGGCGAGCACAGACCAAGGCCCTGCTTCGACTGATGGGTCGCATCGCTCGATACCTGCGTCCTACCAGCCAGCAAGAGATTAGGCCTCAGGGTTCTATCTAAAGGTTGGGTAATGTTGCTAAGTGTATTGCTTACTCAGAGTCTCTAGTACGAGTGGGCTAGCTTTTTCTTTCGATTGTGGTGATGCCTTCTGAATAGTATGTATCTGTCGTAGTATCCTCTCTTGAGGGAGCTTGCTTTAGGAGGCATGTGTTGACTAAAACCAACCGACGGAGATTCACGAGAAACTTTGCTTCCGCTGCGTTAGCAACGGTATCACCACTTCCGATAGCGAACGCAAAAGAAAAACAACACCGAATACGAAAAGTTGACGTGTTGCCAACAGCCGTTGAATTTCGATCAGCTTTCAATATAGGTGTAGGCAAAGTTGGCGGTGAAGATTTGCCAGGAAAACATGTTTTTGTTCGTGTAGAAACGGAAGAGGGGCAAGTTGGCTGGGGTGCGACCAACACGATTCCTAACTGGAGTTACGAAACAATAGAGGCTGTTACTGCCACACTAAGACACCACCTGGCGCCATTAGCACTGGGAAAAACTCCGTTTGAATTGAATGCTTTAAAGAAAGAAATGGATGTTACAATTCGTCCGGCAGTGAGTAATGGTGCCCCATTTGCAAAAAGTGCCTTGGAGATTGCATTTTTGGATGTTGCTGGCAAAATTATGAAACAACCGCTGCATGTTCTTCTAGGTGGCAAGATCCAAAACACGATTGACTTGTGTTTCGCGGTGGGTATTGCAGAACCAAAAGTGATGGCGGACGAAGTGAAGCGTTGGCCCGCTTGTACTTGTTTCAAAGTGAAAGTTTCTGGTGATACGGATAAGGATCTAGAGCGGCTTGAGGCGATTTCGGATGTGCGTCCAGATGCGGATATTTGGCTCGATGCCAACCAGTCGTACCAGGCAATCGAGCTAGGACGTTTTTTTACAGCCTTACGTCAATTCAAAAATATCCGCTGCTTCGAACAACCGGTGCGTAGTGAAGATTGGCTTGGAATGGGTCGTGCGCGCGAAAGCAGTCCGTATCCGATTGCTATTGATGAGGGGTGTTTTTCTTCCTTTGACGTTGCGCGTATGGCTCAGCTGAACGCAGCTGATCTCGTCGTTTTGAAAGTTTCAAAGAGTGCTGGTGTGACTAATTGCATGAAGAGTGCTGCTGTCGCCGAAGCAACTGGACTCGGACTCTTGGGTAGTGGCTTAACCGATGCCGGAGTCAGCTTTATGGCAGCAATTCACCTCTACTCGACTATGGATTTGCTTTTACCACCAGAATTGAATGGTCCTCAGTTCTTGAAGCACATGATGGTGGAGGATATCGCCATGGAAGGCGCAACTGTAAAAGTGCCAGACCGACCTGGCCTAGGTGTTACTGTTTCGGAAGATCGGATTCTCGCTAATCAATTGAAGTTAATCTAAGGAAACCTGTGGCAAAGAGTACTACAAGTACGTCCTCTTAGTAAGCGGGGAGCGAGGTTTTGTAGTGGCTCCACATTCTCAGTCTTGGTATCGCTAAGCGGCTAAAATATTTCACTGGAAGCGGTTTTTTCTGGTGCCTAGTTACCGGAGATCGGTAGTGTAGTATCCGTTTCGGGCCTGCACTGTTAGGTCCTTCCTTTTGGTTCGCAATTCAATCCGACGAAATGCCGGTGGTCCGGGAGTATGATTAGAACGGTAACCGATACTATACTGATTGCGAAGCTCCTTCTGGATTTGGGTGAAGATTGCCCTGAGGGGCATCTTTTCTTTGACCTCAAATAGATTGCCTCCGGTAGCCTTAGCAATCTTCTTGAGCGTCGCACCGCCACCACCTCCTGAGCTGCCTGCACGAAAGTAGAATTCTCGGTCTAGGTAACGAATTCCATAGACGACAACATCTGCTCGATGAGCAGCCTCGATGGCCTCTTTTCGTTTGATACGACTGCCGTAGTCATTGCCATCTGATATGAGCACCACTGCTTTGCGTCCTACTTGTGCTCGGAGGACTTCTTGAGCAGCGAGATAAACTGAGTCGAATAGTGCGGTTCCTACCGGCCGTCGAGATTGAGGCACAGGTCCGGGATATAACCCTCCCCGGCTTCCTTGGACTCGGAGTCTCTGGAGTGAAGTATTTAAGAGTTTCCTGGAGTTTGTAAGGTCCTGTAGTAATTCGATATCGACATCGAAACTGATGAGGAACGCAAGGTCTTTGTCGTGACGTAGGATCTCTTCGAAGAACTGTGCCGCTGCTTGTTTTTGTGGGTCAATGACGCGTTCCTGACTGACCGATGTATCGACTAGCAATCCAATTGTCAGCGGCAAGTCGGTTTGGCGAGCAAAATAGCGAATTTCTTGTGGCTCGCCGTCTTCTACCACGACAAAGTCATCCCGGGTCAGGTTGTTGACTAACTGTCCACTTTTGTCACGTACTGAAGCAAGGACATTGACGACCTGAACATCTATCGAAATTGTAGGGATTTTACTATCTGTAGTGGTTTGCGCGCTCAAGTGAGTCGGAGATAAGACAACCAATGCGACAACAATCACCGAGCTCATCATATTTCGTTTAACTGAGCTAGCACTGGAACTTGCGAACGGTTTTGTTAACGTCATACGCTTGGTTTTTTTGAGAGGATCGGTCTTTACCTAAGTGATATCCGGCTACCGTTGGATCCATATTATCTCAGTATTTTTTGCTTTCCTCTCTTGTGGACTCTCCAATTGTCTGTTTTGGTTTCTAGCTGTTGCAGCATTTCACCGGCCGTTACAAAGGAGTAGCCCATTTCCAGTATAGTTTCGATAATTTCCGGAAGAGCTTGAATGGTCTCTCGACGGTCCGCGTGAAGATTGGTGGTGTCTCCGTCGTGAAGACAGATGATGCCTCCTGGCTCAATACGACGAGTAACTCTTTGCACAATACGTTTCTTAGAAAAATGCCAATCCTGACCGATGACACTCCACAACACCACAGTCAGATCCAATTCAGACTGGATGTCAGTGAGACTGGGTGTACGCAAACCGTAGGGTGGCCGGAAAAGATGTGGTTGTTTTCCGGTGGCATTCTGTATGGCGAGTTGTGTTTTTTGCAGTTCTTGACGTACGTAATCTTTGCTGTGCATCAGTAGGGGAGGGTGCGAATAAGAATGGTTTCCGATTTCATGTCCGGCCACTACTGTTGCTTTGGATATCTCAGGAAGACGATCTACGTTAGCTCCGCAACAGAAAAATGTTGCCGAAATCCCGTAGAGTTCTAATACAGCAAGAATATCGAGAGTCGATTCACTAGGTCCGTCGTCGAACGTTAGTGCTATTTGTCGACTACCACGAGGGCCACGATGAAAACCTCGACCCCAATTTTGGGAAATTGGACAGGCAGCACTGTAAGCTATGTAAGAAGCGACAACGCCAGTGGTCGTTAGTAGGAGTTTACCTAGCACGCAAGCGATTGTAGCAGCCTAATGCAGTTCAGTTCGACTCTGTGTTTGATCTATTAGAGCGATAGTTGCCATCTTCCTTAGCGGATTCATTTTCTACTCTCACAGACTGCTTGCGCCCAAGCTGCACCAGTCTTATACTGGGTCTTCTAACTGGAGTAGGGAATTGCTGCATACATCGTTCAAACAGGGCATAGGGTCTGAAATGCACTCGCCGCAACGCGAGGCGGCGATCTTCTATGGCATGTTTCTCCGGGGTCGTTCAGCCGAGGAATTGCGTAGTGAGATCGATATTTCCCCTAAGCTTTTTCACCGGTGGATGCGTGCTCGTGAGTACGGTCCCGCTTTCCGTGATAATTTGCGTCGTATGTACACCTATCGTAAGCAGGTGCTGGCCATTTTTGATTCTTTGGTCACAACCGAACAATTTGCTATGCACAGTCGCGAGCAGTAATAGCCCAATCGGCCTTCTGAAATGTCTTTTGATCCACCTGTTGACGTCGGGACATACCTTGTATGACCCGGAGTCCATCATTTTCTGCAAGATCATTCCTGCAAACTCACCTTCTGAGTTTGTCAGGTTTTTGGAGTAACTCACTGAGTCTATAGTCGATGATGAACACCGTAATACAGGACTCGATTTTCAATCGTTTTTTTAGTAGACCGAGTCGTGTTTTGTGGCTCTACTTGTGTTCAGCTTTGGCGATGACTTTTCCATTGGTGATGCATTTCAGGTCTGCTCTTCCTGCAGGATCAGGTGATATTTGGCAAAACTACTGGAATTTCTGGTGGTGGAAGACTAGCTTGATAGAACTGCAAAAATCTCCTTATCAATCGTCGTATTTATTTCATCCAACTGGTGTAGACCTTTCGTTACATACACACTCTCCATTCAACATGATTGTTGGAATGCCCGTGAATTTACTTTTGGGAGAAGCCGCAGCCTACAACTTTTGTATCTTACTCGGACTCTGCCTAGCGGCTTGGGGTATGTATTTTCTCGTTAAAGAATTAACTGGAGACAATCGTGCTGCGTTTCTTGCCGGAATCGTTTTTGCTTATTTTCCACAACATATTGAGCAGACGCTTGAACATCTTAATCTGGCTTCTGTGCAGTTCCTGCCGTTTACTCTATGGTTCTTTTTTCGGACTATTCGAAGTTCATCGAAACGCAATGTGGTTGGCCTTGGCGGCTGCTTTGCGTTAAATGCTTTGTGCAGTTGGCATCTTGCGGTGATACTTCTGATGCTGTTGGCATTTGTGGGGGTCTGGGAACTGAGACAGGAAAAACGAGTTCGCCGAAAGGTACTCTTGCAATGGGTGGCTGCTGGCGTTTTTGCTGCGTTGCTGGTATCGCCGGCGATTTTCCCGATGATTGAAGAAATGGCTGATGAATCCAAGTACTTTCTGAAGCCACCGGTGGACCGTGGTATTGATGCATCTTATCTTATGGTTCCGCCCTACGCACATCCTCTGTGGGGGGAATGGACTGCTGCGACCTATGAAGATCGTGCCTACCAATCTGCTGGTTTTATGAACTACCTAGGTTTAGTTCCTCTAGTACTGGCAGTGATAGGACTTAGACGATATTGGAAGAAAACGCGGTTGTGGGGTTTTGTTGGTCTGGGCAGTTTAATCCTTGCTCTTGGAGCGAACCCTTGGTGGAACGGAGTGCTGTACGAAGAGATTTCTCTTCCATTTGGGGTGTTAACTTCATTGCCGGTACTTGAGATATTTCGTGTGGCAAACCGCTTTCTGATTTTGACGAGTTTAGCGTTGGCAGTTTTAGTGGGATTCGGAGTATCAAAGGCAAGTTATGGAGACGGCAAGTTTCTGTGTGTGATTGGGTTGGTATTTTTTGAGTATCTCTGGGTGCCGTACCCAATCCGTCAAATCGAAATCTCGCCACTGTACGAACAACTTGCTGATGCCGATGGAGGTGGAGCCGTTCTAGATATCCCATTTCACCAACGCAACCGTACTGTACAAAATTTGGTTGCACAAACCGTTCATCGACGGCCAATTGGTGATGGTTATATCTCAACGACACCCACAGTAGTTGAGAGTGCGATTCATGCTGAGCCATCCCTTGCCAACTTAGTGAGAGTGCCGAATTTGTTAGAAGATATCGATACGGCGCAACTGCGCAAGCTTGGATTTGAGTGGGTTGTGTTGCATAAAGACCGGCGCGCAAGTCACCGCCATGAGTTTTTAAGCCTTACTAAGCCGGGTGATATTTTAGAGTTGAAACGAGTGAAAAGATTAGGAGGTGTCCCTGACAAGATCTTCGACGAAATACGGCGACAGCTTACTATGAGAACTGGTCCACCGGTACTAGAAGATCAGAAAGTGGCTATCTTTTATCTTGGATCTGTTATCCAACCTGTTCAACTACCTAGATAAGTTTATATCCTCCAGGACTTGAGAATGATGGCACACATGCTTCCGATTCCAGGCAACTTCGATATCTGCTCAAGAATCTTCGCGTACATAATTGCTGTCATATTGTTTTCGTCTGTTGTCACTGCAAAATACCGCATCCAATGTTGCGATAAACTTAGAACGCGTGGTTGTATTTTCTGGAACAGTATCCACGCCCTTCAGGTTTTATGTTGATTGGGATCAAGCAAAAACGATTTTGGTTCTACGGTATTGCGGTGGCGCTGATCTTCACAGCGGATCGAATAACTAAACTTGCCATAGAGAGTTCCATGCCGTTATATCATTCACGGCCTGTAATTGAAGGTTTTTTTAACCTGGTACACACACGCAATACAGGAATTGCATTTAGTCTTTTTGCTGATTCGAGTTCGGTGATTCGAGAAATTGTTATCCCGACTTTTTCAGTAATTGCTGTTGTTTTAGTGGTTATGTTATTTTTCCAGTCAGAATCGAATTCTTGGCGACTACAGCTCGGCCTCATGCTTGTTCTTGCTGGTGCTCTGGGAAATCTTTACGATCGAATTTCATATGGTTTCGTGGTGGATTTTTTAGACTTTTATTTTGGTGACTACCACTGGCCAGCGTTTAATGTGGCTGACGCTTCAATTACAACGGGTGCGGGACTGTTAGTGGTTGATTCGATCTCGTTGAATCGTCAAAAATAAACAAACGAGAGTCCGCTCAGATTCTAAACTTATTCGCTATGTACCCACGACTTTTCACAATTGGTTCATTTTCAGTGCCAACATACGGCGTATTGGTAGCCATTGGTTTTTTGGTGGGCTTGTTCTTGGTCAGTCGCTCGGCAAAGCGTGCGGGTTTGAATCCCGACCATGTCGGCAATCTTGCCATCTATGTGTTTCTTGCGGCTATTGTGGGTGCTAAGGGATTCATGATACTGGCCAACGCTGACTATTATTTTTCTCATCCAGGTCGTATTTTTTCCCTTTCTGCGTTACAAGCCGGCGGTGTTTTTTATGGAGGATTGTTGGCTGCTCTCGGAACAGCATTTTGGTTTACCCGTAAGTACGACCTTCCTTGGCTGGGAACAGCGGATATATTTGCTCCAGGGTTGGCGATTGGTCATGGTGTTGGTCGTTTAGGTTGCTTTGCAGCGGGATGTTGCTGGGGTAAGGAATCATCACTGCCATGGGCTATAAGCTTCACTGACCCTATAGCAAATCAATTTGTGGGTGTACCATTGAACGTTGACCTCCATCCAACTCAACTGTATGAATCGTTTGGTACTTTAGTTGTGGGGTTTTTTCTGCTGTGGTTGTGTAGAAGACCACACATCTCAGGGACGATTATTGGTTGGTATCTAATTCTCTACTCGACATTCCGGCTTGGTGTTGAGTTTCTACGTGATACCTCGGGGCGTGTATTTCCCGGAGATATTTTTCTGAGTACAACACAGTGGATAGCACTCGGGCTGATACTGTCAGGGATAATTGTGCTGGTGTGTCGTAAAAATTCACAGCATAATTCACAAGCCTGAACGATCAAGGTGATATTACCCTATCCTGCTAGCTCTAGTAGCCGGTTCACTCTGACAGAAACGTCTTCCAAATAATTACGGTTCCCGGCTTTCAGTTCGACTGTTGCGGTGCCGGCGTATCCGATTTCCGAAAAAGCTTTACGAACTCCCTTCCAGTCAACGTCGCCTTCACCAAGATTGACGAATTGTCGCGATCGACGTGAATAATCCTTGAGGTGAACTTTTACAATTCGTTTGCCGACCTCGCGAATCCAGTGTTGAGGAACACCATAATGAACCATGTTGCCAACATCGAGGTAGGCTTGGATTAGCGGATGATTAAACTCGTCGATGAATTGGACAAAGTCTCTCGCGGTCAGTAGGAATTTATTCCAAACTTCTTCGATTGCGATGATTATATTGAGTTTTTCTGCAAGCGGAATAAGCTGACGAATTTTTTCCTGTGATCGTTCCCATGCTTGCTCATAGGTAGTGTCGGAACGGACTACGGCTGGCACCAATAATACGGTGTCCGCATCGTAGAGTTTGGCTTGATGCAAAGAAATCTGCATGCCACGCATACTCATTTCAACGTCTAGGGCTTTGGGGCTTGATAGTGGGTATTGCCAGTGGGCTTGATTCATTACTGAATGAATTCTGATGCCAGCTTTATCAGCCGCTTTTTTGATGCTAATAGCTTCCATATGGTTGCTAACTGTTCGCATCTCTACTTCTTTGAATCCTATCTCGACCGCAAGTCTGAAACGGTCAAGATAGGATAATTCTTTCGGAAGCATCGAAACTAGTATGGCTTTGGTGATTGAAGGAGGTTTTTGTGTCAAAGGCAGACTGCGCGCCTCAAGACCAGTTGACAATAGAGCGGTTGATGTTCCGAGAAAATTGCGACGCGAAACCATGAGAACCTCCTTAGGATGTTTCTTACAGCCACTGGATTATAGCCCGATACTAATGGAGATGTGGAGACGTCCAGTGATTTTTACAAGAGCCACACAAAGTTTGGCAGCATAGTAAAAAGTGACTTTAGTTGATCAATTTAGTCAATTCCTAACAGTTGTAATTTTTACCTGGTGTGAAAAACCCTAAACAGAATTGTCAGTGATTGAATTGTTTGCCAGCTTGCTATGATCGAAGTGTTGTCGGGTATATAGACTCTAGACTGGGCTCCAACTACGTGGTGCAACTGCTATGAAGGGAGTAATCCAGTGGCGTTGTACCTGCTGAGACTTCACAATAATGCAGACCCTATTCGGCCCCTCATCCGAGCCAGCAGTGCTTGAACGTTTTCGAAAAGGTGTTTCGAAGACACGAAATCGATTTGTCAGTCAGATCGACGAGTTGATCCAAGGCAAGAAAGTGATTGATGAGGAGGTACTAGAAGAACTGGAGATGCTGTTAATCGGTGCGGACATTGGAGTCCACACAACAGAGGAAATTCTCGATAATGTGCGCAGTCAATCGGATTACGCACAGCTAAGTAACGTAGCGGAGTTGAAAACACACATCGCACGGCACCTTTTGGAAATCCTGAAGAATTCAACTGCCAAGCCGTCTGTCCCGGTCAATGAGCCGGAGGTCATCATGCTTGTTGGAGTAAACGGTACTGGCAAGACTACTACAGTCGGCAAACTAGCACATCGTTTTGGAATAGAGGGTCACAAGGTGATACTTTGCGCGGCAGATACGTTCCGTGCTGCAGCTGCTGAGCAACTAGAAGTGTGGGGCAAACGGACATCATCGAAGGTCATCCAAAGACCATCCGGAACTGATCCGAGTGCTGTTATGTTTGATGCTTTGTCAGCTGCTAAGACTCAACAAGCTGATATCGTGATCGTCGATACTGCCGGTCGTTTGCACACCAAGGTAAACTTGATGGCAGAATTGGCAAAGATGGTTCGTACCGCTGGCCGATCGATATCCGGAGCTCCACACGAGGTGTTACTTGTACTCGATGCCGTGACTGGACAAAACGGACTCGAGCAAGCCCGACAGTTCACCAAGAGTGCTATGGCTACTGGTTTGATCATTACCAAACTCGACGGTACTGCCAAAGGTGGCATAGCTGTTGCAATTGCACGCGATCTCAATTTACCCATCCGGTATGTTGGATTGGGTGAACAAGTAGATGATTTAATGCCATTTGACCCAGAGATTTTCGTGTGTTCACTATTCGACACTTGAGAGCTTAGTGATTGTACACCGAGTGAGCCAAATGACGACAGAGGATAGAAAATTTCTTCGACTGACACTCGATCTTGCAACTAATGGTCGAGGGTTGGCCTCGCCCAATCCTCTTGTGGGGGCGATCGTTCTGGATGCTACTGGAGTGGAATCTGGTAGGGGGTTTTACACATGGCAGACTGCTAAACATGCAGAGATCGTTGCTTTGGAGCAGGCTGGCGCATCTGCTGACGGTGGGACGCTATACGTTAGTCTTGAGCCTTGTTGTTACGAGGGGCGCACACCTGCTTGCACGACAGCAATTTTGAAATCTGGCATACGTCGTTTAGTAGCAATCACCGAAGATCCTCATCCCAAGGTTCGAGGAGGTGGGTTTGAGATTCTCCAACAAGCTGGAGTGGAAGTCGTACACGCCGTAGATTTCTTGCCCGAACTTTCAATGGAGGCACAGCGTCAGAATGAAGCGATTTTCCATTTCAGTCAGACTGGTAGGCCGCTAGTTACGTTGAAATCTGCTGTTACGCTCGATGGTAAAATCGCCATATCGCGTGACCATGGTGGCTGGATTACCAGCGATATTGCTCGTGATCACGTACAGCAGGTACGACATGATCACGATGCTATCCTCACTGGTATCGGTACTGTACTTGCTGATGATTGCTTGTTGACGGACCGCACAGGTCTTCCGCGTCGGCGGCCACTGATGCGGATCGTAGCGGATTCGTTTTTGCGACTACCGCTCAACTCTAAACTTGTCGAGTCGTGTGAAGATGACTTGATTGTGGTATCAACTTCTGCGGCACCCCCGAAAAAGATGCAAATGCTTAAAAATATGGGCGTTTCGGTGCATGTCTTGGATGGAACAGAAGGGAAAGTAGACCTTCAGGCTGTCGTGGCGTGGCTCGGAAAACAACAGCTAACTTCTCTAATCATAGAAGCCGGACCGAACTTAAATGGGGCTTTGTTGGACGCGGAGATCGTTGATAAGATGCTCCTTTACTATGCACCGAAGATTCTGGGTACTATGGAATCAATCCCTATTGTGGATAGAGCCGATGGACAAAGTCATCAGGAAATGATTCAATTTCGTGATTCACGGGTATTTTCAGTTAGCCCTGATGAGTTCGCTGTTGAGACGTACCCGTTGAAGACTGCTGATCTTGCGAAGATGAATCGTTAGTAATGACTCGTGCAGCTGCAGTAGCTGCTGTTAATGTTCGATTGGACCGCTGCCATGTTTACAGGAATTATTGAAGAGACTGGAACTGTTAAGTGTCTGGAACATAGTTCGGGTGGTGCTTGCCTCGACCTCAGAGGTCAGACAGTTCTATCCGATCTTAAGGTCGGCGATAGTATTGCCGTGAATGGAGTCTGTCTGACTGCAACTGCAGTTTCCACGGAAGGGTTCAGAACTGATCTCTCACCTGAAACATTAGCGAGGAGTACTTTGGGGGGACTACGTGTAGGAGATTTGGTCAATCTAGAGCGTCCATTAACGCCAACGGGGAGACTAGGCGGCCATTTTGTTCAGGGTCACGTAGATGCTGTCGGCACAATTACCTCACTAGATTCCTTGGCCGATGAAAATTGGTGGTTGACGGTGGACGTACCTGATGAGCTGCTGCGCCACTTCGTACCTAAGGGCAGTGTTGCCATCGATGGTATAAGTTTGACTGTGGCATCCCTGGAAGGTAGTTTGCTCGGAGTAGCAATTATTCCTCATACCTATAGAAGAACAAATTTAGTCCAGACATCTCCTGGTGCGAAGATCAATCTAGAGTGTGATGTCATAGCTAAGTATGTCGAACGACTTCTGGAATTTGTAGATGATTCACCGAAGTCGAGTCTTCGCATAGAGGATCTCAGAGAGCAAGGTTACTAAACAACTAACCAACTACTTTTTGAACATAATGCGCTAAAACTGGATGCAAGCGTGTCGTAATTGGGCAAATAGCTACTGCTAATGAAAAATATAAGACCTATCATGTGTCCTAATTGTAGGGCGTTGTTAGATTCCAAGCTGGATGTGTGTGAGTACTGCCATGTGAAACTTGGTGCTTCTCCTCGTCGAGAACCAGAACTTTTGAGCAGGTTCGTACCTCAGGAAAACTTCACAACGATGGTGATTCTCCTGGTGAATTTCGGCATGTTTGTTGCCACCTTGCTTATGACAATGAAAAATTCGGAAGGTACTGGTTTTCTGATGCAAGTTGACGGCCGCGTACTACAATCATTTGGGGCCAAAGATGCTTTTTTTATCGCACATGGTGAGTGGTGGCGTTTGATCACAGCTGGTTTTCTTCATGCTGGAATTTTTCATATTCTCATGAACTCTTGGGTGCTTCTAGACTTGGGTAGGCACTCCGAAGAGGTTTTCGGAACATCACGGTTTCTAGTAATTTACTTTGTGTCAAATTTCTTTGGATTTGTTGCAAGTCTGTTTTGGTCTCCGCATGCAATTTCGATCGGTGCGTCAGCCGCTGTCTGCGGACTCATTGGTGCCATGATTGCACACGGTTATCGAACTGGCAGTTCTCATCGTTCGTTCTACATGCGATGGGCGGTCATCATCATTCTTATTGGTCTCATGCCTGGTTTTCGCATTGATAATGCTGCTCATTTGGGCGGAATGGCAACGGGGTTTGTGATTGCTTATTTCGCAGGAGTGCCACGCTACAACAACCCAGGAGAATTCATCTGGAAAATATCAGCGACGACAATCTTATTGGTTGCGATGTATTCCTTCTATCAAGTTTATGAGTCCATGACCGCCGCTTCTCTCGTTTAACAGAGTGTCTTTTGTCTGTCGACCTGGGAACCTGCGTCGCACTAGACCTAACATTATTTGATGAGTTTAGCGTGTGTTATGGCCTTTATTCTTTACTGCATATCCTGATGGAAGATGCTAATGCCGCGACAGCGGCTGTCTCTGTTCGGAGAACATTCATACCTAAATTGGCAGTTGTAAAGCCGTGGTGTTGTGCCATTTCAAGTTCATTGGCACTCCATCCACCCTCTGGCCCCACGAGAAAGGCAAGTTCTCGCATTGAATCATCATCTGTTTCCAGCTGTGTCAAAGCGACAGAGAGAGGCTTTCCGCCGCGGTCCAGTATAAAGGGGGTCGAACCTATTGTTCGCATGGCGATTTGGCCGAAGTCGATTGGTGTTTCGATGTGAGGTGGTGCCATTCGGCGCGCTTGTTGAGCCGCCTCGTCGGCGATACGGTTCCATCTAGACAGTCTTTTTTCTGCTGTTGTGACTAATCTGTCGTTGCTGTGTTCTGCTACCAACGGAATAATACGACCTACTCCCAGTTCGGTAGTTTTTTCTATTGCCCATTCGAAACGGGAAAATTTGATCAGGGAGAGAAATAATGCAATAGGTTGTCCTGATGGGTATGGTTCTATTTCTTCTTCAATTGTGAATGTGATGCGCTCATCTGTTGTGGATGAAACACGAGCTACGTAAAGTTTCTTCTGGTCGGTCACTTCAACTTTTTCATCTACTTTGAGTCTTGCTACGCGTATTAGGTGATGAGCACGTTCTTCTACAACAGAGGCTGTTTTGGTGTCTGTTGAATCAATAAATATTCTTCGAAGTGACATGAGAGATTTCTATTTACCAATGAGTTTGAGTTATCTGAAAGCGCTTGGCCACGAAGCTTAAGAACTTATTATGATAGCGTTCAAAAGTGGTGTCAGACTGACAGGCTTGACAGTGCATGGGGGGGTTGACATAATTTGCCTTACGTTCGGTAGCGATTAACTGTGAAGACGGATGTGAAGGAATGATTGCCCATTTGCGGGGCAAACTGCGTGAAAAACAACCAAACCTCGTGACTGTGGATGTAGCAGGGGTTGGTTATGCAGTGATTATTCCAGTTTCAACCTACGCTCAACTGAACTCAACCGGAACGGATATTTCTCTAGAAATCCATACCCATGTTAGAGAGGATGCTCTAGTTCTTTTCGGGTTTATCAGTAAACGTGAAAAGGGAGTTTTCGAAAAGTTAATCACGGTTGGTGGAATAGGTCCACGATTAGCCATTACGATACTGTCGGGACTACCTGCAGATGAGTTGGTGAGTGCCATTCGTACAGGAGATGTCAGCCGCTTGACCTGTGTCCCTGGAGTGGGAAAAAAGACGGGCGAACGCATCGTCTTAGAATTACGTGAGAAACTGGATGTATTCGAGACAGAAAGCAGTGATGCAGAACAAAGTAGTGGAGCTGGAGAAGGGACTGTGGAGCAGGAAGTGATCTCTGCATTACTCAATCTCGGCTGTTCACGCGACGCGGCGCGTTCAGCGGTGAGTAAGGCAAGACGTGAAGGTTGCGAGGGTACTTTTGAGTCTTTATTTAGAAGGGCTCTTGAGTTGATTTCCTGATGACTCGACAGATAACGGATTAGGTGTTCGATGTCGGAGACGCGCATCGTTTCAGGAACGGCCGAAGAAGAAGATCGACAGTTCGATCTGAGTCTTCGTCCCCAAGGGTTGGCCGAGTTTGTCGGCCAACCGAAACTAAAGGAAGTTCTAGGAATTGCTATCGAAGCTGCCAAAGCAAGGGGAGAGGCAATGGATCACGTGTTGCTTTATGGTCCACCGGGCTTAGGTAAGACGACTCTGGCTGGTATTATTGCTAACGAACTGGATGTCAAAATTGATTTAACCTCTGGGCCAGTGCTCCAGAGAAAACTTGATCTTACTGGTGCTTTAACGTCATTAGAAACCCGTCAAGTGTTTTTTATTGATGAAGTGCATCGATTGTTTGCTGATGTGGAAGAAATGTTGTATTCGGCACTTGAGGACTACCGAGTTGACTTAATGGTTGGTGCGGGACCGGGTGCGCGGACCCACTCGATTCCATTGGTGCCGTTTACGGCGATAGGTGCGACAACGCGAGCTGGATTAATTAGTGGGCCATTGCGAGGACGTTTCGGTTTAACACTGCGTTTGAATCCTTATGAAGCGGTGGAACTGAAAGATATAGTCGACCGTTCAGCACGATTGTTAGGTGTTGACATTGATGATGGCGGTGCCGAAGAAATCGCGAAGCGTAGCCGTGGAACTCCACGTGTAGCGAATCGTCTTCTTCGTAGAGTTCGAGACTACTCCCAGGTGCGTGCGGATGGAGTGGTTTGCCGGGAGATCGCACAGACTGCACTAGATTTGCTAGAGGTAGACAACTACGGACTCGATGAAGTTGACCAGAAATTGATGCGGACGATTCTGGGCAAGTATGGAGGTGGTCCAGTTGGGCTCAACACAATTTCAGCATCGATTGGAGAAGATACAACCACGATTGAAGAGGTCTATGAACCTTATCTGATGCAATTGGGCTTTCTTGATCGTACACCACGGGGGCGAGTTGGCACGAAAGCTGCTTTCGAATATTTTGGGATCGAATTACCAAAGCGACCACAACAGAACTTGGGGTTTTAATGATGGTTGATCAAGCTACAGAGATCTGTGTATTAGTCAAATCAAGGTAAGGGAAGTTGAAACGAAAATGAGTGCTGCCCGTTATATTGCCATCGAAGGTCCACTACGTGTAGGCAAGACCAGCCTGGCTCGCTCGTTGGCTGAACGTCTTCGCGCACGACCGTTACTTGACAGCGAGGAGAATCCCTTTTTGGGTAACTTCTATCGTGGCGAATCTGGTTCAGCTTTTCGTGCCCAGATGTATTTCTTAATGTCTCGTTATCAACGCATTCATGAGGCTGATATTTCACATTCCCACACACCCATAGTTGCCGACCATCTATTTGAAAAGGATAAGCTTTTTGCGTACATTAACCTCAACGATGACGAGGTGGCAATCTATGATCGCTACTACCGCCACTTTAAAGAGCAGCTTCCAGCACCGGACCTTGTGGTGTATCTAAAAGCACCAACGGACATTCTTCGCGAACGTATAGCTAGGAAAAATGTTGCTGATGAGTCTCACATCTCGGATGAATATATAGACGAGGTTGTGCGAGCCTATGAACACTTCTTCGCCCATTACAAAGCAGCAGATGTTTTGGTTGTGGATACGTCTAAATCGGATTTTGTCCATCGAGAAAAAGATCTTGAAGAGTTGCTTGAGGAGCTGAGTAGGCCCGTACAAGGCACACAGTATTTCTTGCCTTTAGGGTCGTAGCGGTACCGGATATAGTAGACGCTACTTCGCAACACTAGATGATCTTGGTATTGGGTGTGTCTTGTGGAGGCTTACTGCTTGTCTTGAGGTGGTTGCGCGATTCCGACAGTGCCTCCAGGGGCAGCGTAAGTGTCTCGCACCTTGATCACCGTTTCATCCTTAAACGTGATAAAAGTCAAGTTGCCCGGTGGTGTTCCGTAAATCCAATCTTCGGTTTCGGTACCATTTTCAAAGTCTCGGACTTTTCGGTCTGGACGGCCCATGGCCAGCAAAACCATTTTTCGATTCATGCCCTCGATCACGCGTTTACTCACAATGGCCTCTTTGAATTCTTCGGGCAGCTTCTCCATGTAGAGTTCTGTCGCCGAACGCTGAGTGAAGTCTATTAATGGCGTCAGCATTTGTTTGATTTTGCTAGCATCCAAGGTCGATGTGTTGTTGCCAAAGTTTAATGCGATTTTGGTTCCCCCAGGGGCATGTGCACGTTGGCTTGTACCTAGTGAAGTTCTTTGGTGTGTTGCTCCAGAGATTTGAATTCGATGCCACCACTTGCGCCCACCCTTGATGCCGTAATTGAGGACAAGAATGAGACGTTTTTTTTTGAATTTCACTTTTGTGATCTGAACTAGATCTCCCAACCGTGCAGCTGGGCCGAACTCACCCATTGCAGTATTCCATTCAGTTTCGTCGTATCGTCCTGATGCTGATACGCCGAGGGCTTTTTTCGAACGGGGAATAATAACTCTTGCAGTGCCGTATTCTGCCGTCATCTGTCGCACTATGTAAGCGCGTTGTTCAGTACCGATCTTGGCATCCGAAGAGTTAGTGAAGGCAAATGTTACGAATATTGCCTTTATCAAGCTAGGGTTCATTCTCATAGAGCATCTAGTGATATGGCGTGAAAAACCTCTTACTCTTCTTCCCAAAGAAGCTTATTATGATCAGTGGAGAATGGCAATTTCCAGATCACCCAAGCTGCGACTAGGACAACGATTGTTGCTGACAGGCCGCCCTCGAGGCCGTACGCACCACCGGTCCATAGAGATGGTCCAACTGTTTTCACTTGGATTCCTGTCAAATTGATTTTAAGTCCGCTGAGGTTGATACCTAGTGACGCAAGAGATAAATTCCACCCAGCATGCATACCGTAAGTCAGCCACAGTGTTCGGTGTCGTACAAGTGCCAGACCGAAAAGTAAACCAAACAGAACCGTGTTCACTAACGCCAATCCCGAAAACGCCGGGTTTCCATAGTGCATCCAGCCAAAAATGCTACCGGTCACAACGACTGCCATCCAGGGGTGAGTTGTGCGGGCTAATTGATGAAAACCATAGCCACGTACTAATAATTCTTCACCGGCCGAACCGACAGCTATTCCGAATAAGCCACTCACTAGAGTCGGTGCCCAAGACCGTTCTGAATGACCGGTAAAATCGGCTGTTGTGAGTTCCGTCCATCCGAGTATCCAGTGGGCTCCAAGGATAGAACCAACAAGACAAGCACCTAAACCAATGCCGTATCCGACTGTCACAACAGCTCTCAGATTCAATTTGACACCTAAGGTTGACCATGGACGATGTCTTGGGATATGAAGCATTAGGTATGTTGATGCAATAGTTGCCGGAAAAAGAGAAGACAGCGTCAATAACATCCGATCCACTGGCAGTACTGAGATTAACCAACTGATTCCCATCCACAGAAGCACTGTAGAAAACACGAAGAGTGCAAGATGGCTCAATCCGTCGAATTTACGTTTTGATGAGTAATGCTTCGGGATGGGGTCTTTGTCCGACTTGCCACCAATCTTTTCTATCGGGTGACTGTTGTCGAAGAGTGATGAATGACGTTGATATTTCTTCATACTAGTTCGAAGGTTTTTTCTTCTAATAATGTGGATAAGGGGCTGTTCGGAGAATCAGCAAAGCAAAAACGAAGTCTTAGATTTTCTGGAGAGTCTCGACCGAGACTTAGTTTCTGGAACCTCAGCCAGCGCGGTAGTCGAGAATATCTTCTCCTGGGCTAAATACTACAGGGTCAGGTATCGATGCGGCTACTGCAATTTTTTTACTAATTAGCTTGAAGTCAGACTTGTCCCAGCTTACCGAAGATACTGCGATTACTCCATCTTGTCCCACTAGAAAACTGCTGGGGACGTGTGTGATTCCATACGCATTCGAAACCGGAAAACCTTTTTCTTCTGGGTCAAATAACTGAGGTAGATCTACTTCAAATTTGTCATTGAAGGTAACGGTTTCTTGGTGACTATTCTGTGATATAGCCCAAAACTTCACTCCACTTCCTTCGATTGCTTTATTGAGTCGATCAAAAAAAGGTAACGCGTATTGGCACGTCGGGCAGGTGATTTTGAAAAATGTTAATAGTACCAATTCTCCCTCTAGGGCCTCGTAAAGAGACCTAACTTTGCCATTGCGATCGGAAAGTGAAAAATCGGGAGCTTGTGAACCTGCTTGTAGCGCTGACATGTCATTTCTCCTGACTACGTACACGTATATAAAGTTGCATTATTAAGACCAATACATTCTATCAGTGAGCATAACCTAAACTCAGGAGAAATTGATTTGGGGTTTCAGTCTAAATATCTCAAATAATTCTGCGGGCCTATTTACGTTATTAGTCAAGAGCGTAGGGTGTTTTCACTTCTGAGGTATTCTGCTTTCGCTATTCTGTTTGTGTGCTTTGTCAGTAGATTTAGATGCAACGGATTTTGAATATGACTTATCTAACAAACTTTACCGACCTGACACGTGGTCGTAATGTTGGCGGTTCTTTCCAATGCAGACTGGGTTGTCTGGTGCTTGTATTGGTCGTGATCACGACGTCAATAGCAACGTCACAGACACTCACTTTTGAGGAGTACCGTCCAGCGTCATCTCTTGTAGTGGAGGGGACCCCAACAACACGTGCAAGGTTTCCAGTGATCGACATCCACAGCCACCATCGTGATGAGGAAGGGAAACATTTGGATCGTGTTGTCAGAGAGATGAATGAACAGAATCTTCGCATGTTGGTTAATCTCAGCGGTGGCAGTGGACAGAAGCTCAAAAAATTTGTTGCCAACTACACTAAGAAATATCCAGGGAGATTTGCGATCTTTGCCAATTTGGATTTTGATGGTATTGATTCAGCTACGTGGGGCACGAAAGCAGCGGCGACACTTGCGAGTGATGTAGAAAATGGTGCTCAGGGACTGAAAATTTTCAAAAACTTAGGGCTAAGTGTTTTTTACAAGAATGGCCGTCGGGTCCCGGTAGATGATCCAGTGCTCGACCCAGTATGGCGAATGTGCGCAAAGCTGAAAATCCCAGTGTTGATTCACGTTGCAGAACCTTCCCCTTTCTTTGAGCCATTTGACAATAAGAACGAACGCTGGTTGGAGTTGAAAATGTTTCCTCAGCGCCGTCGTCCTCCTGACAAGTTTCCTCGTTTTGAAGAACTCACCGCTGAACGTGACCGATTAGTTGCGAAGCATCCCGATGTTAATTTCATCATTGCTCATTTAGGGTGGCATGGAAATGATTTGGCTCGCTTGGGCAGGTTAATGGATAGATATCCAAATTTTTACACCGAGATGGCTGCGGTGTTGGCAGAGTTAGGTCGACAACCATTCACGGCTCGTAAGTTCCTGATTCGATACAAAGAGAGAGTTTTATTTGGTAAGGATATCTATCGTGCTTCGGAATTTCCTTATTACTGGCGCGTGCTCGAAACACGAGATGAGTATTTTGATTATTATCGGCGTCGACATGCGCATTGGAAGCTCTATGGATTGAATTTGCCGGATTCTGTGCTCAAGTATGTTTATTACAAAAACGCTTTGAGGCTAGTGCCCGGAATTGACCCGAGCGAATTTCCTCGGTAGTGGGGCATTCTAGAGGCATTGTTGTGCGATAGTTTGAGGTTTTCTTGGGAATCGGAACAAACTGAGAGTGTGTATGAAGTATTGGCTTGGAATCGATGTAGGCACAGGTGGATCACGAGCTCTTCTCGTTGATGCTCAAGGAGATATCGTTTCTGGTGTCACGGTTGCACACGAGGATATTCAGATGACTCAGCCTCTGTGGGCTGAACAACGGCCTCAGAACTGGTGGGATGCGACGGTTGGAGCTATTCAAGATGCACTACAGAAGGTAGGCGCAAAGGGTAGTGACATTGCTGGCGTTGGACTATCTGGCCAAATGCACGGATTGGTATTGCTCGATGCAGATAACCAAGTGGTGCGCCCAGCCTTGATTTGGTGTGACCAACGCTGTGAGGAACAGGTTGACTGGATTAACTCTATTGCCGGTGAAGATGCGGTTCTCCAACAAACAGCAAACCCTGTATTGACCGGTTTTACAGCACCCAAGTTGATATGGGTACGAGATCATGATCCTGCCAGCTACGAAAAGACACGGAAAGTTTTATTACCAAAGGACTATGTTCGGTTTTGCTTGACAGGTCAATTTGCAAGTGATGTTTCGGATGCCTCTGGTACAGCACTATTCGATGTTGTTAATCGTCGTTGGGCCAAAAAACTAGTCGAACAGTTAGGTATCGATTATTCGCTGTTGCCGCCAGTTGTAGAATCCTCTGAGGTCGTTGGTGCAGTGACCGCTGAAGCCTCTGTTAAGACCGGCCTCAAAGAAGGCACACCAGTTGTAGCCGGGGCGGGGGATCAAGCAGCTGGTGCAGTTGGTGCAGGAATTGTAGAGTCCGGACTGGTTTCCTGCACCATTGGGACTTCCGGAGTTGTCTTCTCTCACCTCGACAAAGTTGATTACGACCCACAAGGGCGTGTCCATACTTTTTGCCATGCAGTTCCGGGCAAATGGCATGTGATGGGTGTTACGCAAGCTGCAGGATTGAGTCTTCAATGGTTTCGTAATCGATTTGGAGTCGACGTAGCCACTACACCGAAGGAAGAGGATGTAGATCCGTATACTCTGCTGATCAAAGAAGGCATGAGGTCGCCCGAAGGCAGTGAGGGCTTGTTCTGGCTCCCTTATTTGATGGGGGAACGCACTCCGCACCTTGATGCACAAGCGCGAGGAGCGTGGATTGGCTTAACTGCAAAACACACACGAGAACACTTGGTGCGTTCGGTAATCGAAGGGGTTGCCTACAGCCTTAAGGATTGCCTTGCGATCGTAGAATCACTTGGTGTAGATGTGAAAGTTGTGCGTGCATCCGGGGGAGGCGCACGTAGTCTTTCATGGCTCGAAGTATTAGCTAATGTTTTCGATCGTCCGATTGTGACACTTAGCACTCAGGAGGGCTCAGCTTTTGGAGCGGCACTCCTGGGAATGGTGGGCAGTGGTCACCACGAGAGTGTGAGTGAGGCTTGTAGGGTTTCAATCAGTGAGAAAAAGAGAGTGGTGCCAACTGTTGAGTCGAGTAGGGAGTATCAGAGGCGGTATGAAGTTTTTAGTAGCCTGTATCCAGTCTTGCGTCAACCCTACCGGGATATCTCGGAACTTTGAAGCCTGGGGTTTTAGCTTTCAATTTTTGAGTTGGGCACGTCGCAGTCGGAGACTATTAGTGACTACTGACACACTAGAGAATGCCATAGCCGCTGAAGCAATCATTGGTGAAAGTAACCATCCAGTCCAGGGGTATAAAACCCCAGCTGCAACTGGAATCGCTGCTATGTTGTAGGCGAATGCCCAGAAAAGATTCTGGCGTATGGTACTCATAGTGCGCTTGGAAAGTTCAATAGCACCATGCACGCTGGCCAGTTTATTTCCCATTAGAACTACATCAGCTGCTTCAAGTGCTACGTCAGTTCCGGCACCGAGCGCTATACCTAAGTCTGCTGTGGCAAGAGCGGGAGCGTCATTAATGCCGTCACCTACCATGGCGACAGTCCGACCAGCTTGACGAAGTTTTCTGATCTCCTCTGATTTATCGTATGGGGACATTTCCGATAAGACGTCTGAGATGCCTACAGTCTCAGCTACGGTTTCTGCAACTTGTCGATTATCACCTGTGATCATAATAACGTTGGCTCCGTTTTTTTGAAGAGTGGTTATTGTGTTTGCAGCGTCCGGCTTGATGGGGTCACCTATTCCGATGACACCAACGAGTTCATTATCAACAGCAGCAAGGACGAAAGTTTTTCCTGCCAAAGCTAGCTGGTTACAAGCCTCGGCAAAGAGTGAAGTTTGAACCCCATACTGCTGCATTAGTGACTCGTTACCTAGTATCCAGTCGTGACCGTCCAGTTCGCCTTTGACACCGGATCCAACCAGTGCAGTAAAGGAATCAGCACGAGCAATACGCAAACCTCGAGTCTTTGCTTCCGAAACTATGGCTTGCGCAAGAGAATGCTCGGAAAGGTTTTCAATAGACGCAACGGATGAAAGCAGACTATTTTCTGATAATTTTCCAAGAGTGAATACGTCCGTCACTTGTGGTTTACCGGTAGTGATGGTGCCGGTTTTGTCAAACAAAACTGTGTCAATTTTTTCTGAAATTTCTAGTGCCGCCCCACTTTTAATAAGGATCCCGTCTGCAGCTCCTCGACCAATTCCAACCATGACCGCTGTTGGGGTCGCCAAGCCCATTGCGCAGGGGCAGGCGATAATCATAACAGCTACAGCATTCAGTACTGATATTCGGAGCGCCTCCTCAGGTGGCGCCACCATGTACCAAATGATAAAAGTCTGTATTGCAAAAAAAATTACGACAGGCGTGAAGTATCCACTAATCATATCCGCAAAGCGTGCAACTGGCGCTTTGGATTGCTGAGCTTTTTTTACCAGTGAGATGATTTGAGCTAGTGCTGTGCGATCGCCGACGTGTTGTGTTTCGAATAGTAGACTGCCGGTTTGGTTAATTGTAGCTCCATAGACGACATCACCTGGATTTTTTTCCACCAATCGACTTTCACCTGTCAGCATGGCTTCGTTTATAGATGAAGAACCCTCTGTAACAATGCCGTCGACAGGGATTTTTTCACCAGGTCGGATGACAATGGTGTCTCCCACCGAGACTCTGTCAACAGGTACTTCAACTTCGTCTCCATTTCTGATAACACGGGCAATTTTAGCTTGCAAACCTAGCAGTTTTTGAATGGCTGAAGATGTCTGGCTACGAGCACGCATTTCGAGCACGCGCCCCAATAGAATCAATGTGATCATTGCTGCTGCTGTCTCGAAATAGACGGGTGTGTAATGAGCATCTGCCGATGTCACCCAAGAAGGTGCTACCGTAGCGACTGTAGAGTATAGGAACGCTGAACTGGTGCCAATTACAATCAGGGCGTTCATATCCAATAGGCCATGTCGAGCCGCAGTCCAGGCTGCCCGGTAGAAGCGACTACCTCCATACATAATTACTGGAAGAGTCAGGACTAGCTGAATCCAGTTTATTCCTGGGAACACAATTGAACCGTGTGACATGGCGATTAGCAACAGTGGCACCGTGAAGATTGTCGAAATAATGAATCGTCGTTTCCAGTCACCAATTTCTCGGTATTCTTGTTCCTCGCGTAAATTTCCCTGTTCGAAAGTTTGGAGAATTGCGCCGTAACCAATCTGCGTAATCGATTTAATTAGTTCATCTACCGAAATGTATGAGGGGTGGTAACGGATGTTCGCCGTGCCAGCAGCAAGGTTGACTTCGACTTCCCCGACTCCTGGCTGGGCCAGAACCTGTTTTTCAACGGTCCGTACGCAACCTATGCAAGTCATACCCTTGACGTCGAGTTCGACGAGGGCAGAAAAGGTTTCTTCTTTGAAAACTGCCATGACTAACTCGAGGTTTCCAAATTGTCAAAAAAGTTATGAAGCTGAGCCATTATCGTGGGTAAGGCATCGCTATCACGTGAAACCTCATTGCTTCTCGGAGCGTAACACATGATGTTGTAAATTTAATTGACTCAGCAATACAGAGCCAAGATGTATGTATCCTACGTTTGTTCTGACTTCTGTTTTTCTGATATGCACACCGATCTACATGGTAGGTCATTACTTTGGCCATTTCCAGGCTGTTGGTTATCATGAGATACTGAGTGCCGTACTGGCTTTGTCTTCCCTTGAGAGGTCAAAGGCTACTTGTTAAATTCTATTTGTGAAAACCCGTGATCTAACTGTTCTTGAACAGATAATAGTTCGTAAGCGTGCGGAGCTAGTGGCACAGCAGACACTCGTTAAGCCCGAGACGCTTGAGGCTAGGAAACGACCAGCCCGACGCCCTTTCCGTTCTGCGCTCAAGGCAAAGACTCCTGCCATCATTTCTGAGATCAAAAAGGCATCACCCTCTGCAGGAGTGATCACCGAGCAATTTGAGCCTGCGGTTATTGCTGCAAGGTATGAGTCTGCTGGAGCTGCTGCACTTTCGATACTCACGGACCAGCAGTTTTTTCAGGGAAGCCTAAAGGATTTGGCGGCTGCTCGTAACGCTACAAACCTGCCAGTTTTGCGCAAGGATTTCACTCTAGATCGTTATCACCTTTTGGAAGCAGCAGCCTGGGGTGCTGATGCAGTTCTGTTAATTGTGGCGGCGTTAAGCGATCAAAAGCTGCGTGAATTGATTGCACAGAGTGAGGAGTTAAATCTTGAAGTACTGGTTGAGGTGCACAACGAGGCTGAGTTAGAACGAGCCTTGAGTGCGGAGGCGAATTGGATAGGTATCAATAATCGAAACCTAAAAACGCTGGAAGTTTCGCTTGAAACATCACTACTTCTAGCCGAGTTGATTCCATCAGATGTGTTTTGGATTAGCGAAAGCGGTATTCGTTCGCCAAAAGAGATACGACAGCTTGTCGATGCTGGTTGCGATGGCTTTCTGGTCGGCGAGAGCCTGATGAAGAAAGACGACCCTGGACAAGCATTATCTGAACTAATTCAGGGGGCGAGAATCGGTGGATCTTAGTGTCATAAAGGTTTGCGGCATTACCGCCATCAACGATGCACATTTTGCTGCAGAACATGGAGCAACAGCGCTCGGCTTTGTTTTTTTTGACGGCAGTCCCAGATGTGTTCAGACAGAAACTGCCACTACGATTTCAGCCTCCATTCCCAAGGAGGTGTTACGCGTTGGCGTCTTTGTGAATGAATCAGTTGATCAGGTGCGTAGAACTGTTGAGGTTGCGCGGTTGGATGTAGTGCAATTACACGGCGATGAAATGCCTGAATATTGCACTGCTCTGGGAGATTTACGCATATGGAAAGCGTTTCAAGTGCACGAGTCCTTCAACCCCGATATCATTGGCTCATATGATTGCGAGGCCTATTTGCTAGATGGACCGTCACCCGCTGGCAGTTTTGGTGGGAGCGGGCGGACATTTTCGTGGCCGATTGCTCGGACTGTGAAAAACCATAGGCGCATCATAGTCTCTGGCGGTTTGGACGGTGATAATGTTGCCTCGGCGATATGTGAAATACAACCTTGGGGTGTCGACGCGAGCTCGAGACTTGAAAGCTCGCCGGGTATAAAAGACCCCAAGAAGGTTTCAAGCTACTTGGAAGCTGCTAAAGTAGCGGCAAAAATTCAGTAATCTAAGGAGAGTATGGCTGCATCTTCAACACTGCCCGATGACAGAGGCCGTTTTGGGCGCTTCGGTGGGCGATATGTCCCGGAAAGCTTGATTGCTCCCATAGAGGAGCTCGAGGAAACCTACAACAAGGCGGTAGGTGATGAGAGTTTCTCTGAGGAATTAAGCTCACTTTTGCGGGAATATGCCGGCAGGCCCACCTCACTTTACTATGCATCTCGTCTAACTGAACGTCTGGGCGGTGCTCGGATCTACTTGAAACGAGAGGATCTTCTACATACCGGTGCTCATAAGATTAACAATTGTCTAGGTCAGGCTCTATTGGCACGCCGCATGGGAAAGAAGCGTATCATTGCTGAAACAGGTGCTGGGCAACATGGAGTTGCAAGTGCCACAGTGGCCGCTTTGTTCGGGTTTGAATGTTGCGTATATATGGGTGAAGAGGATATGCGACGCCAAGCCCTGAATGTTTTTCGGATGCGTTTGCTAGGTGCACAAGTGATTGGAGTGAAGGCCGGAAGCCGCACATTGAAGGAAGCGATCAGCGAAGCAATGCGCGACTGGGTGACGAATTTTGAACATACTTACTATCTGCTCGGATCCGCATTGGGGCCACATCCGTATCCTTTGATCGTGCGAGATTTCCAGACCGTTATTGGTCGTGAAACTAGGGCCCAGTTCAAGGAAATGGAGGAGGGTGAACTCCCAGATGCTCTAATTGCCTGTGTTGGAGGTGGTAGTAATGCGATCGGTTTGTTTCATCCCTTTTTGTCGGATGAGAACGTGAGGATGATCGGCGTTGAAGCTGGAGGACGTGGTTCGAATTTGGGAGATCACGCATCCCGGTTTGAAGGTGGTCTGCCAGGTGTTTTACACGGAACGTATAGTTATGTTTTGCAGGACGATGACGGGCAGATCGCATTGACTCACTCGGTATCGGCAGGACTTGATTATGCTTCGGTTGGTCCTGAGCATGCTTGGTTGCGTGAAAGCGGGCGAGCTGAATATGTTTCATGCTCTGATGAAGAGGCTTTGGAGGCCGTGAGGCTGCTTTCAAGACTTGAGGGTATTATTCCTGCACTTGAATCTGCACATGCTGTTGCGGAAGCGATTAAACGTGCCCCAAAGGCATCAGGGCAGACATTGGTAGTAAACTTATCGGGTCGAGGTGACAAGGACATAGGCATCTACAGGGAAAAGATGCCTGATTTAGAGTAGTTAGAGTGACACTTTCCGGCCGGAGATTTTACGGTTGATTTGACTATGAGTCGGATTAGTAAAACGTTTGAACAACTAAACACCGGACGTAGCCGTGGTCTAGTTGTCTATTTGACTGGTGGAGATCCTCATCCTGATCGTACAGTAGACTTTGTTTTGGCCCTAGAGAAGGGTGGCGCTGACATTGTTGAACTGGGAGTTCCTTTCTCGGATCCGGTTGCAGATGGGCCAGTTATTCAATGTGCAAGTGAGAGATCGCTACAGGCTGGCACAAACCTTGCTGGAGTGTTAGATATTTTACGACGTATCCGGGAAAGATCTGACATTCCACTTGTTATATTTAGCTACCTAAACCCAGTTCTGCGATATGGGTTTGAAAAGTTTACTGAAGATGCCGCTACGGCAGGTGCTGATGGAGCTCTGTTGACTGATCTAAATGTAGATGAAGCAGGGGCTTACATGGAACAGATGGAACATAGAGGATTAGATCCAGTTTTTTTGATTGCACCGACAACCTCACTTGAGCGCATCAAAACTCTATCTCAGTCGAGCCGAGGGTTTCTCTATCTTGTTTCGAGAACTGGAGTGACCGGTGAACAGAAATCGATTTCGGAGCGTGCTATTCCATTGGTCGAGAGGGTTCGATCGGTCAGTAAATTACCTCTTGCTCTTGGGTTTGGTCTTTCGGAGCGTAAACATATGGAGGAGGTGGCTCCACATGTGGATGCCGCTGTGGTGGGTAGTGCCGTGGTTAGAATGATAGGCGACCAGGGTGATGAGAAGTCTCTACCATCCCGCTTGACTGCGTTGTGTGCGGAGTTGAAGGCAGGCCTTAGATTAGACACTTCGACTGTTTAGCATCGGAAGGAAATTCTTATGGATCTTGTCGATTGGCGAGAGCGAATTAATCAGGTGGATCGCCGCATTTTAGACCTGCTTAATGAGCGTGTTAGTTATGTGCTGAATTTAGCGCCACTAAAACGCCAAGAGGGTATTCCTATCCACGAACCTAAGCGTGAGGCCCAAGTATTAGACAACATCAAGGCACAAAACCGAGGTCCTCTTAATAACGAAGCTGTTTGTCGTATTTTCAAAGCTGTCATGGCTGAGATGAAAGTTGTGCAAGCTGAACAGAATGAAATAGAGAATGACGGTGACACAGAAAATAGGATGGATGACTGAAGGTCAACAGTAGATTAATTTCTGGGTCTTCACACGCTAGATCACATGCCAATTGAAACTATAGCTATTCTTGGTGTTGGCCTTATAGGGGGCTCCTTTGGGCTGGCATTGCGCCAAGCCGGTTTTACCGGCCGTTTGATAGGTGTTAGCTCAGAGCGGACCATACGGGACGCTCTTGCGAGAGGAGCTGTTGATGTAGGTGCTCCTATCCATGAAGCTCTTCCGAAAGCTGATCTCATTTATCTAGCACAACCGATATCGAAGATTATTGAACTTCTGCCACAAGTGCGCAGGCTTGCACCAGAGCATGCACTTGTAACTGACGTTGGTAGTACGAAAGTTGAAATTGTGGACAGGGCCGCAGAACTGTTTGGTGAAGGCCCCTTTTTTGTGGGTGGCCATCCCATGGCTGGAAAAGAGGGGCGCGGGGTCGCAATCGCTGATGCAACTCTATTTCGAGGGGCTGCCTATGCACTCACTCCACTTCATGACGAACTTCCGAACGGTGAGGTCGTCAACTCTTTTCTCCAATATTTAGAAAAACTGGGTGCAGAAGTACATGTTTTGACAGCTGCAGAACATGATCGAGTTGTAAGCTGGACTTCCCATATGCCACAGCTTGCTTCTACTGCTTTGGCGGCTCTGGTAATGGATGCTTTCCGTGACAATGAAGGACTCACTCTTGCGGGAAGTGGTTTGCGCGACATGACACGCCTTGCTGAAAGCCCTTTTGAAATTTGGAGTGACATTCTTGATACAAACCGAGATAACCTCCAACAAGTCCTTTCAGCCTATATCGCTCGCCTTGAGTCGATGCGCCAAAGTTTGGACTCAACTGGATTGGCCAAACAGTTCGAAGAGGCCAATGCACTTCGTCAAAAGTTACCCAAACGCGACATCTGATATTTCAACTTGAGATTGCTCTCTGTGTTAGTGTCTTTTCTGGGTGTATCGATTACAAGCTGTTAAAATCAATGACTTAGAGTCTGAGTGGGTTTTGACAGGAGCTGCACATGCCGTATAGCTTAACTTCAGAACAAGTAGCTTCTTATGAGCAGCAGGGAATACTTTTTCCGATCGCTGTACTGCAAGACGAAGAAGTTTCCCACTTCCGTTCTGGCTACGATGATTTAATTGCTGCGTTTGACCACAAGCCGAAATCGACTGAACTAGGTGTAACCCACCTCCATTTTCGTTGGGCTTGGGATTTGGTGACCCATCCAAAGGTTCTCAATGCAGTCGAAGGGGTTCTGGGCCCTGATCTGCTCGTGTGGGCATCGTCCATTTTTGTCAAGCCTCCAAGTGATCCAAGCTATATAAGCTTTCACCAAGACGGCACCTACTGGGGTCTTGACTCCACTCTCGTTACTACAGCCTGGATCGCACTATCTCCCAGCACCATCAAAAGTGGTTGTATGCGTGTAGCTCCTGGCACTCAACGAGACTCAATTCACCCACATGAGGAGACTTGGGCGGAGGATAACCTACTCTCGCGTGGTCAAGAGATTCAAGTGGATATTGCTGATAAGGATGTGGTGGATGTTGTTCTGCAACCTGGCGAGATGTCGCTTCACCATGTGAATATTATTCACGGCTCTGGCCGCAATGTATCCAATGAACCTCGTATTGGGTTTGCAGTTCGTTATATTGACCCGCAAGTGAAACAAACCGCGCCAGGACACCCTGTGATTGTTGCACGAGGTAAAGATCGATACGGGCATTATGATCACATGACTGAGCCACCGCCCAAGATGAACGTAACGGAAGCTCTTTCCAAGCATTTGGCCGCTGCAGAAATACATGCGCGCGAGATACTTTCGACACAGGCAGCAAATGAGGAGTAGTCTCTGTACGTTAAGCGCCAGTTTTTTTCAAGGATTTTGTGACATTTTTAGATACGCTCCGAAGGATGATTTCTTGTGGGTGTGTAATTTGGAGATTCAGTAGAGTGTCAACTGCTGAAGCTCAACAGTTTTTCAGGAAATGACTCTTTTTGACTGGCTCATCGTCATTGCCATAAACGGAGCTATCGTGTCTTACGGGCTCTATCTGGCACGGGGTACCACTACCACGTATGATTGGTTTCTTGCCGCCAAGGGGCTTCCATGGTGGATTGTAGGTCTTTCGATGTTCGCAACTGCGGTTGACAGCGGCGATTACGTAGCTGTTGTCGGCGGTGCCTACAAGTTTGGTTTGAGCAACCTGACATCGTGGTGGTTGGGTATTCCCATCGGGTGGTTTGTGGTTTCCTATTTTGTCTTCGTGCCACTCTACCGCGGAGGAATGTTCACAAATGCGGAATACCTTGAGCATCGTTTTGGTCCTACTGTACGTTTGCTTAGTGCACTCATCCAAGTCCAATACAGAACAAATGTTCTTGGAAATATCGCTTTTTCCCTCTATCTTACGTTTTCAATCCTCACTGGTTGGGGAAATGAAACTTGGTGGCTCGTCGCTGGTATCGCTCTTGCATCGGCATACTATACGGCTGCAGGTGGACTGAAATCTGTCGCAGTGACAGATGCTCTTCAGTCCATTGGAATGTTTCTGGCTGCTGTGATCCTATGGTTGGTTCTGTGGGTCTTCGTAGGAGGATGGAGCGGCTTAGAAACGCGACTGGCGGCGGTTGATCCTACTCTTGTTGATTCGATGATGCACGTGGGAGGGCATTCTGAGCCTGGTGTGCCAGCCGTTCTGGTGATTTTTGGGTGGGTTGTTACTCTCACGGCATATTCGGTGGTGAATCATTCACAGGCAATGCGTTTGCTTGCGGCTCGCTCCGAATGGGACATGAAAATGGCGGCAGTTATTGGCAGTGTTGTGTTGGTCGTTGTGATGTGGTTCAACATTACGCTCGGCATTTTTGGTAGAGCGATCTTTCCAGATCTGGTGATGCCCGACCAGGTGTACCCGTACCTCGTTCAAAATTTTTTGGGTCCAGGCCTGGTTGGAATTGTCGTAGCGGGTGTTCTGGCTGGAGGTATTTCGACCTACGACTCGATCGGCTCCTCGATCGCAGCTATTTTCACGCGTGATGTATACGCACGATTTTTTGTGAAAAATCGTAATGATGAGCACTATTTGTTCGTGTCTCGCTGTGCAACATTTGGTGTCATTGCTCTGTCCTTTGGGTATATCCCTTTTCTCGATTCTGGCATGATAGTTTTCTATTTGCGAATTACTAGTGTTGCCGTTATACCGTTGTTTACTGTCTACATGATGGGAACGTTGACCCGCGTGCACAAACGGTCTGGAACAGTAGGGCTGTTTGTTGGTATTGCGTATGGGTGTAGTTCATTGTTGGGCGATCGTTATGGGTTGGATCTTCCGTTCTGGTGGACTAATGCTTGGTGGGCCTACCTGTGGAGCATTGTTTTTACGTCGTCAGCGATGTTGAGCACAACGTTGTACTGGGGTTGGGCAAGAAAAGAAGACCTGGGAAGTCTTGTGTACTCCTCCAGTAAAGAGGCCAGCTCTGGTGGAACCAATGAAGATAACGAGACTGTGCAGGGGACTTGGCTGGAGCAAACACGAAGAAGTGTTCAACCTATGCCAGAGTATCCATTCGCAGCACCTCCGGGAGGATTACCCTGGTACTGTCGACCATCGATCTGGGCAACTAGTTTTGGCATTGTCATAGCATTTATTAGCCTTGTGGTGTTGTGGTGAATGCCACTTGGCGACAACCTGCCCGTATATCTCTATCTCCGTTGGTTAAGGTTCAAAAAACTCACAGCCGATTGAAGAGTCGACCTCGATTTAGCAGGTTTTGAGGATCAAGTTCATTTTTAATGCGTTTCATTATGGCGAGATCGGAGCCAACCACGGGCCATGAATTAAAATCACTTTTGCTGTCTACTGGTATGTATTCTGCAACGCCTAACAGTTCTTTCTTTTGGGCCTTTGCTAGGCACTCCTCTGCATCTTTGACTCCGAATGAGTAAATGTATCCCACTCCGTTGCCAGCACGGATAATCACTGGTCTTGTTCGTCCTCCTGTTTCGGCTACTTCAAAAATTGCTCCAATTCGAGTCGGGAGAGTTGAGAGTCTAATGACATAAGTGTCAGAGTTGCTCGACAATAATCTTGCTGTAGTTTCTTGTATTTTTTGCCAAAGAACCTGCGATTCTTCCTCGGCGACTGGGTAAACCTTGACTTCGGGGTGTTCGTCAGTCATCGCCTCGAACTCTCGTTGACAACGCTCGATTAGTATCGGGCTACCGTCAACTTCAACAGCTAGTCCGTAACTATCGAGATTTAGCGTCGAAGCAAGTTGCCACCCGCTAGCAGCTTCAGTATTGAACAAGTCAATCGCTCGAGGCTGGATCGCTCCTCGTAAAATTATAGATCGTATAGACATCAGTGTTTCCAACGTGGGAGCTGAGAAAACAACGCTCAATTGTGAGGCTGGGATAGGGAAAACTTTGAAATTAACAACCGCGATGACCGCCAGTGTCCCATAAGACCCTATCAACAGTTTGCCCATGTCGAGACCGGTTACGTTTTTGACAACCATTCCTCCTGACTGTATGGTCTTTCCCTCTATGGTCACGAACTTCATTCCGATGACTACATCACGTGCTGTGCCATAGCGTCGCCGTCTTGGGCCATTTCCGTTGGTCGCTATTACGCCTCCAACTGTTGCATTTTCTGCAAAGGGAGGATCCAACGGGAGAAACTGGTTGTTCTGTGCCAATATCTTCGTTAAGTCGCGATAAGGAAGCCCCGCTTCCACACTGATGGTCAAATCACTGGGCTCATAGGCAATGACTTGGTTGAGATTGCAAGTCGAAACTCTAGTGTCGGCGGCAAAGACTGTTCCACCAGCAGATTGTTTCGAAAATGTACCACCGACTTCCAGAGTTCTATTAGCCTCATTGCAACTCCGCAGAATATTCGATAATTCCTCAGAATTTTGTGGTGCGGAGTAATCAGTCATAGCTAATTTTGGCCTACAGTTTTACGATCACTATGCGGTGCGCATTGTTTCGTCGTGGTCTTTCGACAAGGCGGCTTGTGCTGCTGCCAACTTGGCAATAGGTATTCGGTATGGAGAAGCGCTGACGTAGTCAAGCCCCGTATGAACACAGAACTCTACCGACTTGGGGTCGCCGCCGTGTTCACCGCAAATGCCGACCTCTAGATCGACGCGTGTCTTGCGGCCCTTTTCGACAGCAATTTCGATGAGTTGACCAACTCCTCCTGTGTCCAACACTGCGAAGGGATCGTTCTCAAAGATTCTACGTTCTTTATATTGCTCGATGAACCCACCGGCGTCATCTCGCGAAAAACCAAATGTTGTTTGTGTGAGATCATTTGTGCCGAAACTGAAAAATTCAGCTTGGTTTGCAACCTGATCAGCTGTCAGAGCTCCGCGGGGGACTTCGATCATCGTACCGACCATGTATTTTACTTTTTTTCCTTTTGCCGCAAATACTTTTTTGGCAGTCTCAACGATAATCTTCTTTTGATGTTCAAGTTCCTTGACATTGCCTACGAGTGGAATCATGATTTCCGGGATGACTTTGATCCCTTTCTTGGTGCATTGCACGGCAGCCTCAAATATAGCTTGAGCCTGCATCTCGGTGATTTCAGGGAACGTAATACCTAAACGGCAACCACGGTGACCAAGCATAGGGTTAAATTCGTGTAACTCTTCTACTCGACTAAGGATTCCCTCGAGTTTTTTTACATGCTGTTTCTTCTTGTTCAAGGCCTTCAGTTGTGCAATCTCTACCATTAGTTCTTCACGTTTTGGAAGGAATTCGTGCAGTGGGGGATCAAGGGTTCTAATTATTACTGGGTAGCCATTCATGACTTTGAAAAGGGCTGCAAAGTCTTTTCGTTGCATGGGAAGCAATTTTTTCAATGCTTGGCGACGATCTTTTTCACTATCGGCAAGGATCATTGCTCTCATATGTTCTATGCGGTCACCCTCAAAAAACATATGTTCAGTGCGACAGAGGCCTATACCTTCGGCTCCGAACTGACGAGCCACTTTGGCATCACGTGGGACTTCAGCGTTGGTGAGCACTCTTATACTACGAAACTGATCAACCCACTTCATAAATTGTGCCAGATGGCCGCTTGATGTGTCGGGCTCGATCGTATTTGCCTGTCCGATAAAAACTTCCCCAGTAGAGCCGTCCAAGGAAATCCAGTCTCCCTCGCGTAATGTCACTCGGCCCACTTTGATTTGTTTTTTGACTGAATTGACGACTAAATCACCTGCACCTGCGACACAGGGGGTGCCCATGCCACGAGCGACGACTGCTGCGTGACTAGTCATCCCACCTCGAGCAGTTAGAATCCCTTTTGCCACTTCCATGCCATGAATATCATCTGGTGTTGTTTCACCGCGGACAAGGATCACGGGTCCATTGGGAGCCTCTGTGACGGCATCGTCGGCTAAGAAAACCACTCTACCTACAGCAGCTCCAGGTGAAGCGGGCAATCCTTTTGCTAAGGTCACCAATAACTTTTTTGCATCGGGTTCGAGCACCGGATGTAGTAATTGGTCTAATTGTTGGGGTTCAACCCTCATCACCGCTTCTTTCTTTGAAATTAGCCGTTCTTTCACCATGTCCACAGCTATTTTGACTGCAGCTGGGCCAGTCCGTTTTCCGTTACGGGTTTGCAGCATAAATAGTTTTGAGTCTTGGATAGTGAATTCAAAATCTTGTATGTCTCGGTAGTGTTTTTCTAGGTTTTTTGTGATACGGTGCAACTGTTTGTATGCCTCAGGGAGTATTCCTTTGAGTTCGCTAATAGGTCGAGGTGTTCGAATTCCAGCCACTACATCCTCACCTTGTGCGTTGACGAGGAATTCGCCATAAAACTCTTTACTGCCCGTCGCAGGATTACGGGTGAAGCCTACACCAGTTGCAGAAGTATCACCCAGATTGCCGAACACCATCGCCTGCACATTCACTGCCGTACCTAAACCGTCGGGGATATCATTCATTCGACGGTAGAATGCAGCACGTTGATTGTGCCAAGAACGAAACACAGCATCACGAGCACCTCGCAGTTGAGCACGGGGATCCTGCGGGAAGGGTTTCCCTGTTTTTTGTTTGACAAATTTCTTAAATTCAGTGACGACCTGGTCCAGGTCATCTGCGGTCAAATCGCTATCAAGTTTGGCTCTCTTCTTTTTCTTGATGGATTCGAGAATATGTTCAAAATCGTCTTTTTCTAATTCTAGGACGACCGCTCCAAACATCTGAATGAAACGTCGGTAGCAGTCGTAGGAAAAACGTGCATTCCCAGAATTTTGGACTAAACCACTCACGGTTTTGTCATTGAGTCCGAGATTGAGGATAGTATCCATCATGCCTGGCATCGAGAACTTAGCTCCTGAACGCACGCTTACCAGGAGAGGGTTTTTCGCATCTCCCAGTTTCTTACCCATCTTTCTTTCAAGTTCAGCTAGCTTTCTATTCATTTGTTTCTCAACGTCGGAGGGTGTTTTGTTTCCAGAGTTGAAGTAGAGATTGCATACTTGGGTGGCGATTGTGAAACCAGGTGGCACAGGCACTCCGGCAAGGCTCATTTCAGCCAAACCTGCTCCTTTGCCTCCCAGTGTGTCTTTCATAGTGCCGTCACCGTCAGCTTTACCACCGCCAAAACCGTAAACGTATCTTTTCATAGCTTTACCTCTTAAGTTTTATTGCTTTTTGGATATGAGACCCAAGACTTCAGTATGCAAGCAAAACTCGCTGAGATCAAACGCAGCACTCGACCTGACTAGGGCATCCCTTCAGGCAGGCCGTCTGGTCCTAATCGTTGCTGCGTACGATTTCGCTGAAGTCAGCAATGGTCGAAAACTCTTTTTTGAGCTGTGCTAGCAGAGTTAAGCGGTTGTTACGTACGATCTCATCTTCCGTCAAGACCATCACGTCGTTAAAAAATGAGTCCACCACTGGTCGCAGAGATGCGATCAGAATAAGTGCTTCTTGATAATGCCCACTGTCCTTTAGAGATGCGACGCGTGGACTGAGCGCTCTGAACTGTTCAAATAGAACTCCTTCAGCTCCTTTTTCAATTAACTTTTCATCTATCACGCGGGCCGAAAAGTCGTCGAGGTTGTCGATTTGGCGCAAAATATTGCTGATACGTTTGAATCCCACTGCTATCAACTCAAAATCTTCTGTTGAGCGTACTGCTGCAATCGCTTCTGCTCGTGCGACTACTTCTAATGGTTGCTGTGATGATGCATTTAATACGGCTTGGATCTCGTCCTGACGGTAACCGCGCACTTCACGCAAGTAATAGCGTAGGCGTTCCACGAAGAATTCTTCGAGTGCTGCAGTGTTTTCGTTTGCTGAGGCCATTGCGCACAACTCTGGGAGCGATAGTGCAAGGTTGCCTTCTACCAAGATCCGAATAATTCCGTACGCAGCGCGTCTTAGTGCGAAGGGATCCTTCGAGCCGGTGGGTATCATGTTCAGACGGAATAGTCCACCCAATGTGTCAAGTTTGTCTGCAATCGCGGCCAATTGACCAATTCTACTGCGAGGGATCTCGTCCTTTACGCCTGATGGGCGGTAATGGTCGTAGATTGCATCTGCGACCTCTAAAGGTTCACCTTGGTGTTTAGCGTAAAGTCCTCCCACAACACCCTGCAACTCTGGGAATTCCCCAACCAATTCCGTCGTTAGGTCGCATTTTGCCAACTCAACGGCTCGGCTGATGTGTCGAATCTCCTCATTCGGCAATGACAGAGCTTGTGCGAGGCCGACTGCGATTTTTTGATTACGTTCAGTTTTATCGAAGTAGGACCCTAATTGTGCTTGAAAAGTTACTGTTCGTAGATCTTCGGCCCGATTGACAAGAGGGCGTTTCTGGTCAGCATCCCAAAAAAATTGTGCATCGTTGAATCGTGCACGCAAGACACGTTCATTACCTTGTCGGACGATATCCCCTGAGTCATTATCCAAGTTTGCTACTGCAACAAACTTGGGTTGGAGGCAGCCATCTTTGTCTTCTACAGCAAAGTACTTCTGGTGGTGCTCCATTACTGTTTCTAGCACTTCTTCAGGTAAAGTCAGATAACTCTTCTCGAAGTTCCCGAGTATAGGTGTTGGGTATTCCGTTATGTTTACCAAGATCGCAAGTAGTCTAGGGTTGGTTCGTACGCGTAATTGGTCAGGCATTAGTGTGAGGATTTCTGACTCAATCTTCTTTCGTCGTTCATCTCCGGAAAGGATGACATAGCTCTGTTGAAGTTTGTCGCGCAAATCGTCAAAGCTCGATACCTCGATTTTTTTCGAGGCTAGGCGACGATGCCCATAACTCACTGTTCCGGCAGTGATGCCCGCAAGCTCGAATGGTATGACTATGCCGTTGTAGAGTGCGACCAGCCAGCGAATTGGGCGAATAAATCGAGGGCCCGACTTTCCCGTCCAATACATCGTTTTTGGAAAATGGATAGAGACAATAATTTCGGGAATAATTTCAGCGAGGATCTCGGACGTTAAGCGGCCTGTGATCTGACGTGTGATGCTGACCCGGCCATCGTCGTTTGTTTCCAGTTCGCTAATGTCAATGCCCGCCCGCCGAACAAATCCCAATCCTGCTTTGGTGGGGTTCCCAGTGTCGTCGAAAGCAACTTCACGAGGAGGCCCGGTAATTGTTTCTTGGCGTTCAGGTTGACACTCAGCAAGATTTTCCACCACTAGCACCAATCTTCGTGGTGTTCCTTCGGTTCTGTAACTTACTGCAGTGTCGAGGCTGTGTTTTTCAAGACTCTGCCGGAAAAGCCTTTCGAGGTCTTTTAAGGCGTTATTAATCATCCAGTCTGGGATCTCTTCCGTCCCAATTTCAAGCAGGAACTCGGCAGTTTTCATGTGGCTGAAACCTCCGTGATTACAGCCTGTTGATCGAGCCAAGATTGAGCAACTCCGACAGCCAGTGTGCGAACGCGTGCGATAACACCCACTCTTTCGGTAACGCTGATGGCCCCGCGTGAGTCAAGTGTGTTGAATAGATTTGAGCATTTCAACACATGGTCATATGCGGCCAATAGAGGGAACCGGGTTTGCTCCTTTGTGCTCTTTGTGGATCGATATTCATCAATCAACCGTGCACATTCATTTTCATGCAAATCGAATTCTTTCCACAGAAAATCGATTGAAGCCTTTTCAAAGTTGTAAACGGAATATTGTTGTTCGTCGGAGAAACGGATTTCCTTGTAGTTCCAAGACTCGTTCCATTGAATGTCATAGACACTACTCACGTTTTGTTGGAATGCTGCCAAGCGCTCTAGTCCGTAGGTCAGCTCAGCCGGTACAAGTTCGAGGTCTACCCCACCACACTGTTGGAAGTACGTGAACTGAGTAATTTCTAAACCATCAAGCATCACTTGCCAACCTATACCCCAAGCACCGAGAGTTGGCGATTCCCAGTTGTCTTCCTCAAGTTTCAGATCGTGCTTATGAAGATCGATTCCAATGGCTTCAAGGCTGCCCAAGTACTGTTCAATTACATTCTCGGGAGCTGGTTTGAGGATGACCTGCAATTGCATATGCTTGTACAGACGGTTCGGATTCTCTCCGTATCGTCCATCTGCGGGCCGTCGGCTAGGTTGCACGTAGGCAACACGGTAGGGTTCAGGGCCTAGAACGCGTAAGAAGGTTTCGGGGCACATTGTTCCTGCGCCCACCTCTACATCGAATGGCTCCTGTAGAATACAGCCTCGTTCTGCCCAATATGATTTGAGCGTTAGAATCATTTCTTGATAGTTCTGCATGGATACTCTGATTTTATAGCTTGTCAAAAAGTGTCAGGTTAACTAGACTTTCTCGCCTGGTTCTTTTCGAGGAGAATAGATATTCTCGTTGAAGAAGATTGAACAGTTTGTCTGCAATATTTGACTCAGTCTTTTTCTATGGTACTGTTTCACCTCTAAGAATTTGACAAATACGCTTTACTAAGTGTCTTGAACAAGCTTTATCAAAGGGTTCACAGCTCCATCTCGAACAGATCATGATTTAGCTAACTGTTCCAATAGACTAGCTGTTTTAAGTTTAGCCTCACTATGCTCTTCTAGGCGCTGGTTGAGAAACCTTCTCAAGTCAGCTGCCGTTGTTGCGTTCCAATCATTTGTTTGGATTTCTTCTAACGATGTCCTCAACATTTGCGTGGCGATTTTACGTGAAGCTGGTGAAATAGTCCATGCATTGGGTCCACGAAAATCACTGGAAAATAGTCCCGGTTGACTACGGTCGAAGTATGCCGTTTCTGATTCGGGCAATTTTGTACCACTTTGAATACAGGTATCAATCGGTGGTAGCCAACCTCCTAGTCGTACAGCCCACAACGAAAAATAGGTCAAAGATGTCCAGAGCCCCGCACCGCAACTCTGTGCGTTTGACGTCATCCCTCGGCGTGGTTTTTCGCTGGTCAGTGAATTGACGTTATTTCTCTGAACTGGTGCACGCAGATCATTCTGGCTGTTAACAATTTCGTCTAAGGTAGATCGAATTTTGTCGAGAACTAATGCCACCAACCGGAAAAATGCATCATTCGGTTCTCGTTCGGGTAATAACCGATCACAAACCTCAGAAATGTAGTCTAGAGCTACAGCTGTAACGTAATCAGCCCGAAGAAACAGCGGTGGGTCGAGTAATTCTGCCCGGTCCAAACGGACCAGATCTCTGTTGTCTCTTTGAAAATACGACAAACGCACATGTGCCAGGCGCTCTAATCCAGATCCGAATGGACTTTTTGGACGCCGCGCACGACGAGCTATCCCCCGCAGCTTCCCCTGGTCCCTAGAAACGAAGTTGACTATTAAGTCGGTTTCACGGTAGGGATAGGTACAAAGAATAAACGCTTCGCTCTCCCGGACTGGCATCAAACACTAACCAGATTGCACAGAGGTCAAGGTTAAGAATAACACGGCTGTGTTGATATTCAGTTCGTTTGCTAAGTTGAGTGTCCGATTAGATCTGCCATTAGGAAATCCTAAAAGCTATCAATTGGTATTCCGTGGGGTCGGGGTTAATCAAGCTACTATTTGAGGGATTAATTCACCGTGCACATCGGTCAGTCTCATGCGCCGTCCATTGAACAAATAGGTAAGTCTTTTATGGTCGAGTCCCATCAGATGGAGCATGCTCGCATGGATGTCGTGATAGGTGACAACTTGTTCTTCGGCTCGGTATCCGAACTCATCTGTTGACCCGATTATTTGTCCGCCTTGAATGCCTGCTCCGGCCATCCAAACTGACATTGCGCCCGGGTTATGGTCACGACCTATACCGCGTTGTGAAATTGGCATACGCCCAAACTCACTGTGCCAGATGATCAGAGTATCTTCGAGCATGCCACGTTGTTTGAGGTCTTGAATAAGTCCAGCAATGGGTTTATCAACCTCTTGAGCATGCATGGTGTGGTTTTCTATAAGGTTAAAGTGCGCATCCCACGTATCGACATTCTGGTTGACGAGCGCTCCGTGAAAAAGCTGCACGAAGCGAACACCGCGCTCGACCAGTCGACGTGCCAATAAACACTGCTTTCCAAACGGTTCAGTAGTTGAGTGATCGAGTCCGTATAGTCGCTTTGTCTGTTCTGTTTCCTTGTGAATATCAACCGCGTCGGGTGCACATGTCTGCATTCGGTACGCCAACTCGTACGCCGAGATACGTGCGGCCAGTTCCGAGCTGCCAGGATATTTCTCGGCGTGTTCTGAGTTTAGGGATGAAAGGTGATCAAGACGTGCCCGTTGCTGTTCTGGTGTAACGTATTCGGGTGGGGGAGTTAAGTCAAGAATGGGGTCACCAGTCGAACGGAACACTGTCCCCTGATAAGTGGCTGGCAGGAAACCACTGCTCCAGTTGGCTGGCCCACTGAATGGTCCGCCTTTCTTGTCATAAATTACTACAAAACCTGGCAAATTTTGATTTTCTGAGCCTAATCCGTAGGTCACCCAAGATCCAACACTTGGAAAACCCATCAAGCGAGAGCCGGTATTCCACTCATAGTGAGCGAGTACGTGATCGTTCGAACGCCCCTGGCACGATCGAATAACCGCCAGATCGTCAACCATGTTCCCCACATTAGGAAACAATTCTGACACCTCAATTCCGGATTGTCCGTATTTCTTAAACTCAAACGGTGTGCGCATGAGTGGTCCTGGGTACCCTTGTCTGACCTTCACCGTACCCTTGCCGGTTAATGGGTGCCCGTGATATTTGTCGAGCATGGGTTTAGGGTCGAAGGTGTCAATGTGGCTTACGCCACCACTCATAAACAGGGATATAACTGCCTTGGCACGAGGTTGAAAATGACCATCTCGCGGAGCTAGTGGTGATTCAGTGTCATTAGCAACTGAGCAAGAATTGGAATTTACGGGTGCACCAGTATCGTTTGCTAAGAGGCCGTTTTGAGCAAGTAGCCAACTAAGTGCTAAGCCACTCATGCCTTCGCCGGCTTCGAACAAAAAGTCACGACGTGAGACGAAAGGTTTTTTCGTCGAAGGGCGAAGTATGGTTGGGCGTCGGTTCATAGTAACTAGTTCTTTAGCTGCAAGCTTTGATTCAAACCGTAGACATATGTTACCTAGTTAATATAAACAAACTCACTCAAATTCAGGATCACATTGCACAAATCAACCAGTGCCGTCCGCTTGGGTGTAGTATCGCCTCGCGCGAGATGGTATTGGGTTTGTTGCTTTAAAAAGCTCAGATTCTTTTCGAGTTCTGCCCGGTCTGGATTGCGACTCAAAGCGATTAGGTATAAATGACGGATACGTTCTTCTACATCTTCTACTTCCGTGGCAATCCGGTCGGCGAAGTGTTTTGCTTGTTCCAAAACAAACTTGTTATTCAAGAGCGTTAGTGCCTGCGTTGGGACAGTGGTTCGGTTACGACCCTCGCAGGTAACGTTAGGATTGGGCTGGTCAAACACCTCGAACATCGGATATCGTAGGCCTCGCTTCCAGTAGGAGTAGATGCTTCGCCTCCAAACTGCCGGCCCAGGGTCGTTCATTGTCCACTTTCCTCTTGGGAATGACAACAAAATAGTTTCTGGAATGGGTGGGAAAAACGGTCGACCACCGATCTTTCGATTAAGTTTTCCTGAAGCGTCAAGAATCAAGTCACGAATGATTTCGGCCTCAAGGCGTCTCTCAGGAAAGCGCCAGAGGTATTTCTCAGCAGGATCTTTTTCCCGGTTTTGTGGATGGTCGAAAACTGATGCCATCTGGTAAGTTTCGCTGTTCATGACTAAGCGGTGCATGTCTTTGATGCTCCAGTCATTTCGGAGAAACTCTATTGCCAGCCAATCGAGTAGTTTGGGATAAATTGGAGGGGATCCAGTACGGCCAAAATTACTGGGTGTATTCACGATTCCACGACCAAAGTGAAAATGCCACAAGCGATTTATCATCACACGAGCTGTCAAAGGGTGATTGGGCGATGTGATCCATTCTGCCAATGCTCGTCGACGTCCAGAGCTGGGATTTGCCCTACTGGGAGGGATCGCGGTTCGTTCGTCACCCTTTGCTAGTACTTGTAGAAAGCCGGGTTCTATGGGATATCCCTTGGTTCGATAGTCTCCAGTGGGTAAAAAGTAGGCTGTGGGCGGGACGAATTCCTTATTGATCTGAGGAAGAAAACTTCCTTTGATGTTTCCGTAATTCTCTCGGTCACCTTTGCCGGGTGCCACCTGATCCCCCGACCCGTCAGGGCTAAAACGGTAATCTCCATCACGAATCGCCATTGCTCGCGGCAGTGCTGCTGGCATCTGTTTTTCCAACTCTGCTATCTTCCTTTTCAAGGTGTCCATTGCCTCTTGATCTTTGAGGCTGAAGCGGTCCTTAACGGTTGCGAGGTCAACGCTCATTGTGTTCACTTGATTTACTAGCAGTTTTTGGCCCTCAGTAAGTTTATCTTCGGGTATCTCGACGGCTTGTTGGATTTCGACGGGAAAGCTCTCTAGCTTTTTTTCAAGTGCGAGTTTTCGATAGGGTGCTTCGAGAATGTCAATTTGTTGTCTTAATGGCTTGATTTTGGCGGTTATTGCAGCCTCTCGCATTTCGAATTCTCTGACAGTTGTTGAATCTGCAAGCGCAAATTCATAATTCACAAAGGGAAAAAAGATGGCTAACATACTGTAGTAGTCATGTTGTGTGATTGGATCAAACTTGTGGTCATGA
>DJHJ01000040.1:13237-13494 GCA_002433055.1 Acidobacteriia bacterium UBA6623 | reverse complement strand
TTGTGGTCATGACATCGTGCGCAGTTGACGGTTAATCCCATAAATGCTCGACTAGTCGTCCCAATCATGTCATCGAGGTAGTTGTAGCGATACTGTGGGTTGTCCTTTTCCCGATGGCCAACTGTTGGGCCAACTCGGTTGAATCCTGTTGCAATTAGCGAATCGTTCGTTACCTCATCTAATTCGTCACCTGCCAATTGCTCACGAATAAATTGGGTGTATGGCTTATCTTCGTTGAAGGCGCGCACCACATAGTC
>DJHJ01000040.1:7602-12860 GCA_002433055.1 Acidobacteriia bacterium UBA6623 | reverse complement strand
CCTCCGCTGTCTGCATAGCGTGCTACGTCGAGCCAGTGTCGCCCCCAACGTTCCCCATAGTGAGGTGATGTCAACAGACGGTCGATGAGTTTTTCAAACGCGTTCGGTGAAGCATCTTGAACAAACTTTTCCACTTCTTCGCGTGAAGGAAGAAGTCCCAATAGGTCCAGAGAGGCTCGGCGAATCAGCGTCTGTTTATTGGCTCTTGGAGCGGGTTCAAGACCCTCTATGTCGAGTCTTTCTTTAATGAAAGCATCGATCGGATTCCTGTTCCATCGAGGTGAATCATGTTCAGGAACAAGACGCCGTGTAGGCTGTTGAAAAGACCACCAATTACGATCACCAGCAGTGATTTCTTTTTTGTTGTAGTTGGTCGCCGAGTGTACGTTTTTGGTTTTCGCTAAGGTTGGCGCTGGGGCGCTGAGTTGAGCGATATCCCAAGAAGCCCCTTCGTTGATCCATTGCGCAAGGGTTGAGATTTCATCTTTATTCAAATTGCCATCGAGAGGCATAGAAGGGGTCGCCTCTCCTGCGACCATTTGATAAATGCGACTCTTGTTAGGCTGTCCAGGAACGAGTGCTGGTCCTCGTAGTCCACCTTGAAGCATTCCGGCTCTCGTACGTAGGTCTAGCTGTGACATGGGTTGATCTGTTCCATGACACGATAGGCAATTTTGTTGAAAAATGGGCGCTACATCCCGCGAGAAAATTAGTCCCGAGGACGGAGTTGCATAGAGTAACGATCCCGATAAGAGAGCAAACAGAAGGCCGTAGCCAAGAGTCCACCCCCGCCATAGTACTCTGAGGTTACCCGAAAGTTTGTTCATGGGCTAAGAACCAGAGCTTTCTGGTGTCGTGGGTAGTGTACGAACCTGCAGTTAAGATGTCAATCTCTATTGAACTTACTTTACCCTGAGGCCGCTACGCGCTAGGTTTATATGTAGATATGAACATTATGAAATTCGGCGGTAGCTCACTGGCCGATGCAGAATCTCTTCGTCGCGCAGCAAGGATTGTTGCTGCTAAGACACAAGTGCCTCTGGTGGTGGTTGTTTCTGCCATGGGGGGAACCACTGATCGACTGGTGGAAATTACCAGTGCTGCGGCTGCAAGTGATCAGGTTGAAGCTACCAGATTGGTCGAGGACCTCAAGAAATATCATCAAACAGAAGCACATCTAGTCATCGAGTCTGATTTACAGCCGCAACTTGAGATATTTTTAGAGACTCAGTTCAGCGATCTTTACGAAGCAGTTGTAAAGTTGGCAACCCTTGGTTCATTGACTCCGCAGCTGTCTGATGAAATAGCTAGTTTCGGAGAAAGGCTGTCGAGTTATGTCGTCACCTTGATGTTACGAAGCAAGGGGGTGAAGACAGCTCTGCTTGATTCTCGAGAAGTGATTGTAACTGATGACCAATTCACTCAAGCTTCACCGATACTTGATGCAACACGAAGACGTTTGCTGGACATAGTTCCACAGCTACATCTAGAAAATGAAGTCATTGTAATGGGTGGATTCATTGCCGCCACGGAGAATGGTGATATCACCACTTTGGGTCGTGGAGGATCGGACTTCACTGCTTCGATTGTTGGTGCGTCGCTAGCCGCTGCGGAGATTCAAATTTGGACTGATGTAGATGGTGTAATGACGGCGGATCCGTCTATTTTACCGGAAGCCCGTCGTCTACGTGTTTTGTCATTTTCGGAGGCGTCTGAGCTGGCCTATTTTGGTGCACGAGTCTTGCATCCGAGCACCGTCATACCGGCAGTCGACAGTGATATCCCTGTCCGTGTTCTGAATTCTCAAAAACCAGATGTTGAAGGGACGAGAATCATCAGTAAGTGTCCACCATCCTCTGTAACGGTAAAATCTATTGCGTATAAAGAATCCATTACAGTTGTTGATATTCGATCGACGCGGATGTTGATGGCTCACGGCTTTTTGGCTAGAATCTTTGAAATTTTTGATCGTTTCGGAACTGCTGTTGACATGATCAGCACTTCTGAGGTGGAGGTTTCGTTGACCATTGACCGAACAGACCAGTTGAACGAAATCGTTGACGAGTTGAAGAAATTTTCTGAAGTAACGCACAATGCAGGACAAGCGATCGTCTGTCTGGTAGGCGACAACCTACGATATACACCAGGTATTGCTGCAAGAATTTTCTCAGCAATTCAAAATGTGAACATTCGCATGATCTCGCAAGGAGCATCTCGGCGTAACGTTAGCTTCGTGATAGAGGAGAGTGACTTGCATACCACGATATCTGCTCTGCACAATGTATTCTTCGACAAAGTTGATAAAGAGGTGTTTGCCTAATTATGAGTAAATCTACTGGAAACACGACAAAGCTTGCTCTTGTTGGTTATGGAAAGATGGGGCGTTTGCTCGAAAAATTGGCGCCAGATCTTGGTCTTGAGGTCGCTCTGAAATTGGACGAGTTCAATAACGTTAATGGCTCAGGTATCACTTCGGAGAACTTTAAAGACATTTCGGTGGCCATTGATTTTTCGATTCCTGAGGTAGTGCCGACTAATGCCGAAAAAATTGCTGGCTTGGGGGTGAATCTTGTAATCGGCACAACCGGTTGGTTAGAAGAGTTTTCTCGAGTCAAGCTGGCAGTTGAAGAAAATCAGATAGGGCTTGTATATGGTGCCAATTTTTCGGTCGGTGTGCTTGCTTTCTATGGAATCATTGAGGCCACAGCAAAGATTTTGGCAACTCAGTCTGACTATGATGCTTGGGCTTATGAGGCTCACCACAAGATGAAAAAAGATAGTCCATCGGGCACGATGTTGCAAATCCTAGACGTTATCAAACAGACCGGCTACAGTCGCGACGTTGATGTGGCAACAAACCGCGTCGGTTTCATGCCTGGCAGCCACGAGATTGGTTTTGATTCTGAAGCAGATACAATCCGTCTTTCGCATACAGCTCGCAGCCGCACTGGATTTGCACTCGGAGCTCTAAAAGCGGCACGCTGGGTGGTTAAAAAACAGGGCTTATACGAATTTTCTTCTATTTGGAAACAAGTAGGGTAGTGACGCCATATAAGTTCTCTGCTAGAGTAAACTCCGGCTTACTAGCCGTCGAACTTGGAGGAGACTGGTGATTTGGTGAAATCTAGGGAGACCGTTATGTTCCGAGGTTGTGGTACGGCTTTAGTAACTCCGTTTCGATCGGATCGTTCAGTTGATGAGGAAGCCCTACGACAGCTAACGGTACGTCAGGTAGAGCAGGGCGTGCACTTCCTTGTCCCTTGTGGCACTACAGGGGAAAACCCAACTCTCAGTAGAGCGGAACAATTACGCTCTGTTGAGATTGTTATTTCGGCGGCCCAGGGAAAAGTTCCAATTCTTGCTGGTGCTGGCGGGTACAACACGCAGAATGTTATTGAGTTGGCTCATGCACTGGAGGCGATGGGTGTCGATGGGCTACTCTCTGTTACTCCTTACTACAACCGTCCCACATCCGAAGGGCTTTTCGAGCACTACTCAGCAATTTCAGCTGCCACCGAGTTACCGGTTGTAGTCTACAACGTTCCTAGTCGCACGGGGACTAATTTGACGCCGGAAATTCTTGGCAGACTTGCTTCAGTCGAAAACATAGTCGGAGTGAAGGAGGCTTCGGGAGATATAGCACAGATGGTATCGATTTTTGATCATGTTCCCGAGAGCTTTGTTGTGTTGGCTGGTGACGACGCGGTGACACTGCCTTTAATGAGCCTCGGTGGAGCGGGTGTCATTTCGGTCGTCTCGAACGAAATTCCTGGTGAAATGGCCAAGTTATGTGATCTTTGCTTACAGGGAAACTTTGAGGATGCACGTAAAATCCATCGTCGTTATAGTGCTTTGATGGATGTCAATTTCATTGAGAGCAACCCCGGACCAGTTAAGGCTGCACTAGCGATGATGGGTCTTATCGAAATGAACTACCGGCTACCAATGGTACCGCCTCGCCAGGAAAACCAGAGGAAAATTGCTGCGGTTTTGAAAGAGGCCGGCATCAAGGTGTGAGTTATTTCTTAGACGCAACACGTCGGTAATTTTTGTAAAGATGACGTGTAAACAAAATGTCAGATCGGAACTTTTACTAAACAAAGACCATGCTGGAAGACCAAATCAATTCGCTGTATGAGAAAAACCCGGAAGACTACACACACCAAGATATGGAGATCTTTCAGAGGTTTAAGATCGCCCTAAATTCAGGTTCAGCGCGCGCAGCACAGCCTGATGCCGAGTCGCCTGTTGGATGGACGGTGAACACTTGGGTTAAACGCGGAATTTTAGTGGGGTTTCGTATGGGCCAGACCGTAGATATGTCGGACCAGGGGAGCCGATTTTCATTCTTTGACAAGTCAACCTACCCTCTCAAAGATCTCAGTATCAGTAGTAGTGTTCGATTGGTCCCAGGCGGTTCGAGTATTCGCGACGGGTGTTTTTTGGGTAACAGTGTTACATGTATGCCACCTATGTATATCAATGTGGGAGCCTATGTCGATGAGGGCTCCATGGTTGACTCACATGCTCTAGTTGGCAGTTGTGCACAAATTGGAAAACATTGTCACGTAAGTGCGGCAGCTCAAATTGGAGGTGTCCTAGAACCCATCGGAGCATTACCGGTAATTATCGAAGATAATGTTCTAATCGGTGGTAATTGCGGTGTTTACGAAGGCACCATTGTGAAGAAGAGGGCCGTACTGGGTGCCGGTGTAATTCTTACACGATCAACTCCGGTGTATGACGTGGTCCAAGGTGTAGTGCATCGCGCTTTAGATAGTCAACCATTGGTGATTCCCGAGGGGGCAGTTGTCGTCGCCGGATCACGCCCGATAACGACGACCGGCGTCGGTAAAGACTGGGATCTTTCTCTCTATACTCCTGTCGTAGTCAAATATCGAGATGAAAAAACGGATACTCGTATTCAATTAGAAGATTTTCTGCGCTAGTCCTAGGGTATATTGCTTATCGTCGGAAGGTATTACTGACTACACTCGGCGGATATGAGCTCCGACAGCTGCCAGTTTTTTCTCTATGTCCTCGTAGCCACGGTCGATGTGGTAAACACGGTCGATCACAGTTTCACCGGATGCTGCTAGCGCTGCTATCAGTAAACCGGCACTGGCTCTTAGGTCCGAAGCCATTACGGCAGCACCACTCAATGTCGTTTTACCATGGACTGACGCGTGGTTACCGGCAAGTGATATTTTTGCGCCCATTCGAGAAAGTTCGGAGACATGCATAAATCGATTTTCAAA
>DJHJ01000040.1:6725-7287 GCA_002433055.1 Acidobacteriia bacterium UBA6623 | reverse complement strand
CATAAATCGATTTTCAAAAATATTCTCGACGATCTGAGACTTGCCATTGGCTTGCGTCATTAACGCCATCCATTGGGCTTGCATATCGGTTGGGAAGCCAGGGTATTCTTGGGTTGAAATGTCAACAGCACGCAGAGGTTCTTTAGGTTCGACGTAAATTGCATCTTCTCTAGGGTAGGAAATTTCTGCACCCGCTTGACTCATCTTTTCAGTTACCGCTTCCAGATGGGCAGCATGAACACCTGTCACCGTAAGCCCATGGCCGACAGCCAATCCAGCTATAAGAAATGTACCTGCTTCGATACGGTCAGCGATAATCGCGTGATGGGCACTCCTAAGTCGATCGACACCCTGTATCTTAATTGTCGGAGTGCCTTCCCCTTCAATCAAAGCCCCCATTTTTTTGAGTAAGTTTGCCAGGTCAACAACTTCGGGTTCTAGGGCGGCATTCTCAAGAACTGTTTCTCCTCTAGCAAGTACTGCAGCCATCATGATGTCTTCGGTTCCGGTGACAGTGACTCGTTCGAATCGTATATTGCTACCGTGTAATCCGTCTGGAGCC
>DJHJ01000040.1:4986-6414 GCA_002433055.1 Acidobacteriia bacterium UBA6623 | reverse complement strand
CTACCGTGTAATCCGTCTGGAGCCTGCGCCTCTACGTAACCGTGATCCTGGGTGATGCGTGCCCCAAGTTGTTCTAGTGCATTCATATGCAAATCAATCGGCCTTGCTCCTATAGCACAACCGCCTGGCATAGAAACTCTGGCCCGCCCGGTTCTCGCTATCAGGGGTCCCAGGACGAGACTTGAGGCGCGCATTGTCTTGACTAAATTGTAAGGAGCCTCGGGCAACGAGATTAACTCGGATTTGAAAGAATACGCATTATCGGATTGTTCTATGCAGACTCCGATGTGTTTTAGTAACCGCATCATGGTCCAGACGTCACGTACTTCAGGAATGCGTTCCAGTATGACCGTGTCTTCGGTCAAAACAGTGGCAGCTAGTGCCGGCAGTGCGGCATTCTTAGAACCACTAATTGGGATTTCTCCTGTTAGTGTATGCTTACCCTCGATAACGAAATTATCCATAAGAACTACTATGTGAGAGTCGTATTAGCGACTGTAGCAACCACAGCTTGGGATACTCATCTTTGAATAGCTTTCCAAAGATCGTCACCAACGTCGCTCAATGTTTTTTCAGCTTTAATGGCATTGAGATCCTTCTTTGCCATCACTATAGCTACATTCACTCTTCCACCTGATTCATGCAGTGCTTTTCTGGCACGCTCATGTGTGCTGTCAGAAACTTCTGCCACTATTCGTTCGGCCCTTCTACGTAACTTCTCGTTTGTAAGTTGGACGTTTACCATCAAATTGCCAACTACATACCCCATCCGTACCATCACACTGGATGAGATCATATTGAGGACAAGTTTTTGAGCTGTGCCTGCTTTCATTCTTGTTGAACCAGTGATAATTTCTGGACCCACCACTGGAGTGATGGCAATATCTGTCAAGGCTGTTAGGTCGCTCTTTGGGTTGCAACTTATACCTACAGTGAAAACATCTAGCGTTTTCGCAAACTTTACTGCTTCCAAAGCATAGGGAGTTCTACCGCTTGCTGAGATAGCTACTAGTATGTCCTCGTTGTGTAATTCCCGCTCGGCGAGGTCACGCTGAGCAGCAACAGTGTCATCCTCAGCGCCTTCTTGGGAGGCCCACATGGCATCGCCGCCACCTGCCAAAATTGCCTGCACCCGATCTGGTGTGGTGCCAAAAGTTGGAGGACACTCCACTGCGTCTAGAACGCCCAAGCGGCCACTGGTTCCCGCGCCTAGGTAGAACAAGCGTCCACCATGCTGAAAATGTTCTACAATTGCGTCTATCGCCGATGCAATGTTAGGGATTTCCTTCTCTACTGCAGTAGCAACTAGCTGGTCTTCTCGGTTGACGATGGTGAGTAGTTCCGTTGTAGAAACTCGGTCTATTTTTTCCGAGGTTGGATTAGGCTGTTCCGTCAGTAGAGAGTCTATCGATGGCACACTGAAGTATA
>DJHJ01000040.1:3818-4650 GCA_002433055.1 Acidobacteriia bacterium UBA6623 | reverse complement strand
CAAGGGCTGCAAGTTGTCAACGGAGTGAACCGACTCAGTTCTGATGAGGTTTTATTAACACGCTACTTCTGTTGCCCGGGTTTAAGTTTGAAGTTCCGTTTCATTGAAAAAGAACTTCAACTCCGCTGCAGCTGTTTCGACAGCATCGGAGCCATGAATGGCGTTGCGTTCTATATTCGTTCCAAAACGATTACGAATCGTACCTGCAGCTGCTTTAGTTGAATCAGTTGCACCCATGATCTCACGCAGTTTAGCAATAGCATTTTCGCGCTCAAGGGCAATCGGCACCACAGGCCCTTCAGTCATGAAGTTAACCAACGATTCAAAAAAAGGTTTCTCCTGGTGGACTTGATAGAACGCTTCGGCGTCAGAACGTGACAAGCGCAACTTCTTCATAGCCAAAATGCGGAATCCTGAATTTTCGATAGTGACGATGATTTCACCAATTTTCTCTGCAGCAACGGAGTCAGGTTTGATGATCGTAAGTGTTCTTTCTGTTGCCATTTCTATTTTTCCAGCCTTTCAAAAGTTTACAAATAATTCCAACACTCAAAGCTGTTTAACTGGCACAAAGCGCAAAAAAGTCACTTTACAGTAAAGCAGCCAGTGTCGAACCCATTTCTGCAGGAGATTGCGCTACTGTAACTCCAGCGGATTCAAGAGTTTTAACCTTTTCCGCTGTTGTTCCTTTTCCGCCGGAAATAATTGCGCCCGCATGCCCCATACGGCGGCCTGGGGGTGCAGTGCGACCAGCAATGAAAGCCGCAACGGGTTTTTTAAAATTTTCTCGAATGAATGCAGCCGTCTCCTCTTCAGCAGTTCCTCCAATCTC
>DJHJ01000040.1:2456-3505 GCA_002433055.1 Acidobacteriia bacterium UBA6623 | reverse complement strand
CTCTTCAGCAGTTCCTCCAATCTCACCAATGATGACTACAGCGTGAGTCTCAGGATCTTTATCGAGGAGTGTAAGAACATCAATAAACGATGTGCCGATGATTGGATCACCTCCAATGCCTATACACGTCGATTGTCCGATGCCGAGTGCGCTCAACTGTTCTACGGCTTCGTACGTTAGGGTTCCAGAACGGGAAACCACAGCGACATTACCCTGTGTGTGAATTGACCCCGGCATGATGCCCAATTTGCATTTCCCGGGAGAAATAACACCGGGGCAATTTGGTCCAATTAATCGTGCGGAATAATTTCTTAGATAGGAGGCGACATGCACCATATCCCTAGCTGGTATACCCTCAGTAATAGCGACGATTAATTCGATTCCACTCTCAGCTGCCTCCATGATGGCATCGCTTGCACCTGGAGCAGGCACAAAAATAATTGACGCGTTTGCTTCTACCGCTGATACGGCATCACGAACGCTGTTGAAAACTGGTATGCCAACCTGTTTTTCTCCACCTTTACCGGGGTGTACTGCACCCACAATTTCAGTGCCGTATTTCACACATTGTTCTGCATGAAACTGTCCGGCTCGACCAAAACCTTGTACCAAGACACGGGTGTTTTCATCAACCAAAATGCTCATGCGATTCTCACCTGTAAGACCGAAAGAAGTTCTCCCAGTGCCGGCCATTAACCGACGGCCATCACTACCTTTTCCGCAGCTTCCTGCATATTCTCCGCAACTATAAAATCCATGCCCGATTCGGCCAAGATCTGACGACCCAATTCTACATTTGTTCCTTCTAGTCGGAGTACGATTGGGACTCTTATGGCCAATTCTTTCGCTGAAGCTACGACTCCTTCAGCCAGCGTATCAATTTTCAAAATACCACCGAAAATGTTGATTAGGATTGCTTTTACATTCGGATCGGAAAGGATAATGCGAAACCCTTGTTTAATTTGATCGGCACTGGCACCACCTCCAACGTCAAGGAAATTAGCTGGACTTCCACCGGTGTACTGGATGATGTCCATGGTTGCCATAGC
>DJHJ01000040.1:1550-2131 GCA_002433055.1 Acidobacteriia bacterium UBA6623 | reverse complement strand
CCATAGCTAAACCGGCACCATTAACCATGCAGCCGATATTTCCGTCGAGTTTGATGTAGTTTAATCCATGCTCATTAGCATCGATTTCGAGTGACTCCTCTTCGTCAAGATCACGTAGCGCTTTTAAGTTCGTGTGTCGAAACAGTGCATTGTCATCAAGATCTATCTTTGCGTCAAGAGCTGCCACTCGATCATCGCTAGTTGTGACGAAAGGATTAATTTCGACTAAGTCAGCGTCCGTCGAATCGTAGACGCTTGCCAGAGCTGCCATGGCCGATGTTGTGGCTTCTACCAGGTGGGTGGGAATTTTCATGGCAAAGGCCAAACGCCTTGCTTGAAAGCTCGACAGTCCGATGCCGGGTTCGATAGGCTCTCTTAATATCAAGTCTGGTGTATCAACTGCTACTTGTTCGATTTCCACCCCACCGGCAGAGGATGCGATAAACACGGGTTTTTGCAAAGTGCGGTCTAGGGCAACACCTAGGTAAAACTCTCTTTCAATCGGTAATGTTTCCTCGATCAATACGCGTTTGACCTTTTGACCTTCAGGCCCAGTTTGATGTGTTACAAGTGTCATCCCT
>DJHJ01000040.1:1002-1241 GCA_002433055.1 Acidobacteriia bacterium UBA6623 | reverse complement strand
GATGTGTTACAAGTGTCATCCCTAGGATTTGCTTGGCAAGCTGCATTGCCTCATCTGCGTTCTTGGCAATTTTTACACCACCTCCCTTGCCTCGACCCCCGGCGTGAATTTGTGCTTTGACAACCACTCGCCCCCCCAATTCTGTTGCGGCCTCTTTAGCTTCATCAGGTGAAAAGGCGACCTTTCCTTGTGGAATTGGGATGCTGTGCTGACGTAATATTTCCTTTGCTTGGTATTCG
>DJHJ01000040.1:0-692 GCA_002433055.1 Acidobacteriia bacterium UBA6623 | reverse complement strand
TATTTCCTTTGCTTGGTATTCGTGGATTTTCATGGTGGGAGGCCCCTCATGGTACGATCGGGGAATCGAAATTAGACCACTCACTATAGAGGATACGTTGATGATAAGGCAACGAAAACAGGGGAGTAGCTAGATGAGCGCCATACGAGAAGCTCTTCACAAAGTGACAAAGAAGAATGACTTGACCGCTGATGAAGCTTCGGGAGCGATGGATGAGATTCTTGACGGTGCCACTGAGCAGGGTTTAGTTGGTGCGCTGCTTGTTGCACTACGCATGAAGGGAGAGACAGTCGATGAAATAGTCGGTTGCGCACGCTCCATGCGACGCCATGCAACCCGAGTCTCAGTTGCGAAATTTGATGATGTTGCACTTGTTGACACCTGTGGAACCGGTGGAGACTCTGCTGGCACGTTCAATATTTCAACGGTAGCAGCGATTGTTGTTGCTGGTGCCGGTGTGCCGGTGGCAAAACACGGTAATCGTTCGATATCGAGTCGCTGTGGCAGTGCGGATTTACTCGAAGCTCTGGGAGTGCAAGTGATACTCAACCCAGAGCAGGTAGCTCGTTCGATCGAAGAAGTAGGAATAGGCTTCATGTTTGCTCCCTGCTTCCATCCTGCTATGAAACAAGTGCAGCCGATACGGACACAACTCAGGCTACGAACCATTTTCAATATTCTTGGTCCACTGA
>DJHJ01000017.1 GCA_002433055.1 Acidobacteriia bacterium UBA6623 | reverse complement strand
CGAGGTGCTCGGCATGAGCGACCGCATCCTCGTGATGTACGAAGGCCGCGTGACCGGCGAGATCACCGACGTGCCCAACGCCACGCAAGCGGACATCATGCAATTGGCCGTCGGAGCAGAGAAGGACTTGGCGGCATGAGAAAGATTCTCCAGTCCAAGTTCATTTCCGAATACGGCACGCTGCTCGTGTTGCTCGTCCTGTTTGCCTACTACACGGTCGCCACGTGGGGTGTCATCCATCCAGTGAGCGCGGGCGCAGCGGGCGAGGTAGCCGAAAATATCTTAAAGCAGAACCCCAACGCCAAGGTGATGATCGTGGTGGACAAAGGCGCCGAGTCTCAGGCGTTTGCCAAAGTGGTGAAGGCGGAACTGGAACAAGGCAAAGCAACGGTAGTGAAAACGGTCAGCGGGGCACCATCGGATGCGTCGGATGCGTTGCGCAAGCTGGGCGAGGCGGATGAGCGGATTGATTTCGTCGCCGCCACCCATGCGTCAGCCGAGAATGGCGTGTTGCGGCCCAAACCGGGCAAGGAGGGCGATCACAGTTTGCCGGGGCTGTCGAAGCAGCACCCGTCACTGGCGAAGGCCAAGGTGATCGTGCCGGACAGTTATGAGTGGTCGAATTTTCTGACACGCACGAACGTGCTCAAGATCGCCAACCACATTTCGTACACGGCCATCATCGCCATCGGCATGACGATGGTGATCATCACCACCGGGATCGATCTCTCCGTAGGCAGCCTGATTGCCTTGTCCGGGGTCATCGTGGCCTGCTCAGCCCGTGAGCTCGGCATTAACCCCGACAGCGGACTCCTGATTCTGCTCGGCTGCGTCCTGCTGGGCATTGTCGGGTGTGGACTCCTCGGCACCTTTTCAGGCCTCATGGTGACAGCCTTCGGAATCCACCCTTTCATCGTCACCCTGAGCATCATGTCCATCGCCCGGGGCCTGTCCTTCATCATCGCCGATGGCCCTTCAGACGTCGTGATCGAGACTGAGAGCTACCGCTTTCTCGGCGCCGGCCGCTCCCTGATGGGAATCCCCAACTCGGTTATCCTGATGATGCTGCTCTACGTGCTCGCCCACCTGCTGATGACCCGGACAGTGCTCGGACGCCACATCTACGCTGTCGGCGGGAACCGCGAGGCCGCCCACCTCTCAGGGGTACCCGTCAAGCGCGTGCTGATCGTCGTCTACACGATCTGTGGAGCGCTGGCGGGGCTCGGCGGAGTGGTCAACTCGTCGCTGCACGGCGCCGGCAGCGCCAAGAGCGGCCTGGGCTACGAGCTGCAGATCATTGCAGCGGTGGTCGTCGGTGGAACCAGCCTCGCCGGTGGGTCGGGCAACATCATGGGCACCCTGGTCGGCGCCCTGATCCTCGGCGTCATCGCCAACGGCATGAACCTGACCGGCGTCACCACCTACCCGCAGATGGTCGTCTTCGGCCTGCTGATCCTCGTGGCGGTGCTCATCGACCAGCTCAAGAACAGGAAGGCCGGGGCCGCCTCCAGCTGAGGAAACGACCCCGGTTTTCCAGCAATCACCGGCTTCAGGCCGACAGAGATTCCGGCGGACTCTTACCGCCCGCCGCGGAGATGGACTCCACAGGCTCCGGCAGCTCGATCCCGAAATCAAGCTCACCGTCCTTCAGCACCATCTTCACGAGCGAGCCCTCTGCCACCGCGCCCTCCACCAGCTTCCGGGCCAGGGCGGACTCTACGTTCTTCTGCAGATAGCGCTTGATCGGGCGGGCGCCGTAGACCGGATCCCAGGCCGCCTCGCCGATATGGGCAATCGCCTCGTCGCTGGCCTCGAGCCGGATCATGCGCTCGAGCAAACGCTGGGAGATTCTCTCGAACTGCAGCGCCGTGATCTCGGTGATCTCGCTGCGGGTCAGCGGCGAGAAGAGCACCGTCTCGTCCACCCGGTTGAGGAACTCCGGCCGGAAATGCTGTGCCACCACGCCCATCACGGTCTCTTTGATACGGCCGGTATTGCCCGACTCCGTGAGTGATTGAATGGCTTCGGAACCAAGGTTCGAGGTCATGACAAGCACGCAGTTACGGAAGTCCACCGTGCGGCCGTGGCCGTCCGTGAGCCGTCCGTCGTCCAGAACCTGCAGCAAGATGTTGAACACGTCCGCGTGCGCTTTTTCGATCTCGTCCAGCAGGATCAGCGAGTAAGGCCGACGCCGGATCCGTTCGGTGAGGAAGCCGCCCTCTTCGTAGCCCACGTAGCCAGGCGGCGCCCCGATAAGACGCGCCACCGAGTGCTTCTCCATGAACTCCGACATGTCAAAACGCAAGAGGGATTTCTCACTTCCAAAAAGCGATCCCGCAAGGGCACGAGCTACCTCAGTTTTACCTACACCAGTCGGACCTAAAAATAAGAATGAGCCTGCTGGGCGAGCAGCCGATTTCAATCCTGCACGTGAACGTCGAATCGCGCGAGCCAAAGCAGATATTGCCTTGTCTTGACTAACGATTCTCATATGCAAATCTTCTTCGAGGCGTAGCAGTTTCGACAGCTCTTCCTCTTTGATTGAGGTCATCGGAACTCCTGTCCAGCGCGCAACAACGTCCTCAATATCATCCTTACCGACCGAAGCAGCAACAGCATCGTCTAAGTCATATTTTTTTCGGAGAGCTCGCAGATTCTCACGCTCTTTCCGTTCCTCATCAGAATAGAATCTTGCTTTTTCGAACTCGTGGTTCGTAATAGCATTTTCCATGCGGTGAACTATGAATTTAATACGTTTGTGAACTTCTGCAATCTCATCAGGTACCGTCGTCTGTCGTAATTTCACACGTGCACCCGCCTCATCGATCAGATCGATTGCTTTATCCGGCAAGAAACGGTCAGGAATATATCGATTTGAGGCGTAGACCGCTGTCTCTATGGCTTCATCCGTATATGCAACTGCATGAAATTTTTCGTAACGATCCTTCACGCCGAGCAGAACCTGTATCGCTTCTCCTTCACTAGGTGGAGTAACTTTGACAGCTTGGAAGCGGCGCTCCAGGGAACGATCTCTTTCGATTGACTTGCGGAATTCAGTGGGAGTCGTAGCACCAATGCACTGAATCTCACCTCGGGAAAGAGCGGGTTTTAAAATATTTGCTGCGTCCAGTGATCCTTCCGCCGAACCTGCACCAACCAAAGTGTGCAATTCGTCGATAAAGACTATCGCATTAGGGTCCTCCATCAATTCTTTCATGATGGTTTTCAGACGCTCTTCGAACTGGCCACGATATTTTGTCCCCGCAACAACGAGTGAGAGGTCTAACGCCAAAACTCTTTTTTCGGCCAAAAATGACGGCACATCTCCATCAGAAATCCTCTGCGCTAGTCCTTCGACAATGGCCGTCTTCCCGACTCCTGGCTCTCCGATGAGAACTGGATTGTTCTTCGTGCGCCGGCATAGGATCTGTATTACTCTCTCCACCTCACTATCACGGCCAATCAAAGGGTCAAGCAAAGCATCAGCGGCAACTTGCGTCAAATCTCTACTGAACTCCGCGAGGAGCGAACTTTCTTTCGGTCGATTTGAAACAAGTTTTTCCGATTGAGAACGTGCCAACTCTTCCCGAATTGAGGTTAACCTCAAGCCACGCTCGTGTAAAATTTCAGATGCAAAAGATTTCTCTTCACGCAGTAAGCCAAGAAGTAAGTGTTCTGTGCCTATGTGTTTATGTGAAAGTCGTTCCGCCTCTTCTGCCGCATAAGACAACACACGTTTACACTCGTGGCTAAGTGGCAGATCGACTGATGTGGAAACCTTTTCTCGAACTGTCGTATGTGATTCGACCTGTTTTCGAATTGACTCGATCGCAGCATGCGATCGCAGAAAACGATTTGCCAGGGCCTTATCCTCACGAATTAAACCAAGCAAAAGATGCTCGCTCTCTATATAAGGGCTGCCGAACTGACTGGCCTCATAGCGAGCAAAAAATATGACACGCCTAGCCTTCTCTGTGTAGCGTTCGAACATATGTCCTCAACTTCTCAGTTCCAAACCAATTCTACATCCCCATAGTATCAACCTGGAACCCTGTCACCATACCTCTGATTGCCTCTTTTTCACTATAACTTCTTACTAGAATTCCAAGTAAATTTAAATAAAGCCGATTTTTTGATTTACCAATTCAACTCACTTCGTTCTCAACTACTACGAGATTTCCCTCTTCAAGCATTAGAGTTCGATCAAACCGTGCCGCGAATTTTTGGTTATGAGTCGCCACTACCAAGCTTAATCCCCAGGTCTTAGGAAACGAAAGCAAAAGATCTGCAACGACCTTTGCGGTGGATCGATCTAGATTCCCAGTCGGCTCGTCGGCCAACACTATTTTAGGAGACGCAACCAATGACCGTGCGATAGCAACTCTCTGCTGTTCTCCTCCGGAAAGTTCACCTGCAAGGTGTTCAGTACGCAGCGCAAGCCCTACTCGATCAAGCCATAACCGTGCCTTCGAAAATGCATCTTGGTGTGCTTCACCAGCAATCAGTAGCGGCATCGCAACATTTTCGAGTGCGGTGAATTCGATCAACAGGTGATAGTTCTGCCAAACGAAGCCAACCTGACTGTTTCTGTAATTAGCTAAGTCAGTCCCAGAAAAACTCGAAAGTGCTCGTGAGTTATAGAAGACATCACCTGAGGTGGGTTTATCCAGTGCCCCGAGCAGGTACAGCAGGGTTGATTTCCCTGCCCCTGATTCACCGATCAAGGCGAGACTCTCTCCAGGTCTCACATCCAAATTAACATTGTGAAGAACACTCAACTTTGATGCAGTATCACCAAAAATCTTCGACAAACTTCTCGTTTGTAAAACCGCCATCGACGATGGGTTTTCATTTTCAATCATTGCAGCAACATCCTATGCTGTGCCGATTTTCATCGATAACTCTTCTTCTGGGAATCTACTTTTGTACGATTTCACTCTACACCTTGTCAAAGTCTTGTGGCAATAAGTCGATTATTTCGTGAGCGATATGAGATGAGTCCTTAGATTTTGCTTCAATAGAAAAATCGGCTTTCATATATTCCATAAGCCTCTCTTCATATAAAGCTTCAAACCTTGCTCTATCCTTTGCCAAAGGGCGATGAGTGGCGTTAGAAACCCTTTGCCACAATTCTTCTAATGGAACGTTAAGCCAAACCGAGAGACCGGCTTGTTTGATAATCTTTCGGTTTTGTTTCGCTCCGAACGTTCCTCCGCCGAGCGCTACCACTCGGGTATGCCCCTCCGCAACAATCTGGATTTGCTCCAGTAAAGCATCACTCTCAATCTCACGAAAAGAGCTTTCACCATGCTGTGTGAAAATTTCACTAATGGAAATTTCTGCACGTCTTTCAATTTCATCATCAAGGTCAACAAACTCCCACTCTAGGATCTGTGCTAATTCACGTCCTACAGTAGTTTTGCCGCAACCCATGAAGCCGACCAGATAAATACCTGGTGTTGATTTAAATCGTATTTGCATCTAGATTTTGACAGTGAGCCCCTCTCTTAACGTCTGTTTATAGATGGTAACGAGTTGTTTATCTTTGTCATATACCAGAAAACGATCCCCGGCAATATACGTGTTAAGGCGGCCAATATCCATCCGATTTTCGGGACAACCACCGTCTTTTTAGCAAGTCGAAGACCTTCGATTGTCGCTTCTGCGCACTGCTCAGATGTAACCACAAAATGCTTTCGGGTCGCTACCTGATCAGGAATTTCATAACCCAAAGAATTATCACGAAATGAAGTGTTCACATAGCCGGGACAAACACATAACACGTGGATACCAAATCGATCTAATTCCATCCGCAGACCATCAGAAAATGCATTGATTGCGGATTTCGATGCGGAATAAAGAGTGAACCACGGAAGAGGCACCTTACCAGCAATTGAACTGATATTTACCACTGCACCACCACGTGGAATCAGCGGCAACAACCGCCGTGTTAGTTCGACTGGTGCCAGGAAATTAAGGGTGATCATTGTGCGCACCGTTTCATATTTGGCGGCCAAAAGAGGCGCATATAGTCCTACGCCTGCATTATTCACAACAATATCGATTTTGGATACTTCCGTGGTCACTCGGTTGACAAAAGTCAACAGGGAGCGAGAGTCTGTGAGGTCAGCTGGGATTAAAGTGCATTGCGCCTCCCCTACCTCTTCAACCACCGTTCGTAAACCGTCAGATGAACGTGCCGTTAAAATCAAATGGGCACCCTCCCGGGCAAAAGCGTGTGCGCACGCACGCCCAATACCAGAAGAAGCTCCCGTAATTAGTACAGTTTTTTTCTGAAATTGCACTTGATACTTTTACCCTCATTGCCACACCACCACTACTCACAAATGTGGCACCATCTCGGCGGAAACAAGTCTGTATCCTTCTGCGCTCTCGCGTGGATAATGATGAAAGCAGGTATCAACTAATTGACTTCGCTTCTGAAATGCAGGCGTTAGGTCAACACAGATGACATCTTCTCCCTTTGCAATACTACACAAACGACTATAGCTAGTCTCTTCGATGGAAAGGTAGTCACCAGGAAAACAAAACCTCGTCGATGTCAGATCACATATCACAAATCAGAACTGATATTTAACACAAGAGACTAACCGCAAACCTGACAAATACTACATATTTGCTACAACGGGACTGCACAATTGGGTAACCTGGTCAGTGGTTAATCGTCTTCCGATTTCGCTTTTTGTTTTACCTCGGTACACCGTGTACATGAGGTGTCAGTTAACTGTTCTGAATCATGGTGCGACGTAACGAGTTCCGCTACTACGACCTACTGGTCCACTTTTTTGTTGTGGTCTTGCTGGTCTCAAACCTAGTGGCACAAAAACTTTGTGCAATAGGGCCATTCGACATTGCGGGCATAACATTCGGACCTTTTTTGATCAGTGGAGCGCAAATTCTATTTCCTATAACTTATATTTTTGGTGACATCTTTGTCGAAGTCTATGGATACAGTGCTTCTCGCCGCGCAATTTGGATAGGGTTCGCCTCTTCGCTCCTCCTAGTGATCGTGACTCAAATAACAACTAGCCTGCCACCTGCACCTGAATTTCAGAACCAAGAAGCTTTTGAAAAGGTCTTTGGTTTCGTTCCAAGAATCTTACTGGCCAGCTTGGTCGCTTATTGGTGTGGCGAATTTGCTAATGCTTTTGTCATGTCGAAAATGAAAATCTGGACGGGTGGAAAATATTTGTGGACTCGGACCGTCGGATCAACCGTAGTAGGTCAACTGATCGATACGGTTATTGTCGTGACAATCGTGTTCATTGGCGTTCATTCCACATCGACGATGGTGAACTTAATGGTCACTGGGTATATCGCTAAGGTTTTATACGAAGCCGCAGCAACACCTCTAACTTACTGGATAGTTAATAGCCTCAAGCGTGTTGAAAAAATCGACACATACGATAGAGGGGTTGACTTCAATCCGTTTCGAAGCGACGAGCAATAACTTCACATCTATCATGTCGTGATTACAAGATAGTAGTTTCAACTGAACTGACGTACTTACCACTCGAAAGTAGCACTAGTGACACGATTCATCTCATCCGTTTGAAATACACATTTGAAAACCGCACGTTTCGCATCACCAAAACGGATGTCGCGCATCTCAATGCGGGCACCTCTGGGCATCAGAAAAATCGTGGTGACGTTATATCGAGCAAAATTTAAATAATCTCGCGCTAGGGGATGAGCACGCACAGCATCAAGTGCAGGATGCAAGCTGGGCTTAAAGTATTTATCACCAACAGTTGAATTATGATTTTCCAGAAGATCCATCGTGACCACTTGATGATACTTTGACGTCTCGATATAACCGGTCCAAACCCATGGGATTAATGACGTTGGGAAAGCTGCAATACGTTGCACGGATAAATCCCCTTGATGACGTGCATTTAACATCTCAATTGCAAAACCATGGAGTGCCGCCTTGCCTACCCCAAAGACAATCAGTAGAGCCAATCCCACCCTTGCAGTTTGATGGTTACGAAAAGCTTTCGAGCCTGGTTCGTTATCAAGCAAACCGTACACAGTTGGAGCCGCAACGAATGCCAACAGCATTATCAACAGCCACGGCTCAACGATATTAAAAAAATCCCAAGAATGCCAATCGGCAGAAAAAGGGAGGTAGGTTCTGACTCCATACGAATTAGTCAAATCAAGAAGTGGATGAGTCAATGCAGCTATTGTGGCAACAAGCCAAGCCTTAACCCACGGCAATTTATCGGCTTTGGGCCGGATTAACCGCGTGACACCTTCGACAATTACGAGAGCCGCAAAGGCCACAAGTGGTACAACGAAAAAAGAGTGGGTCAGGTGTCGATGGTAATTAAGGTAATCGATACTCCACGGTCCAACAACAATGTCGATATCTGGAAGGTTGGCTGCAGTGACAGCAATCCAAGTTGCTCTCGGGGTCAAGCGATTCAGGCCGGCACGTGCTAGCAATACGCCTGTCAATGTATGTGTCAAATTATCCATTTAAAAATCAAGGGTATTGGCGATAGTATTTCAAGCACAACAAGATGCCATCTACATTACAAACTTACAAGTCGAATCCAATTCGAGGACAACCTATCTCGCTGAAAAATTTTGTGGTAATAGCAATTTCAGTGTCTTCGGTGCAATATTCACAGTGGCTGGGATACGCCCTGCTAATTCTCCGTCAACCTCAAGATACACTGGCACTGTGCCGATGGGAGTAAATTCTACTCGTTGTGATCGGGTAAATGTAACATCGGAAAAACTGTTGAGTTGTCTGGTCGCAAGTTGTGCTAGATACGCAACATAGCGCAGGGGAGAACGTCCGTGAAAAATTGCTATTTCAAATTCACTAGCAAGTAGATCAGCATCAGGTGTGATTACCAAACCGCCTCCATAACACCGACTTTTACTGACAAGCACAAAGGTAGCCTCATAAGTTTTGCCATTAATGTGCACCGAAAAGGGTTCAAGTTTGCGATGTAATTGATCTAATGACCCCAGCCAATAAGCTCCTTCACCGAGATAGGTTTTTAGTCGATTATCTAAACTGTAGATAACCCCTGCGTCAACCCCGACGCCACACATCAACAAAAAAAGACGACCTGAGCCCGTAGTAGTCGCATTATGAACGCACCCAAGTGGCACTTCAAAGGTTTTCATTTTGGGAAGTAAACTCGCTGCATGTTCGGGCTGAAGCGGTATCCCCGTCAATTCCGCGAGGACGTTAGCTGTTCCAAAGGGTAACGGCAATAAGGCCGAATCAGAATCAGCCATGCCGTCGATTGCTTCATTAATCGTTCCATCACCGCCACTGACTGCTATTAAATCGTAATCGGCTGCTACTGCTTCCTTCGCCAACCTCGACGCATCACCGGCACGTGAAGTTGTCAAGACTTCTACCTGAGGAACCCATTGTTTTAGGATGGAACGTGTTCCTTCTATTTTTTCATCACGCCGACGGGAACGCCTCCCCGAAACGGGATTGTGAATAAGTGCTGCTCTTTTAAATATCACCGGAGCCAACTCATATAATAAAACGGCAATGTCAGAAGTAACACCAGACGTCCTCAAAGGCACCATCGCGTCGCTTCGTAAAGTTGTAAGGCATCACGAAAGACTTTACTACGTTTTCGATGAGCCTGAAATTAGTGACAAAGAATATGACATCCTAATTCAAAAACTGCGATCTCTCGAAGAGGCTAACCCCAACTTAATCACACCTGATTCCCCAACTCAACGTGTTGGTGGGTTTCCGCGCGATGGTTTCGTGAAAGCACCTCATAGTTCTCCTATGCTCAGTCTCGATAATGCCTTTACCAAGAATGATCTACTCGATTTTGACCGCCGCATACGTGATCTGAGCGGTCTTGCAATAGTTGAGTATGTTGGCGAGCTCAAACTTGACGGTATTTCCCTGTCAGTTGAATTCTCTCGCGGTCACATGACACGGGCTCTTACTCGTGGCGACGGATTAATCGGAGAGGATGTCACCCAGAACGCTCGCACTATAAAGTCTCTCCCACTACTGATTGAAAATGAAGAACATTTCCCATTGCAATTTGAAGTTCGTGGCGAAGTCGTCATGGATCTTCGATCTTTCGAAAGACTCAACTCCGAACGACTAAAAGAAAACCAGCCGACATTCGCCAACCCACGCAATGCAGCTGCTGGTGCACTAAGAGTGTTAGATCCAAAAATCACTGCATCACGAACTTTAAATTTTTTTGCCTACATGATCCCCGCAGCAAACCCGCCGTTTGCATCACATCAGTGGGAAGTCCTAGAGGCACTGCACTCAATGGGTTTCAAAGTCAATCCACATCGTGAACGATTACGTGGCATCGACGAGATTTCCAACTTTTACGATAAGTGGCAGAAACAACGAGAGGGGCTACCTTATGAAATCGATGGACTAGTTATCAAGGTGGATCCCCTATCACAACAGCAAATCCTTGGCACAACGGCGAAAGCACCACGCTGGGCAATCGCATGCAAGTTTGCTGCCGAACAAGCCGTCACCGTGGTCGAAGCCATCGATGTCCAGGTCGGACGAACTGGTGCAGTCACTCCTCGTGCCAGATTAAAACCTGTCATGGTGGGAGGCGCACAAATTTCTCGAACTACACTCCATAACGAGCACGAAATTGCGCGATTAGGGCTACACATTGAAGATTCTGTTCTGGTAGAACGTAGCGGTGACGTAATACCGAAAATAATTCGTGTAGTCAAAAAAGCTCAAAACCGTCGTGCTTTTCAAATGCCCTCATGTTGTCCAATCTGTAATACGACCCTAGTTCGTGAAAACGACGAAGTCATCCGTCGGTGTGTCAACACTAACTGTCCAGCTCGTCTCAAGGAATCGATTTTACATTTCAGCTCACGGCGAGCGATGAATATTGCGGGTATCGGTGATGCTTTGGTCGATCAGCTGGTCGATCAAAACTTAGTTTCTAGTGTCGCAGACCTATATACACTCCAAACCTCAACACTTGCAAAATTAGATAAAATGGGGCCCAAGTCAGCTACGAACATCCTGGAAAACATATCACTATCTCGAGCCATACCATTTCCACGAGTTATTTTTGCATTGGGGATACGCTTTGTTGGTGAGCAAACTGCCCAACTATTAGCAAATCATTTCCTATCTATTCGAACAATGGCAGCAGCATCGCTTGAAGACCTTCAAGAGATTAAAGACATCGGGCCACGAGTCGCTGAAGCAATACAGATATTCTTTGGGGAATCAAAAAACTGTGACCTAATTGATCAACTTGAAAAAATGGGGCTTCAACTCGAACAGAAAGCGATGCAAACAACAGGAAACCGACTCGAAGGTGTAAATTTCGTCCTCACCGGCACCCTTCCAACCATGAGTCGTGATGAGGCAACATACCTTATCGAACAACATGGAGGAACAGTAACCTCTACGGTCAGTACGAAAACAAACTATTTGATCGCTGGTAAAACCACCGGAACAAAATTGGCAAAGGCACAGGAAATCGGAATAAAAATCATCACGGAAGAAGAGTTACGTGGATGGATCAACAAAGACAACAACTGAAATTCTGAGTTTGAACCTACGTCAATTCAAATAAAACAAACTCAGCCGTGGAAGCCCTACAGCCTCAAACACCTGCCTTTGAAAAAACTGTCTCTCCAAAAGAGTCAACTGATCCGTCGTCATCTTGCGCCGATATGGAGTTAACTGGTTATCAAGATCACGTCGCACCTGGATCATCTCCTCTTCCGTAATTTTCTGCGTTGCTGCGACTAGTAATTTTTCCTCTAAAACAGTCAGTCGCTGTTCCATTGACTCCAAATCTAGCGTTGAATCACCCTGTACAGATGACGCCAGTCGACCAAGAGAATCGGCAGTTTCTCTACAGATTCTTTCAAACTCATCACCGGTATTCCGACCAGAGGTCTGCACCAAATTCGACCTGCTTTTAAGGTATTCAGCCAATTCACTATGATCAAAACTCGGGGGTGGAGAGGTTTGAGACGAGGCAATAGTTCCTTCTTTCATTTCTTGAGCAGCTGACAACACCTCCTGACTACAATATGCAACGGAGTTAATTGCACGCATTCTACGTTTTCGTTTATGCCATTTTTCAAATGTCCGATCAATACCCTTATACACTGCTTCGATCGGCACCCCTGCGTTTTTCCATACTTCGATAAGTGCCCAGTCTAATGGCGAAAGCATAAAAATCCCGCTATTACGAGCACGCTGGAAATGCTCCTCAATTTCAGTGAAGTAATTAAAATAGTTCACAGTTTCAAAACACTGTTGGCCACCACAAACTCATTCTGGAAAATAGAACAACCCATTAAACAATATTTTGAATGTCGCATTTGGTTGACCTCGATACTGAGGACGCATGCCAAATAGAACCAACCGGCCGTCACCCATCGGAACATCAAGCACTGCGGACCGATTCAACAGATATTCCTCTCCTAGCAACCAGCCAGACGCTAGTATATTTTCCGCGTTAAATACCATTACATTGTGCGTCATGTCGCCACTCACTAGACTATTCCTCTCAAAAGCCGGTCCGGATTCGAACCAGATGGCTTCATTGCTTCTTACTCCTCGAGTCAGAGGGTGTTTTGTGTTGACTTGTGTATTGAGAAGAGATCCTGGCGCATAGAATTGCTGTTTACCCAATCCACTTAAAATATTACGTACCGGTGCATCTAAACGTTCAATTGCATAAGTTGACGCGCGGTTTAATGCGAGTACCGTACCACCGTCCATCATGAAGCGTCTCAGTGATGCAGCACCCACATCCTCGATGCCACCAGTATAATCTGGTGGTGCTTCCACTCCGTCATACAGAGCTCCTCGAATATATCCTGCGTGCAGTATGCTCGGTAGAGCATCTGGTAAGACAATCACATCGTAGTCGAGACTGAGATTTCCATCCTGGATGCGTTCGTTGCCAACACTTTCGTACGAAAATTCATACTCATCTAGAACCCATCGTGTCCACCCCTCATCGATCAATGGAACCTGGCCTCGATATACAGCAATGCGGGGGTACTGAATGGGACGACTGTGTTCCAAAATCTCGGCTGAAGGCGACACGAAACTTATGTCCAGCTCAGAGGCCATCTGCGAAATCATCTGAGCTGCCTTACCTTTAACGGAAATCAAAAACTCACCAGTGTCAGGATCACGTTTCACAGGAATTCCTGCTGAGAAAAACCTGTTGACAGCCTTCCATGCGTTACTAGCAGCTGAGGTGAAAGATAAAATATCATCCTCATCCACTTTTCCATCCCATTCAAACTGATCAACGAGCACAGATTCGACATCGACTGGGTATTCCAGTTGAATCACCTCAACGCCCAACAACAAAGGGAGAGAATGAGCTGTCACGTCATATGGACTTCGCGGAGGACCACCTGGATACTCTCGTGAGTCAGGATATTGTTGCGCCTCAAGAAGTGTCTTGGCGAAGGATCCATACGGTTGCGCAAGGCGAATAAGATAATCCCCAGTGAAAAAATGCTCTTCCGCTACAGAAAAACCCTTGTTCACTTTTTCAATCTCAACCATCCCAAATGACAGTGTCTCCAACAAACGTTTCGTTGCATTTGAATCATGTTGTTCACGGCGTATAACAAATCCCCATGGTCGTTTACGATTTACAGTACGGCTGTGAATACGGTAGAAATTCCGGAGCAGATTCTCCCGTTGCAAAGCTGCTTGATAGAGACAGGATTGAAATGTTATTAACTGGTAATCAACAATATCCTGAAGTCTCCACGTCCCACCGAGCCAAGGCTCAAGAAAATTCCAACTTCGGCTTCTCGTGTTGTAACCGCGGCTGCGAACATCGAGAGAAAAAAATGGCACCTTGATTGGTGTAGCAAAACGAACTCCTGCACTCTCGCTTAGTAGGCGTAACCCACCGTGATAACTCTGGTAGTGGCGTGCCGGTGTGAAATAGTCATATATCCCATTCACAACAATGCCCTTCTTCCCTGCAGCTGTGAGATCAACTGCTATAGCGCTACCTAGTTGATTGACCTGTTGCACAATTAGCGAGTCAATATTTGGATCGATCGGATCCATCCAAGGTGGCAAGAACATACGCGCACCACGATTGCCCATTTGATGGACGTCATACACAATCTGTGGTCTCCAGATGTTGTGGACATTTTCGACTACAAGTCGTGTCTCCTTCTGCGTAAACATGTACCAATCTCGATTGTTGTCGTGGCCTGTGTATTGGTGATAGAGCTCAGTCAAAGGTGCACCTTCGTACTGTGTTCCCACGAAACGACGGTACCAAGCCGCAACTTTGTCCACGCCATCAGGATTTAGTGACGGCATCAATAAAAATATTGTGTTCTGCAAAATTGTCTGAGAGCGTGGATCCTCCTTGGTCAGTAATTCGTATAGAAACTGGACAGCCGTATGAGTCGAAGCAACCTCATTCGAATGAATCGAGCAGGTAATCAAAACGATAGTTTTACCCTCAGAGATCAGAGTGTCTGCCTGTTGTGGTGAGGTTGTGCGGGGGTCAGCTAATCGCCGCTGAATATCTTTGTAGTAGTCCAGGCGATCTAATGTATCTAGGCTGGCGACCGTAACTAATAACAATGGACGACCTTCTGTCGTTGCCCCCAGTGTCTCCACACGGACACGACGGTCCTCCTTGGCAATCAACTGGTAGTAGGATGCAACTTGGTCCCAGGTCGCCAATTGTCGATCTGCACCCATCGAAAAGCCGAAATGTGATTCTGGACTTGTCAGTTGGGCGCTAGCTACTCCCGACAGAGAAGCCATGAAAAAGATCACCGACACGAGCTTCGCGGATCGACACGCCATACCTAACTAATATATCCTGACAACACCTGTCCGACATACTCACTTTTGCTAAAGACCCTCGAGAGATTTTCGACTACCGTGTCAGTCAGAAAAGTGGACATTGAATCGGAATGGTCTATTTTGGACATCTAAAGTTCAATCACAGCTTTACACACCCCATCAGAGTAATCATGCACCATTTGAAAGGCTCTATCACCCTGCTCGAAAGGGAAACGGTGAGTAACAAGCGGGCTAATATCAATCAATTGCCGGTTGATCATTGATATTGCTTCGTGATCATTATTGTTCGAACGTTTTTGAATATGGAACTTCAGTTCCTTGTCCATAGCCTGCCAGAGCGGCACTTCAACCTCTCGCTGCGAAGGAATACCGACAACAACGACGGTGGCACCACTTCGAGCTGAAGCAATAGCATCACTCACTGATTCAGCGTTACCCGCAGCATCAATAACGATATGTGCACCTTTGCCATTGGTCATATCATAAACTGCATCACTCACGGAATCTTTAGTGAAGTCTACAACTGCATCTGCACCGAATTTTTTTGCTAATTCAAGACGTTCTGGGATCCGATCAGCAATAGTTACGCACGATGCTCCTGCCTGTTTTGTCACTGCTGCTGCTAGAAGACCAATCGGACCAGCACCCATAATGGCAACTGCGTCATCCGGGGTTAGTTTGGCTAATTCGAGAGTATGTAATAGAACTGCCAATGGTTCAACGACTACGGCATCTGTGAAACTCATAGTCTCGGGGACAACTGACACATTGCGTGTCGGAACAACAGCATACTGGCGCAATAGACCGGGCATCTGAAACCCTCCCATGAAAATGGACTCATCGCACAGGTTAAAATGACCGGAAACACATTTCTCACATACACCACAACTGATAGTCGGCTCCACGGCGACACGCATACCCGAACTGAGTTTTTCAACCCCATGCCCAACTTCCACTATCTCTCCCGCGGGTTCATGACCCAAGACCATTGGATAATTTGCGTCGGAACCGGCACACCCACCCTCGGAATACCAGTGCATATCCGACCCACAGAGACCAACTGCTCGTAATTTCACTAAAACTTCGTCAGATCCGGGAGTCGGCGGGTCTTCTAGTTCTCGTAATTCAACCGTTCGAGGTGCTACTAACTGCAAAGATTTCATCATTAGAGGATTACGTGAAGTGGATAAAATGACCTCTTATGGCATTTGCCCACAAGTTTTAAATAGAATTTTATCGAATCAACATCAGCAATGCTAATCAATCACTAAGATCGCGATCGCTTCCGCTCTATTTACTTGAACTGCATGACCCCATAGATCAAACAACAACTTTTTCCTGGTAGACCCCAAATACTGAACGTAGAGCGTCCGTAATTTCACCTAAGGTGGCTTGTGCCTCTACGGCCTCGAGAACATACGGAACAAGGTTTTCTGAAGTTCCGGCCACATCTTCGAGGCGACGTATCACCGGACGGATTTTTTTTTCGTTACGATTCGCTTTAAATCGTTTCAGCCTCTCAATCTGTTTTCTTTCTCGTCTCGAATCGATCTTCAGAATTTCTGCAGTTTTTTCTTCCATCTGGTACTTATTCAACCCCACAATAACTTGTTCTCCCGATTCGACAAGCCGTTGGGATTTATAGGCTGCTTCTTGAATTTCACGTTGGACAAACCCTTGTTCTATCGCAGCGATCATTCCTCCCATGTTATCGACACGCTCAAGGTATTTTTTTGCACTCTGTTCAATCTGATCAGTCATTTTCTCGATTGCATAGGATCCACCGAATGGATCAACCGTATCGGCAATTCCGGTTTCGTGAGCCAGTACCTGCTGGGTTCTCAGTGCGAGCCTTACTGCATGTTCCGTTGGTAAGGATAGTGCCTCATCGAGCGAGTTGGTGTGAAGTGATTGGGCACCCCCCAGTACAGCCGATAACGCTTGCAGTGTCGTCCGAATGACGTTGACCTGGGGTTGCTGTGCCGTTAGTGTTGATCCTGCAGTCTGCACATGGAATCGCATCTGCATGGAACGTGGTGCGCGGGCACCAAATCGTTCTTTCATCATGTGTGCATACAGACGCCGTGCAGCTCGAAACTTAGCAATTTCCTCAAGAAAGTTACTACCCGAGCTAAAAAAGAATGAAAGCTGTGGTGCAAGCTTATCAACTTCAATACCTGCAGATAAAGCAGACTCCACATAGGCAACCGTATTTCCCAAAGTAAAAGCCAGTTCCTGAACAGCCGTCGCACCAGCCTCGCGCATATGGTATCCGCTAACTGAGATAACATTCCAATGGGGAACCCATTCACTCGCCCACCTAAAGAGGTCAGTAACTATCCGCATCGAAGCCCGAGGAGGAAAAACATATGTTCCCCGCGCTATATACTCTTTGAGAATATCGTTCTGGATAGTGCCTCTTAACTGGTTCGTTTGTAGTCCTTGCCTTCGTGCTATCTGAACATAAGCTGCCAGTAAAACAATCGCTGTAGAGTTGATAGTCATAGAGGTTGAAACGTTGCCCAAAGAAATACCCTTGAAGAGCGTCTCCATGTCATTGATAGAACAGATCGGCACACCAGCCTTGCCTACCTCTCCAAGTGCTAACGGGTTGTCGGAGTCCAAACCCATTTGCGTCGGCAGATCAAATGCTACAGAAAGGCCAGTGGTCCCCTGTGAAATGAGATATCGGTAACGGTTGTTTGATTCTTCAGCGTCGCCAAAACCGGCATATTGACGCATGGTCCAGAGTCTGTCCTGGTACATTCCTGAATGAATGCCACGGGTATACGGAAATTCACCTGGTGAACCCCGGTCTTTCTCTTTGGCTCGTTCCCCCATTGATGAGTCCCACACAGGTTTTTCTATTTTCGACTCCTCGCAATGCGGCGCGCTCGCCGAAAAGATGAAACACCGAATCCTCCAAACATAACGACAAACAAACCAACCAGTATTAAACGGGCTTCTGCATCTGGATCGTCACCTAGTGCTTGATAGCTACGAATCAACCCCTGGCCACCAAAAACAAAGAATAATGTCAGAGCAAAGAAGATAAACCCCATAATTTCATGAAAAAGTTCCCGAGCCATTCCCCATAGCTGCGGAAGAAATTTTTGGATTTCGTGAACACCAGCTGCAAAGGCGCGCATCAACTTCATAGCCGTCATGCTAACAAAATAAATCTCTTGCTCACTCCTAAATATTGCAACTACCGTTACAATGTGACTCATCAGACATGGCCTCTCCAACAACCACCGAACACAAAGAGAAAGCCTCTCGTCGCGGACCAGTTAACGTCGCAGTCGTAACAGTAAGCGATACCCGAACACGCGAAACAGATAAAAGTGGCAACTATCTCTGTCATCAAATTAAATCAAATGGGCACCTACTCCATTCAGCAATTATTCTCGCCGATGAAGCAAACGAGATTGAAGCGGCACTGGACACACTGGCGTCTAGCGAAGTGCAAGTAGTACTCTTCAATGGCGGAACTGGCATATCAACTCGCGATACCACATTCGATGTATTGAGCCGTAAGCTTGAAAAGACTTTACCTGGCTTCGGGGAAATCTTTCGATCGCTGAGCTATGAGGAAATAGGCACTTCTGCAATCATGTCACGCGCTACTGCCGGTTTGTATAATGGCACCGTTGTCGTTTCAATGCCTGGATCCCCCGCCGCAGTTCGTCTCGCATGGGAACAATTACTCTCACCAGAATTAGAACACTTGGCATGGGAAGCAACACGTTAATCTATGCACTGGCAACATTCGGACTGAAACAGAGAGGAATGCCGGTTACCACACCTATCAATATACTTTATGAGTGACATTAAGATATGTTGTTTAAATACTGTACATACAGTATTTATTGATCGTGATGGTGTAATAAATCAAAAACTAGAAGGTGACAATCCATACGTCACCGACTGGAAAAAATTCAGATTCCTTCCAGGTGCTTTGAAAGGGATTCGAATGCTGAACGAAATGAGCAAGCGCATCATAGTCGTCACAAACCAACGAGGCATCGCTCTCGATCTGATGACCGAATCGGACCTGATCAATATTCATCGCAAGATGGAGGACGAGATCGTTTCGTACGGGGGGCGACTCGATGGAATTTACCACTGCCCTCATGATCTCGGCCAGTGCCACTGCCGCAAACCATCAAGCGGACTCTTCGAAAAAGCATGCAATGATTTTCCTGATATTGATTATTCCACTTCAATGGTGGTAGGGGATTCCGCAGTTGATCTACAAGCCGCGTGCACGATTAGAGCTAAGCCAGTGCTAATCAGCACAAGGCCAGAATGGCCCGATATTTTTGCGCAATTTTCGTCGACACAGAGAGAAGAGCCCCTTGTGTACCCTTCGTTACAGTCCTTTGCAGAAGCCATTCAAAACGGATAGTTTTATCTTTAAATGCACCGTACTGCTTGCGTCTCTAGCAAGTCTGATACGTAACAATCATCACCTGACGCTGCACTAAAAAAATCTAGTAAATCCGATGGCGTTGCGTATGACATAATCAAATTTGTATGGCTGCACATAGGGATAAAGTTAAATTGACAGCTGGGGTGAAAACAGCTGGTTGAGCAAGCAAGATGAATCCCGTCTTGCTCAACCGGGTCCTCGGTAGTTTACCGCGGCAAACCAGTCAGAATGTCCTTGTAGGATTCAATACATCCGACGATGCGGGAGTGTACAAACTTGACGATTCCTCAGCATTAGTGCAGACCGTAGATTTCTTTACTCCCATCGTTGATGATCCAACAACGTTTGGAGCTGTTGCCGCGGCGAATGCGCTGAGTGATATTTACGCCATGGGTGGTAAACCCCTAAGTGCTTTAGCTATCACTTGCTACCCTTCCAATGGTAACCCAGAAGTTCTGCAACAAATTATGACCGGTGGCTTAGAGAAGATCCGTGAGGCTGGTTGCGTGGTCATAGGTGGGCACAGTATTGCTGATGACGAAATTAAATTTGGGTATGCAGTCACAGGCTTAGTCAATCCAAACCACATTCGAACTAATGCGGGAGCACAGCCAGGAGATCACCTAATCCTCACAAAAAAATTAGGGACTGGCGTGATTTCAACCGCACTTAAAAAAGATCTCGTTCCTGACGAACAAATCGTAGCTCTGGTCGAATCGATGACTACACTCAACGCAGCAGCCGGACATGCCGTGAATCGTTACGAAGTGCACGCCGTAACAGATGTAACCGGATTTGGTTTGCTGGGACATGCTCTCGAATTAGCTAAAGCAAGCCAAGTAAGCCTTGAGATTGACCATCGCGCGGTAGACTTTCTTCCCGGTGCACTTGAATATGCACAACAGGGCATATTTCCTGGAGGGCAAAAAAACAACAAGGTATTCGCCAGCCCGTCTGTCGACGTCCATTCAAGCGTGCCAGCTGAGGTAGAAGGTCTTCTTTATGACCCTCAAACTTCCGGTGGTCTACTGATCTCGGTTGCCCCTAAGCATCGAGAGAAGTTACTGAATGATCTTCTAACCTCTGACGTTCGGGCTTCCACTATTGGCTCAGTGGCCGCTTTCAATCAATCTAGAATCTGGGTTACTTAACACTACTTTTTCTGCCGATTAGGCCAAATCCCTATAGCTCTTTACCGGTAAGGGCTTTGTAGGCCTCTTGGTATTTACTTGATGTATTGGCGACTACTTCTTCTGGCAACACCGGCCCAGGAGGTTGCTTGTTAAAACGGACTTTTTCTAGGTAATCACGAACATATTGCTTGTCGTAGGATGGTTGCTCTTGGCCGGGCTGATAAGAGTCTAGAGGCCAGTAGCGAGATGAGTCAGGTGTTAATACCTCATCGGCCAGAACAATTTCACCATTGAGAAGACCGAACTCAAACTTGGTATCAGCAAGCATCACACCACGAGTCAATGCATGCTGCTGCGCCTTCTTGTAGATATCGAGTGTTAGCGTTCGCAATCTCGTACATAGGTCTTCGCCGATAACGTCACAAGCCTGTTCAAAACTGATGTTCTCATCGTGTCCTTCTTCTGCTTTAGTCGACGGTGTAAATATTGGCTCTGGCAACGAACCATTCGCAACTAACCCTGATGGCAATTCAATTCCACAAACCGTACCTTGAGCTTGGTACTCCTTCCACCCCGATCCCGCTAAATAACCACGGGCTATACACTCAATCGGCACCATCTCAAGCTTTTTGACCAGCATCGAGCGGCCTTCCAGTTGCTCGCGAAACTGCTGTAATTCGACAGGATACTCGTCCACATTCGCTGTCAAGAAATGGGTAGGTAGTAAATCTTTCAAAAAATCAAACCAGAAAATTGAAAGCTTCGTCAGCACTTCGCCTTTACGGGGAATGCCATTCGGTAAAACAACATCGAAAGCCGAGATTCGATCGGTAGCAATAAAAAGAATACCCTCACCCGCTTGGTAAACATCGCGCACTTTACCACGGGCAATAAGTTCAACACCAGTGAGATCACTTTCTAGTAATACGGCAGGTTCATTATCTGACACAGGTCCATTCTCCTTCTTTACCTAAGAACGCAAACAGCAACAAGCAAAGAATAATAGCGACCGTAGATAGTTAAGGCAACCGTCGAACGGCAAATATTTGCTGCACAGGTCAAATACATCACCAAACACTGGTCAATCTAATGACTTTTAAAAAAGAATACTTAACTCGTCTCGCTTCCACTGCCTATTGATTTACAATGTACGTCATGGGATTGGCAAAAGTGTTCATTGTCGG